>JAJYIT010000027.1 GCA_021789975.1 Bacteroidota bacterium
CCGTGAGACCTCACAGCTCACTCGGCTACAGACCCCCAGCTCCAGAAGCTTTCTATCCGGTTCAGTTTGCCAATGCCTGACCGGATCACTAACTTATCGTTGGTACAACAAACGGGGGCAGGTCACTCGCAGCGGCCCTATTGTTCACCTGAGTCGTTGGCGTCCCGGTGTTGCTCGAAGGCGTCTGTCTGCGAAAAGAGCGTCTCGAATCTAGGGTCAGGTATGCCTGCTCATTTCGCCAGAGCGTCCCCCTATCTTGAGAAACCCCGTTGGCGAGAACCAGGCCGACGCCGATACCCTTGGAGAGAACTGCACTGTTGTTATGGATGACCGCCTCGCCGCTCAATTCAGTCAGGCGTATCGCACCAAACAGGTTTGACAAGATCGTCCCGGCTAAATCTCCGTTAGCCATTTTCAATAGGGCGTGCAGCGTTTCTGTACCAACCACCAGACCGCTCGCTTCGAAATGCTGCAGGTAGTTGTCCGTCAGAGAGAGACCGGCAACTTCTTGTAAATCGATAGCAAACACCAGGTTGGTCTTGTCGAGATTGCTGCTGCACCTGATACGGTTGTTGTGTATCCGGCACTTATTCGTGTTCCGTACAACTATCCCACCTTTTTCATCAACGAAGCTTCCATCGGCATTCGAGCTTCCGCAATCCAATATCCGGTTCCCTTCAATGTCTGCTCCGAGCGTCAGGCTATTTTCGTCGAACGAGATTCCGGCACCCGCCATATCCTGGATCTGATTGCCCCGAATCTTCACGTCAACGAGTCCAAGCCCGAACAGCATATTTGTAATCCCGTCGATTTCAATTCCGTTTCCGATTCCGCGAAGTACTTCGTTGTTGGCGATCAGAGTTTCAGTAGCTCCCACCATCGACGGAACTTCGATATCGGGCCGGGTGATGTCGAGCAATTCTTCCAGGAAGGCAAGGAGCCAGACCGGACTCCCTTCGTCATCCCAGAACCTGATACCACCCTGAGACCAGGTAGCGGGTTCCGCATCGAGAGGTACCACAACATGATTTCCGACGACTCGACACCCTGCACCTTTAATCCAGATGCCAGAAGTATCGACGTAACCACCCAACTGCTCGGCGATGTTCCCCAAGGCTTCAATCATCCCCAAGACATCACCTTTATCTGCCGCGTTGGAAAGGTTCCGGGTCTCATTCTGTAACTCAACGTTCGTTGTCCTCTTTTTTATCTCATCGGCTGCCATCACCAGTTTAGCACGTGCTTCAGTTGTTCCGGCTTTCTTGTCCACTTCTTTGGCGTACATGCACATCCTGGAAACCGATCGCTGCCGCATCCCTGCGGCCAGGTCCTTTGTCTCTTCATACTTTTGCAGGATCGAGAGAATGTCATATGCTTCCTTGTTCGAAAACTCCGTCTCTTCCATCGTGATGTGATTGTTCTCGATTGCCAGCTCGAAGATATTCGTCTCAATCGCAGTGTAGCGGCTCCGGATAGAATTGCCGGATATCCTGTAGTCCGCTTTGAGGACAGACTCAATAACCTTGTTCAGTCCTATCATCATTTCTTCCACAAACGTCAGCACTTTCATCAGCGCAGCCAGTTGTTCAGGGGACAATGTCTTAATAATCCTCTCCAATGAAATTGCGCTGAGAAGATTTCGCAGCGCAGATGGGAGCAAGGCATAGAGTAAATGCCAGCCGATTATTATGACATAGGGATTGACGCTGTAAGGATGTGCTTTTATTTCTATTGCACGTCCGGATAATGTCTGTATCTTATTGTCATCTACGTGAAACCCGCCGAGAGGTACAAAGTTGGACAGAAGAATGCCGTCGCGGGCTTCGATATCGTTGTTCGTGAGATCGAAAGAAATGATCGGCATCGGGACACTTCCGGAGCGTTTGACCATCGTGCCCAGCCGCCGAAGAATCTCAACTGCCGCGAGGAGCAGCGCGGGAAGGCCGCGGAAGCTTTCGAATGTGTCGAGCAACTCCTGAACTGCTCCAAGCGCGCCTGCCAATCCGAGATCGTCGCATTCCGCCTGGAGCAACATCCAAAACGCCATCAGCTTGTACTCTTCGAACCCGTCCTCTTTGTCCAGCGTTGAAACGCCGTACGCCAGGACGATTTCCGCAAGAAACGGATCTAACTGGCCGAGCCAGCCGTCCGGCCCTTCATTTGCGACAGCCAGTCGTGCGCGAATTTGATTCCGTGCGATAGCGGATCGATATGTCCCGGACAATAGTATTCCTACCTGACGGCATTCGAGCTTGTTTCCGCGCCAATCTGCTCGATGCTGCCACAGCGTGACAATGCCGCGCTTCGAACTTATAACATTGTTTGCGGCCGCTCCACCAAGCCAGAAGGAAATATTAAGTCCATCGGCAGCAGCAATTGTACAACCCTCGATTATGCAGTCTTTCCACATCAGGGCCTTGACGCCGGCCCCCGCGGCCTGTATCACTGTATCTACCTGCACAATTTTCGTTTCCGTTGAGACCTTGCCACGGCTCTTCCCTGACGGTAGGGTCTCCGAAAACTTCTTTTCAGAATCCTGAACATATTCCATCCGACAGTTTTCAATCCTCCACCCGACACTCTTTAGAGACCAGACTCCGTAGTTCTTAAACTCAACCATCGAGTTCTTCATGCGAAGTCTGTGAACTCCGATTCCATAATTGAGCACATCAGTCGGCACCGCGGTCGACTCGACATTCCTCACACTTTCCAATCTCAGTCGATATTTCCTCGCCATCACATGATTTGTCAGAACACCGGCGTCCGGGAGCTCAGCACCCAAGAGAGAAATGATTCCGCACTCGGCAATCAACTTGCAGTTGTCTATGGTAACACCTGTAGTATCTCCGACCTTCACGGCACAATTGACCGAGAGTTCTCCTTCTGCGGCAACCGATCTGTTGAGCACGGTGAGGTTCGCGAGTTTAATGCCCGGACGAACATCTGTTTCAGTGCAGCCGTTGACCGTAACAAGCGCCGGCAAGTCGTCACCGGTGATCACCAAATTTTCTAATGTTATCCCTGCGCAGTCCTCGAGAATGAAGCCTCCGATCTTTCTTGCCTTCAATCCTCGAAAGCGCACCACTGTGGCAGAGTCGTCCCCGCTGATGGTGAGATCCTTTGCCGCTCTAATCGAAATCATTCCATCTACCACGTGGGTCCCCCGGCATAGTCGAATGCATCCTCCTCCCATCGCAACGACGCGGTCTACTGCCTTTTGGATGTCTTCGCCGGGATGAACCGGTAAGCAGCATGTTCGTTTGAGTTCATTCAAAGAAGGGAAGATGCAGCGGAGATCGTAGGGTTCACTCCATACACCGTCGCTGAACTTTGCAAGCGCCAGCGCACAGTAGTGATGCTCCACGCCGAATCGCGGTTTGTATTCGATTGCTTCGCCGACCTTATCCCAGATGATATCTCTTATCCTGGTACGGGCAGGTATCAGCCAGTAATCGCCAACATGGTACTTGCCGGATTTGAAACAGACTTCGACTCCGTCCTCCAACGGGATCCATTCATCGACACCGATATTGACCGTGCCGTCGACAAGACTAATTTCGCTCGTATCCTTTTGATCCCAGCGCCTGACTTTGGCATGGTTAGAGCTCAGATACGAAGAGACGTTGGTTTCAAGCACCACCAGTCCCTTCGACATGTCCGAACCGTCGGCCACCTGTGCAAGGACTCCGTTCTTCAGGTTCAGCTCGTCATGATCATCCGAGACTTCCACCCAGTCTCCGATGTGCAATGTCAGGACATTGTCTTTTCCGGTTTGTCTTAGAGTAATTGTGGATTTCCCGCCGCTGAACACCACCTGGTCGATTGGGAAGACAACGGAGCCGTTGTCGCGCGACCATTTGAATGTGACATGACCGGAAGCCAGGTTTCCGCCATCATGGATCTCTACTCTGTACAAGCGGTTCTCCAGTCCACGGTAGCCGCCTCTTGCCCCGATTTCGCATAGTGTCTCCACCCCAGGCTGCTCGGTTCTTGCCGCCATCGCACCTGTACTCATATGCTCTGTCAACCACCAGGGATTGTTACTACAGGGTGAAAAACGCTTGACCTCAAAGATCCTCTCTTTGATCTCCTTCGAGATCTCTCTCCATCTAACCTGCCACTCCGTCTTGACACGGGTCGTGGTATCCGGTCCGCCGAGCGCAACCTCGAACAATTCGTTATCCTCTACGGCTGTAACTTGTTGTTGCCAGGCGTCCAGATAAACCAGGTAAGTACCGCCTTCATCAGGATTCCGAACGAGAATATTCTTTTCTTGCTCGCACATCAAACCATCGACGTACATTCGCGCAGGAGGTACGTCTCCACAGCTCAGGTCTAACCTGCTGCTGTCCGCTGAGCGGGCAATCTTGAATCCGTCTTCCAGAGCGTGCGGTATTCCGCAACGTCCGATTATATCTTTGTTCCCGCTCTGCCGGAGATGATCCTGGATTTGAACATACTCATTCCAGTCAGCATCAAGGCTGACACGCCCCTGCTGTTCCAGGACACCGCTGTAATGTTTTTCCGGATCATAAGTGAAGCGAGTGAAATCACCTTTCATGGTTGTCCTCCACGATTTGCATTTGCCTTCCAAGTGTTGACAAGTTCAGCCTTTATCCTTTTTCCTGCCATACTCTCCGGCGCGCTACGTAACATAGATGAAACCCGACTCGAGTCCGAACCGCAAGTACTCTTCGAGTCTTGCCCTGAGATTGTCTTCGCGCTGCGGCTGCTTCAGTGAACAGAAAGCGCCCATCTCCGCTCCATCTTCTGCGCCCGTCTTGATCTCATTTGCTGTTCCGAATCCGATCTGAGCGTAGCCGGGTTGGCCGTATTTAGTCGAGGTGAATTGCGGTTTCAACCTTGCCCGGGTTGCGGCAATCTCATCGGCTCTGAGATCTCTCATAAGAGTTTCACGCTGGTCAGCTATCGCCAGATCGGGCTGGCAACGATATCGCCGCGGCGTCACTGAACCCGACGGGACATAGCAGAAACGTACGCAACCTTTTTGTTGGCGCGTTACCGAGACACGCCCGGTGAAGAGTGTTTCCGATGCCATAATCATTTCTTTTGCCGACACCGGACCAAAGATGGTACATCGGATCAAACGCAATGGGGGTCCATCTTCTGTGCCTGAATCATTTCCTGCAATGGCATACTCTGTTGCGCCGTCAGGGAACGAGGGGGATTGAACGATACTGTCCTCGATGTTAAGACAACGACTGTTCTGCGGCATTCTGATCGGACCGACTATACTCTTCAAGATCGAGACTTTTAGTTCATCCGACGGAGAGTGGGTCACAAGGCTGTCGCGATCCGGGTACGCCGGCTCGCCTGAGAATTTCAACATTCTTCCCGGCACAAGAGTACAGTTCTGAAGTGTAAGGTAGAGTCCGCCGGTCAACTCGATTGCTCCTTCTATAAGAAGGCCGTCGAGCATCAGTGTCGCGGTGCCATCATTCACACTTACACTTGAAACTCCGACCAGACGAACAACAGGCCAGACTCCGTTATCTGCCCGGAGTACCAGCCGCCCGTTCTTTGGAAGTGCGAGATCGAGATTACCACCATAGATCCCGTTGTCGTGGATCGTAATGACGCAATCGGGTTTGCCCGCATCTACCCAGAGATCAACCGCCTTTTGAATCGTGTCGACCGGAGAATTCTTGGCAACATTTATAGACACGCCTTCGGTCTCGGCCTCAACCATGTCACGACGTCGCTCGTAAGGCCCGCCGCCGATATCTGCGCTGAATCCGTAAGTGTATGTTACGCTGAACTTAGTCAAGTCGTTCGGAGTCGAAGGTTCATCGCCTTCCGCAAAAGCCAATAGGCCTTTCCTGACATCGACAGCGACTTCAGCGGAAGCAGGTCTCTCAAAGTGGGAGAGATCCCTGCCGTGAACAGTCTCGGGTGAAACCGGGCTGCCGTTCTTGATGATGTTCAAACTTCGGTCAGCCCCGTAGAAACTACTGTTCCCTGTTGCCACCGGAGGATTACTCCGGTATGCGTCCAGGTCTCTCTCGAAAGCGAGAGGGCGAATCGGGCCGGAGACTTGTGTCTCATCGGTGAATCCGGTTTCGTCGGCCTCCCTAGTTGGGGTCGTGAACAGCGGGGCTGCGTTGCCAAGGCGGCTGAACGTGTAGAAGCCCGGATGCCCTGCAACGGGACGTGGTGGTACACTTGACAGCAGGTACGGATTCAACTTCCAAAGGAAGAAGCCGACTTTGCGGATATTGTACCATCCTTCGGCGTCGCTGATCGGACGCACATCGATGGTATGAGAGGTAATGTCGAACGGCCCATCGAGACGATCGATAACGTCCCGGCTGCGGAGATTGACAGTACCGACACGGTCGACAGATTGTGGCGATGCCTGATCAGGATTCTCCGCCGTCTGAAAACGGAGATGATTCAAATTCTGTGTCCATCCCGTTAGCTGGAAGAACTCGACAACATGCGCCCCCCATCCGGTAACATCGCGAGCCATCTCTTCGAGCATCGCGGCGGTACCCTTGCGTCGGCGGTAATATATAGTCTTTGCGACATCGGCACGGCGAAGCTGCTTGATCTCGTGCAGTGGTTTATTCCCAACCAAGTCGCCTATGTACGGGATCACCCAGTCCGCGCAAGTCTCTATGAACCAATCATCATACAAGCCGTCGATATCGCCGCGCATCGCGTCGACCTGCTTTTCAATTATACCAAGCAGGGACCGTAAAGGCTCGCCTTTCTCGGCGTCGCGAATTCTGTAGATCGCAGGAAGGAGATTGTACAGCCGGTCGCCTTTGGAATCGCTCATGACTTTTTCTCCTCCAGCTTGATCCCGGCCGGATTGATCAATAAGAGTTGTGCCTTCTGGAAGTCTTCTCCGTCTGGCCATTCTGCGTTTGAGCAAGGAAGCACCGAAGCCGGCTCTACCTGGTCGGGACCCAGTTCGGTGTCCGTTTCATATGCGGGATCGGTCAGGTAAAGCTTGTCCAGATCGACGGCGATTACTCCCGACACTCGTTGCAACACACCTATGATCTCCGCGGCAGATACCGGCTGGCCGAAAGTCCTCTTCGTAAATGAGAAGGCATCCTCAAGTGCCGATTTGCCGTCTGCAAGTAATTCTGCGGGAGTGTACTTCTCATCGATCATCAATTTGGCCTCGACTTGAAATAGCCTCTTCTCGAATGTGTCTATGCGAACAATTGCGAGACGGTCACGATATTTTTCGACGGAAGAGAGGAAATTCGAGTAAGTTGTACTGCTTGACTCGATAGGATTTCCATAGGAGTCGGCGATGGTAACGTGTACGAGCTCGGTCTTCCCGTTCCAAAGAATCACAGCCCGGGCTTTGCCGATGCCCGAGTAAGTGCGGGCAAAATCTTCGTAGTCTCGCAGCGACACGATGCGCTCCATGGTTAGTATCCTGCTCGGTGCATTGGTTCGCGCGTTGTCCATCGTCTCAGGGTCCTGGGAGCCCGAAGATGGAAGAGGGTTAGTTGCACTGCGGATCCCAAGCGGCCGCGTCTTCAGCAGCTTAATGCTGTCGGCAATCACTTCACCGTCGGCACCGATTCCGGAACGATACGTTGCCTTTATGTTTTCCTGGCCGGTGGGCAAGCGGGTTCCCTCTTTGCCGTCGCCGAAAATGACATTCACATCACCGTCGTTGTCAAGTCGCACTATATAGCTTGGACTATTTGGACCAATCTTGTAAAGAGACAGCGCTTGTTCCCATTCTATGCCATCGACCTTCACTTGAAGCGTGCTTTCAGCGCCACTCGGGTCATCGGAAGAAACGTACGTCATCGGCGGCTTTTTCAGCACGAAGCACTGATTGGTCTTTGTGCCATCGCCGCTTCCGAGTACTTCATTGACCGTCTCGCCGTGTGTTGCCTCAACCACGTTTGCATTTATCGTGACAGTGTCCCGTAAGTATCTGTACCGCAATGCTTCTTTGAAATAGATTATGGTGTAGCCGTGGCTGTGGATTATGTCTTTGATGTTTGCGACTTCGTGACACGTTACTCCACCAGCATCCACTCGCTCGCCGTTCACGATGACCGGTTGACCGATTTGCATACCCGGAACCAGCGTGTCCAGCATTATTCTTGAAACGCCGTTCTTTGCGGATTCGCCGGACGAGTCGGTGCCCTCTTCTTCCAGAACGCCATCGATGGACAAATCGTCCGGTTCCAATATTTCACTTTTGACATGCGCGGTTGTGTTGCGGACCTTCAGCTCCCCGGACTTAGCAGCGTCAACCACGTCCTTGCCGTCGATATCCAGAAGCTTCAGACCCATAGCTTTTCCGGTTAGAGAAAATCCGGTCAGAGACTGATCTGCCGTGTCCCCGATCAAATACTTTTCGTATCGCTCGGTAATCGAAGGGCATTCAAAAATCACCCAGCTATCTTTCCCGACATCTTCGACTTTTCTTTCAAGATACACGTCCGCCCCGGCACCAATGCCGGAATAGTAATAGCCATCCGGATAATTTCTCCAAATCTGCCAGCCGTCATCCCACGATTCTTCATAGACAGGCTCTCCGTCCAGCTTCGTATAAGTACCGTCTTCTTTCGTGTAGTACTCCGCTTCACGCTGACTTACAGGCAGCGATTTCCACTGCGGTGCATTGTTTCCAAAAAATCCGACATGCTCCCGGAACACAAACACGCCCTGACCTGTGGAGAAATCGCCGTTCGCTGATTGGACAGATTCTATATGCCGGAGCAGATCCGACTCATCCCATTTGTTGACGCTGATCAAACCTTGAAGAGTCTCCTCCCTGACGTCTGTCTTGAGAATTTGATCTGCGATTGTTTCAGCATCGAACGTGAGAGAGCTCGCAAAGGTTGCCACCGGCTCGGAATTTCCTATCTTGAAAGCAGGCAAGGATTCACCTTCGCCTCCAAAAAATACAGTTGTCCGATTCGACTCCTTGTCCACGCTGACTGATGTTACGACTTCAGTCACCACCGATTTGTTCGTTTTATTAACGCCGACGAACAGAAGGAGGTCGCCGGCCTTAAGATTGTTGGATGTGCCCTTCAAGTATAGTTGATTCACCTCAACCGCAATTACTTTATAGTTGTCTTCCTGCGATCCATCAATATTTACGAGATCAAAGTCTTTCAATTTCTCCGTCGAATCGCCTGCATCCTCCCCCGGTCCTGATAGGAAGTGTAGCTTGCCGCCACGAATCCCCAGAGTCTGACGACGGGAGAGCCGAGGTTTGAGTTCGTTCCACTCGACACGCGCTTCGAAATCTTCGGAAGTCTCGAATGTCTGCGGCAATTTCCCCTGGGACGGCAGATTTTGAATCTGTGTTCCCTGAGGCACCTTGACCTTTGCATACTTCGGATCGGTATCATCGACTTTGAAAGTAAGGTATGTACTCGCGGCAACGCCCGGGTTCAGTTCATAGCCGATTGTGCGTGCCATCTCAAGTATCGAACGCCTTTCAGTGGCGGTGCGCAGGAAACCCTCGTTCGCGATCCGCTCCTGGTAAAAGCTTAAAACGTCGCCGACCGTCGACCATGCATCGAGAAGAGCGATGCCAAAATCATCAACGCTCCGAGTCGTGAGCTGGCTGCGGAGCAGGTCATCGGCATGCAGGATGTCCAGCATTCGCTGAAAGAACTCACCATGAGTTCCGAGCCTGTAGGAAATTGCAGGTAGACCCGGCCGGTTATACCGTTCGACTTCTACGGTCTTCTCGCATCCGGCGCAGTTCGTCACCGGATCGCATGGTGTGCTCATAATCCGCCTTCGATAATAAATTTGATCTTGCCGTTCTCCGGTGAGTTCGGATCGTTATCGAGCCTGGCAATCTCCAGCCTTCCCATCGTTATCAATCCGTCGTCAATTTCATTATGCGGCGCCTCTCCCCAGCGCTTGAAGCGGTTTGGATCTCCATCTAAGCTGACCCAATTCACTCCGGGTATTTCCATAGCCTTCTCGACGAGTTGACTTAAGTAGACCGGTTGGCCAAACGTGAAGTTGTCCGGATGAAAGAAGCCTCTCGTCCCCTCGGGCAAGTCTCGGTTGCTGAAACGCTCCATCAAAGCCTGCTGTACCACGTCCCTGAAACAATTCTTGCAGACGCAGACGGTCATGACGATTTCGAGTGGGACAAAGATCGGCGGTTCAATTTCTAAATCGTGTCCGGCAAGTCGAAAGCCATTTATGAATTCAACCAGCTCAGACTCGAACCCGGCATCCACTTCACGACCGTTCTTGAGGTCGACCGTAATAAACATGGCGTGCCAGCTTCCGGTCCAGCGCAGCGTCGCCACCGCCTTCTGTACATCCGGATGGAGCATCGCGACCGCAGCGTAATCTTCAGCGGTGACTGCTCGCTTCTGCGTGCGGAATGCCTGTGGAGCATACAGACGAGCCTCTTCGAAAGACTCAGCGTCGACACCGCTCGCGGCGGCCAGAGGATTTCTGACGGCCGAGATGCCATCATCACTGGTGACTATGTGGGCTATGGAGTCGGCTCCCACATTGCCCGCGCGCCCGTTCCCTATTCGGTAGACTGCAGTGAATTTGGTCCCTTCGTTCGGTGCTGCACCGAGCGCGTCGTCTCCGAATCGAAGTTGGGCTGTACCATCATCCTCCATCTCCACCACAAAGGCGCGGTCGAACTCATGGCTTTCGAGCAAATCCAAGACTGGAGTCCACTCGTTTCCTTCGCCGTCCTGAAGAGTTACGCTCGCAATCGCATCTCTCGGCTCCTGTCCAAGTGTCTCAGACGCCGGGATATTTATCGCTGCATCATTGTCATAGGCAACACTGTGCGTGATGCCTGTCCACTTTAGCAACGGACGATAATTCCCTCCTTCCACATCCGGAAGCTTCTCAGGCAAATCATCAACACCGTTCTTACCCGAGCCAAGGGTTCTGCCGTGATCGGCGAGCACGATATTGCCATGCGCAACGCTGACAGGCAGCTTCTCGCCGGATCCATCTAGAGGATCTACAACTCTCTTTAGACATAATGAGAACGGAATTGCATCAGCTTCGCTCCAGGCAATCTCGACTATCAGCATGCCATTCAGCGGATCTTTTGCCGCCTGAACTGTACCACCTTCTTCCTTCAATTCACGTTTGAACGTGCCATCTGCCTGCTTGACCAGCTCTGCTTCCGGATATACTTCCGTCAAACGAACGGCATGTCGGTGGTTCGGATTTTTGTCCGCTCTAAAACCGGAATCACCGCTGCGTATTTCCTCGAACACCAGGACATCTCCGCAGCGCAGCTTGACGCGGTTTGATGGGTCATCGAGTAAAGTGGCCTTTGTTGCTCCAATCGGAAGGCAGCACTCCTCATCGCTCCATGTATAAAATCCGATCTCATTGTTCGCATCGCTTATGACCATGTCATGCATGGTTTCGAATATCTGAGGCTCCATGCTGACCGCCTTGTCGTATTCCGACGAGTCCGGTACAATCCGAACATTGAAGCCGGGCAGCCGCGTCATGAGCTGCTTACCCTTCTCGACATAGACGTCTCCCGCACCGCTCTGCAGCTGCACCCACACTCGTGAGTCGCATCCTTCATGCAGCGTATAGTCGACAAGCTTTGCATGACGCCGCACCGAAATTCGTTTCCGGGCTGTGCCAAGGTACGCCTCGTTTGCCACAGCATCCTGATAGTAGCTGAGAAGATCGCCGGTGTACGCAAGTGCCTCGACCAGTGCGACGCCTTCATCCGCTGCGTTGCGCTCTGCCCAGTCCGGGATCACGGTCGACATACGGTCAAGCAGCAATCTCCGGAAACTCGCGTAGTCTTTTGCAAGATAGTCTATCGGCGGTTCCGGGTATTTAGATACCGCAACTACTTGCTTTGGCTTGCAATCGAAATCACTCGGGCACTCTACCTTGAATGAAAACTCGATCTCTGAAAGGATCGGATCAAACTCAGGCGGCGGGTTATGGCTTCCTACCGACTGTACCACTTTGAGCTTGTAGTTCGAGAAATCACCTGGAGAGTCTGTCTCTACGATGAGAACCCGATTCGGATCGTCGTTGTCCAGGAAACCTTTCCGCTCACCGGCGGGTAAACTCACCAGACTGTCGGCCATCTCCAACGCAACGTTTACCTTGCTGACGTGGACTGGCCGGCGCACCCCGCCCTCGATGCGAATATTCTCGATCGTAATTGTGGATACCTGCCTCAAGCAGTGCACAATGAGTAGCCGCTGCCTCAGGTGGCGAAGAGGAATCGGCAACGACGTGTCGAGAACCTCCAGGTAATCGATGGCATTCAAAGTAGAATGTTCCGCCACTTCCTGAAGGCGCATCGGATATTTGCAGCGGTATTGAGTTTTCATCTATGCCTCTCGTGTAAACTCCTCGACTTTCTGTTCCTGGCTCGACCTAACTGCAAATTTCACCGTGACTGTGATTGTCGATTCGTTACTCGTGACAGTCACCTCATCGACTCTGATAAGATCACCAAGCCATTGCTGCAACGACCCCTGGACGAGAAACCGGGTTGCTGTGGACATCTGATCATTGACGGGAGCAAATACCAACTGCATCAGGCCGCATCCGAAGGTCGGGCGGTTCACTCTCTCTCCCGGAGAAGTAAACAGGACTTGCTCGATCATGTCACGTATATGGTCGGATTCATCAGTCCGGGCAGTGCAACCGCCACCGTCGAAATGGAATGGATAATCCAACTGCATCAGGTCCCCTTCACGCGAGTTTGAGTAGACACGACTGTCATCGGAGTCCCGTTCGGGGTGCAAATCGATTGGCTATCCTGCAGCAACACCGGTACGCCTCCGGTAGTTACGCGCGTTGCGGCATTGATCCACTGCCCCGTGACGCACGGTACCGGGCTTGTCCCAACCGTGAACGGGCACCCGGCAATTGTGTATGTGCATGACTGAGTTACGATCTGCTGGCCGCTCACCTTGACTCTCGGACATGGCACCGTCGCTTGTGCCTGACCCGAATGTGAACACATCACCGTCGCACCTACATGAAGCAAAAAACCCGGCATCAGGTGACCTCCAATGCTTGATCGTTCAGAGAGACCTTCGGTCCGCTTAGTTTTATGCTTGCTCCCTGACCATTGTTTATCTCGATGGCACTGCTGCTAATTTCTATATTCATACCGGATGTCGTTTCTATCTTTATTCCGCCCGCGCCCGGGGAATCGTTCACAGTTATTGTTACAGAATCCGTCTTGAAAACTTTCATAGCCTCTGTCGCCGGCGACGCCGGACATTCTCCAGTTCCCCAAAAACATCCTGACCATATGGGATAGTCAGTGTCGCCCCCCTCGAATTCGACCCAAACGTTGGCACCCACCGGCGGTATGGTGAACATTCCAACTCCAGATCCGGCATACGGCACGGAAGGCATTGCCCAGCTTGACTGTCCCGTCCCGAGAACTGCGGGCACACTGACCTGGAGTCTGCCGAGCTGCATCGGGTCGGTATTGCTCTCCACCTTGCCGCGATATTTCCCGTAGTAGGTTGTCATGGGACCACACTCGTGCCAAGTGCTCCTGTACCCTCACGGTTCAATGTGAAGCGCTGGATGAATTGATTTTTCTTGATAACATGCGTGACTCTTTTTACATAATATGTTCCATCATACTCGTACCCGACTCCTCTTACTCCTACCAGGCTCCTCGGTTGAAGCGTGTCTCCGTACACCGAAGCATCCAACTCACCGGTTGCCGTTACGGTATCATCAGTCGAAGCGTCAGTCATTCCCTGAGCCCTCGCGAATGCCTGTGACATAGTAAGCCCGCTGCCGCGAAATCGGCTTCGTCTTACGTTGGGTTGATTAGTCGTCACAGCAGGTCTGCTGGATAAAGGAGTCCTGGTGCTGCCGAAGGTTTCTACCGGCGTGCTTTCGTTGTTCGACCGATCCTGAACAGAACCGGATTGGAGCGAAGGCCTCAACGCGTCGTAGGAAAAATTGATCTGCTTGACATTGGTGTTTGGGCCCATGTTTACCGAGAGAGCTCGCTGAGGAACTCCTGACCGGATTGGCGGTCCCCAGTAGGCCGTATTCTGAGATGGGAAAGGTCCGGGAGTAACGTAAAAAACATATCCGTGACGTTCGGCCATCTGCTGCAAATATCGGAGGTCGGTCCCCTGCTGCACGGGCGTTCTCTCCGTAGGCACCGGACTATCCATGGTTGCAGGCGAAATAACCTTTGGGACAAGTCCGTACTGAGCGTAACTCATGATTATCCGGTTGGCAATCACCGTCTCATCCTGCCCTGGATACTCAACATTCTTTTCTTCCATGTCCATCATGACGCTGACATCCTCGCCGGTAATGATCAAGCGAGATGTTCCCGGCCCATTGCCGGATACAAGCTGTTGATGCGTGATAATGCCGTCCATGAGAACTTTCGGCACGGCATCAAACGCAACATTCATGATGACGCGGTTGAAGGGTTTGAAGAACTGGTCTCTCAACAGGCCGTAATCCAATATGTCCGCGCTGCCGGACCTACCCACCTTCAAGTTGATCTGAAACCCTGACCTTCCTTCATCCTGGTGTGTCACTTCAATTTCATCTGCCGATTCTATCACTGCAGATGACACCGGTACCGGTACCGACGGTCCGACAAGGAGGCTGAAGTATATCCCGCCCGTGCTCACCGCGGCTCCTCCTGCCCAGGAACAGGAACCTTGAGTTTCTTTCCGGCTTCGGAAATCAAATGATCCGGATCCATTGCATCGTTCGCATCGCAGACCCGCCAGAATTGTTCAGGATCTCCGATAGTGCGATTTGCCACTAAATCCAGGCGATCACTCTGTTCCACCATCGTTTCTGTCAACAACTGCAGCGCTGATCCTTTCGGCAGGAACCTTCGACGCTTGTATGCGATAATTCTGTTATCACCTGCTGTAAAGGTTATCGTTTCCAGATTGTAGTAACGGCTTTTCGAATCGAACATCACTGACCTCAGATTATCTTTGCATTTCCGGCAGCGGCTGCAATGCTGCTGACGGTTCCGACGGCAGCCATCGCCTCCTTCGTAACCTGGTGTGCCATGAAGGCATGGTAGCCCACATGCGTCACCGGTAGATCGTTGTAGCTGAGAACTCGCATCCCGAGAGTGACTTTCGCCATTATCGGGTTAAGACTCGTATCGTATGCTTCTTCGTTTATCGTGAATTGTGTGAGACGCACCGGAACAACTCTCTTGATCCCCCAGATGAAAAGTGTATACACGGTTTCAGGAGGTATGACCTCAAGAGTCCCAGCAGCCATCAAGGCCGTATTTGCAATGACTCTTGAACTCTTAGGGTACAGCAGCATCTCAAGCGCTGAGAGCTGAGGATAGATTCCCATGCTCACTGCATTTGCGTCCGCAATCTCAAGCTGGTCGGTAGCGTCTATCTCCACATCAAGCTGGAACGTTTCTGACGGAGCTCCGGAAAGGCACAGAGCCTCGGAAGGCGCACCGTCGCTCGAAGCCTGGATATTGAATGTTCTCGTCAGCTTCGTCGGGTTGTACTGAAAGATGATGACGCTCGGTAGAGGATTGGCGTTGTCGATGCCGACCATGGCACCTTTCAGCAGTTTTGGTGAACCGGGGAAACCTGTCATCCCTTTCCTCCTGAAGTATTTGGCATCTACAAGTCTCCTGCCCGCAGTTCCGCAATAAATGGATCATAGTCCGCAGTTGGTTGCCCGGATGAATTGAGAGTGTAGTAGTCCTGAGCTATCTGGGCTTGCTGCTCACGATTATAATCCCTGTAATGTTTGCCGGCGACCCTGTCGGCACTGAGACCTGCGCCACCGCCGTAACCATAGCCGATTGTCATTTGTGCATGAATGGCCTGTCCGAGATATACGCTTCCGACTCTCTCATATTGGTACACATGCGCCAACTCGTGTACAACTATAGACAAGTCTGCCCGCGAGCCATAACCCGAGGCGGGCATGTTAATCGTGTGGAACGTAGTGAAAGCCCTGCCGCTATTAAGGCGAAAGATCAGTGCCAAGAGTCCTCCTTCGGCAATCCTCACGTTGTCCCACCTGATCGCATTTGCACCGAGCACTGATTGGCCTGCTGCACGCTCTGCCGCAGTCAGAGGCGACGCGCCTGCCACCAAGTGGTCTATGAACTCGATCAGCTCGGGGCCGCCCACCAGATCGAACACGCGCGCGACAACGGTGAGCACCCATGCCGCTCCCGCCCTCACTCTTTCCCACAGCCACGAAGCAAATCCTCTGATTCCGCCCCTTGCAAGGGCACCGATAGCCTCCGGAATAAAAGTCACGACGCCTCGAAGCCCGTCAACAATCGCTTCACCAAAACGGGCCAAACGTTCAGGAAGATCTCGGAACAGATTAACCACCCATTGCCCGAGGTCGCGGAACCGCTCTCCGGTCCAACGGGCTGCGCCGCTCACGGCTCTGCTTATTGACCGGCCAACGGATTTTATCCCTTCCCACAGATCTCCCCAAAAACTCCCCTGTATCAAACTCGATGATCTCTCCGACATATTATCGGAGGCTCTGGAATTCAGACTCTGTTGCTGGATAACGTGAGTCAACTCGTGGGCGAGTAAGTTTGTTCCGCCACTGCCGCGAGTATACTGTCCTTTACCAAACACTATGCTGTTGCCGACCGTATAGGCTCTGGCCTGAAGAAGGTCAGCCGATTCTTCGGCTCTTGAATCATCATAGATCCTCACGCGGCCGAAATCATGCCCGAATCTCGGTTCCATGAATGCACGCATCCCATCATCCAGCGGACGACCGGGCAATCTTAAGACATCATCCACAATCGGCGGAACATCGAGTCCGGCAGCCGCAGGATCCAACGATGATATCGAAACTTTACCCGGCTTTGGATCGGATTTCCCCATCACTTTCTTAGCGGTGGTGTCTGCTTCTGCTTCGTACCTGTCGCCCGGAGCGCCTGCCGATATTTTTCGCTGCACCAACGGCGGCGTCTGCGAGAGCGGCTTCATGTTGGCGGTTAGTTCTTTGGAAATTCCCGCAGCGCGCTTGCCCTTGCCGTTCCGGGGGAAGTAAGACTCGCCGGGGTCTTGTGCAATTCCTCCTACTTTCCTGCTCATCTTTTCAATCCTCCGTATAAGCTCCGGGCAATACCGATTCCGGTCAATTCGGCCGATGCGCCCGGTTCTATCTCCAGCCTTCCGCCATCAACTTCTCTTGTGCGGTTATCTTGTCCAAGAAGCTCGGAAATCTTACCGGTGCTCATCAATCGTGACAACTCTTTCTCAACGGCCGCCGTGATCCGGTCTTGATCTGTCTCCGGGAAACCTTCCAGGACAAGCTCCTCGATATGAAGTTCGATATTACGTCTCGCTCCTGCGTCCATGATGCCTATGCCCAACCTTTGACCTCGGCATCCGTCAAAGATGTCTCGAGTTTTGCGTATTCCACTCTTGCGGCTCGCAGTATCTGCTTCATGGATACCGGCTCGTCCGAGCCGGCGGCAAGGAACGCGGCATGCATCGCAATATTCCTGATGTTGCCGCCGGACACGTTGAGCTTTGCCAACTTTTCCACATCAAGATTTCGAGTGGGGGTATCGGCGGGGAAGATGCCGTCCCAAATTTCTTTTCGTTCCGCAACGCCCGGAAAGGGGAACTGTACCACGAAGCGAAGCCTGCGCAAGAATGCACTGTCGAGCGCCTCCTTCATGTTCGTCGTGAGAATCGCGAGGCCGCGGTAGTCTTCCATGCGTTGGAGAAGATAGCTGATTTCGATGTTCGCATAACGATCGTGACTGTCTTTCACTTCGCTGCGTTTGCCAAATAGCGCATCCGCTTCATCAAAAAGCAAAATAGCGCCGCCGTCTTCAGCCGCATCAAAAATTCGACGAAGATTTTTCTCCGTCTCGCCGATATATTTGCTGACAACCTGACTAAGATCGATCCGGTAAAGGTCAAGCTTCAGCTCGCTGGCCAGTACCTCAGATGCCATCGTCTTTCCCGTCCCGCTGGGACCCGAAAAGAGCGCTGCGATTCCGAGGCCTCGCGGGATTCTGGAGCTGAATCCCCATGTCGCATACACTTTAAATCGCTGACGCACCTGCACCGTAATTTCTTTCAATGCTTGCATTGCCGCATCAGGCAACACGAGATCTTTCCATGCAGCGGCCGGAATTACGCGTTGCGCAAGATCGGCAAGATTCCGACGTGCCTGAGCGCGACAGCAATCCCAAATTGAATCAGCGAAACTTTCTTGGCCCATGCTCCCCGTCGTCTGCGCACATTCACTATATACAGAGTTGATTGATCCTGTATCAAGATTGAATTGGGAAACAATGCCCCCCAGCTCCGCGTCCGACATAACCTCCCCATGCAGGCAATTCTTCCAGTACGCCAGCTGCTCTTCTGCAGATGGCTTCCGGACTTCAAATGAAAATGACGCTCGTCCAGGAAAGATACTGCGTTCGCGTCCCGTCAGAATCAGTAACGTGTGTGTATTGGATACAAATCTTGAAACAGCCTCCTGGACCTCCCGATCCTCGCTTCGGGCATCGGGCAATTCCAATAGAAGTGCGCCTCGTGTGAGCTTAGCCTGACGATCCAAAAGGCGGCTGAGCGCATCCGATTCGCGCCGGTCACGCGGAATCGTCGAGGCACCCATCATCATGAGATTGAGACCAAGTGCGTCGCATAAAGATGATGCGATGGCTAATTGAGATGAGCCACCGGTGCCATAGAATTGAAGCAACTGCCTCTCTTCACCATCGACGTTGAGATTTCCGGTGGCCGCTGCTTTCTCAACTATCTTGCGGTGAGACGGCACCAGATGTCCTCGCAAAGGCGCCGGCCTGATGTATCCGCTTAGTCTTTCATCAAAATATCCCAACCCCGTGAGATAGTGGAGCACGCATTCGTCAATCCTGAGTTGACTATCTGTCAGACTCCGAGGATCCAGGAGTTCAATCAATCGCCAATATCGCAAGGGAGACGCGGGCGAAAGAGCGCTCCAATGAGGCTCCGAAAGCGAGGCAAGAGCCAGACTGAAGTTCGCATAAGATCTGACTGATTTCTCAACCAGACTTACGAAGGCCGAATCAAGTTCAATCCCGGCACAAAGCAATATCAGATCACGCTCAAATCGTGACAACCCGAAGATGCAGCAGAGAATATCAAGATACGGAGGAGCATCCATCATATCCCGCAGCTTTTCCAGCTCGTGATCGTGCTCTGACTGTACGTCGACATGCCCGGTCCGTTCATTATGGCGGTCGACGGACTGCTCCACCAATTTCTTTACCCGGTTCACCTCCGCGAGAAGATATCGCTGGTTAAGCTCCACGTAATTCGATCCTTGCTGTGAAATCATGGTATGCTCACCAGCGGACCGTTATATTTGGGATCGGTCGGATCGGGACTCACTTCCAACTGGCTCTCCGCTCCATCCACCTGAATACGCAGAAGATAATCACCCGGCGTGACACCGCTTATCGAGAATGTTATCGAATCGGTCTCGGTTACAGTTTCGTCCGTGATTCCATTGTTGTCCGGTGCGTTGATGGAGTAGGCATGCGGGGTCCCGGATGAATATTCAAACTCATTCAAAAGCGCCGTAACCTTCTGCCTCTTGCCGACGCTCGGTACAATCCCGATTGTCAAGATCTCGCTGCCGACGGTCGCATTGGTTATGGTCGGGCAAAGGACAAGAGGCTTTATGTTGGATTCGAACCCGCGGTGCTCCATTCTCGGTTCGCCCATCAGCACCGGCTGCAATACACGGACTCCCTGAATTCCTGCGCGCAAGTGCCGGCCTGCGAACAGAGGAGAGCCAAGCGACAGCCCAATTTCCGTGTCGGTAACCGTGTTCAGCGTATCAGTCGGATCGAGATCTCCCTCAACGTCACCAATGCTCACTTTCGTCGGATTCCCCTTAAGCCGACTGCCGATAATATTTATTCGACTGTCGTGAAGAACCGGTGCGCCTTCTCCGTCTGCTGAGACTATCTTTTCGATTACCGGAGGACGGAATGGGAGCACGTAAGAATCGGGGCGCAACACCGGCAATGCCTTCTGCGGAGTAACTTCGACCTCGACGAAGACTACCGAGGCTTTGTAAACCACAGAAAGCGTGTATGGAGTATGAGGCAGGACCGACCACAGTTTCGAGAATTCTTCCGCGTTGAATGATAAAGGAGTGAACGCGATACTCTGAACCTGGCCGGAGACTTCATATTTCGCGAGGCTGTCGTTTGCGTCGACATCGACACGCCTTGCAATTTCCCGTCGTAACATTTCGCTGGTAATAACAGGCTGAGAGTGAAGAGTACTGATCGTGCTTCCCAGCAGAATTTGAGGCTCAAGGTCTTTCTCGGCACCATAGAAAGTCAGGAGGTAATACAAATCGAGCGCAGCCTGCGGACAATTTGAGAACGTCGCATCTCCGGATCGACGCGTAGGAAAATCATCGTTGCGGTGGTCTGTATTGTACGCAACCTCGTACAGGAAAATATTGATCCCCTTGGGAGTTCCTTCCTTGGGACGCCCGAAAGTTACCTTGGCACCGCTGAGAACACATGCGGCTTTTTCGAGAAGCCACTGCCCGAATGTCGACGTTACAGCCGCTATCGCAAGGTAATTGCTCATCGATGGTCCTCACCACGGCGTTTGAGATAATCGTCAAGCGTGATGGCAGGCGTCCTCGGAGCTGCCACAGACTGCGGAACCTGTTTCGGACTTTCGGGTTGATGTACAGCCCTGACTTCTACACGACCGATACTTACGCGGATGGTTGATCCGGGGAAGCTGCCGGATTTGTCTGGGCTATGTCTATTGATCAAGGGTACCGGTCCTTCTGCCCGAGCCTGCGTTTCCGGGTAATGTTCAAGCCCGCTAACCAGACTGCTCATCCGAAATTCTGGTATCTCTTTGATTGGCTCGACATCGAGCGTTTCCACCTCACCAGACGTGAGATGTTCCACCATGTCGGGTTCGGTTGTCGGCGGATAAATAGATTCATTGGCATCGGGCGGACTGATCCTACCATTTTCACTCCCGGTGCCATCACCAAGGGTCATATTTCTCCCGTGAGGGTGCAGACCCGAGTGCTTCGGTTCTGTGGCTGGAAAGTTCTGTTCACTTGTCCTACCAACAAGTTCAATGTTTGGATTGAACTTATGGCAGCCTTCCCTTCTCCCCGGACCGTTTCCGATCTCCCGGTGTGTCTCCCCGACAGCGCTCTCAGAGCTTTCTTCCACTTTTTGGGATGCGCTTTTCTCATCAACAGCCCGGGATAGTTCCCACTTCTTTTCGATTTCTCCATCGGCTTTTGGAATCGAAACATCCGCAGACAGCTTCGCAGCAAGTGGCGACCTGACTTCGTCAGTGCGGCTTGTCCTACCGGGCTCCGCCATTTCACCTACTTCATTTCGGCCGTCAGCCACTTCCTTTTCAGTCTGCGCGGGTTTGGCTATCTCAGATTTGGCAGAGCGGACCATAGACCGGTTCCGAACAAATGTTTCACCGGGCTGATCCGAAAACTGTTTTTGTAGAGGCAACGTACCGAAGGAAGATCTGATCAGTGGTTTAATCGTTGACGCGCGACCGCCGGTTCGTTGAATCAGCCTGTCGAGGTAATCGGCCATCATGCCACCATATCCAAATAGATTTTCCGTCGTGATGAATTCATCGAGAGGATGTCTCTTTCACTCCACCCGAAGTTCACCGCCAGGATATAGACCTCCTGCAGCAGGCGGCCTACTTTCTGTGTTAGTTCTTTCCAGACGAATGACAGGATATCCAAAAGCGCTGAGAACTGATGACCGCACTGATTGCACTGCATAGATATCTTCACATCGGAGAAAGGGTCTTGTTCAGACATCAGGGATACGAGAGAAGAAGTGACTTCCTGCGGCAGTTCTCTAACACTTTTGGATTCGACTTCGCCCGTCACCCCGGACACGCAATTCTCAAGTAACGAGAGGCTGCTGGGAATTCCGGATTTGAAACACTCCGCGAGATCGATGCTATTTGGCAAATGGTACCGGATGACAAAGCCGTCGAATGCCGCGGAACGTTCGCCAGCATCCGCCGAGGTTTGTGAACTCAAGAGTTTCTCAATGTCCATTGATGACTCCAATTCAGCTCCGCACTTCGGACATTCCGCATATGAATCCATGCGCGATCCGAAATTGAGTTGTCGGAATCTGAAGAGGAGTGTGTCGCGTTGACCGATGTTCAAATGAGCCAGATCCGAAAGATTCTTTTCGGGACAAGCAACGGCAAGCAGTGTCAGCGCCCTGTCGATAGGGTGCTGACCTTCGCCTTGCTCCCAAACTTTCAGGAGTCCGGTTGGAGTCAGGGCATGCACAGAAGCACCTCGCGCTTAAGAAGGCTCGGTGAAAGTCGGTTCGGTCGGTTCCGTCACACTATAGTCTCGTTCCCAACCTTCGTTCTCCAGTTTGATATGTTGAATTGCTACCGCCTTGCCGCTCGCATCGAGATCAGGAAGTGCCTGGTATTCCGAAACCCAGCAGCGATAGACGTTGTACGCAACTGCGACCTGACCGGCTTCGTTGTAGACTTCGATCGTGATATTCTTCCGAAAGTCTTTCAGAGATACTTCAGAGCCCATCCCGGAGCCGAAGTTCCAAACTTTATTTGCCCACTTCTCAAACTCTGCGTCATGAGTGACGCCGCGTTCTAGTGTAATGGCTTCATACTTCGTTTGCCCGGGCGACTTTCGGACCGTACTGGGATCGCCCCCGCTGCGGTGTTCAATCGGATCGGTTGTCCGCTTCAACGAGCTAACCTTGCTCACTCCGGCAACGTACCTTCCGTCCCACCTCACACGGAATTTGAAATTCTTATATGGGTCGAACCTCTGTGCGTTTACGCTGAATTCCGCCATTTCATTCTCCTTTTACACCTGTATGTTTCCGGCCATCTGTTGAATTTTAATTATCACAAATTCCGCCGGCTTCAAGGGAGCAAAACCGACAAGAATGTTGACGATACCTTTATCGATATCATTCTGGGTTGTGGTCTCTTTGTCGCATTTGACAAAATATGCGTCGCTCGGCTTCGTACCCTGGAATGCACCTTGTGCGAACAGATCATGCATAAAAGCGCCGACGTTCAGCCTGATCTGCGCCCACAGCGGCTCGTCGTTCGGTTCAAAGACGACCCACTTTGTACCACGATACAGACTCTCTTCTATGAATAGCGCGATGCGCCTGACCGGAATATACTTCCATTCGGATCCAAGCTGATCGGCACCTGCCAATGTCCGTGCTCCCCACACAATATTTCCGTAGACGGGAAATGCGCGCAGACAGTTCAACCCAAGCGGATTGAGCGTTCCGTTCTGCGGATCGTTCAGCTTGTAAGTAAACCCTGTCACCCCCGAAAGAGACGCCTCCTGGCCTGCTGGAGCTTTCCAGACCCCTCGCTGCGCATCCACACGAGCGTAGATGCCTGCCACTGCACCGCATGGAGTGAACTCTTCGACCAGGTTTGACTTTGCACCATTTGCCATCTTGATTCTCGGAAAATAAACCGCGGCGTTAGTGCAATAGTCGGTCCCAATGGCGCTGCGCAATGCGTTGACTCCGCTGCTGGCAGTTGAGACATCCGTCCATGACGCCGGCGGATCTATTATCAACATCGCTCTTCTGTCTTTGCAATACTGTGCTGCATTCACAAGAGTGGTTCCGCTGTCGACATCTGTCGTCCTGTTCAGCGGCGGGATGCAGAGTAGATTGAACAGATCGGCCTTGTCCAGAGCATAGATACCTCTTCGGTTTGTTTTCAGGGTCGAGGCGGTAAGCTGCGAGTCAGAAATATCTGTGCCATCATCGCCATCAGCAGCCGCGGCGACATACCCGGTCGTCACCGATGGTCGGTCTGTGGTAATCGTGGCCACACGAACAAGTTTTGAACTCTGCTCAAGGATCTTCGTGATGAAAGTTGCGGATGTCGAATCCATCGAAAGATTGCGGAACATCTCTTCGGAGACGACCTCGGTAGAGCCGGGAGAGCCGAGTTCCTGGACTTTCAGATTGAAAAGAGTCACCGGATCTTTGGTATCATAATCGACCGATGCCTGCAGACTTTCTCCCCAGTCACCCTCATTCGCTGCCCGAAGAACCAGCGTGCTAGACGCAGTCGGGAGACTGATCGTAGCACTCAGGGCGCCGTTGCTGACGCGAACGATCAGCGCATCTTTACCGCCATGAGCAAAGTATTGCTGCACGGCGAAACTCATTGTGCTGTTTTCCCAGAGTCCACCAAACTCACGCTCGTAATCGGAGTAACTCTGAACCAGGACGGGATCATCCAGTTTTCCCTTTCTGGCCCTTCCGATGAATGCGGTGATCGACGTAGCAACCCCGGTTATTGTATGCACGCCGCTGGGGATTTCTTCGATGTAGACACCCGGATACGTGTATGTAGCCATATTCTGACTCCTCTCCAGTTTAATGATACTACGTTGCGTTGCGACCGACGATGATTCGAACCTGTGCGTCCTTTCCTGAGCTGTTGGCAAAAACGAGACCTGTAGGTGCCTCAGTCAGCATGCTAACGGCGCCCGTTCCAATCAGCACATGGGGTCCATTCAGGATATATGAATCAGTCCCCCCATTGACCTTGTAGGACAGATTCTCAGCGTACTGGTCAGAGACGACAAGGATGAAGTGTACCTTATCTGCACTACCAGGCTGCAGATCCACATTCATCGCGGTAGTCCCGTCCGGTACTTTCAAATCAAACTTATCGTAGGCATCAACAGTGACTGTTTGGTTGATGGCTTGAGTAGGTCCATTTGTGATGTTCACACTTACCGACACGGTAATCTTTTCAGACATTCTTGAACTCCCTTCTTCTTGTTTGAATTGAACCGCGTATCCGACACCTGGAAAAACAGCCGCAAATCCAGGCCATATCTACTTCCTGTAGTGGAAATATTTTCGATCTTCGTCAGCTTGAGATCGAAATGTTTCTGAGCTCATTCTTGTATTTCTTTGCAAGTGCATAGACTTCAGTTTCTCCGTCCCGGCATCTAATGCCGAGGATGCCTTCGGCCACAAGCGACTTCAACACATCTTCAACATTGTCCAGCTCCGCCTCCACGACTTGCCGCTTGATCCACATTTCCGCGATCCCTCTCAGCGAATCGGCAGCATCAGGCTTTTCGGACAAATAGTCGAGAATGAATTTTCTTATGATATCCTGGTCCATGAATGCAACGAGTAGCCTTAGTTCTCCTTGATCAGAGCAAGCGATATGCCGGTGGTAGATACGGAATTCGCAAGTTCTTGAGCCATGTTTAACGCGGGACTGACTTTGCTGCGGGTAATCTACCGCCGCAGAGAAAGAGTATCAGGAGGAACCGATTGAGAAATGAGACTTACAGCCGCGGGAATCTTCCCGCAGGGGATCAATTGATTCCCGCACTCGCGAGGTCATACTTCCGCAAGAGCCTCTGAAAGGATCTACGGTCGACGTGGGCCTGTTGTGCGGCCCTGGTTACGTTCCACTTATTCTGAACTAATATCCTCTTGAGGTAATCCACTTCAAAATTCCGGATGACACGCTCTCTGGCCTCACGGAATGGCCAGGTCTCGACGCTCGTCTCGTTTCCCGGCAGCAGAATTTCTTCCGGCCGAATAACATTTGAGTTCGACATGACCATCAACTTCTCCACGACGTTCTCGAGTTCACGCACATTCCCCGGCCATGAAAAGCTTGAAAGTTTGAGCAATGCTTCATCAGAGAAGAATACGGGACCACGATGGCTGCTTTTCTCGTGCTTTTTCAAAAAATGTCGGGCTAAAACCGGTACGTCGCCTGAGCGATCCCTAAGAGGAGGAATTTGAAGAGAGATCACGTTAATCCGATACAACAGATCCTGCCTAAACTCCTTTGCTCCCACAGCTTCATTGAGGTCAACATTCGTGGCCGAAATTATTCGAACATTGCCCTGCACATACTTCGACGAACCGAGAGCCCTGTACGTTTTGTCTTCCAGAAAACGAAGGAGTTTTACCTGTGAAGAATTGCTTAGAGTGTTGATCTCATCCAGAAAGAGTGTTCCCCCTTCGGCTTCACTGATGAGTCCGGCTTCATCAGCCGAGGCACCGGTATAGGCACCTCTTCTATGCCCGAACAGCTCATTCTCGAAAAGGTTTTCTGGAATCGCGCCGCAGTTCACAGGCACGAACGGTTTCGATGATCGATGTCCCAGGTAATGTATCGCGCGGGCGAACAATTCTTTTCCCGTCCCTGTCTCCCCGTAAATAAGAACGGGCGCGTCCGAGCAGCCGGCAACCGGAATTTGGCGAACGACCGGGATAAAGCATTTCGCTTCCCCAACGACCATGTCCATCCCAAGCTTGATGAAGAGCTCGTGTTCAAGCCTCTTAATATCCGACAGATCCCTATTGATCATGGTTTCATTCAGACGCTCTTTCAACTCATCAGGTGTGAGCGGCAGGACGATGATATCGTGAATGTCTGCATCAGATATGAAGGCTATTTCAGCCGGGTTTATCTCCTGGACTACCGCAGCGATCGGTAACCGCTTCAGCTTGCCTCTTATACTTTTGATGTGTGCAATCGAAGCTTTCGGTTGCGGCAATACGAAGAAAAGGAAGTCCTGATCTGTGAGGTCTGTGGAAGGGAGGGAGTCAATACAAACTTTCGTTACCTGGACATTGAAGTGCTCGAGTACCGATGTGAAAACAGAAGGGACTTCGCCGGTCAAATCTTGTTCTACAAAAACAAAACGCTGCCGCTGCATAAATGATTCTTCATTTAACATAGGATCCCCCTAATCATCTCTCATTTAAAGTGGCTCTTCTGCAGGAAGTGTAGGAGTCTTGTTTGCAAGGATATCTTGATAGGCTCGATTTCGTCTTGAAGGATCGTGCCCCAGTCAGTCTCCTGAACATGATATCAGACAGGGAGATCGTCGTTACGGAGAATGCGCTATCTTTCTCGTACAGTGAAAGAACACGGCAAGGTATCCTTCCCGCTGAAATTCGTCTCAGAGGATGACTCGACGATTTCCGGTACTTGATGTTTAGTACATTCGACATCTATTGATCCCGCTGCTGGACATAAACTATGCGATACCGAAAGCTTGCAAGAATCTCTTCGGGTTCTAATCTAGCTCAGTCCTAAAACCCCCCTCCATCAACGCCGAATGTTGCCTTGTTGCCTGGACTTGCGACTCCCTCACTGCAATCCAGGGAAACTCGGCAGAAAGGAACCGGTCGTATCTGTGATATCCGATCTCAATAAGGAGTGCGGACGCTCTGCCGACCGTCTCATGTACTTGGACATTTCGTTCCCTGGATGACAGGGAATCAATTCAATTAGGTTAGGTACTTGCGGTGCTTTGAGTCTATCGAAAAAATGGTGCTTGTGAAACCGCCCACACCGATATTAACAGTACTCGTGTTAATTGTCAAGAAGAAAAGTTTGCCAATGCACAATGCGATTACTAACTTAGCACCGGCATACTGTTGAAGGGCTTAAATCATGATTGAACTTACGAAATATGAAGTGTGGTTTGTGACCGGAAGCCAGCACCTCTACGGCGAGCACACTTTGAAACAGGTCGACAGGGATTCGGAAGCGATTGCCGACGGCCTCAATCATTCCGGGAACATCCCTATAAAGATCGTGTTCAAACCTGTAGTGACGACACCCGATGCCATAACGAAGATTTGCAGGGAAGCGAATAATAGTCCGGAGTGCATCGGACTAATTTTGTGGATGCACACATTCTCGCCTGCAAAGATGTGGATCGCCGGTTTGAATGTGCTTCTCAAACCGTTCCTCCATCTCCACACTCAGTTCAACAGTGAGATACCATGGAACACTATCGATATGGACTTCATGAACTTAAACCAGTCCGCACATGGAGACCGCGAATTTGGTTATATCTGCACCCGGTTAGGCAAACGAAGAAAAGTAGTGGTCGGGCATTGGCGGGACGAGACCGTTCAATCGAAAATCGCAATCTGGTCACGTGCTGCCGCGGCCTGGACTGACGCACAAGGTGCGAAGTTTGCACGGCTTGGCGACAACATGCGCTCCGTGGCAGTGACTGAAGGTGATAAAGTTGACGCGGAATCACGACTCGGTTACTCCGTGAACGGCCACGGCGTCGGGGATTTGGTTCGGCTGGTAGATCAAGTATCGGATTCTGAAGTCGAAAAACTAATAGGCGATTATGAAAACAGATATGATGTCGCGGCGAATGCCCGCAAAGGCGGCGACAAATATCAGAACCTTCGTGATGGCGCAAGAATCGAGCTTGGACTGCGGGCATTTCTGAATGACGGTGGTTTCAAAGGCTTCACGGACACATTCGAGGATCTGTACGGTCTAAAACAGCTCCCGGGGATTTCTGTGCAGCGGCTGATGGCTGACGGATACGGATTCGGCGCCGAAGGTGACTGGAAAACTGCGGCACTTGTGCGCGCCATGAAGGTGATGTCGGCAGGATTGGATGGTGGCACATCGTTCATGGAGGATTATACGTATCACCTGAATTCACGGTCGCAGGTCCTTGGAGCGCACATGCTGGAGATTTGCGAGTCGATCGCCGAAGGAAAACCGAAGCTGGAGATACATCCGTTATCTATCGGAGGAAGAGAAGACCCGCCGCGCCTTGTGTTCAATGTCGCACCCGGCCCCGCGATCGCCTGTACCATGGTGGATATGGGCAATCGCTTCAGGTTGATAGTGAACGCGGTCGATGTCATACCGCCGAAGAAGCCGCTGCCGAAGCTGCCCGTCGCACGAGCTGTCTGGATTCCTAAGCCGGATTTAGAGACGGCAGCCGCATCGTGGATATATGCGGGTGGAGCTCATCACACAGGCTTCAGCAAGGCGTTGACTTCGGAATACATGGAAGACTTCGCCGAAATTGCGGGGATAGAGTTTCTGCTTATAGATGATACGACAAGAGTCTCGGAATTCAAGAAGGAGTTGAGATGGAATGAGATGTACTACTCTTCGTAGCCTATCTCTCTGAAGTTATTTCTATTTTTCCGTCCCGCGACACTACAGTGTATAACTTTCCGCCAATAGGGACGTGCCTCATCTCGATATTCCCTTTCAAGTACGGATTGTCCCGGGGGACTGGCATGTCGTGACCATCGATTCCGACGAGAGCTTCTTCACCGATTAGCGGCAGAAGTGCGCCCCATGTGTAGTGCGGATCGCCGTTGCACTCACCGGTTATGCTGCTGTAGTTTTCACCGCAAATTCTTTTTATCTCCCAGTTCCTCATAAACAGTTCGATGCATCTACCGGCAAACTCGGCAATGTGCTTTCTATCGGCATATCGCTTCAGCCCAAGCCACACGAGATAGTTCGCAGGTGGCCACACATTCCCATGCCAGTAGCTCTGCTCGTGCCACACCGGATCGGTGCGGGCGACAGTAGGCAGCAACCGCTTCAGCCAGAACTCCTTCTTGTTATAAAGCGTCGCAAGGACTTTTGCTGCCCGCTCGGAATCCGGTACGCCTGCGGCCAGCGGATAGAAGTTCATCGGCGTTAAACGAGTCAGCCAGTTCGTGTCTGGTTTGCCTCGAGAAATCTTCGGATAATTCCACAACTTGCTGCAATACACTCCAAGCTTTGAATTCCAGAGATCCTCGTTGATGCGACGATTCATTTCCTTATGTTCCGCCTCGAACCGACGTGCGTCTTCAGTTCTACCGAGCAGCGCGGCGATCTTCGCAAGATATTCGGCGTCCATTGAATAGAGTGAATTCAGATCGACGGCATCGGCATTTAGTGTCGTACCGACCATGTGGGCCCGGTCGTACTCGACGTTGTCGTCCCATCCGGTTTCCCACATCGCTCCCTGTTTGAATTTCTTTTCAGATCCCCATTCTAATAGACCGTCATGGTTCCCGTCGCGTGCCTTCATCCACCACTCGTGCCATCTTACTAATTTTGGATATACCTCCTCAAGGAAATGCTTATCCGGCCAGCGCTGGTTCATCTCCCATACCGCCATCGCACCTACCGGCGGATCGGAACGGTCCATGGTCACATATGCACCGTTGTCGCTCCAGTGTGAATCGAGTGGAATGAATCCTTCTGGAGTTTGAAAAGACAGAACGGCACGAATCGTATTCCTCACCCCGACCGGATCTTCCTGACATGCGAGAATCCCGTTGAGAAAGCTGTCCCATGCAAAATACGGGAAGAGGTTCGGATCGCGGCGGCCGATCCACCATCCGCGGCCGACGACGTGCACCACTCTTCCGTTATCGCTGCTGTAAAGCTTGCTGAAATTCAGGTTGTCGGAAATAGCCGAAAGAAAATTTCCCCACGGACCTCTTGAGGTAAGATGGAAGGTCTCGTATCGTTCTCTTGCTGAGTCAAGTAAAAGTCCGATCTCTTTCATCTCCGGCAACGGCCGAGTTCCAACTCCTGCTTCAAACTGCACCGGCCGATTCGGGTTCAGCCTCAGTACCATCTCTGCTCCCGGCGTCAAGTTAGCCTTGACATCCACCGGGTTCGGATCGCAAACAAACTTGAACGGTATGTACTCCCCCTTCGGTGTGATACCGTAGCCGGTCACGCCATCCCCCGAGGCATTGTAAATGGTATGGAAATTCGGCCATGTCGTCCCCGGAAGACTTACGGTTAGATCCACCGACTTGTCGGACTGAAACATGCCGACGACTTCAGCAGAGTCAATTCTCCCCCATGTAAAAATGATTCTGGTGCTGTCGCACTCAAATTTAGTTTGTACGTATGAGAAATCAGGCGCCGTGATTCCCGGTGAGATATTGGCCACATCGACACGGTGTTTTGTACCGGCCTCTTCCGGATTCCAAACCGGCTGGTCATGGAACACCGGTTGGATCTCGAATGCAGTTGCATTGTTCACGATTATTGAGATGCCGTATGGAGCGTACATAAAGTAGTTTCCGATTTTGATCCTGAGTTGCACACTATTTTTGTTTACTGCGCCGAGAGCAGGTCCAGACGGGCTCTTCCCAGTCTTCCTATGATGATTCCACATCCCGGCGACAAGAATTAGTGTCCATGTGAACATGGTCCACGATCCTGCCGATAGTTTCCTTCGTAAGAGAGTTGACATGCTGTATCTGCTCTACTGTGCCGCCGTTATGTCCCAGTATACCGTGTAGTGCTGGTGGCTTATCTCGTACAGTGGTTTCATTTCAACATCGTGCGGGATTCCGACTCCGACAGTCCTGAAATGAAGCGGTTTGCCTGGAACCGGCTTGAGCCATTCATCTACCGGCTTGCCGACGATTTCAAGATTGGGAACGCTTACATCCGGCATGTCGAAGAATTGATTGTTCTCTTTTGCATAGGGGAGCGGAATGTAGCCGCCGAGCTCTCCTGCGAGGACAATCGGTCCGTACATGATCGCAACTTTGTCGCTGTCATTTGCCATCGGTATGACGGAAAGACGCATCGGTAATGTAACCTCGATTCTGTCCCCGTTGCGCCATTCACGCTTTATACTTTCATAGCTTTCCGGTTTTCCGTCTGTCGCCACTTTCTTACCGTTGACTTTGATCTCATATTCGGGTCCGGCCCAATAAGGCCGGCGAATTTCAAATGTGAGGACTTCACTCGTTTTCAAATTCAAGTGAAGAGTACTCGTTTGGGACATTGGAAAATCTGTCTCCTGGGTAACTGTCAGACCCTTTCCGCTCCACTTTACGACGGATGGGATGAACAAGTTAACATAGAGACTGTCATTGTTGTGCATATAGATGAATTTCCCGTACTTGGAATGATTCTCCATACCGGTTCCGACGCAGCACCAGAATGAATTATACGGAGTGCTGAATGTCTTAAAGAAGCCCGGCTCAAGTGAAATGAAATACGTCATCATTCCGGTTTCCGGATCCTGCGATGCGAGTATATCGTTGTATAAAGCGCGTTCGTAGTACTCCGCATATTCGTCCTTCGGATCCCATTCCATGAGATGACGAGTCAGCTTCAGCATATTGTAAACATTGCAGGTTTCTCCCGACTCCCGGTTGAGCTGGTTCGGAAGGTCACCCGGCTTTCCGAAATATTCGTAATCTCCCATCTCGCCGTTTATGTAAATTCGCTTCTCCGTCACTTCCTTCCAGAAATACTCGGCGACATCCTTCATCGTCTCATTATCATCGACCTCGTATTCCTTTGCAGCACCGATAACTCTTGGTATTTGCATATTCACATGGTTCCCTGCAAGCGAATCCACGCCGTCGGCCAGCGGGCCGAACAGGCGCTCGTCATTGAAGCGTTTCGCAAGGTCGAGGAACCCTTTCTCACCGGTAATCTCATACAGGTCAGCCATCACCTCGTTCATCCCGCCGTATTCACACTGGAGCATGTGCGTGAATTGGGCATCGGTAAGATGATTGGAGAAGTTCACCGCCCAGCTGCCGAACTTCTCCATTACCTTTTCGGCTTCGAAGTTCCCTGTGTACAAGTATGCATCACGGAGGCCGGCGAACACCTTGTGGAGGTTATACCATGGCGACCACATGCTGTCGAGACTAAAGCTCCGCGTAACGATATCACCGCTTTCGACTTTTTTCCAGAACGCCGGTCCGTCCGGTATTCCGCCGATGTAGCCGGTGCCGAGCGCATCCTGGCACTTTTTCAAGCCGTCGATTATATAATCTACCTTGTTCTTCAACTTCACATTTCCCGTCGAAGCATACATCATGGATGCGGCGGAAAGGAAATGGCCCAGGATTGCCCCTGAAAGCTGAGTGGATTCCCAACCCTTGTACTGCGGCGCCTTCGGCTGAAGACCTGCCGCTTTGAAATACGGAGCAAGGAGCCTGTCGGGGTCGAGTGAAAGCAGGTATTTTTCATCCATGTCCATGGCATGCCTGAATAGACCAGGGAGAAGCCGCACCTCATTCAGGTCGAAAGTTCTGACCATGGTATTTCCATCACTCACTTGGGCAACTGCCGCCTGACAGTAAGCCAATAGAAGTGTGAGGAGCACGATAGGCAATTTGAAAACGTTTGATCTTACAAGAATCTCCAGCAGATTCCCTGATTTCGGTGACGGCAAAACCTCGATGTCGCTCATGACTGCTTCACTCCGTTCTCTGATTCTACACTGAATTTAAATCCGTTGCAGCGTTGTGTCCAGAGGCTATGCAAAACTATTTCGTACTCCTATCAGCTCCCCGGAGAAATTTGGAGCAATTCTCGATACATTATAAATTCTATTCAATTTGTGACCGCGCAATTTCGTCCGACACTAAGCATGGAGATAGAATCATGTTGAAATGGCACAGATTCCGTTTGATAGGCGGCTCTGTTCTCTTGTTAACAAGTTTCGCATTGATGGGGGGATCGCCTGGTAATCGAAACGATGAACCCATTTACAAAAATCCCGCTGCTCCTCCAGAACTGAGAGTAGAAGATCTACTGAGCAAGATGACGTTAAAAGAAAAGATCGCAATGCTGGGCGGAACCGGCTTCGCAACCACTCCTATCCCTCGCCTCGGCATTCCCGCACTTAAGATGACTGACGGTCCGGTAGGTGTGAGATGGGGCAAAGCAACAGCATTCCCATGCGGGACCGATCTCGCTGCAACGTGGGATACCACAATTGTGAACAGAGTTGGAAAGGCGATCGCTGAGGAAGTGAAGGGCAAAGGAAGGGATGTTATTCTCGGACCATGCGTAAACATCGCAAGAATCCCGATGGGCGGACGCGACTTCGAAAGCTACGGCGAAGACCCCTACCTGTCTTCGAGAATGGGAGTCAGCTATATCGAGGGCGTTCAAAGTGAAGGTGTCGCGGCAACCGTCAAGCACTTCGCGGCAAACAACCAGGAATATGAACGGGGATTCGTTAACGTGACCGTAGACCACCGCGCTCTGAACGAGATTTATCTACCCGCATTCAAGGCAGCCGTCGAAGAAGCAAAGGTTATGTGCGTCATGGCGGCATACAACAAAGTCAACGGCGAGTATTGCACAGAAAACGATTACCTCCTCAACACCAAACTGAAAGACGACTGGAAATTTAGGGGTATCGCCATGTCCGACTGGGGCGCAGTCCACAGCTCAATTCCGGTCGCGAACGGCGGGCTCGACCTCGAGATGCCGACCGGCAAGTATCTCAACGACAGCACGCTTCTCGCAGCCGTGAAATCGGGAGAGGTGAGCAAATCCACGATCAACGAGAAAGTAAGACGCATACTGAGAGTCATGTTTGAACTCGGACTCTTCGATCACACGCGTACACCCGATTCTACTCTCGTGAATACACCGGAACATCGACAGGTTGCATATCAGGCGGCGGTAGAAGGGATAGTCCTCCTCAAGAATGAGGACCACGTGCTCCCATTGAACGTCCACAATCTAAAATCAATTGCGGTAATCGGGCCGAATGCAGCAGAAGCGCGGACAGGTGGAGGTGGAAGCGCACTTGTGAATCCGGTTTACTCCGTGAGCCCGTTGGAAGCACTTCAGAATAAGCTCGATGGAAAAATGAGAATCAACTATGCGGAGGGTGTCAGACTTGAAAGCAAGGTGACTCCGGTAGATAGCTCGCTCCTTTACCTACCGGATGAAGACAAGCATGGATTGCAAGTTGAGTACTTTGACAACAAATACTTCGAAGGTAACCCTAAAGCCTCAGGCGTGGACCGCCAGGTGGATTTCAGCTGGAACGGAGAATCACCCGCCCTGGGAATTCCGGGCAAGAATTTCTCTGCAAGATGGACAGGAAGACTTTTAGCGCCCGGCACCGGCGACTACACTTTTGAAATCGCAAGCGATGACGGCTCCCGACTTTACGTAAACGACAGACTTGCCATCGATAATTGGGGAAACCACGCTGTTAAATATGCTTCGTGCCAACTCCATCTGGAGAAAGGAAAGTTCTACAAAATCAGAATTGACTACTATCAGGGACCGGGAGGTTCTGCAATGATGTTTGGCCTGAAGGCCCCGACTGGGAACAAGTATGAGAAGGCGGTAGAGGCCGCAAGAAACTCAGACGTGGCTCTCGTCTTTGTCGGTACATCGAGCTATTATGAGACTGAGGGAAATGATCGGGAGAATCTGGCTTTACCGGCCAATCAGGATGAGCTTATCAAAGAAGTCGCCAAGGCAAACAAGAACACGATAGTTGTTAACATATCGGGAGCGCCCGTGCTGATGGATCAGTGGGTGAACCGGGTGAAAGGTATTGTACAAGCATGGTTCGGCGGAGATGAAGCGGGAAACGCAATCGCAGACGTCCTCCTCGGGAAACATGATCCCTCCGGAAGACTCCCCATAACTTTCCCGAAGACATGGCAGGATTGTTCGGCATATAGCTCGTATAAGCAGAAGGACAGCATATCGAACTACTCCGACGGTATATTCGTGGGTTACCGATGGTTCGATGAGAAGCACATCGCGCCGCTATACTCCTTCGGCTACGGACTGACTTACACGAGATTCGCCTACGGTGGAATGAAAATAAACTACGCGAAACAAAGTGGTGAAACCTTATACGAAGTTTCTTTCGCCATCAAGAATATCGGAAATGCTGCAGGAGTCGAGATTCCCCAGCTGTATGTCCACGACCCCGACAAATCCACTCATTCTCCTGTCAAAGAACTGAAGCGCTTTGATCGGGTCTCTTTGCAGCCGGGGGAATCTAAGTTGGTGAAGTTCATCCTGACAAAAGCAGATTTTGCCCATTATGACGGTAGAGCCGAAAGATGGACTACCCATCCAGGTAAATACGACGTGATGATAGGGAGCTCAAGCAGGGATATTAGGCTGAGGGGAAATGTCGATATAGCAGAGTGAAAAACGTTGGCACATCAGGACACTTAGAGATGACACCTTATCTGTTCGATGTGCCTAATTTGTTTTTCTAGTCCTTCTTCCTTCCTGGTCGAAAGATAGCAACGTACACCGCTCCCAGCACAATCAGAAGAGCGCCCCACCAAATGCCTGCGTGAAGGTCTGCGAGCATAACATGTTGTGCTCCCTCGGGCGAAGACACACCGGGAATACTCGCTATCAGGATGATGATCCCGTAGACCAGGAGCACGGCCCCGATAAAGAACCATATCGATATTCTCTCGGGCGAATCAGTCGCCCTTGAATCGCTCTTTAATTTCTCATCTGCCATTTTGTCCTCCTCACCAGAAAATTATTTGCAGGATGATGAAAGCCACCAAGATCAATCCGGCCCAGAAGATCGGTCTTTTGACAAGCGGGAGATGACCCTCCGAAGGGAGATCAGTACATCCTCTTACAAGGCCAACCAGCTCCGCTTCCGCTTTCGGTTGAGTAGAGTAGCTGACTATGATGGTCACGACGACACAAATAACCCATGACCACAATCCTCTGTACATATCCTCAGCCATGGCTTTCGCATCAGGAGAGCCCGCAATAATCCTCAGTGCAGACGGATCTATCCGAACCCAAATCCACATCCCAATCGACGATGCTGTACCGGCTAGAAGCCCCCAGAAGCCTCCGGATGCCGTTGCTCTCTTCCAGAGCATTCCTAGAATCACCGTCCCGAAAAGCGGTGCGATGAAAAAGCTGAACAGTGCCTGCACGTAGTCCATGATGCTGGCCGCCGACTGAACGAGATACGCTGTGCCGATACTGATGACGACTCCTATGAACGTCGCCCATCTTCCCACTTTGACATAATGCGCATCTGCGACTTCCCTCTTCGTCGCAGCCAGGTGGAGCGGCTTGTAGATGTCATACGTCCAGACCGTTGAGAAGGCAGTGACGTTTCCCGCCATACCCGACATGAACCCGGCGATGAGTGCAGTAACGCCCAGTCCTAACAACCCTGGACCGAGGTAGCGTGCCATCATGAGCGGAAGAATCTCATTGTAACTCTGTGCCCCCGTCATGGCTGCCTGGTTCTGCCCCACGAGTCCCGGCATCACCGCCAGGCCGAGAAGACCGGGAAGAATAACGATGAAAGGTACCATCATCTTAAAGGCCGAACCGATTATCGGTGCCATTTTCGCAGACCTAAGATCCTTTGCCGACAGGACCCTTTGTACGACAAGAAAGTCTGTCGTCCAATATCCGAATGAAACTACAAAACCGAGACCGAAGACAATTCCAATCCACTGGATTCCCATCGGGTTGTCTTTGAAATGACCGAGTGTACTCCAGAGGTGTGTATAATCGCCGGCAGGGAAATTCTGATGAATCTTCGCCACCATCCCGCTCCATCCGCCGACTTCGACGAGTCCTATGATCGGCACAAGAAGGGCACCAAACCAGATGAGCATGAATTGGAGAACCTCATTGAAAATTGCCGACAGCAGCCCGCCCAGTACCACATAAACCATGACAGTAATTGACGATACCCAGATACTCACGTTTATATCCCATCCGATGACCACTTTCATAACCAGCGCCATCGCAAACATGTTCACCCCGCTCATCAGCACAGTCATCAGTGCGAACGAAATTGCTGCAAGCATCCGTGAACTCTCTCCGTATCTGAGCTTGAGGTAACCGGGCACGGAATGAGTCTTCGAGATGTAATAGAACGGCATCATGATAATGCCGAGGAAGAGCATCGCCGGTATCGCCCCTATCCAGTACCAGTGCGTGGCGAGGATCCCATATTGATAAGCCGAAGCCGCCCACCCCATAAGCTCCAGCGACCCAAGATTCGCGGAAATGAATGCGAGCCCCGCGATCCACATCGTCATCTTTCTTCCGGCAAGGAAAAAATCGTCACCGGTCTTCGTGAAATGCATGAGATAGTAGCCGATCCCGAGAACTAAAAGGAAATAGATAACGATGATCAGCATATCCGCCCAGCCGAGCGACACTATGCTTGCAGCGAAGAAGAAGGACAGCAGCGGTAGCAACACGCCAGTCATGAGATCCTCTTTTTTTGTTTAAGGTTAACCGTATTGAATAAATAATAAAAGGCGGCCAAAGAAATTGCAGTGCTACGACCGTAATATGCCAGTGTTTTCAAAATTCGCTCTCTTCCAATAACCCGACGGCTTGCGAGATCACAGATGATGACCGAGCCATCTCCATCCTCTATGGAAATCCTCAACGTGAAATCCCGCCAAATCTTGTTCGTGCAATTATAACTGTAGTTGAAACGGTTAGCCAAACCTTTTCCGGTAAATTTATCGCCAGTTTGTGAAAGGATGGTTAGATCAATCGGTCCTAATTAACAGGATACTCAGCCCGGCTCGATGGCTTACCTGAAAAAGATCAACCAAATCAGAATGAAGATAGGCAAGAGGATCGGCACAGAGTACCGCAAGACATAAGTGAGGAACGGCGGACACTCTACTCCTGACTGCTCGGAAATGCTTTTGACCATGAAATTCGGACCGTTGCCGATATAAGTCATCGCTCCAAAAAAAACCGCTCCGATGGAAATAGCCTGAACGACGACTTTCTTCGCGGAAAGCAAAAGTACCGCCGGTGGCAGACTTGACACCAATTGGCTGCCTCCTACAAATCTCCCGATCGCGGCACTGAGTAAATTGAGATATGTCGGCGTGTTGTCCAGGACCGACGAGAGAGCACCCGTCATCCAATAGAATTCTCCCGGGCTGCCAAGTCCAAAACCCGAAGCATGTTGACCAATCCATTCTAGAGCAGGAACCATGGTAATGAAAATGCCGGCAAATAGAATGGCTACTTCCTTTATCGGCACGAAGTCGAACATGTTCTTTCGATGGACTTGGGATGGAGTCGTCAGGTATGAACCTGCAGCGGCTGCCACCATGAGTGCCTCCCGGAGGAATGGCGGGTGCGTAACAAACACGGCCACAAGAACTACCGATAGGAATATCAAATTGTGAAGACCTTGAACTTCGCCTTGCTCACCTTCGCCGAGTGCCTGGTTCTGGTTACCCCTGCTCATTTCTCTGAAACTCTTCAGATCGATTAGGTAGAAGACAATTAGGACGGCTGCAACCGCCAGTGCCCAAATATACCAGAGATTTACGATTGACCAGAAGAACGGTATTCCTTTAAGGTATCCGACAAATAGCGGAGGATCACCTACGGGAGTCAAAGCACCTCCGATGTTACTGACCACAAATATAAAAAAGATAACATGGTACGGTTTGATTCTGTATTTGTTGACTCTCAAGTACGGACGTATGAGAATCATCGAAGCTCCCGTAGTACCGATAAAATTTGCAGCAAGAGCCCCGGCTCCGAGAAAGAGCACGTTTGTCAGAGGCCTCGATCTCCCCTTAAGGCGGATATGTATTCCCCCGGCAATTATGAATAGCGAACCAATTAGTGCGATGAAGCCGGCGTACTGGTACAATGAATCTGTGAGTGGAACGGGATCATGAAGGACTGCCAGGTAGTAAACCATGGTGGGCAATGAGATGCCTAACGTGACCGCCGGGTAATACTTTCCCCACCATCTTCCGTTGACGAGCGGCATTGTCGCAATCGCAGAGAGCAGGACGAAAAATGGAATGGTCGCCCAGAAAGCCGGTTGAGCATTATACATATGTGATACTCACAGAACGCCTCTCGCCTTTTGCGCCATTTGCTGATTTACAGGACTATCCTCATCTCCGTATTAGACTATCCCTTCGGCATGCTTTTTAACTTTCTTCAAATGCGTCCAGCCATATCCGAAGATGATCCCGAGTGACACGAGCCATTTGGCCTCACCGGCGAACACGAAGGGCAGGAGAACCTGGACAAGCATGAGGAATACTAGAAATGCTGCAACCCGCCCGAAGGAGCCGGGCATCACAAGCCATCCATTCCTCAGCTTGCCCGCATCTTTCAACTTTCTGTTTCTTGCAAGTGCTGCTGCCTGAAGCTCGCCGAATAGGGATCCGAGAACCCCTCCCAGAGACAAAGCGACGGCGAATAGTGTTCCTTCAAATCCCAGGTGTTCCATTTGCAACTTACCTTTCTATACTTGTTAGTCAGACTGTGTGAGGGTGTGGTCCCGCACACAGCACGCTTCAGTTTGGATCATCCTCTGGGATGCACCGTCTCAGAGACTTTGTCCATTTCAAAACCGTTGTAGCCTTGGACGCCCATCTCCGGGACATCCAATCCCTCGATTTCCTCTTCGTGGGATACGCGGTTACCCACGAGTACTTCCGCTATCTTGAAAACGGTGATCGACAGGAAAGAGACCATTATGAAACAAGTTATCACACCGATTACTTCAGCTGCAAACTGCCCCCACCCTCCGCCATAGAATAATCCTCTGACAGTGCCCGGGACGCCATTCCAACCGGCACCATAGGTTCCATCGGCAAAGAGTCCCACCGAAAGGCATCCCCAGGCTCCGTTGACACCGTGCACTGAAATTGCGCCGACGGGATCATCGATTTGAATCCGATCGAAGAAGAAAACGGACTCGACGACAAGCACACCGGATATCAGACCAATAATAGAGGCCCCGCCGGCACTGACAAACGCGGACGGAGCCGTGATGGCGACCAGACCTGCAAGCATTCCGTTAGCCATCATGGACGGGTCCGGCTTCTTCGTTCGGAACCACCACATCCACAACGTTGCAGCCAAAGCCCCTGTTGCACTTGCAAGCATCGTGTTTACCGCGACGACACCTATTCGCAGGTCTGTGCCGGCAAGGGTTGATCCCGGATTGAAACCGAACCATCCGAATGCAAGAATGAATGTTCCCAGGATCGCCATAGGAATGCTATGCGGCTGCACAGGATTGATGCTTCCGTCCTTATTGTACTTGCCGTAACGCGGGCCGATGAGCCACGCAAAGATGAGCGCTATTACACCCCCTTGCATATGCACCACCGACGAGCCTGCAAAATCCACGTGACCGTGCCCAAGTCCGAAGTTTACACCAAGTTGAGACAACCAGCCGCCTCCCCAAACCCAGTTTCCAAATATGGGATACATGATCGTTCCGATGAATACGCCATAGATCATGAAGGCCGAGGACTTCCAGCGTTCGGCAGCGGCTCCGGTTGGGATGGTTGCAGTCGTATCCATGAAGACCATTTGGAACAGGAACAGGACGAAGACACCGACATCGTATCCTTTCCCCTGCAGCAAAAACCCGCTCCAACCGATAAGCCCGAATGACTTCCCGAAGAGATTGATGGAGAGTTCGTGACTCAGGCCGCTGTAGTTACCGAGAGTGCCCTGAGCGCCGACGCCTCCAAACATCAAAGCAAACCCGCAGAGGTAAAATCCCAGCATCCCCATCGGATAAATCATGAAATTCATCGCCATTGTATGGGCAGCATTCTTCGCCCGTGTCAGGCCTGCTTCCACAAGGGCAAACCCAGCCTGCATAAACATTACAAGGAAACCTGTTATGAGAGTCCAGACGAAGTTAATTGCCACGCGGTTATGTCCGACGGCATCGCCAAGTTCCTCAACAGTTGGGGATCCGGGTTTGGCCGCCGGGACATCGGTAATGTTCCCTGTCTTTTCCCCCGTGGGGTCCGGATGGTTCGATGCGTATGCCACAGATGACGTTGCTGCTAAAGCCATCGCGAGAGCGCAGCCCCAAATCAAAAGCCTGTTCCTTAAGAATGATATCATAAAATGTCTCCTTATTTGATTCCTGGTCTGACAATTTTGTTCAAAGGGCACTTTCGCCGGACTCTTCGGTTCGGACGCGAATAGCTTGATCGATCGTAGACACAAAAATCTTTCCGTCCCCGACTTCGCCGGTCTTTGCAATCCTGAGAACAGTAGAAATAACCTGTTCTTCATTGCCATCGGGTACCACGACCATCAGCATCGCTTTCGGAACAAAGTTGATTTCATATTCAGAACCTCGATATGTCTCGGTGTGTCCTTTCTGTTTTCCGATCCCCTTCACCTCGGATATGGTCATTCCGGTTACTCCGATCTCATGGAGCGCTTCGCGAACATCGTCCATCTTGTGCGGTCTCACGATAGCTTCGATTTTCTTCATTTGTTTCCTCCTCAGTGTTTTTATGGTTTATTCCGACTGTTGGCAAAAACTCCTCTCTTAGTACATCAAAAAGTGACTACCGCACTCAACAGGAGTGTCGGCTGTGAAGATCTGGTCGCAGCATCCGAGTTAGGGCCGACCAATGCCGGCCCGTTTGCAAAGTCATCCCGGAAATCTAGCCGATGGATCATGAAGCTAAGGGGGTCGTATTGGCATGTCACAGTCAATTCTTTGAAAGTCGGGTTGTGAAAAACCACACCGGTAGTATAGCCTTGCGGGTAGTGATAGGCCTCGCCGCGGATTGCCAGGCTCGACTTCGAGCAGAGAAAGTATTTCCCGTAGATGGCGATTCCCTTCCAGGACACAAGCGACCCCGATACACGGTCGCGTCCGTAATCAGCTTCGACAGCAAGTGATGAGTGCGCGCCCAACTTTTGAGTGGTGATTAGCTCGGTCACGTCCCTCTTTCCATATAAAGAACCAGGCGGCTGCTCGAACCCGCTCATACCGTTTATCGTAAGTGCAAAGGTTTAAGAGTGTTTTATAGGAATTGGTACTGGACGGCGGAATACGGTGTACCACGTCGTTTGTCGGCCCAGCAGCGAAATTTATTCTGAAGCCCACAGGTTGAGCGGCATGCTGAACCGAGAGTTTCACAAGGCTCAACCCAAATTGGTTTTCATAAACATCAAAATTTCTTAACCGGTTTGTTTGTGTCGATGGGCGGTTGAAGTTGTAGCTATAATGCGCATCGACCAATCCATTCCATGCGAGCTTTCGGGCCGGAGCCGTGGATGCGTCGGGAAGCAGCGGAGCGCCGGCTGAAACGAATACGAGGAGCAAAAAGAGAGAAATGAGCCTCACTACGGCAAACTGCTGTAAACGTCCATGGAGTAACATTTCTTCCATTTTTAATCTTTCCGAGCTATTCCTTATTATATCAAGCATGCCAGAGCAAAGCGAAACAAGCTTTGCCACATCCGCACACCAAGTAACTTAAGTAAAGACATTATGCCTATTATGTCAAGTAATTAAGGACCTAAATCCAAGCGCCTCAACTTTCTTTACTCATTACGATTTATTTGCGATTTTGGAGGAGTGATTATCATGGATGCCAATAGCGCCGCTTAGTCGGACCGACCTCCCGGATGGAGAGGTAAGCAATTTTCCCAATTATCCGTTTTTATTCACTTTGCAGAACTCTTGACAGCGGTTCCGCGTTTGTTCATTGAGGTTGAGTCCTTATTTCTAATTATCAACTATCGTATAATATCAGTACTATTAGTTGGTGACGTCGTCATAAGGATTTATGATTACCCAAAATTACACACTGAAGCGAATTGATAATTCTTCTGAGCGATGGTAAAATTTATAGTGATTTCCAAACCAGCGATTTGGAACGCCGGTCTCGAATCCTTAGTCGGCAGACAATCTATAGAAGGCGAATCTCTCCAAGTTATTCGGTAGTACGTAGCTTGTTTAAGTTGATCCTGGCTTGAGGGAGAAGATCATTTCGTTTGAAACATGTCGGAGCAGAAAGATGTCAAAGAAAGACGAAAAGCGATCTTACGGGGAGGTAGCAACTGTTGCTACCGAGGAGCCGCGGAGTGAGCTCCTTAGACAACTCGTTGCGCACCTTCGCCAGAACCGGACCCAACTAAGACAGGAATGGGCACACCGAATTACCGAGGCAATGCTTCTCACTTCAATGACGCAAGATGAGATTTTTGCTGAGGCCACCAGCATTTACGACAATCACGTTGACGCTTTGGAATCGGGGACATTTGAAACGCTTCAGGCATACGCGAGGAACCTCTCCGAAAGAATAATCCCAAGGGGTGTAGAAACCGATGAGGTTGTCGGTATTGTACTCCTTCTCCGCGACGTTCTTGCGCGCTCTCTTTTCGCAAAATATCAGCAGGACTTTGCTCTTCTAAACAGGATTCTCGACACTTACGAACCCGCTGCAAACCGGGTCGCGAACTCGGTTGCAGTAAGCTTTGTCCAGGAGAGAGAGAGAACGATCATGCAGCAACAGGAGGCGATGCGCGAACTTTCTATTCCGGTACCGCAGGTTCGCGAGCGACTTCTTATCCTTCCCATAATTGGCGTGATTGATCCCCAGAGAGCAAGACAGTTAACCGAACAGCTCCTCCGGGGAATCAGAACAAATCGTGCGAAGGTGGTGGTAATCGACATTACTGGAGTCGCCGCTATGGACTCAAATGTCGCCAACCATCTTGTCCAAACTGTAGGGGCATGTCGTCTCCTAGGTGCGAAGGTTATCGTTACGGGGCTTTCGCCCGTCATAGCACAGACGCTCGTCACAATACGTGTGGATCTGACAAAAATGAACACAGCCGGCGACCTTCAGGGAAGAATCGAGGAGGCTGAAAAATCCCTTGGGTACAAAGTTATGCCGGCAGAGCAGTAAAGGAGACAAGAGATGGAAGTACCCATCCTAAAACAAAGTCCCCACCTTATTACAACCATACAGGCAGCACTAACGGATGCGGACCTGATCAGGCTCCAGGATGCGCTCGTCGAACAGGTTGGGCGATACAGGTCGAAAGGTGTCATCATAGATGTAACCGCGCTTGATGTCATGGACTCCTTCGCAACCAGGACTCTCCGATCAATTGCTCACATGATAAAGTTGAGAGGCGCGGAAACCGTGATTTGTGGTATACAGCCTGAGGTTGCTTTCGCCATGGTGCAGCTTGGACTAACGCTCGAAGGTATATCGACAGCCCTCGATCTGGAAGAAGGATTGGCACTACTTAACCAATGATAAGCAAGCCCATTAACACAACGACGATTCCGGAGCGGCAAACGGATCGCAGGAAGGTTACCCTTTGATTCCAAAGCAGGACATATTATCGGATTCCAATATAGGTATGAAAATATCTCCCCAAAGTGTTCTCGCTATCTATCGGTTCCACGTCATCTCTACTCACTGTTTTCAAAGAGAGGGTCTGCTTGGAAATTGAAACAAAGGTCCATATCGGATCCGAGAACGACATAATTGAAGCCAGAGAGAGAGGGCGGACGATTGGCAAGATAGTCGGATTCCATCCTGTAGACCAGACAATTATAGCTACTGCCATTTCCGAAATTGCGAGGAACATACTTTTCTTCGCGAATCAGGGCATGATGTCGTTTGAGGTAATTAACGAAGGAAACAGACGGGGCATCCTCATTGTCGCCCAAGACGCCGGACCGGGGATCCCAGACATCTCAATGGCTATGCAGGACGGCTATTCAACCTCTAGAGGCCTTGGACTAGGGCTCCCAGGCGTGCGCCGATTGATGGACGAGTTCCAGGTGATTTCCATATCGGGGAAAGGTACAACTGTAACAATGAAGAAATGGGTGGCTGAATATGATTAGTACCGTCATGTCCAATGACAGTTTCAGAAAAGAGTACAGCACGGCGATCGAGGAATATTTGGTAACCGGCAGTGAATCCGCACTGGTAAAAGCCTATGAACTCGGACGCAAGGCACTTGATACCGGTCAGCTAATACTCGGTGTCGCGCGATTGCATTACGACGTGCTCCTTAGCCAGTTAGGCACGGCTAAGCCTGAAGAGCAGACAAAGATCATTGCGGATGCGGCGACATTCCTAATCGAGTTTCTCTCACCCTTCGAAATGACCTTCAGGGGATTCCTCGAAGCAGTCTCGAATCTAAGGATAGAGATATCCGAGAGACAGCGCGCTGAAGAAGCGCTGAAACAAAGCGAGAGTTATTTCAAGTCACTAATTGAAAACACGCTCGATGTCGTTACGATCATAGATATGAATGGGAATTTCAAGTATTCAAGTCCATCGAGTGAACGCGTATTCGGTTATTCCCCCAATAAACTTGCAGGAAGAAATTTCTTCGAATTCGTTCACCCGGACGACATTGATCCCCTTCTTGATGTATTCCGGAAAGGAACGAACGCGGGAGAGCTTTCCTCAACACTTGAATTCAGGTTCAAGCATAGCGGAGGTTTTTGGATAGCACTGGAGTCACTCGCAAAGAATCTCTTAGGCAACCCGCTCGTCGAGGGTGTTATTTTGAACTCTCGGGATATAACAGACAGGAGGAACCTTGAAGAGATTCGCCGCAAGTACGAATTCATAGCCAACGCTTCCAGAGAACTCATGGCATTGGTCAACTCTGATTATCAGTTCGAGGGAGTAAACGAGGCATATTGCGTCGCCTTTGCTAAAAACCGGGAAGAGATTGTCGGGAAAAGGCTGCCTGAGACATTGGGAGACGAGGCGCTGTACAAAATATTGAAGGTGCAAATAGACAAGTGCTTCGAAGGGACTGAAGTTCGGTACGAGGGCTGGCTGCGAATGCCCGGCACTGGAAGACGGTTCATGGAAATAGACTGCTATCCATATAAGAACCTGCACCTTGCCGTAACACACGTGGTGGTCAGTCTGCGCGACGCCACAAAGCGGAAGAGAAACGAAGATGACATCAGAAGAAGCCAGCGCCAGTTGGCAGAGGCACAACGAATCGCGCACATCGGAAGCTGGCAGTGGACTCCCTCTACGGGGATGGTGATGTGCTCCGAGGAGCTATGCAACATGCTTGGTCTGCCGGCAAGTTTCTCGGAAATCTCCTTCCGCGATTTTCTCACGTATACAGTTCCCGAAGAAAGGTCCAAATTTGAGGAAACCATTTCCGGCTCTCTTAATCCTGAGAACCCATTTATCATTGAGCACCGCATAATACGCCCCGATGGGTCAGGTAGAATTTTCCAAACGAGAGGCGAAGCCATAGTTGACGAGGGTGTTTCAGTCGGACTCATCGGAACGAGTCAGGATGTTACGGAGCGCGAGCTGGCCCAGCAGGCGATCAGAGCTTCAGAAGCGAAGTACCGTCGGCTTTTCGAAGCCTCAAAAGAAGGAATTCTCCTCCTCAACGCCGAGACAGGGAGGATTATTGACATAAACACTTTCGTGATCGGATTTCTCGGTTACCAGAAGGACGATTTCCTCGGCAGGAGGCTTTGGGAAATAAAGGCAATTAATGGAATACCGGTAACGCAGGATGCCTTTAGAGAGGTGGTAAAGAAAGAGTCGGTGCGTTTCGATGAGCTCGAACTTGAGACGAGCAGTCGCAAGCGAGTGAAGGTAGATTTTGTAAGCATTACCTACTGTGTAGAGAAGGATAAAGTAATTCAGTGTCACCTTTGGGATATTACCGAAAGGAAGCTCCTCCAGGAAGAACTCAACGATGCGGCGAGGCAACGCGCAGAAGACTTGAGAAGATTCGCCAGATCCACTCAGGATGCCCAAGAAGAAGAACGAAGAAGAATATCGCGGGAGCTGCATGATGATATTTGCCAGCGACTAACTGCACTCGGTCTTCACATGAATGTTTTCGAGGACTCGGTGGAGACACAAAAGAAGATCAGTCTAAAACAGCTACGCTCCGTAAAGAAGGAAATCAACAACCTGATCTCTGAAGTAAGGGCGATTTCTTACAACCTGCGGCCTTCCGCTCTTGACCACTTTGGCCTTGTAACTTCTCTGCACCTCCTCGCTTCCGAGTTCGAGAAATCGACTGCGATGCAGATCCAGTTCGCAACCGATGTACAACCTCATCAACGTTACGACCCTGAGATCGAAATAGCTTTTTACCGTATCGCTCAGGAAGCGTTAACCAACAGTTCGAAGCACTCGAAGGCAAGTACCGCCGACTTGAATTTGACAGAGAAAGGGAACGCGTTATTTCTTACCATCTCTGACGATGGGGCGGGTTTCGATCTCGATACATATCCGAAAATGATGGCAGTTGAAAAGCATTTCGGCCTGATGAACATGCGCGAAAGGACTGAGATGCTCGGAGGTACTTTCCAAATAGATTCTTCGCGTGGTAATGGCACTACAGTAAACGTTTCAGTTCCGTTGAGGGCGAAAGATGAAGACAGAAAAAATTAAGATTTTGTTTGCGGACGATCACGCTATTGTCAGGGACGGGTTAAGATCCTTGTTCAAGAGCGATCCTCAATTCATAATAGTTGGAGAGGCATCAGACGGTGCGGAAGCAGTAAAACTAGTCTCAAAACACAAGCCTAATGTTGCGGTTCTCGACATATCGATGCCGAACGTTAATGGAATCGAGGCCACAACCATCATTAAACAGAATAACCCCGAAACCAAAGTGCTTATCCTGACCATTCACGACAACGAGGAATACATCCAGGAGTTGATACTTGCCGGGGCAGACGGGTACGTACTCAAAAATGCCGAGAAGAAGGAGATTTTTGACGGAGTCAGAGCAGTTGCAAATGGTTCGACCTTCTTCAGCGAAGGTGTCTCAAAGGTACTGATCGAGGGCCTCGTAAGGAGAACCAGGAACAAAGTACCGTTCCAGATTCCAAATGAGAACAAGTTGACCAAGCGCGAAACGGAGGTCCTGAGATTAATCGCCGAAGGCCTCACGAGTAAGGAAATAGCCGACAGACTTTCTCTTAGCGTCACGACTGTAAATAGTCACAGAACAAATATTATGAAGAAGCTGAACATCCACGAAATTGTCGGCCTGGTGAAGTATGCCATTCAAAAGAGTTTGATCGAACTCGATGCCAAGAATTAATTGTCTGCTTTTCGGGGCAAATCTCTCCGCATCAGCCCGATTTTACCCATCCGGTTCACAATCGAGATCGGTCGGTTTTCCCAACGCCGCTCGTCGGACCTGGGTAAGAGCCCCTTCCGCTCGGACTCATGCGCCGACGGCAAATACGCGGCGGGATTCTCGGACAACACAAGTGCCGGGTATCCTAAAAATTGATTAACTCAGAATCCTCTTCATTTCGGTTCGTGATGTTGAGCCATACTAAAGACCAATGATAAGAGAACATGAAGCACAAATTCATCATTCCATATGATTGTCGATACTTCGAAGGCATATTAATATTACGCAGTGAAAAACATGTCTTATAAAGAATTAGCGGGCGAGGCGGGAACCGTGGAAGACCAGCCGGTCGTCGTGCAAAAATCAGGCGGCGATGAGAAAGTGTCGAAGAAACTCCAGGTTGATTTCATCGGCAATAGTACCGCTATGCGTGAGATCTACTCAATGATACACCTCGTCGCGGATTCCTCCACTCCCGTTCTGATCACCGGGGAGAGTGGAACCGGCAAAGATGTCGTGGCACGGCTGATTCACATGAAGAGCCCAAGGGTGGATCTGCCTTTCATAGCCATTAACTGCGCTGCAGTACCAAAAGAGGTTTTCGAAAATGAGCTCTTCGGTCATGAGCATGGAGCTTTCACAGGCGCCACATCGAAAAAATCCGGTTATCTTGAAATGGCAGACAAAGGGACACTGTTCCTAGACGAGTTGGCCGAGATGGATACTGAGACGCAGGCAAAACTGTTGAGAGTTATCGAGACGAAGACATTCAGGCGGCTTGGCGGGAAAACCGAGATGAGTGCAGACGTCAGGATGCTCGCCGCGACAAACAAAGAAGTCGCGCGGGCACTTGAAGCGGGCGAACTGAGGCGTGACCTCTATTACAGGTTCAGTGTCATCGAGATATATCTTCCACCGTTGAGAGAACGCAAAGAAGACATTCCCCTCCTTGTCGATCACTTTTTGAAACACTTCTGCCATAAGCACAAGAAGACGCTCAAAAGGCTGTCGAGTGAAGCATTGAAATGGTTCATGCAATACGACTGGCCTGGTAACGTAAGAGAATTGAGAAACCTGATCGAACGTGCCGTGATCCTTTCTTCCTCCGAATTGATTTCGTCCGATGTTCTGCCGGGCGGAGGTGGTCAGGCACGAAAAGGGAGTAATATGATATCAATTCCGATCGGAACTTCACTTGAAATTGCCGAAAAGAATATTATCCTTCAGACGTTGTCTGCGACTGCCAACAACAAGTCTAAAGCTGCGAACATGCTCGGCCTCAGCAGAAAGGCTCTGTACAACAAGCTCAAGAGATACGGCATTAAGGAGTAATTCCTCTTTTTCCGTGGGGTGGCATCTTACAAATGTCCGATTGTGTCTGCAGGGTCGCCCACCGCTTATCACCCCCGACCGTCCATCAGTGATGCACGATATTCACGGGAACAGGATTCCGCTTCCATTCATTTGAGAAGGAGCATCTTCTGGTAGAGAACCTCGCCGGTCGTTCTCAGTACTGCAAGGTAGACGCCGCTGGCATATCTAGAGCCGTTCCACTTGTAAGTATGTGGTCCCGCCGCAAGAAAACCGTGAACAAGAGTCGCTACAGATTGCCCAAGAATATCATAGATTCGAAGCGAGGCATTACTCTGAGTGGGCAGTTCGAAGGTGATCGTAGTCGAAGGATTGAACGGATTAGGATAATTCGGTTGGAGAACAGGATAAGCAAGAGGGATTGAGATCGGGCCGGATCTTCCTTGCATCGCTGCCTTTATTACGGACAACATCGGGAAAGTATTGTTACCGGGATATCCCATGCCGAGCTCGTAAATGATTATTCCACCCAAGCCACGCTTCCGTATGAAATTGAACTTGGCTTTGATGTCGTTTGAGTCATCATAACTGATGAAATAGTCTTCGAGTGGATTGAGTCCACTATAACTGAGATAAGATGCCTCGGCAGTTGTATCCCAGCGGTAAGTTTGCGGAGAATACCACTTCTGCATGATCCCCGTTCCCTGCCGATCGTAGAGCGGGATGTCCTGGGTGAACTTAGGGGCGGCGGTGATACTGCTCTGAAAGTTTTCCCACTCCTGTCCGGGTCCGGTGGCCCCGTGCCCCGTTAGCTTGCCGAGTCCGTCAATAATCAGACCGCCCTGCCACATACAGCCTCCAAGCTCTGACCCAATTCCAAGTTTCGAAGGCTCGACACCAGCGTCGATGAAATCTTGTGAAATATTGTCGCATGCCGGGAACTGTATTCCTTCACCCGGAACAGTTGCACCTCCGTTGTACGTGGCACCTGCAAACCAGACACCCCATCCTATCGATGGTATGGCTAGGTCATAGGTCATAATATTTATTTGATCGAGATACTGCTGCACGGCGGCGTAGGCATTATATGGATAACCCCAACCGGTAGTAGTTGTAAGAAGGTACGGTCGGGGCAATGCCTTCCTCAGGGCTATTATAAGATTTTCCCACTGCGTCGTATCAGATCTCGTAAACGGTTCCCAATCCACATCAAGCCCGTCGTATCCTCTCGATTTCACATAATTGGCAAGGTTAGCCACGAAAGTCTCGAGATTCGCAGGGTCAGTGGCAACCCTGAATGCGGGTTCAGTTGCCCACGATCCCATGCTGACAGTCACCTTTGTTCCCGCCGCGTGTGCCGCGGCTATGAGTTTGCGGGCATTAGCTGCCGTCATATATCCGCTTACCGGGTTTATGAAGTTACCACTTGATGAAGGGAGTATTGCAAAGTGGTCCACCACTGTCATTGCAGTAAAATCAATTGCGGAGATTGGCAGATAGCCGTTGTCATCAGTATTAAGCTCCCACCCTCCCAGGTAAGCCGTCACCCAAGGTTTGCTTTGCCCGAAAGCAGCAACCGTCAGGCCCAATATCAACACAAGACACACTAAGCCTCCCTGCGGCATTAAGCTATCTTTGTCCACTCTATCGCTTTCCAAATTTTCCTTACTTAGAAAAGTTCAACTTCAAGTCAACTGAAACGCTTACACCATTGCGGATTCTGAAATGGCTAATGCGGTGAGCGAGTTTAAAGGCACAGTAATCTTACTCCCGACTGACATGAGGCAAATTGGCTTCCTCGCAAATGAGACCGCAAGGGCCTAACGCAACAGCCGCGCACGGGAAAAAAGCCTGAGCTTGCTCAATTACTTCGCATTCTCCAGAATTTCAGATTTTACGACCCTGAGAATTGGAAGGGTACCATGACCGGGATATGCCATCCCCAGCTCGTACAACATAATGCCTCCGAGGTGTTTCTTCCTAACGTAAGCGAATTTTGCTGAGATAGAGCTCGCATCGTCGAAGGAGATGAAGTAGTCGTTAAAAGAGACGAGACTGTCGATGCTAAGGTAGGCTGCCTCTGCCCCCTGATCCCAATGATAATATTGGGGTTCGAAATATTTTTGCATGATGCCGCTCTTTCCATCGGGCGAGTATAAGGGCACATCGGAAGTCACAGTGGGCGGAACCACCCATGCTTGATTCGGACCGGTGACACCTTTTCCATCTCTCATAACACCACCCTTCCAAACGGTTCCACCACACAATGAACCAATTCCCAATTTCGATGAGTTCACTCCCGCATCCTCAAACAAGCCGACGATATAATCGCACGACGGTGCCGGAAGACCATTACCAGGTACGGTTACGCCATTAGAATATACACATCCATTATACCAGGTGTTGTAGCCTGGCGATGCCCAGGACAAATCATAAGTCATAAGATTGATCTGATCGACATATTCTTGAATATCCGCAAACACACCGTAAGGCTCCCCCCAGGCTCCCGTAGTAGTCAGAAGATACTTCGGCGAAGGTAGCGCAGCACGAAGCGCTCTTATCAGGGAAGCATACCTTGCCGTATCGGGTAAAGTCAGCGGCTCCCAATCGATATCGACTCCATCGTATCCCCTGTCTTTCACAAAACTTACAATCGACGATACAAACCCGGCCAAATTATTCTGCGCACACGCGACGCGAAATGCTCCCTCAGTATTCCATGACCCGACAGTCACTGTAGCTTTCGTACCGGCGGCATGCGCCGCGGCGATCAACTTGCGTGAGTTCTCAGCGGTCATTCCGTTGACGTTAGTGTTTATGAAAGGTGAGTATTCAGACGGAAGGATAGCCATATGATCCGCCACCGTCATGGCAGAGAAATCGACCGCTGATAGAGGCATACTCCCATTGTCATCGGTGTTAAGGTTCCAGCCGCCTATGTAACAAGTCACCCATGGCTGCACCTGAGCATGAGTGGTGCTGGCGATCATTACCAGCGACAAGTAAATAGCAGGTACGGCTCCTGGCAAGAAACGTCTCCCTATCAACTTTACCTCCTAAGAACGATTTTTCGGATGAATGAACGGACGAGCTGCACTACTCTCCGGGGAATAACGGTTATCGCGTGCGAGTAGTTCCGTAAATTCTTTTCGTGGTTTGACTGTTCATAATTCAATTGTCGGACGCGGGTGCCTCGGCCAGTCCTCGACTTGTTATGCAAAGATTCCGTGGCGTATATTTATTTCTCAACGGTTCTGGAATTCTATTAGGATGGTTATGAGAAGATACTTCTCGAAAAATAGTCTAATATGGATCGCGAGCCTTGTCCCGCCACTGTTTTACGGGCTCATGTTTCTGAAAGGCGGGATAAATTTTTTCTTGAGACGCGTCCATGACGAGGATTTCCAGTTTTTCAGGTACTGCAAAGACCTGAAGAAGGGGGGACAATTCATCGATGTCGGAGGGAATTTCGGTCAATCTGCCCTCTCATATTCAATCATAGATAGGGGGCGGGACATCATATCCTTCGAGCCTAACAGGACCCTCGAGCCTTACCTCAGGTACGTTCGCAGACTCTTAGGAAAGAGATACAGATACTACCTTGTGGGCATAGGTGAGAAAGAGGTTAACTTGAAGCTCTATGCCCCGAAGTTGAATAACGTCGTACTGACTGGGGAGGCGAGTTTCGATCCAGCTGAAGTGGAATCGCAAATGGTAAGGGACCGGGTTGGTCTTCGATATTCGATTACCTCAACCGAGTGTAAGATAACGAGATTTGATGACTTCGTGGCAGAACACAACCTTGTGCCGCACATTATAAAGATAGATGTGCAAGGATATGAGCTATCGGCTTTGAGGGGAATGTCTTATGCAATCGGGAAGTTTCGACCGATCCTCATGATGGAAAAGAACAACGACAGCCAGTTCAAGGCAATACAGGATTTCTTAGCCGATTTTAAGTATGGCACCTTCTTTTATGACCACATAAAGAACAAGCTTCTGCTTACCGACCCTCATTCATCCTATGGTTCGAACTACTTTGCTTTCCCACAGGAGACCGTTGAGCGGGACTTGCAAGCTTTCATCCAGCACTGATCGCTATATCCATAACCGATAACAAAAAGAAATCGGCCATTCCCGGTGTGATTGGAAATGGCCGCTGCGCACTCCTAGATTTCCGAATGTGACTCGGGTCGATTCCCGAGTCACATATTTGCGTGATGATTATTTCAAGTATACCATTCTCTTGGATGTCGATCCCTTATCTGTCTCTATCCGGTAGATATAGATACCGCTGGCGAGTCCTCCGGGATTCCAGACTACCGCATGCATACCGGCCTGGAAAATTCCGTTCGCAAGTGTCGCGACTTCCTGTCCAAGGACATTGTAAACTTGGAGGGTAACATGACTGTCGCTGGGCAGAACGAAGTTTATGGTAGTTGATGGGTTGAAAGGATTCGGATAGTTTTGTTCCAACATGAGATTCTTCGGCAACTGTGCCACAGCACTTTGGATACCGGTTGACACCTTGTTAGAAGATGAGGGGATCTGGACGAGCTGAAGGTTGTCTACATAGAAGGTAGAGCGCGACGAGCTGCAGTTGATGATGTCGAGTCTGCTGAAAGCCTGATTTGACGGATCAAGAGCGGATACCGGAACTCTTATTAAGGTCCATTGACCGGCCTGCACAGTACCGATGCTGGCTTCACTGAACCTTGATCCCTGGTCGTTTTCCATCTTCAATGCGAGAGATGTCGGTGTGGTGGTGTAGGCTTCAAACCTGACTGTGTCGTAAGCGGTGGAGGTCAAAGGCGTAGATCCCCAGTTTCCGTAATGTATCGATAGTGCTCCCCATGAACTTGCTACAACCTTTATCGAGTGCGTACCTGAGAAGACCGGGGCTGTGTTGGAATAATTCACTTTGGCGCTCCACGACGCGTCCATCCACGGACTTTGAAGCGAATCTCCGAAAACCGTGTAAGCAGTCGACGAGGGCTGCGGCGTATTAGTAGGAGCGACAGGGGAGGAAGAGGAGGAAGTCAGGACTATACCGTCGACATAATAAGTCTTCGTTGTCCCGCTTGATTCCATTATCCCTACATCCTGAACATTGTAACCGCCGGGATTGAGTTGAGCAAGCGGAATGCTTACAAGGGTCCACTGGCCCACGGGTATGCTCTGCGCCGTCACCGTCGGGAAATGTTGACCTGCATCGTTTCCGAGGAAAATCATGAGAGAAATATTCTGAGAGGAATATGCCCAGAATGTCAGATTATTGTAGGAAGCAGTTTTAATATAGTCGGCAGTACCCCAATTCCCGTTATGCAAATACAGAGTTCCCCATGCGTTATTCACAATCTTTATCGAGGATGACGCGCCGGGGTACACGGGTGAGGCGTTAGAGAAATTGATCGCGGCTCCATACGAGGCGTTTATCCATGGGCTGTCGAGTGTATTCTGGTAAACCGTAAGACCGGTTTGACTAGCCTGGGAAGTTGTGTTGGAAACAATCACTGTAACGGAAGCGGTAGCGGTATTACCGGCGTCATCACTCGCAACCGCATAGAAAGTATGCGAACCGTTCGCCAGTGAATCGGTGTTTACCGACATCGAATATGGCGCAGAGGCAAGGGCGCTTCCGAGATTATAATTGTCGCATTTGAATTGAACATCCGATATACCTGCATTGTCTGTTGCGCTTGCACTCAGGGTCACCATCCCTGACAAAGTTGTACCGTTCATCGGAGATGTTATTGCTACCGTCGGTACCGATGTGGCAGTCGTTGTATTGCTTACATTAACCGTCACGCTTGCAGTGGCACTGTTGCCTGCGGCGTCGGTTGCAGTGGCGGTTACTGTGTGTGAGCCATTGGAAAGGGTTGCCGTATTCTCGGAAACTGAGTATGGCGCTACAGTCACCGTACTTCCGACCTGGCTGCCATCGACCTTGAAGGTCACGCCGGTAATGCTGGAATTGTCCGTTACGTTCGCAGAGACCGAAATCGTTCCTGAAATTGTAGACCCGCTCGCAGGCGACGTTATCGACACAGTGGGCCCGGATGGTGCGGTGGGCGTAGAAGTTGTCCCGTTCTGAAGGAATTCCTGGGTGACGTTGAGAAACGGATTCGTCCCGTTGCTGTAGCTCATCCCTATTTCATAGATAATGAGACCGCCGATACCTGAGCTCTTTACGTAAGCCAGTTTAGCTGCCAGTGCCGTTGTGTCATCATAAGAAAGGAACCAGTCGCTGGAACTTGTCCCGCCGTTGTAGCTAAGGTATGAAGCTCCTGCGCCAGAATCATAATGATAAAGGGAAGAGTTGTAGTACTGGGACATAATTGTATTATAGGGAATATCTTCCTGCCATGAAGTTACCGTAGAGATCGATTGGTTGGCTCCCGTTACACCTTTCCACAAGCATCCGCCCGGCTCGCTGCCGATGCCGATCTTGGCTGCCTGTATGCCGGCAGCTTCCATTGCTTTAACCAGGTCATCGCACGAGGGCATTGGCTGACCGTTGGCAGGGATAGTCACTCCGTTGGAATACACAGGCGCGGCGTACCACGTATTGTAACCCGGCGCGTCCGTGTCAAAGTCATAAGTCATCAAGTTGATCTGATCAATATCAGATTGGACGGCGGCAAATGCGGAATATGGCTCGCCCCATGCAGAAGTAACCGTGATGAGGTAGGGAGACGGAAGTGCCTGTCGCAATGCTTTAACCAACGCTTCCCATTGCGGTGCATCGGTTGCACTGAAAGGCTCCCAGTCTATATCGACACCATCGTACCCTCTCTCTTTGACGAAAGCCACAAGGTTTCCGACAAAAGTCGGGAGGTTCGCAGGACTAGTCGCGACGAGGAATGCCGATTCTGTACTCCACGCACCGATCGTCACCGTCACCTTAACCCCGTATGAATGAGCGGCCGAAATAAGGAGTGAGGAATTGGCTTGTGTCATATAGGCATTGACGGTATCGAGAAATGTTCCGCTTGTGGCCGGGAGTATAGACATATGGTCGCACACGGTCATTCCCTTGAAGTTTATGCCGGATATCGGCATGGATCCATTGTTGTCGTAATTAAGATCCCAGCCGCCGACATAGGCTGTGATCCATGGTTTTGTCTGCGCTCCCGCTAATCCGGCAGCCGCCAGCAATATCATGATCGCCGGAAGAATTGCGCACAAGGTATATTTAATCTTGCTCATGTTTCTCCTTTTGTAAAGCACCTTCATTCAAGAACGCGCTTTGGGATTTCCGTTGGTTGACAAACATACCGAAACGCGACTTCTCCGATGTTGCTTCGTTCAGCGTTTCGATCAAAAGATCTAGCCCCATGGTGAGATCGAACACGAAATTGGCCCCAAGCTCGCGCCAGACTTCCTGTGTGTCGTAAGAAAGCACTCCCGTCAAGACGATTATATTTGTCTCGGGATTTATTGCCCTCAAGTTGGCAGCAGTCCGAAGAAGAGGCTGGCTTAGTCTTTGGAAACAGACAACCACTATGTCCGGCAGGGAGCGATGAATAATGTCTATCGCCTGCCTGAGGTCGGTAGTCTCACCTATTAGTTCGATCTCAGGTATCTCGGTGACGACGGTCCGAATTCGGTATCGCAGTACATCCGAATCATTTATTACTAGTACTCTCATGATTTCATCGACTTACTTCTGGATATCATGGGACTAAGATAGGGAGCGTCGTCGCTGACGGGGTATCGGAGGTGTTGTGATTCTTCAGTACTCTACGAGGAAAAATGGATGTAGTCGAAAGTGACGGGCGGCTATCACGAAAAATATGATGGACGATGTAGATTTCGTGATGGAGACAAATAGAATGAATCCGGGAATTGGTGGGTATGAACGTAAGGAGTTAGGAAGCTGGGAAGCTGCTATTAGGAAAAGAAGGGGGAATTTCCAAGAGGCGCGATAAGGTGGGAAAATTGTTAGGGAAAGGAACCGAGATTAAACAGTAACCCGTTGACTCGATCAAGAACCATGGAATTGAGGAAGAGATAGTTGGTGCATTGTACGAACAGAATCGTTACACACCTGAACATTGCTGCGTTCTTGATGGGATCGCTGCTGTCTGACTAGGATTCTGTCGTCACAAACTCAGCTTCATAAACAGCCGCTCCGGAAGATGGACTATCACCAGCATAATGAACTTCCAGTACCATCGGCTGTAAACGACAGGTTTGTGGGAACGGTACGCCTTGAAAATGTCATTCGCAACTTGCTTCGGACTCGCGGTGAGCAGTGGCGGCAAAGGTTTTCCTTCTGTCATCTTCGTAGCCACAAAGCCAGGTTTAACCGTCATTACCTGGACGCCTTTTTTGCTGAGTCTATTTCGCAGCCCCGATAGATAAGATGTGAAACCGGCTTTTGCTGAGCCATAGATATAATTACTCATCCTTCCTCTGTCTCCGGCAACTGAGCTAATCCCGATGATGAAACCGCTGCGACGCGCCTCGAAGTCTTCAGCGATAATATTTAAAATGGAGACTGCGGCTGTAAAGTTGGTCTCCAGAACGGTCTTGCTCTCTGCCCAATCCGACTGATTTGGAATCTGATCGCCGAGGTAGCCGATGGCATATAAAACACCGTCCGGTTTCTCTTTGAATTGCGACCAGAATGTTTGATGCGAAGCTAAGTCGAGCGCCTGGAATGAGACACCCTCAGCGTTGACTCCGTATCGGATCCGCAAGTCAGCTGCGTCCCGGAATAGAATCTCAGTTTTCCTTCCGGCAAGGAGGATATCCCACCCTTCAGACGCATAACGATGAGCAACCGCGCGCGCAATATCGCTGGTTGCACCCAAGACGAGTAAAGTATTCTTCATTGCCCTCCCGACACGTTGAAAATTCTCGCTGTCAAACCTTCCATTGTCCCTTTATGATCGGTGATGTCCGTAACTTTGTGTAAAAATTAGGAGGTGCCGCTCCAGTCCCGTCAACGATATTTGTATGTCGGGATCCCGCAAAGCGGTTGATCGGTTAAAATTGTAATTGGCAAAAAACAAGACA
>JAJYIT010000004.1 GCA_021789975.1 Bacteroidota bacterium
GCTTCACCACTCCTATCCGTTCCTCATCAACGGAAAGAGCTTCCGTTTGAAAACCATTAACAAATAGGTATCTTCAACTGTGCAATTTTCCGCGGAATATTGTGCAACTTTCGGACGAAATCAACAGAGGCCGAGCAAGTTGTGATTACCATGGTCGATGAGCAGCCGGATAAACCGCTGAAGACTCTCGTGCGTGGAGTTATGAGCTCCGAGGAACAGGTTCAATTCCGGGATACACATTAGTGGCTTTTTCCGAGGGGATTACAGAAGCAATGGACTGCAATAGAGAACAAATTGGAGAAGACAGACCGACAAAGCTGGTGATGGACGAAGTCGGAATCACCGCGGCGGAGTTGATGGAGCGCCTGGTGAAAGCCGTTAAGAGTCATGCTGGACAGGCTCCTCAGCACGACGACATGACTTGGGTAGCGCTGGTTCGAACGCGATCCAACTTGGCTGCATGGGCACAGCGAGCCACTAGTCAATGCGGCTAAAACGCGATAGCACCGCCCGGGCTTCGCTGGAGTTCTTCTGAAACGAAAGTCAATAATTTTTGTTGAATGATTAAAGACAGAATTGGAGTTGTAGCAAATGGAAGACTTGAGTTATCCTATCGGAAAATTTGGTCCTGAATCAGGGTTGACGGAAGCAAAGCGGATTGCATTGATCAACGACATTTCATCTGTCCCGTCGCACCTTCGCGAGGCAGTCAACGGTCTCTCCAAACATCAACTTGAGACACCGTACAGACCCGGGGGGTGGACCGTCAGGCAGGTTGTACACCATTTGCCGGACAGCCACATGAATGCTTACATCCGTTTCAGACTTACACTGACTGAGAGCGAGCCGACGGTGAAACCATACGAACAGTCTCTTTGGGCGGAACTGCCGGATGCGAAGTCTGCCGACATCGAGTTGTCCATGCGCCTCCTCGACGGACTGCACCATAGATGGGTGTTTCTACTGAGAAGCATGAAACCGGATGATTTCAAACGGACATTTCGGCACCCGGAAACTGGAATTCAGACGCTTGAATATGTTTTGCAGATGTATGCCTGGCACGGCAAACATCATGTTGCGCACATTACATCGCTGAGAAACAGGATGGGGTGGTAAGGAAAGAGTCCTTCACGAAATGTGTTTAGGACTTCTGTAATATTGATCTCGAAGTGCGATTTCCTTCGGTCGCGCCACTATTCCGTTTTTCCTTGCTTCAGTTTTCTCCATAGTGTTGACCCGTCGATCCCGAGTATCCGAGCCGCCCTGGCTTTATTTCCACCCGTTAGCTGGATGATCCGGTTTATGTAGGCAACTTCCATGGCAGCAAGCGTCGGGTTACCTTCCATCACGGATTCGAATGCTGCGTTGGGTGATTTGATCAAAACAACCGGAAGGTGTTCGGGCAGTATCGTGCCGTCCGGGCTAAGAATTGCAGCTCTCTCAATCACGTTCTCAAGCTCCCTTACATTGCCGGGCCAGCTGTATTCCTGAAGATACTCGATGCAGGATGAGTGGATGTGCAGGTCTTTTATTTTGAACTTCTTCGCGAGCCTATCAACGAAGAATCGTGTAAGGGGAAGAATATCCTCCTTTCGCTCTCTAAGTGGAGGGACTTTCAATTCCATTACTGCGAGCCGGTAGAACAAGTCTTCTCTGAATTTTTTCTGCTTGATCAATTCGCGTAGGTCTTTGTTTGTTGCTGCAATGACTCTGATATCGACTTTCCGCGATATGCTCTCTCCGATCCGAAGGATTTCGTGCTCCTGCAAGGCACGCAGAATCTTAAGCTGCATCGCCGGAGTTACATCACCTATCTCATCCAGGAATATCGTACCCCTATCTGCGACCTCGAACAAACCGGCCCTGTCTTTCGTGGCGCCGGTAAATGCCCCGGCCTTGTGACCGAAGAGTTCACTCTCCAGGAGGGATTCAGGGAGTGCGCCGCAGTTTACCGGAATGAATGGACCCTTAGAGCGAGGAGAAAGTCTGTGAATGTACTTTGCCATCACCTCTTTACCCGCTCCTGTCTCTCCGGTTATCAGGACAGTAGAGTCGTATGGAGCAACCTTGTTAGCTATAATGAGTAGTTGCTTATATGCCTTGCTGTGAATTTCTATGAAAGAAGGCTTGACGGTTGTACCGAGCGCCTCGATTTCTTGTTCGTATTTCTTAACGAGTGACGCTTTCTGCCTGAGTCGCTCAGTAAGTTTTTCCACCTTCTGTTTTATGTCGTGTAACTTGAAATAGTTTATATACGGTTTTATCTCGTCACCCCACGAGGCAGCATCTTTGCCGGTTGCATGGCAGACGACGTTGCCCTGTGCCTTGCATGAGCGCTCGATGAAGCACACATCCTGGCCGAGACTGAGGGAAACGAAGCCGCTGAAATATCCGGATAGGATCCAGCATACCGGGTGGTCCGTTTTTCCCAATGTGTACAAATGTTCTTCGGCTTCTTTTGAGTCTACCCAAGTGAGTTCCATTACGAAAGTTTTCGAACTCTCTTCGTATGACAGCTTGTCGACAATGTCTCTGGCGATGCCTTCTAGGGAGTGCAATTTGCAACCCGCCTTTATCAATTCCAGCTTGTCATCCCACTTGAAGTTGTTCAACAAAGCTGATGCATCGGCCTGGCCCTGAAAATAGCCGAACCTTGTGAGCACACTTCTTGCGTGGTCCAGGTTGGCGGTGTCCAGCAGATCTTTCCTAAACTGCGCAAATGCGTGCAGGCTATGTAGGACGACCTCGCGACCGCCCAATGTCAGGGTTCCCTCGGAAAAGCTGACGATCTCTTCCAGTCTAAGATCTTCGGATTTCATTCTGCAATGGTACCATTGCAAGTTACATATGTTTCAGGAGGGCATCAACTGATACTCTTCATATCTGGCGGGAAATGACGCAATCCTATCCGGCACGGGAATTGGGCTATTAACAGGTGAGACAAAAAGCGAGGAAACAAGATGTATACTCTATTGAAAGAATATGCGAACATTTTGAGTAGCGACGCGATCACGTTCGCGTCTGAGCTTGTCAGCACACCGAGTCCGAGTCTTTGTGAGCAAAACGCCGCGAGGTTGGTGGAAAGACGCATGAGCCATCTCGGATTCGACAAAGTCATCACCGATGACTTCGGAAATGTCATCGGAATAATGTACGGGATCGACTCACATCCGACAGTACTTCTAAACAGTCATATGGACACAGTCCTTCCGGGAAAGGGAGAGACGATTTGGGAGATGCCCCCTTACTCGGGAGCCATTGAGAACCATCGCCTGCATGGCCTCGGCAGTTCAGATTGCAAGAGTGGAGTTGCCATGCAGATGTACGCTGCATATCTGCTTAAGAAGTCCCTGCTACCTCTCAGAGGGACCCTGGTGGTTGCCGCGACGGTCTCCGAGGAAAACGGCCTCAGCCTTGGTGTTCAACACCTGCTGTCGAAAACGCTACCTGATATGAAAATAAAAGTCGACTACGCCGTGCTAGGCGAACCGACGAATCTGGGTTTGTTCTACGGCCACGACGGATGGGCGGAGTTCAGGATTGGTCTTGGCTCCACGAATCCCGATAGCCTCCAGCAGGCTGCAGAAGTGATCTTTCAAAATCTGACCGATGCGAGCCGGGAAAGAGTTCTGGAAGGAGGGCTTGAAACCATGAGAGTCGGAAGACCGGAGATTGATGTCCTCACCGGGTCTGCGGGCATCAATTTGAACAGGCGGCTGTTCGCAGAAGACGACAGCGAAGGTGTCGCCGAGAAGTTGCGCGATTATAGTCTGCGTAGCCTGGAACAATACGCCGATCGCGTGGGAAACCAGGAGGACGACTTGAATTTGGACATCCGCATACGAGAAGAAATCCAAAAACTGAACAATGGAGAGTCGGTCCAGGTCAGGTTCGTTACAGACGCGTGGGAGACCGATCCGTTTTCACCGTTGGTGGACCGGGCACGACAGGCCCTTGAATCGGCGGGATGCAAAAGCCGTCCGGGAAAGTGGAGACTTCCACAGCTCGCTATGGGAACGGCGGGAAGTATTCTTACGAAGCGATTCGGCATTCCGACGATCGGTTACGGCCCCGGCAACGAGGATCAGGCACACGCTCCAAATGAATTTGTCGAGGTTGATAATATCAGAGAAGGAATTTTAGGCACAGCATCAATAGTCCATAGTCTCGTCGGTACTCCGGTTTTTGGTTGGACCGCAGATATGGAGATATAAGAACGGAGCCACGGAACAAGGGAGACGGAACACGAACACATGACTCAAAATCTTTGTCCGTGCTCTGTGTCCCGTTTTTCCGAGTCCCGGAATAGAAACGAGTGATGAAATGACGACGAAGGAATCGGGTATCGCGAAGGCTTCCAGCAACATCCTTGTTTTCAATGTCGGGAGTTCTTCGCTGAAGTATAAAATGACCTCTATGCCGTCAGGCAAAGAGCTCCTCGGGGGTGAAGTTCAAAGGATCGGAGCAAAGACGGCTGAACCCTCCATGATCATTCACTTCAGTGGGGGGAGAAAGTCGGTTTATAATAAGAAGATATCCGGATATGGGGAGGCTTTAACTGAAGTTATCGGCATCATATCATCGGAAGACTACCCGCATCCCGATTTCATTGCACACCGGTATGTGCATGGTGGTACACAATTCAGAAGCGACTCAATTATTACGTACGACGATCTTCATGCACTCCATGAGACCGAAGAGTTTGCCCCGGTTCACAATCCTCCTGTAATCGAGCTGATTAGGCGTTGCATGGAACAGTATCCCGATATTCCGCAGGGTATAATCCTCGATACTTCGTTCCACTCTACCATACCCGAGTACGCCGGCAGCTACCCGTTGCCGAAGGATTTGACAAACCGATTTGGAATACGAAAGTATGGGTTTCATGGCATCAGTCACCAGTATGTCGTGGAAGAGGCAGCACAGTTCCTCGGTATCCCGCTGGAGAGGTTCAACGCTGTAAGTTGTCATCTGGGGAGCGGTGGGGCGAGTCTGTGTGCGGTTGTCGGGGGCAACTCGGTGGACAATTCAATGGGATTCTCACCGCTCCAGGGCCTTGTAATGAGCACTAGAAGCGGAGACATCGACCCCTCCATTGTTTTAAAGATGATCGTTTATGCCGGTGGGGACCACTCGAAGGTCAACCGCCTTCTGAATAAAAAGAGCGGAGTGCTCGGCCTGTCTGGTATGTCTTCGGACATAAGGGATATTATCAACATGTCTGTTAATTACGATGACGAGAGAGCTCAGACTACATTGGATGTGTACTTGTGGAGAATCAAGAAATATCTTGGGGCGTACCTGGCCGCCGTCGGTCGTGTGGATGCTATTCTGTTCACGGACACCATCGGTGAATCCGTGCCGCTGGTAAGGGAGACGGTGTGCAGAAATCTCGATTTCTTCGGGGTGAAGCTTGACGAATGGAGAAATTCACACTTGTCGGGGTTTCCATACGATGTCTCTGTTCACGGCAGCAATGTTCGCATCGTTGTTGTCAAGACTGACGAAGAGAAGGGAATTGCGAGAAGGGCGTACGAGCTGGCAGGATTAGGAGGAGGAACATCAATCGCCGAAAGTGATGGAACGAGGGGCATTCCAGAAGAAGAGGCAGACAAATGAAAAGGCTGATCGTACTTGTACCGGAAGGTTTGTTCATGGAATATTTTGTCTATGATTTGCCCGAGATCAGAACCACGTGCCGCGATTGTCATCCTGAATATCAGCGTGGTGGAAGGATGAGGTTCAGGGGATCGGGAGCATCGCTCGCTTCAATAAAAGGAACGATAGAAGGTTACAGTCCGGATAGTGTCGCGGTCCGGGTGCGTTACGGTGGGAGTAGATTCAAGGATGTTTCCGTGTACGACAGATCGCTGTTGCCGGAACTGGAGAAATTGATACCGATATCGCCGCTTGATCTGCCGCCGGTAATAAAGCTGCTGAAGACTCTGGACCGGGTTGTCCCGCCGCCGCAGATACTGCTGTTCTTCGAGACTTCTTTCTTCAGCAATCTGCCGGTGCAGGAGAGGATCTACGCGATCGATGGGATATTATCCGGCTCACGCGTACCTCAGCCGGATCAATACCGGAAGTTCGGCTACCACGGCTTGTACCACGAAGCTGCTGTAATCGGGATTAGAAAGAGAAACCCTGACGTGCGCAAGATCGTTTCGATATGCCTCGATTCCGTGCCGGAGCTTGCGGCGATCAATGCCGGAAGGCCGGTTATGGTTTCGAGCGGCTCAACTCCTCTCGAGGGCTTGCCCGGAGACAGAACTTGCGGGGACATAGATCCCGGTGTTGTTCTCTTTTTAGAGCAGAGGAGCGGGCCTGAAATGGTCAATGAGATTCTAACGCGTAGAAGCGGGCTGTCCGCGATGTCCGGTAAGACGGTCACACTTGACGATGTTTTTGAGGATGAAATCACAAACCGGGAGGCAAGCGACCTTTTCAAATACCGGGTGCTGCTCGAATGTGGTTCGGCCATCGCTTTGATGGGAGGGCTTGATGCAGTAGTATTTTCAGGTAAGTATATCCAATCGGCAGAGAAGCTTTCCGGCTGGCTTACGTCTAAATTGTCAGGACACGGCGTGTCAGGCTCACGCATACCGCAGGAAGTTCCGGATATTGAAGAAAGCAGAATTCCGGTTTTCTATTCAAGAGACCCTTTAGACAGGATAATCGCGGAGAGATGTTTGGAAATGGACGTCTCAGCAGTCGGGTACTGAAGTTCGGCCATAAAAAAAGGCACAAGTGATTGCGCCTTCTGCAACTGTCCACAATGGCCCACGGGAGATTCCGTGAGCGGCGGATTCCTATACAGCTTCTTTTCTGATTGAGCTCAGGCTATCGCACATCGAGGGGCGCGAGCCGCTCCTTCAGAAGGTTCGTACCAGAAATTGTGTGTTTTACGTTCAAGGTCCTTTCGATCCATCATGCCTCATCTCATCCCGCTTCCCGTATCATGCGTCAACTGTTATCTTCTTCTTTCCATACCTTCTTCTCACCTTCTCAACTTCTCGACCTCATGTCTCTATGGTTCCTGAACTTCCCTTCTCCGCTGGATGTTCCGCAGCCTGTGCCACGGCACCGTCGGCTGAAAGCCCATCACCCATCATGTATCCCGCATATTTCTTCAGACTTGGTTTGGACATGAAGTAAAGTCCGGAGAAAATGCCGGACAGAAAGAGTATGATTATGAGCGTTTTTAGTTTACCAGGCCCGGCCTTATAAATTGGATTCCTCGCGTAGTCGCGCACATTAATAATGGGTGTGTCCTTGATTACATCTATTTTTGCGAGCTCATATTGGTTCCGAAGTTCCAGGTAAACAGATCCAAGTATGTCCACGTTTCTGGAAAGTCGTGATTGGATTAGCATAAGTTCGGGCGACTGCAGTATCATACGATTCTGTTCGCGGAAATCACGCAAAGCGTCTTCAGCCATTTTGAGAGAATCACTCACCTGTGACAGTCTCTCCTGTATATATGCAAGCTGGTCACTTGCATAAGATTTCCTTTTTGTTCGCACATAGTGGTCGAGAGATTTGACAAGATTGTCGACTATTTCTGCCGACAAAGCCGGCTCGGACATCTTTACGGACACCGTCATGATCTTGTTTATTTGATCCATGCTGGTGGAAATTCTCCCAGCGGTCATTGCACGGTATGCCTTCAGAAACATCTCCCACTTTTGTAGAGCAGGGGATAGATTCTTGTCGGGCTTGATCTTCAGATACTGAATCAGGTTGACCGAGTCCGGAAATTTTTCAGTCTTATACTTTGCGTAGATCACCGGAGCAACCACCGCCTTGCTCTTGAGGAGGTTCTCATATATACCGGTCGGGGAAGATTGTCCGACGCTTACGCCTGCAAGAGATGCAAGACCACTTAATTGGCTCAAAGTCGTTTCCTTCTCGCCATAGTCGGGAAGAATAGTTATCGAACTCACGTAATAGTTCTTTACCAGGAAAAGCAGGACCAGGACCGTAGCCAGACCGACCGCTGCATTAAAGAGTATGAGCTTCTTGATATTCTTCCACAGGCTCTGAATGTGTGGACGTAGATTCAGTGCCATACGTCTAAAGCCTTCGTCGAATGAGATGTCTTCTTCGCCGTCGAAGGCGTCTAAGTTGTCGTAGTTTGTTTTGTCTTTGTTCATGAGTTCATTACCTGAAAGGGTTGTCCCCACCTCTCCTTCTAACCGTGTGCGCTCTCTAAACCTTCCTGCCTGCAGCAGTGATGTTTAGAGAATGGAGTGAATCGGCAAGGAGCGAGTAGTTTTATAGCTTCGATATAGTTAGGATCAACACTGCCGCAGAGCTCACAACCGTGATAATATCCCTAATTGCCGGCCAGGCGCTTACACCGGGAGTCTTAATCTCAGACGGGACATAGATCACCGAACCAGCCAGTATCTTCGGATCCGGTATGAAGAACCATCCGGATGAGTACCACTTAGCGCCGTTTGGGAGTAGAACGATCTCCTTTCCATCCGCGGAAGTAGTGGTGTATCCACCAGCCTGCTTGATGTAGTAACTCAATCCAGCCCCATTTCTGTAAGGCACGGTGGAAGGGAGACCCACATCTCCGGCAACTGTGACTGTACCGGGATCCTTTGGCACTACTAGACTGTCGCCGGGATTCAATTGAAGGTTATAAATCGACGAAGTATCCCTCGTGATTGCACCCCACCGTATCGGTATTCTGTTGCCGAACTCTGAGTCAAACTGGCTCCGGTTAATAATAGGCTGTCCGCGATAGATCCTGAAAAAGGTCGTATCGGGAATACTTGCTGCTTTCAGTAACCTTAGCTGTCGGTTGGTTCGAACAAGATACATTCCTTCCGTGTAGGCGCTACTTTTTAATCCACCAGCCCTAGTTATAAAATTGGCAAGCCGTTCGCCTCTGTATAGTATGGTGTAGCTTCCGGGGAACGCGACTTGGCCGGTAATTTCAACGGTCTCAGGCAAGCGTTTGGCGGAGTCGGCTTTCACGAGAACATGATCGAAATCGCGGAGCGCGAAGTCCATCCTCCGCCGGATGTTCCAGTAATCCTCAGGTAGGTTGACGATATATCTGGTCGCGAACACATCTGAATTGACAGTATCCATCCTGGTGATTTCGACGTCCTTTGTTGTGGCAAAGTAGGTGAGTCCACCTGCATCAACTATAAGATCCGTCAGAGTCATTCCCTTAAGACGCGGGAATATCCCGGGTCTTCTCACTTCACCTGAAATAGTCACAGTTCTTGTTGGAAAGAATTCTTCATCTCTGAATACGTATACGGAGTCTCTATTTCCGAGAACAGGATCGTCTGTGGAGTTTGCATCCATAGCTTTCCCAAGGTCGAAGGAAAGGAATTCCTTTCTACCTGACCGCAGCGTCCTTATCAAAGTCGCCTTGCCAAGGAACGCATCGGGTAGTAGGCTGTCTGCCTTTGCGATTAGATCGCTAACGGTCATGCCGTTACCTGTCAACTCGTACACACCTGGTTGCCTGACATCGCCTTCGATGGTCACCTTGTTCGCGGGAAGGTTGTTAATCGGATTTACTGTTACGACATCGCCATCATCCAGTCGGTAGCTGCTTTGATCGAGAGCCTTTACGGATTTGAAACTCAGGTCGATGTTCAGGATGTTGTTCCTGTAGTCACCTCTTTCACTAAACGGGACTACGCGATTGATGTGTACGGTCTGGTAATACGCATTGAAATCCAGACCGCTTGCGAACTTCAGGAGGTCGCCGAGCGTCTCGCCTCTTTTAAGCTCATATATTGCAGGACGGAATATGCTTCCAAGGATCGCAACTCTCTTTCCGGCCGGAGGGACAAAGACAATATCTCCGTCGTTTAGATGTATATCGTCGGACTGGTTCCCCTTAATAAGATAGTTGTACAGATCGATATTGGCGACGACATTACCGTTTCGTACAACCTCAACGTTCCTGAGTGTGCCATTAATCGTCGGACCTCCTGAGTAATACAGCGCGGTAAAAGCCGATGAAAGGGCTGGAAGCGTGTAGCCTCCCGGCTTGGCTACTTCGCCCAGCACATAGATCTTCACGCTTCTCAATTGGCCGGTCGACACGTTGAGATGCGTCCCGGCATATCCGCTGGAAGCTGCACGCAGTGATGAGTAGACTTTTGACAGCCGATCGTACAACTTTTGACGAAGCTGCCCCATCGTTAACCCGCTGACGTTTATCAGACCGACGTTGGGTATGTAGATGTCGCCATTCTTCGACACCACCAGATCCTGAACAAGCTGGGTCTCACCCCACAGAGAGAGTATGATTTCATCTCCCGGACCAACTACGTAATTAACCGGAGTCGGGACATTTTCGGCAGGCTGGAACGTGGTCGGGGAATATGTGAACACGTTATATCCGAAAGCAGTTAGCCTGTCGGCACCGGGTCTATCGGCAAAAGCCGGAACAAAATAATGCGACCGTGCAGCAGGCGGAGGTGGAGAGGCGATCGCGTGCGAAACGACCCGGGAAGACGGGGGCAGCGCTACATTCGGCGTGGTTTGGTTGGTTCCCTGGCTCTGTTCCAGCATCTTGACTTGGTTTGTGTCAACCGTGTATCCCATCTTGGCGGCTCTCTTCTGAATTTCTTCAGGAGTCAGGTTGCCATAGGTGTTGGTTTGTGCAAAAACAGTTGCCAGAGGCAACATCAACGAAAGTATAACAGGAAAAAATGCTCTTATCATATTGACCTTAACTTCAAACTGTGACTACAGGTTGCTTAACGACTTCAGGACTTTTAGACAAGGAGATCAATGGACCTGGAGATGTTTTGGAGGAATCGGGGATCATCACCTCTAAATCGGCTACGCGGTCGGGAAATTCCGCCGCGGGCCGAAAAAATCTGACAAGCGCCCGCGTAAATGACTGTCTCTATTTGTGCCACGATGCGTGGTCCGAACGCCCGCCGCTGCAGAGTCGATACTTCCGATGTCGCGGGTAGCCGTCGTTCCATGCTTCCATCGTTCCACCACTTTTCTGTTCCCAAACTCTCCCGCTCCCACACTCCCTGAGTCCCCAAGTCCCAACTGCTCCCTTCTCTTTCCTCAGTACGCCTTCGGGTCTCCTTTAATCGTCTGCCACACCGTCATAAGGATGATCCGCAAATCCAATTCGAAAGACCAATTCTCGATATACCATAGGTCAGCGTCGGTGCGCTTTTGCATTATGGAGAGATCGCTCGTACCACCGCGGAGTCCCCTTACCTGTGCCCAACCCGTTACACCGGGCTTCACCAAATGACGAGGCATGTAAGCTCTGAGTTTATCTCGCAGGGCGGCATTTTCCTCTGCGTCGTGCGGCCTCGGGCCCACAACGGACATTTCACCTTTCAGCACGTTGATAAACTGCGGAATTTCATCGAGATTTGTCTTCCGCAGTAACCTTCCGAAGGTAGTCACTCGCGGATCGTCGTAGGTCGTGTGGATGTGTTTTCCTTCCTTATCGACGTTTAACGATTCAGGAAGCATCGACCTGAATTTATAACAGGTAAACTCGTGGCCGTCTCTTCCCCAACGCGTGGGTTTGTAATAAAGCGGTCCAGGGTTGAGCATTTTCTGAAGCGCGCAAATTAAAGGCCATAGCCAGGAACCAATTAAAAGAAAGAAGGCGACCGTAAATACGATGTCGAACACACGTTTGAAAATTCTCCAATAGAGTTGGGCAAGAGCGCTCTCGCGCACGGAAATTACCGGAAATCGTCCGAACATAGTTACGGAATATTTGCCCGAGACGAGATTTGAATACTCAGGGACGATCCGAACACGTGTCGTGTATCTATCACAGGTGTTCAAAACCTCTTCGATTCTTTCCATCGCCTTGCCCTGCAAAGCGATAATAACATCACTCACGTGTCTAGCCGTTATGAGCTTTTCCAACTCGTCAACACTCCCTAAGGATTGTCCATTTAGGTCAGGTCTTTTAGTGTCATCGACGAATCCAAGAAGGTTATAACCGAACTGAGGGTTGGACTGGACGGCGTCGTAGAAATCTCTACCGACGATTCCCGCTCCAACGATAACAAGATTCCGCAGGTTGCGCCCGCGCCTTCTGATATATTCGAGCGTACGCCTGACTAAGAATTTCTCACTGGTCAGACCGATGAACAGAATGACGGCGTAAGTGACCACGAAGAATCTTGACAGCTGCGTTTCTTTCAGGAAGAAAAGAATGACAATGGAGCTCAAGAGTTGTACGACGGTAGCCTTTCCAATCGCCCCGAGTTCGAATCCAAAATCTCTTGATCTGAATTCGTCGTAAATCCTACTTGCCCCGGCGTATACGAACCAAATAATTATCATGGAGAGGAACAGAATGTATGCGCCTCTCCCGAAACTGATCTTGCTTAGAGCAAGCGAGATTGCTGAGCTCATCCAGAATGAAAGAGCCAGAACTACGTAGTCGGCGGAAATACGAATCAGGTAGAGTGATTTACGCGTTGCTTCCATCGGATATCAGTTTTACGGTGGGTTCCTTTTATCGTCATGAGGTGGGTGCAACTTCTGCTGATCCGTGGTGTTGTCGAACAAAGGAGGCAGAGGCAGCAATCGTATCAATTGAAAAGAAAGGAGTTGGAGAATCTATAGTAGAAAGTCAGTATGAATGAGATCTGGTTCTTCACAAGTCCGGGATCATAGTTGGCGTTGCGCTCGTGTGAGTAGATAAGACTGACACCTACATACACGTTATTCACCGGCTGGTACATTGCATCAAGGCTAAACAGGCTGGTTTCTTGAATTACTCCATATGGAAAAGGCTCGCGATAACCGGTTTGCACCGTGATGTTCGGATCCGTAAGCCACGGCATAGTGTACGGGCTGGCAATGTTGGTACTTCCGTGCTTAATGTGCATTCCTTCAATGCCTACCTTCCAGTCGGAGGAAATCCACTGAGACAGTTTCAATTCGACATTCCAGAAGTCATCACCGAACGGACTAGCGATAGGATAATTGTATGACAGGAGCTTCAGAAAGCTGGCCCAATTGTATTCATTGTAAACCCGGTTTCCTGCCATCATATATTGCAGGCTTAGGTCTGTCCCGCTTATTCCAAAGGTGCTGAACAATATGTCAGCGGCGCGCATTCCGGCCTGAATTGCGTAAAGGTCAGGCTTCAAGTCTCCCTTGGACTTACGATCTACCTGCCAATCGTCTATCATAAGATCGCCATACAGGTTTATGTCTTTTGGCCAGAAGACGCTCAAGTCTGCCCCGAGGAAATTGTTCGTTGTGGACTCAAGATGGTCATTGACGGTCGATTCAAAATTCACCCGCATCGGGTTCGTGCTAATCAAGTTTATTGACGCATTCGGTCCCCCGAAGATCGCGGCCTGGTATATCCCCAGAAAGAATTTATTCAGCACGTTGAATTCTGCCCGTGAACCGGTGAAATACCTGTTAGCCGAAGGATCCGGCACGCCTGCCGTAGGAAATGGCATATAAGAATTCGTGTCGGGAGTGAACTCCGGCATCGGATTCAGTTGGGCAACGAACCAGTTGAACTTAACTAAGTCAGTTTTGATGAAGAGTGATACCATATCCAGAGGGCCGGGCGTTGTAGATACAAGCGTCTCACCGTTGTCCCCGAATCCCCACGACAAATAGTCGCGTCCAAACATGAGGTCGAAATATCTGTTTGAGTACTGAATGTATGCCTGTTGCGCAAGTGCGTCGATTCCGAACTTTGTCGAGCCCGTGTAGATGGAGTCATCCCTCAGTGTTTGATTGACGGTGGCATCGGTATATAAAGCAAGATGGTTCCCGACATCAAAACCAAATCCTATCGTGAGGATCGGCCTGAACTCGGGTTTGTCTGCATATTTGAAAGGTCCATAGTATCCATTTACGAAATTCAGATAATCCTCTTCGGAGATTCTTGCGCCGGTCAGTGCGGTATCGGGCCGTGCTCGTTTTGCCCGCAGCAGCTTCATCTCGTACGCAAACTCGTGATCCAATTTGTCGATAAGCCATCGGTCCACCGCCGGCAATATTTTGTGACCGGTTTCGTTCCGCAAATGATCGAGTGCCTCGGCTACTTCCATCCTGCGGTACGGTTTGAATCCCGGACTGAGGTCAAGCAAGTAGCCTCGCGTCTGGAGTTCCTGGATTGCGCTGTAGGTCCAGTTGCCGGCAGGAATTGAATAGTTGTGCTGCGCGAGGGCCGCGTTGCACACAAGCGCGGTGTAAAGAAACGTATAAACGGACTTTTTAAGCATCTCTCGGTCTTTTTCATTTCTCGATGTGCGATGCGCCCGTGTCAGAGATACGGAGGTCATTCGCGTGTGATGTGTTCTTACTATTCGGTGCCGGACGTGCAAGAACACACCCCTTGAGAATTTCGAGGTAGTCCCGGGCCAGGAGCGAACGCTCTGCATTTTTCTCGACCCATCTTCTCCCGCATTTGCCAAGAGAAGCAAGTTGTCCTTTGGGGATCGCGGATATCCTCTCTATTTCATTTGCAAGTGCAATGCTGTTTTCCGGCTCAACAATAAATCCGCAGCCGGCTTCTTGTATTATCGTCCCGCACTCGCCTTCAACCAGGCCGAGAACCGGGACAGATGCAGCCATTGCTTCGTACAGCTTTGAAGGTATTGTTCTCGCGAAGAGTGGAACTTTTCTTAGTGAGACCACAAGTATATCGGATGCCTTGTAAATGGCTGGTACTCTCTCAAAAGGCTGCGCGCTCATAATGGTCACGTTCGTCAGCCCGGCGTGATTCTGGAACTCGCTAAGTGATTCCCTCTCTACTCCATCCCCTACGAGAAGAAAATGTATGTCTTCACGGCCTCTTTCCTTTAGAGATTTTGCGGCGGTGAGTAGCGTCATTAGTCCCTGAGATGCACCGAAAGTCCCGATGTAAGAGATGATGAACTTCTCTCGGAAGGAAAGTTCGTGACGGATATCGGGTGGTTCATCGAAGTTGTGCAGCAACACGCCGTTCCGCACCAGGGATATCTTTTCAGGGTCGATGCCCCGTCTGCTTAGCTCATCAACGCTGCCTTTCGCGACAACCACTATGTGCTCTGCATTTCGATAAAGGGAATTCTCAAGTGCCCTGGAGAAGTATATCGCAATCTTGCTTTTTATGATTCCTAAATCTATCGCCTGTTGGGGCCACAAGTCGCGGGCTTCAAAGACAAAAGGGGTTCTTTTTATGAATTTCAACAGGAGTGCCGACAGGCCTATGAATAGTGGCGGCGAGCTGCAGATGACAGCATCGTAGTATGACCGGTCGAAGACGGTTACAATAAACGTGGAAACGGCCATGCTAAAGTGATTGAGCAACCTTAGGAATATCCCCCTGTTTGGAGTGTTGAACTTCTTTGTACGTATAATTCTGATTCCCCCGGTGATCTCTTCTTGAATCCATTTTCCCTTGTACTCTGCGGGAACAATCCCGGTCGGATGGGAAGGGAAGCCCGTGACCACGGTGACCTCGTGGCCGGTGGATGCCCACATCTTTGCAAAGTCGTAGACCCTACGCGCACCACCGTTGAGTTCAGGTGGGAAGTGGTGTGTAATGTATAAAATTCTCGTTATAAAGCTCGGCGATTTTGGAAAGTCAGGACAGTGAAACCTTGAACATCTTCATCCACCTGTAGAGCGTATAGATCGCAAGCAGCTGCATCGCCACTTGCTCGTACTTCTTTTCGTCTTGTGCTGCAGCTATCATGTACCCGAGTTCATCGTTGTCGAAGAGATTGTATGCTGCCAGGTAGATTTTCACCTCGTGCCAGTCGATGTCTTTCTTTATCCATGTTTCAATCGGGTATCGAAACCCTTGCTTCCTAACGTCGAAATACTCATCGGCAAGCTTCTCCTTGAGAATTTGCTTCAGCCGGCGTTTTGGGGTGGAAGTCTGCAGATTGATGCTCTCGAAAAATGCAGCGACGAGTCTTTTGTCCAGCAATGGTACGCGGACCTCGACTGAAGCCGCCATGGATGCCTTATCCATATAGATGAGGTTGTGACTTGCGAGGAAACCCTTGAAGTCGAGATACAGAAACCTTCGCTCATCGTCCAATTGGCAAGAACCAAGGATTTCGGAAATCTTTTCAGAATAATTAAGAAACCAGTCTGTCCCTCCGAGGAGTCTGTCGATATCTTTTTTTGAAAAGTAACTCGTCAAAGAGAAAAAGTTAGCAGGTGTTGCGTGCCATGCGAAACTCTTTGCCCGTCTGAGATCTCGTCTTGCCTTTCCTCTTAGCATTCGATACGGGAACATGGTGACAATTCTCGTGAGCAAAAGGTGCCTCAGAACAAAATATCTAGTGTATCCGGCGTCTATTTCATCGCCGCCCATCCCGGATAACATCACTATTCTACCCGCTTCGCGAGCGAGTCTTGCGAGATGATAGGCGGGAAGAATCGCGGGATCTGCGATCGGCTCATCCAGGAAATATATCAGCCTGTCGTAAGTAGAGAGGCTTTCATCAGACGTCGTTGAAGATCTGACATCCGATCGTAATTCCTGGACAAAATAGTCCACTCTTCTGCTCTCGGTGTCATTTAGCCTTAGGTTTAGAAGAAGCGGCCTCTCCTTCAGGAGTGAAAGGGCAAGGATCGACGAATCCACCCCCCCGCTGAAATAGATTCCATACGGGACATCTGCAACTGTCTGTTCCCTCACAATCGAATCTATATCGGGGGTTACTCCACCAGCTGCGGGACCGCTGATATCCCAGTATCTGGTTTTGTTGTGACTTAATTCGTGGAGGTCGACTTCGATGTATGTGCCTGCCTCCACCTTGTAAATGTCCTTGAACATCGTGTCCGGCTCATAGACCCATCCGTTTGCTAGATACTCGCCGAGGCATTCGGTATTCATAGTCGGCTCTATCAGGTTCAACTCGAAGAAATTTTTGATCTCGGAAGAGAAACCACATTGACCGTTTTTCGAGAAGTAATAGAGTGGTTTGACTCCAAGGTGATCGCGCACGAGAAAGAGCTTACCGCGCCGCAAGTCTGCGAAGACAAAAGCGAACATGCCATTGAGTGACTTCAAGGTCTCGTCGATCCCCAAGTTTGCGATACTCTCATAGAGAACTTCAGTATCTGTTTCGGTAGCGAACGCTATGCGGAACCGATCTGCTAACTGCGTCTTGAGTTCCCTGTAGTTATAGATCTCGCCGTTGAAGACGAGATAATGATCGCGATCCTTACTGAAAGGCTGATGGCCCTGTGGACCGAGCCCGATTATACTTAGCCTCGACTGGAACAATGTGAGATGCGTGTCGTGGTATTGAGTCGCAATACTTCCCCAGTCGTCGGGTCCTCTATGGGGCAACAGGTTTCGATCTATACTTAACCGCTTACTGCCGGCCAGGCCGAAAATGCCACACAAATTGAAGCTCTCTCAGTCTTTCGATTTTGATTTCATTTCCAGCCAGTAGACATCCGTCAGAAAGGTGTACCATAATCCTTGTAGAAAGTGGTACACGAATCCCTGCACACCGTCGAGGAATCCAACAAGAATGAAGTACCGGTAGATGAACCAGATGAAGGGTCGAACCAGAGGAGGCATGAGTGGATTCCATATTCTCTCTCTTATCCAGCGCTTGCGCTCCGCCTGCCCGCCAGACAACCTCGCCATCGGATCGGCTTCACCGTTTCTTCGTCGATTCTCTGACTGGAGCAGTTCGTGTGCTTCAAGGTACGCATACCTATTGTGTTTTGCGGTCCACTGGCTTAGAGGCCGTCTGTCGTCATGGACGATGTCATGATTGAACATAACTGTCTCCCCGTCCACTTCGAGATGTTCATTGACGGGTCTCGGGTTGCAATGTGCATTGCGGTGCCTGACAAGTCTGAGCAGATAGAGCGGATACACACCACCGTGCTTGATCCATTTCCCCATCCAGATCAAGCGGCGCTTTAGATAGACGCCCGAGATACCGACCGGTAGGTTGGGAATTCTTCTGAGGATTTCTTCTTTCAGATCATCGGTGATATATTCATCAGCATCGAGAAAGAGAATCCAGTCGTTTTTGTAAGGAATGTTGCGCAAAGCCCAGTTACGTTGTGAGGAGTAATCCATGAATTTATTCTGATAGACAGATGCGCCGTATCGTCCGGCGATGGAAAGTGTACCGTCCGTAGAATAGGAGTCGACCAGGACAACCTCGGACGCCCAGTCTTTCACTGAAGCGAGGCATGATTCCAGATTGATTTCTTCATTGAAAGTAAGAACGACAACGCTGACCGGGGTCTCTGCCATCAACAAGTCAAAACGGGTGATTCTTGATACTGGAGAAAAGAGTCGTTCATCGAGCGGAATGTCTCAGTCGGAGATCACCCAATCAGGTAGCGGCTCGTGGCCGAGCACCCAATTGTAAGACTTCACCATGCGTTCCCCGACAAGGTCCCAGGAAAACTCACGCTCCATCCATGCACGACCGCGTTGTCCCATTGCCGCCAGATCTTCCGGCGTGGATGATAAAGCCTTTTCCAAGCATGATATAAGCGGGTCCACTCCAGTATCTATCCACCAACCGGCCTGCCGGGTCCCCAGCCCGGACCATGGAGCACCTTTCGAGACGATCGCCGGGGTTCCCGACGCCAATGCCTCTGCCACAACCATGCCGAAATTCTCGTTGCGGGTGGGCAAAACGAACAAATCTGCCTCGCTGTATGCCTTCCACTTCTGTTCTCCATAGAGGGCATCGTTGAACTGTACCCGTTTGAGCGCGAGCGATTGGGCAAGATTTCGAAGTTCGGCAAGGTAACCTTGTTTGTCTGCACCAACAATATGGAGTCGCCATTCCGGAAATTTGTTTTCAGTTACGGACCACGCCCGCAACAGCCAGTCGAGGCCTTTCTTCGGATGCAGCCTTCCGAGATACATTAGAGTCCGCGGACCGTCCGACCGCTTAGCCATAGCGGGTGGAATATCGATTCCATTGGGGATTACGGCCACCGGCTGTCGGAATCCCATGCGACGTATATCTTCATACTCGGAATGACTTGTGGCGTGCCAGCAAGTGACTCCCTTCAGCGACGGCTTTTGGACGAGTGGCCAGAACAAGCGCTTGACTCGCGATCCATGATGAAAGGGCCAGTCGCCCAGAGTGCCTCTTGGCGAAACGACATAAGGAATACCGAAGTGGTTTGCTATCCGACCGGGATAGACGTTAGGCATCATCCAGAGGCTGTGGTTATGGATGATTTCAATGGTGCGGTTTCTCGCTTGCTTTTTCATCCATCGCCACATCTCTGAGGACCGCCCCAGCCGCTGAGGATAAACTCCCATTGCAAAAGATCGGGCGAAAGTCGGCAACTGTTTCGTTGGACCCCAGTCGAGACAAGCAAGCGTAACTTTCATTCCTTGTTTAGTTATCGATTCACATTGTCGCACAACGGAATATGTCGGGCCACTCGCCTCGACGGCAAGGGCCGGAACCGTATGAAGGATCAATGGGAGGAAGAAATCCCGATCTCGGGCTTGACGACTTTCTCGATGTATTCTGAAAGAAGCCAATACCTCAGACGAAAGGTTAATCTTGTCGTTGGCACTGTCAATTTAGTCCGTTCTTCCCAATTGGCATATCCCTGTGAAATAGTGTGCGATGATTTGTCTGCAGTCCGATCACCTGTGGGCTTCGCGTAATATGGGCTCTCGCTGAAAATTTCTACCTGATTGTTGCCGCATCAATTCTCTGTGTAAGAAGTGTCCGAGCACCACGACGCTCCAAAGCCGCGTCCAGTGGATCACTCTTTTCTCGAAGAACTCTCGCCTCAGTCTGGCTGGAACAACCTCCGGCAAAGAAGTTAGATGAGATGTTCGATCCAACCCTTCTTCGACAAATGATCTTAATGGTCCTCTCATCCACTCGTCCATGGGCAACGCAAAGCCCTGCTTTCTTCTTTTCCACCTTCGATCCGGCAATAGGTCTTTTACAGATTCGACAAGGAGCCACTTTTTTGTATTAGGTCGCGACTTGGATCGCATCGGCAAACTCAGGACGTATTCAACCAGGTCGTTGTCAAGGTAGGGAACCCGAACTTCCAGCGACACTGCCATACTCATCTGGTCGGTATCGCGCAGCAACATGTCACGGGTGTAGTAGGACAGCTCGGCCCAACTCGTGCGGGCGAAGTCATCCGGAAGATCAGGCATGTCCCTGAGGACAAACGGAACCTCCGGCAGACCCGCATCATGCAGCATCTCTGCCGTCCAGAAACTTCTGCGCCAGTGAGCTAAAACATAAGCGTCCCGATTTGAAGGCAGATTTGCGAGGAATTTTCCATAAGTGCCGAAAGGCCTGAATCTTTCTCTGACTTTTTCTGGTAACAATTGTGCAAGCTTCATCGCCTGCACATCTCTAAAGTTCCGGTATCCTCCAAACAACTCATCAGCACCCAGACCGCTGAATGCCACCTTCATGCCCTTTTCGGAAACCTTCCTGGCGACTATATATGTGTTGATAGCGTCCACAGAAGGGAGATCCATCTTAAAGACGGCCTCCTGGACGAGTTGCAATGCTTCTTCTTCAGCCACTTTGATTGTTTCGTGGTCGGTCCCATAAAACTGTGCGACTTCCAGCGCCGATTCCGATTCATCCAGCAACTTGCTCTCGAATCCGACCGTGAAAGTCCTCAGGCGCTTGCCGTAGACGCGGGAGGCGATTGCTGTCAGGATCGTGCTATCTAAACCGCCGCTTAGAAACATCCCGACTGGAACGTCAGAAAGCAAGTGTCTCTCCACCGAACGTTCCAGCAGATCCCTGACTTCGCGTGCTGGATGCGCATAATGTTGATCTGTCGGAAGTGGCTTGGCTGGCTTCGAGGGAGGCCAGTATTTGTAAGTGCGACGTACCCCCGTTCTATCAACCACCATCCAATAACCGGCCGGTACAGACTTGATTTCCGGGAAGAGCAATTGATCGTCCGGGCAGGCTCCCCATTGGAGAAATGCGGAAATGGATTCGGGGTCCACCGCTTCCTCGCGAATATGCATCAGAGTTCTTACTTCGGATGCGAAATCAATCCGTTCGCCGGATATCCTGTAGTACAATGGCTTGATTCCCATCCTGTCACGGGACAAAAGAAGCGAACGGTTTGATGCATCATAGACGCCGACGGCAAACATCCCTGACAGCCTGGTGATGATATCTGTTCCCCAAAACCTGTATCCGATCAGTATCGTCTCTGTATCGCTTGTACTGATCCAATCTTTGAATAGCGGGGCGAGTTCTTTTCTTATCTCAAGGTGATTGTATATCTCACCGTTAAAGACGATTACGTTGCCTGTCTTCGGGTCATGCATCGGCTGGTTGCCGTTTATAGTAAGATCGAGTATTGAGAGGCGGGTGTTGCCAAGCCACACGAGTCCGTTTTCGGAATTCCAGGTTCCTGTGGCATCAGGTCCACGATGTGCGAGAGTGTTGATGTCGAGAGGCTCGACTATCTTTGTGCTGCTAAAGCGGCCTGCGATTCCACACACTATTGGTCTCGCTGGATCAGTTGCTTGTACAATTTCAGATAACCATCGACCATTCGTGATGTCGAATATTTCTCCGCGTTACAGTAACCGAGCTCCACCATCCGATCTCTGTTGCGAAGCCCGTGCAAAATCACAGTGGCGGCGGCCTCGTAATCTTGAGGATCGAGATACGCAGCTCCTTCCCCGCCAACTTCCATCATAGGATGTCTGTTCGAAGTAAAGACCGGGCATCCACACGCTTGTGCTTCGATTATCGGCCAGCAAAAACCTTCATATAGCGAAGGATAAATCAGTGCCTCCGCCGACGAGTAAAGGGCGCGAAGTTGCTCTTGAGTCGGGTTCCTCACCTCGATAAGTTTTGGGCCGACTCCGCACCTGCTTGCTTCTTGTAACAAGTCCCGGGGAAGACCCTTGCCCGCCATTACCAGTCTGTGGTTCGCATAAGTTGCATCACGGACGAGATGACTAAAGATTCGGATAACTGCCGCCCTGTTCTTGTAGAAGGAATTACTTCCGACGTGCAAGAAGAACTTTGAGTCACGGTTAATATGCAATTTCTCAAAATACATCAGTTGTTCCCCCCGGGGCATCGGAGTATATGAATAGTTAAGTCCATTGTGAACGACGGAAGTCACCGGGGCCGCTGTCCCGCATAGCCTTAGCAAGTCCGATTCGGTTGTCGCGGATACGCACGCGATATGTTGAGCCTTCTTCAGGCTATTTAAGATCCACCGTTCGTAGACGCGACCAGTAAGTTTAACCTTGTTTTTAGGAATTTCTCTTCTAGCGCTCCTTACTGCGATCATATCATGGCAGGTGACAACGTGCGGTTTTCCCCGAAGCCACGGAACGTATAGAGCATTTGCATGATCGCAGATGTGGATTACGTCTGCCCATTTTACAGCAGGCTTAAGGTCGACCGGAAACAGAATGAACATATCTAAGTAGCCGAGCCACTTGCCGACGCCAACCGGTTTTCGCATAACCCTTCCGACTTTGGTCTTCGGACGCAGAAGCCAGGACTCATGACCGTGAGCCTTAATCTCCTTATCCAGAATCGTGGCAAACTGATCCATACTCTGGCTATAGAGGTATGGGTAGTTCCCGACGAGGAGAACCTTCATTTTGTCGCGACGGTCAGGAAATTCTGGGTGAAGAGCGCTCCCTTGCCGGTATCCCCCGTCTCGACAGCCAAATAGGTCCTCAGGAGTATCCGCAAGAATTTCCATGAAATCCACCGGATCGTACTCTTCAGTCCGTGCGGTACAGGCTGTTCTTCGAAAGACTCTACATTGGTAAACCCCGACGACAGGAGAAGCTGAGCGATGGATGTACGTGTAAACGCGATCTCGTGAGTTATGTCCAAATACCGCATGCGAAGTCCAAAGGGTGACTCGGCGTTAACAGTGTGAATAATCCACCTGCCTCCTGACTTAAGGACACGAAGTACCTCATCCATGAGAACGAGGCCTTCAGTTCGATCAAAGTGTTCGAGGACATCGAAGCAAATAACCACATCTACCGAATTATCGGGCTGCACTTTAACGGTCGTCAGGAGATCACCATGTGACACCTCGTTGATGCCGAGCTTTCTAGCGGCCTCTACCTGTTCTGAGGACGTATCTACTCCGTGGATATGCGAATAGCCTGACTGTTTGGCGAAATGTATCAGGGCTCCGTGCCCACAACCTAAGTCCAGGATGTTTGCTCTATGATCATCAGGGAAGTGAGACTTGACAAGCTTGCGTAAGTAAGGCGCGCGAGGCTTCAGACCATCGAGTGAGTCTGGAGCGAGGCTGGCTACTCGACCGCTATTGTAACTTCCGTAAACCCGGTCCCGATAACTCATTTGGCTTCTGTCTTTCGTCCGTGCAGCCATCTAGATGGCCAGTAAGTCAGCCAGTAGATAATTCCATATACGAATGCAACCTGCAGCCAACCCCTTACCAGGTAACCTGCAACTCCTGCCAGCGAGTCGTTTCCACTGGCGGCGCTTGTAAAAAGGAAACACCATGTGAAGAAGGAAACAACAACGATTGGGCTTAGAACAGGTATGCGATATCCGCGTTTCGAGAGTCGTGAAATTGTCAGTGCGTCTGAAAGTGCAAACACAAAAAAGGCGATGATGGCAAAGAACAGAGGATACCACCAGCCGAAAAGAGCGTAGCCGCTTCCGAAAAGAGAACCGGTATAGAAAGTTCCAAGGACCCCGTGCATCCCGGTCGCTTCATAGAGGAGGAAGTCGCCAGCTGATTTGGAAATCGCTGATGCTTTATTGACATCTATTCCGATAATGTGAATGAAAGGAGCCGGCAGCTCGGAGAGAACTCTATCGAGTTGTTCTGTCTCGAAAGCGGTTTTCGCCGGCTTGCTAAGTGATTTGGCTAATGTGATGGAGTTGTCTGCATACTTCAAATTGCACAGTCTGTCGAAAAAGAGATTCCCGGTATAATATTCGTCATAGACAGTGCCGAGTCCGGAAGCGAGGCTCTTATATCGGCTCACGGTGTTCTTGTTCTCGTACGCCCTGAGTGTGCTCGCAACCAATGCGAGTGGCGACTCTGCACCACGCTCATTCCGCACGACCACCATGGTCATAGCCAAATCCGTGATGGGACCGGAGAGTATTAACGCTGCCGCAACAGCTAGCCCGGTTCTTCTCAAGAGAGCAGCATCTGCTTTGTATATCCCGGCGGCTATTCCGTAAAGGTAGACCAGGCCAATGGAAGCAAAAATGCCGAGCAGAGCAAACCGACTGTTACTACCGAGCAAAACATAAACCATCAATACTATGTACGATAATATGATCCAATACCACTTATTGTCCCGTTCCCTCTTTCCTCCCACAGTCTCTCGAACAACTGCCACAAGCGGTAGATACGCAGCCGGATAAAATCCCTGGATAAGTCTGTCCTTGATACCAAGATGAGCTTGCCGGAAGGCTCCTAGTGCGAGAATCTCATAGGCAGTTGCTGCCAGGCCAATGAGGCCCATAAGAAGGAGTTGGACGTTTGACGGTGCCTCAAAAAAGTGCAGGGGTTTATAGAGCTTTTTTGTGATAACCAGCCGGAGGTAGCTTAGAAGGCTGCTCCTTCTATAAATTGTGTGGGCTGCCAACAAAGCGAGCAGGCAAGCAACGGCATTGACCATTACCAAAACCGGATGATCAAGATTGTTTGTAAGCGGTACACCACTGACAATTGTCGCCACCGGGGGCAAAAGAAAATAGCAACCGACATACCCGATCATGACTACTGTAGAGATAGGATATCTAACAAGATAGTCTCTTTTTGCGAAGGCAGTAACACCAATCATGCCACCTAAAAGAGTGAGTAATGTAGAAATAGCGTTCTGAGTGTATGACCATCGAATCCATTGAGCAAGGACAACGCAACACCAAGCAAGCAAACTCATCCGCGTCAACTTTCCCAGGTCAATGCGCTCATCGTGCATCGGCGACTTACCGTGCGGGATAGGATTTGGAGAAATCGGAGTTTGCGGGCTTGAGGACACGGCTACCAACTAGGCAGGTGAAAGGGGTTTCTTACGTGCATGGTCGGTGCCGGAGGCATAGGTCGCCGCAGTTGCCATTGAAATAATGGAAGCCAAAACCGGCTCATTGAAGAGATTGTTGTGTATCGCACGTTCGTAGCCAGCCTTAGCTAAATTCCTTCGGCGTTGTTCATTGACCAAGAGATCGTTACATACACTCGCGCACTCTTCGGCACTATTCCAGAAGATTGCCTCCGCGCCTTCGTGGTACAGGGCGATATGTTCAGAAGTTCTCTCTGCGCAGAGTAATGAACCGAGCGCCGGAATCTCGAGGCTTCGTTGGGTATGTAGGTCTCGGTTTCCCTTGCTCAAGAGACCAAGGCACACCTTAGCCGCTAAAACCGCAGCGGAGTAAGATCTATCGTCGTTCAGTGCCGGCCCGCGCCAGTACTGTTTCAGGATATTCCACTCTTTCGATTTCTCCCAGTGGTTGCCCCAGATTGACAGGGGAACACCCCTATCTATAAGCTCCACCATGAAAGGTCCTCGTTCGGGCATCCAAGTGCCTACAAATACGACGTCACTTGTGAATTTCCTCTTCTCGTCCGGAGTTAGTGATCTTGGGGCGTGGGCCAACTCATCGGCAGAACGCCAAACGCGTACGACCTTTCGGGCTTTTGCTCGGTATGCTTCCTGAACATTCTGTTCCCTTACTACCGCGAGCAAGTCGTAGTATGGAACGGCCTTCCTATACTGGACGAATCGCTTCCAATCACGTGGACCGAAGGGATCATCCACTGCGTAATTCACGATTGGCGCGCCAACACGACGCAGTCCGGCAATGGACTTTTCACCAAGAAACTCGCCTTGGTCGACCCAGATCAAATCGGGACTTGTTTCCTTGGTCTCTTGAGAGATCTGCTGGTGTAACAACGTGTCTAACCCCAATCCACCAAAGTGATAAGCCCATCTCCCGGCCCATTTCGAAGTTCCCAACCAACGCCAGGGGTCAATGACTGTAACCACGTGTCCCATGCGTTTCAGAGCGTTCGCCCGATGCAGCGAAGTACCCAGATTCTGTCCTATGTAAAGTATCCTCACTTCGACTCTAAAATCTTGGCTCTTTCCTCTGCTATCTCATGGCATAGATTGGCATACTCTTCGCCGTACCTGTTCCACCCTCCGAGGAATTTCACACGTTCTATTGCTGCATCGCTCATCTTTCGGCGTAAATCAGGATCATCTGCCATCTGTTCCAGGCGGACTGTGATTGCCAAAGGATCCCTAATCGGAACAATGAATCCTTCTTTACCATCCTCGAACAAGTCGGCGGCTCAGGTGTTTGCTGTGGACACGAGAGGACACCCGCAAGCCATCGCTTCCCCTTGCACAAGAGCAAGTCCCTCTTGAATGCTCGGCAGCACCATAACATGACTTACTCTCATGTAATGCTTCAGTTCAGCGTGAGGTTTCACCCCAATAAAGTTGATATGGTCAAAGTGTTTGCCAATCATAAGTTTTCTTACCTCAGGCTGTAACGCTCCGATGATGGTTAACTTCTTTCGTCTGTTCTTAAAGTTCGAGAATGCTTGGAGTAAATAGGGTACTCCTTTCTGAAACGAAACCTGACCTACGAAGAGGACGTTAAATTCGTACTGCGGAGGGTCTGAAGTCTTGGAGAAGGTGGTCAGATCGGCGCCATACGGAATCTTTCTCACTTTATAACTCGGAATACCTTCATGTATGAACGATTCTCGTGCGAACTCCGAAGGGACGGTGATAATGTCGGCAGCAGCATATTCAGTTTCCTCATGTGCCATGGCCTTCGAGTTTATCCCGGGGAATTCTTGCCCCCACCGGGCAAACTCTTCACGCAGGATATTATCTTGGTAGCGGATGTGACTCGACCCGCGATCGCAGATATATTTAGCTCCCCGCCTTTGGGCCAGCGGTCCTGCTTTGTAGCCCGTACCAGAAAGCGCGATAAAGACATTACATTCTGGAAGCTTATGAGCAACGTAAGCAGGGAAAGCAGTCCTATTGAGAGATTCGAGTCCTTCATCTAACCAGGGAATTCTAATTCCGTACTTGGACTTCGCCATCAAGGGAGCGTGAAACCAGGGAAATGTGTGAACCTTCTCTTTTCCCAACCCTTCGCGCTTCAAACGTAGGTGTGGGTATGTCGAGAAGATGCATTTTAGCATGCCTCTCTTGTACAACTGCTTGGCCAAATGAAATTGATGGAATGTTCCCCAAGTGGCCTGTACAACCTCTGGTATGCGCAAGACGTAAGTTCTCTATTGTGTTTCAGAAGGGGTGTTGGCGATAGGTATATCCCGAAACTGAGGAGTGTCTACTCTCAACTCGGGCTTACCGAGCCACGCCTCAAACGCGGCCACCCACTCCACAGGGGAGTAACAAAGGTTTCGAGATCGTTCTCCAACTCGTACGGCAGGATTACCTGCCACCACCGTAAATTCAGGAACGCTCTTCGATACGACGGACCCTGCCCCGACCACAGCACCTTTGCCAATGTGTACCCTAGGAAGGATGATTGAGTTCATCGCGATCCAAGCGTATTCATCTACTGTTATAGTTTCCTTTCTGGTTCCAAACCGTACATCCTTTGTTCGATGGGTCGCAGTTAGAAAAACACAGCCGTCATTTATTGAGACTCTACTTCCAATGGTTATCCTCTCGTGCAAGGCAAAGTGTACGTGTGATCCCACGAAGCTCATATCCCCTACGGTCAACTGTCTTCCTGGACCGTCTAGATTCAGGTCCCCAACTATTGTCAACACGCCGAGCGAGACACCTTTCAAACTGAAACGGGTTCGGCGGACGACAATCATCATCAGGTTCAGCCAGTTCCATATCCGTTTTGCCCAAACCTTTGACCATCTTCTAGAAAGAAGTTTCGGTCTTTCCCTATTCGTCCAAAGGTAATTTATTATCATGCTCGGGATACCCTCTTCAAAGTAATCCAAGGGCTCTTCAGAAAATTCTGGAGGTACGACTGCCATGTTTCCCCGGTTAGTTTAAGGGCCTGGTTTGTGGCGTCATAAAGGAGTGGGAAATCTATTGCGATCAACGATATGACGACTCCGTATATTTGAAATTCGATGGCGAGCACCCATGCCAGTATTACTCCAATACCTCTGAAAGCCAAGAATGAAATACTGAAGCGCTGGTGCTTGTTCACCGACATGAGTGTAATCCAACTTGACTGCCACGTTATTTGCTCGAGGGCCGAGCACAGCAAGAGCCACAGCAGCATAGGGTCACTCCCGATTGCCTTGTGGGTCCAAAAGGCGAGGATATTGCCTCCTCCAAACCCTATTGCGACGACACCGATCAAACCGAGCCATAATGAAACTCTTGACGACTCAAGATACAATTTCCTGGCTAAGCCGACGTCTCCTTTTCCCATCGCCGCAGAAAGTTCGGGCCAGAAAGCTTGATTTGTCGCGGTAACTACTTGGACTACTGCTCTGGTCAGAGTCCTGTATACTGAGAATATCGCAACCGCTGCAGGTCCAAGTACAACTCCGATAATCAGCACTATCCCTTGAATACCGAGCGCCAGACCAAGTGGAAAACTCATGAATGCAATCGACGGCCTGAGCAGGCGACGTATTATAGCGACGTGTGCGAATCTGAATCCGAACTGCAGCCAAGCGGCATCACGATGGAGGCTGTACCACCATAAGATGTAGAAAATGACTCGGCCGATAATAAAGCCGGCAGCTACCCCTGCCATCCCATAGCCTAGACTTAACGCTGCCATGGCGATAATCCATTCGAAAAGCCGTGAGGAGTTTCCCCAGGCAGTCCCTTTGCCGTACTTCCCGATGGCACGGAAACCCTGGCTTAACATGCCTCCCTGCAGTCCCAGCAAAACGTACGCCGAGAGGAGAAGCAACACGACTCTGACTTCATGGGGCGATGCGGCGTGTACGTTCAGCAGATTACCGAATGGCACCAGGTACACGACCGGGATGATTACAACTACAAAGGCGGCCGACACAACAGTGATCATCACCCACGTACTCTGGAACACACCAAGCGCTCTCTCCTGGTCCTGGCTTGAAGTAGCCATCGCCATCTCGTTGCCGGCAACAGACGCAAAGCCCAGGTCACTCATGCTCAGGTAGGAAGGCACTGCGCTCAGAATCAACCACTCACCGTACTTCTCGATTCCCCAGAAATGCAAGAAGAGCGGCACGCTGGCAAGTTGGATAATGAATGTGACGGCCTGGCCGTACATATTCGCTCCGAATCCTGTGAGGAGCCTTCGTTTCAATCCGTGTCTGGGGAAATAGTCCATCGGGGTTATCTCGTCAAACTCGCATCGACCATTGTCAACTTCCGGTCACGCAATGACGAACTGCCTAACTAAAAGGGTTACATCTGACAACAGTGGAACATGAAACATATGAGACTCGCAAGTACGCAAGGATAACCGATTGTGATATTAGAACTTCGCGATCTTGGCGCGCCTGTCGGTTAATCTGAAGTCGGGGGTGCCTCCCATCAGTGAAGTCATACGCGATGACCCGTCGAGGGTCAGCCGATGTCAAACTCACTTTGTGTGATGACAAATCTGGTTCAACCTTTGCGATTCCTCTGCCCGCCTCACAAACCTCGCCTGTCATGCATCTATACGATTCCAAAGACATTCTGAAGTGTTCCAGTGTCGCCGGGCTTACGACCGTCACCGATCATGTATTTATAGGATTCCATTTACAGCTTCGCCTTCTCACTCACAGCGTATTTCTGAAAGTGTTCCTCTCTAGGAAGAAGCGTGACGCATCGACTCCATTCTATTTGACTGCCTACTCTTTTGACGGATGGTCGCTGCGGAATCGATCAAATCTTGCTTACAAGGGATTGCTGTTTTTCAGCTTCTTCAATGTTGGGTTTCAAGAAATTGGAATCGTGATGAACGGCAGGGAAAGCGCAGTGCGCAACCTTAAGGTTAAAGCTACGGTCAAATACGCAATCGATGGATCTGTGGGTGCGGCCAGCCGGATCTTGTTTGTTGCTCGCCAGCATATTTGGTCAAGTTCCCCGGTCTTTAAGCTTAATGTGCGTAGGCTATCTCCTGTCAAGTACCGCCTAATCGTTCTTCATCAACTTTGTCCAACCTGTTTGATTGGACTTTTTCTGTCGGCATCCCTATCTATTCTGTGCATTAGATTATAACAAGTTATGGCAAGTGAGGCAAGTCCGAAACGTTGTAATATCGCCGAAGCTTGCTCTTGCGTCAGCGCGAATATCTTCCCATTAGATCTGCTTCGCCGATGATGTGTCCCTGCATTGCTTTCATGACTTCCGGCTTCGTGCTGCCGGCACCGAGTTTCAAGCCAGTGTCCAGAGCATAGAGCTTGAAGAAGTATCTGTGTGTGCCGCCGGGAGGGCAGGGCCCACCATATCCTATATTTCTGAAATCGTTTCTACCCTGAACGGCACCATCCGGCAGGGTTTTATCGGTTGGCATGTGCTCCTTGAGATCATGCGCATCTGCTGGAATGTTGAAGATGACCCAGTGTATCCAAGTTCCCATGGGAGCATCGGGGTCTTCAAGCAGCAAAGTAAAGCTCTTGGTCTCCGGTGGAGTATCTCTCCACACGAGAGGCGGCGAAATATCTGCCCCGTTGCAACCATATTTCTTGGGAATCTTTTCCCCCTCGCTGAATGCCGGACTTGTCAGAACAAATTTGCTTTCCACTTCAGTCGTTGACATTGTGTCCTCCTCATTTATAGTCGAGGTGTTCTTTTGTCTCGGTGTGTCTCCACATCCGGAAACAAGAATTGCGGTTAGAAGTAGGGTGCATATTTTTGACAGAACCATGCTGGACCAACCTCCGATCTCGAGAGTTATTCTAAAAGTACTAACGCTCTCTGTTTCAATAAACCTGGAGAGACGTCTACCGCTGCCTGTAGCCCTCCAGGAAATTCTTGAGTGATTCAAGTGCCTTCGCGAGAACGGATTGTTCCGGCAGGAAGACTATCCTGAAATGATCCGGCTTGAACCAGTTAAATCCGGTTCCCTGCACGATTAGGACGTTCTCTTCTTTCAGGAGATCCAGCGCGAACTTCTCGTCATCTTTGATGTCAAACATCTCCGCGTCGATCTTCGGAAAAAAGTAAAATGCGCCTCTAGGTTTTGTGCATGATATGCCGGGAATCCTTTTCAACAGCTCATAGCCGACATCTCTCTGTCCTTTCAATCTCCCGTCGGGAGAAGTGTGCCATCTTATCGTGTTATCACTCTTGAGCGCAGGTTCTATTGCATATTGTGCCGGCACGTTGCTGCAGAGCCGCATGGACGCCAGCATGTTTATCCCTTCCAGGTAGCCCTCTGCAGCGGCAGTGTTTCCGCTGAATACCATCCAACCAACTCTGTAACCGGTGATGAGGTGCGATTTCGACAGACCGTTTAAAGTGACACAGAGCGTATTGCTATCGGCAAGAGAAGCGGCCGATACGTGCTCCGTACCATCATATAGAATACGGTCATATATTTCATCGCTGAATAAGACGATGCTGTGCTCCGCCGCGATCTGGGCAAGATGGAGGAGAACCTCTTTCGGATAGACTGCCCCGGTGGGATTGTTGGGATTTATAATTACCAACCCTTTCGTTCGGTGCGTGATCTTCTTTCGGATGTCCAGGATGTCCGGATGCCAATCGGAACTTTCGTCGCAGATGTAATGAACGGGTCTGCCTCCCGCCAGGACGACAGCCGCCGTCCATAGAGGATAATCCGGTGCGGGGATCAGGATTTCGTCCCCTTCGTTGAGGAGTCCCTGCATTGCCATGACGATCAGCTCGCTTACCCCGTTCCCCACATAGATGTTCTCAACGCCTACGTTCTGAATGCCACGGCTGTTTGAATAGTCGGCAATCGCGACCCGGGCAGAGAGAAGGCCTTTTGAATCGATGTAGCCCTCCGCCTTAGTGAGGTTCCGTGAAATTTGTTCAACAATATCTTTGGGCGCTTCAAACCCGAACGGAGCCGGGTTGCCGATGTTAAGCTTGAGAATTTCCTTCCCGGCGTCTTCAAGTTTCTTTGCTTCATCGAGCACCGGTCCTCTGATATCATAACATACGTGGTCTAGCTTCGACGACTTCTTGAATGATCCCATGTTTTTTGAATTCGATTCCTGGTATTGTGTCATTTAAAGGCTCGCACGATCTTTTTGCGCCTCTTCTAACCGCGAACCTCGCGATGGACGCCAAGGGATCTCAGTTCTCGACAATGATTTCATTGCGCACTCGGCGATCCCCGTGGTTGCTTTCCTGTCTCAAAACGTGATGCGAACTGAGATACTCTCCAAATTCTGACTTAGCGAACTTACAAGCAAGCTCTTTTTCATCCTTTAACCGCAGGTTGCGCTTTCTTAAATTTACACGTGCTAGTTCGGCTAAGAGATAGTGAGACCATAGCCGCAATTGCAACTCCGCTTGGGGAGGGTGGAATAAGTGTGGTCAGAATCTCCGGCTCTGAGAGCTTCTCTATTGCAGACAGGATGTTCGTTGGCAGGGGAGCATTGAAGGATGCTATAACTCATACCGCGCATTTTGGCAAATTGGTGGACGGAGGAGGAAAGTTCATAGATGAGGTCGTTGCGATAGTATACCGGGCTCCTAACAGCTATACCGGGGAGGATGTTCTTGAACTCAGCTGTCACGGCGGCTATTTGGTTACTCAGAAGGTGCTGCGCGCTGTTCTTGCCTCAGGTGCCAGAAGCGCGGAGCCGGGCGAATTCACCAGGCGGGCATTTCTCAACGGGAAGATGGACCTGTCGCAGGCTGAAGCCGTGGGGGATCTGATCCACTCGCAAAGTGAATCGGCTTATCGAAGCTCGCTCCGTCAATTGTCAGGCGAACTTTCAAAGGAGATGAGAAGTCTTCGGGACGAACTTATGAATCTGTCTTCGCTGCTTGAGCTGGAGCTCGATTTTTCGGAAGAGGATGTTGAGTTTGCGAACAGGGGACTGCTGCGCGAGAGATTGGCTAAAGCCATAGGAGCTATCGAGACATTGCTAAAGAGTTATGATACTGGTAGAATCTATCGTGAAGGGGTAAACGTAACGATAGCGGGCAAACCAAACGTGGGAAAGTCGAGCCTGCTAAATGCGCTTCTGGAAGAAGACCGCGCGATCGTTAGTGATATTCCGGGCACCACACGCGACACTATAACGGAGACGATTTCGGTCGGTGGGGTCCTCTTTCGGCTTTCAGATACAGCTGGTTTAAGGGACACTGCGGATTCAATTGAGAAGGAAGGTGTTGAGAGAGCTGAAAAGAAGGCATCAGAAGCGGATGTTCTGCTCCTTGTCATGGATTATGGGGAGCGGGATTATAACGGCAGTGAACCCCAGTATCTCAAGCTTGCTTCAGCCTGCGAGAAAACGAGGGTCAAGTTGGCCCATGTCTGGAATAAAATTGACTTGTACGAGACTCTTCCTCCGAGAGAGCCCGGAAGGGTGCCCGAGTTCTATGTTTCGGCCCTTCGTGGCGAGGGAATTGATACGCTCAGGAATGGGTTATCTAAGATGGTGTTAACAGATGATGTTAGTGAAGGGTCTGTGGTTGTCACCAGCACCCGTCATAGGGAAGCGCTGGAGAAAGCAGGAAGGAGCCTGAAGTTGGCGCTTGCTACTCTTGACGAACGGCGATCGGGCGAATTCGTGGCGCTAGATCTGAGGGCGGGGCTCGATTCCCTTGGAGAAATTACCGGCGAGGTAACCACTGAAGATATTCTTAGAAACATATTCTCGAAATTCTGTATTGGCAAGTGAACAGTGTCGAACATCGCGTGGGAAATTGGAGAACAACAAAAAGTGTTTCACGTGAAACGGTCGGCGGAAGCAAGGTGCCGGGATGTTAAAGGCAAAGGCAGAACCCTTGGTGTATTCTCGTTTCCTGTTTCAGCAGGCTTGCCCCTGCCTGTTAGGTAGTAGCTTCCGATGGTGAAAAAGCAGTACGATGTTGTTGTGGTTGGCGCAGGTCATGCTGGAGTAGAAGCCGCTATGGCCGCCTCAAGGATGGGGTGTTCGGTACTCCTTATGACTATGGATATTGCCGCCGTAGGGAGAATGTCATGCAACCCGGCTATTGGTGGCACGGCAAAGGGAAATCTCGTGAGAGAGATCGATGCCCTTGGGGGCGAGATGGGCAAGATTGCCGATGCAACTGGCATACAATTCAGAATGCTCAATCGCTCAAAAGGACCGGCTGTTTGGTCGCCGCGCGCCCAAAATGATAGGGAAGGATATTCGGTAGAGGCAAGAAGGCGCGTGGAGGCACAGGCAAATCTCCATGTCATGCAGGATATGGTAACCGACATTGTGGTTGACGGAAATAGACTGGCAGGCATCGAAACTGCGTCAGGTGTGAGGATACCTTGCAAAGCACTTATAATCTCCTCGGGAACCTTCCTAAATGGCGTTATGCACACAGGCATGAAAAGCCGAATAGGTGGTAGATTCAATGAACCCCCGGCCGTCGGCCTGACTGCTTCACTGGAAAGGCTCGGTTTTGTCAGTGGCCGGCTCAAGACCGGCACCCCGCCTCGAGTCGACCGCCGAAGCGTAGATTTTTCTGCCCTCGAGGAGCAACCCGGAGATCCAGAGCCGGAGCCATTCTCGTACCAGAATTCCGAAGTCACGAAGGATCAGGTTAGCTGCTACCTTACCTACACGAATCATCTTACGCACGATGTGCTGAGAAAGGGTTTCGATAGATCACCACTATTCACCGGGGTCATTAAGGGTATTGGGCCAAGATACTGTCCGTCTATTGAAGACAAGATTGTCAGGTTTGCGGAAAGGGATCGCCACCAGATTTTTCTTGAGCCCGAAGGGCGCGATACGAACGTCATGTATGTAAACGGCTTTTCCACAAGCTTGCCCGCAGAAATCCAGGATGAAGCTATGAGGACGGTCCCCGGTTTAGAGAATGTTGAAATGCTACGTCCGGGGTATGCCGTTGAGTACGATTTCTTTCCTCCGCATCAGGTTAAACTTACGCTGGAAACTCATCTCGTGTCCGGTCTGTATTTTGCCGGCCAGATAAACGGAACTTCAGGATATGAAGAGGCTGCCGGACAGGGGATCGTGGCAGGGATCAATGCGGCGATTGGAGTAAAGGGTGGAGACCCATTCGTTCTTAAGCGCTCGGAAGCCTATATCGGAGTCCTCATCGACGATCTTGTCAACAAAGGAACAAGCGAACCATATCGCATGTTTACATCGCGAGCCGAATACAGGCTGATGCTCCGTCAGGACAATGGGGACAGGAGACTCATGAAATATGGGAGAGACTTCGGATTGATACCAAATGCCGTGTATGACACCCTGAAAAGAAAAGAAGAGCATATCGAAGTTCTGCTTGAATACTCCAAGCGGAAAAGTGTTCCTCCGGATGCAGTCAACAGGTATTTAGAGTCGCTTGATTCGACCCCGATAACCGAGAACGAGAAGCTGGCCCAACTAGTCAAGAGGCAGAATGTCAGGCTCTCGGATCTGCTAGGTCTAGAGTACTTCAAATCCGACTCTCTCCCTCGCGACTCGGCAGTCGACAAGAAAGCAGTTGAGCAGGTGGAGATCGAATTGAAGTACGAAGGTTACATTAGCAGACAAAATGACGAGATCGGAAAATTTGTAAGGTTCGAATCCATGGAGATACCTGAAGGTTTTGACTTCGGCAAAGTGAAATCACTTTCGACTGAAGGGAGGGAGAAGCTGATGAAAGTCATGCCAGCCTCTATTGGACAGGCCAGCAGGATTTCAGGTGTTTCCCCCGCGGACGTATCTGTGCTGATGGTTTATCTTCATGGATAAGGAATCTTGTGAATACATGAGCAACAGCGGCGGTCCTTATTCGATCAATGGAAGAGAATAGTGTGGATAAGGAATCTTGCAAATGGATGAGTTGAGGAAGTGGTCTTCATGGAGTTGGTGGAAGAAGACACCATAGATGAGGAAATGATGAATACCTGACTGAGACCGACAAACCGGTGCGATTCTGTCGATGACAATAAACGTTTCACGTGAAACAGACCTATTTGTTAAAGGAGATTAATGAGTAAACAGAGAGCGTTGTTCGAAGAGCTTAACACGCTTACGACTGAAAAGAGAAATCCGAAGTCGATGGAGATCGATTCAAAGTGTACTATTGATATCATCAGAATAATTAATGACGAGGATAAGAAAGTTGCTTTTGCGGTCGAGCAGGAACTGCCTTACATCGCGCAGGCAATTGACATAGTGGTGCAGGCATTCAAGGAAGGAGGACGCCTCTTCTACGCCGGAGCGGGGACGAGCGGGCGCATTGGAATTCAGGATGCGGCCGAGTGTCCGCCAACCTACGGATCAAATCCAAGACTTATCCAAGGGATGATTGCAGGCGGAAAACCGGCAGTCTTTAAGGCACAGGAAGGAGCGGAAGATTTTGAGGAGAACGGTGAAAACGATATTGTGGCACACGGAATCACCTCGAAGGATGTCGTTTGCGGAATTGCTGCGAGCAGAAGGACTCCCTATGTGGTTGGTGCTGTCAAGAAAGCGAAAGCACTCGGCGCAAAGACACTCTTCGTGACTACAAATCCTCGATCAGAATTCAACCTGGACGTCGATGTGGCCATCTGTCTGGAGGTGGGCCCGGAAGTAGTCATGGGATCGACAAGAATGAAATCGGGAACAGCCCAAAAATTGGTCCTCAACATGATAACAACTGCCGTTATGATTAAGCTCGGAAAAGTTTATGAGAACATGATGGTCGACCTTCAGATGACCAACAAGAAACTGGAAGAGAGATCGAAGAGGATTGTCATGACCATTACCGGGGTTGACTATTCCGAGGCGGAGAGAGTTCTGGGAGAGGCAGGCGGACATGTGAAGACAGCTGTCGTTATGATTCGGGCAGGTGTCGACCGGAACGAAGCCCGGGAGAGACTTGAGAGAGCCGACGGATTTGTAAGACATGCAATTGAAGATGCCTCCGGTGTCCCTCTCATCTGAAAAACTCGTAGACCAGCTCCTGGACCTCGGCACACTCAACAAGACCATCAAGCTGATCCGGGAAAACAGAAGCGCAAGACTCCACTCAGTCAGTGCGCCGTTTATGACACTTGTTATGGCGCGCCACCTGAAGTTGGGAAATTCTGCCGTCCTTCTGGTCATCGACGATAGCGAGGTAAGCGAGAGAATTCAATCAGACTTCGAAGTACTTTCGAGTTCGGCACCCATAAGTCTCATCACCGAAGACCAGCCGAACTTGTCCGGACTCTTTTCTTTCTACTCGGGCGAAAAGAATCTTTACATTTCAGACTATGCTACTCTTTTCACTAAAATGCCAGCTCAGGAGTCGCTCAAGGCTACTGCCGTTATGATCCGACCGCAGATAGAGATCGATCATGATGAACTAGTAAGCAAGTTGGCCAAATACGGTTACCAGCGAAAAGACTATGTTGAGGAGGTGGGAGATTTCTCGGTACGTGGGAGTATCGTCGACTTGTTCCCGGAGTCGAGTGAGAATCCGCTACGGATAGATTTCTTCGGAGATAATGTAGAGACGATCCGAATATTCGACCCGATAACTCAGCGCTCGATTCAAACGATTGGATCGTTTACGCTTCTTCCGTTCTCCAATTCCAACAAAAACGAGATTGCATTTGCGGATCAGATTCCCGAAGGTGCGACCGTTTTCTTTTACGAACCTGGAGCGATCCCCAGGGACCTATCTTCCGGTTTCAAACGTTTCGCCGATGCGATTTCAGCGAAAGCAAAGCTGATATACTGGAAGTCGATTGAACGGCGTGAGACAGACCACGATGTCAATGTTGTCCCCCAACCGACCTTCGGCGGTAAACTGCAGCTTGCGGCAACAAAGATTGCTGAGCTTTACAACGGCGGCTATAAGTTATTAGTCGCATCCAGCACGAAGCATCTTGAAGAGAACTTTTCAAATCTGCTGGCAGAATTCGATGAACTGAACGGCACTCTATTGCGGCAAGAAGTCAGGCTCATCCAGGCACCTCTTTCAGGCGGGTTCATCCTCCCTGATGACAAGTTTGCACTTCTCACAGAACATGAGATCTTCGGTCGACGTTCGCCGCTTATCTCACGGAAGGAGAAAGCTAAGAAGTTTGTCGGGCTCCTCCGCCGGGATCTGAGTTCTCTACGGAAAGGCGACTATGTGGTTCATGAAGACCACGGGATCGGCCGATTCCTGGGTCTGCAGAAATTGAAGATTATAGACAGCGTACAGGAGTGCGTGAAGGTCGAGTATGCCGAAGGAGACATCCTCTATGTAAACATCGACTACGTCGGAAAACTTCAGCGCTACGCTTCCGAAGATGGCTTCACGCCGAAGCTCTCGAAGCTTGGCGGACCTGAGTGGCAGCTTATGAAGAATCGCGCCAAAGGTAAGTTGAAGGACATAGCGAAAGATCTCATCAAGCTGTACGCCGACAGGAAGAAATCGAAAGGGATATCCTTCCAGAGGGATAGCATATGGCAGCACGAACTTGAAGCCTCTTTCATCTATGAGGACACAGCGGACCAACTCCGCGCGACATCCGAAATAAAGAAAGACATGGAGACAGAAAGCCCGATGGACCGGCTCCTCTGTGGAGATGTCGGATTCGGGAAAACGGAGGTTGCTGTGCGTGCGGCTTTCAAGGCGGTGATGAGCGGGAAGCAGGTTGCAGTGCTTGTCCCGACTACAATACTTGCTGAACAACATTACAATACTTTCCGAGATCGTCTTGCCGATTACGCCGCAAGAGTCGAGGTTCTTTCTCGCTTCAAGAAAAAGACGGAGCAAAGGGAGACACTTGAACGGTTGGCCGAAGGAAAAGTGGATATAGTGATCGGAACACACAGGCTTTTGTCCAAAGATGTAAAATTCCACGACCTCGGCCTTCTTGTCGTCGACGAGGAGCACCGTTTTGGAGTCCTTGCTAAAGAAAAGATCAGGCAGCTCAAAGCGAACGTTGACACACTTTACATGACTGCAACTCCAATTCCGCGCACACTATACATGTCACTTTCATCTGCGATGGACATCTCGATCCTACAGACGCCTCCTGCAAACCGACTCCCGATCGACACATACATCGTAAATTTTGACGGAAAACTTCTTCAGGGAGTTATTGAGCGTGAGCTCGGCCGCGGAGGACAGGTGTTCTTTGTGAGTGACGCGGTCAAGGATTTAAGCAAGCTTGCCGACTTTGTGCGACGAAGGGTCCCGGACGCCAGAGTGGGTATTGTCCATGGTCAACTGAAGGCCCCGGAAATTGAGCGTACGATGGTACACTTTCTCGAAAAGAAACTCAATGTCCTCATTGCGACGAAGATCATCGAATCAGGAATTGACATTCCTTCAGTCAACACGCTCATCGTGAATAACGCCGACCGGTTCGGGCTTGCAGAACTCTATCAGCTTCGTGGGCGGATAGGCAGGTCGAATGTGCAGGCCCACGCTTACCTCATCTCAAAGCCATTCTCCAATCTCACAAGGGATGCAGCGCGGAGGTTGACCGCGATAGAAGAATTCAGCGAGTTAGGATCAGGCTTCAATCTCGCGATGCGCGACCTGGAAATTAGAGGCGCAGGCAATGTACTCGGACGCGAGCAGAGCGGGTTCATTAACAATCTCGGTTTCGAAATGTATAACAAGGTTCTGGAAGAGGCAGTCGAAGAGGCGAAGTTCGAGGAAAACTTAACCGATCAGCTCGATTCCCTGACTCGTAGGAAAGTTGAACCGCGCGTGACTGTGGACGTCGATGCTTTTATTCCTGACGACTTTGTCACCGCTGACGCCGACCGGTTCGACTTTTACAAAAGATTGTCGCGGGCCGGGTCAACCACCGCAATAGACGATCTCCGTGAGGAGATGAAAGACAGGTTCGGCGCTTTGCCGGAACCTGCCGATAACTTATTCAGGTTAATAAAGGTTAAGATTACTCTCGAGCGCTTGAGGATACCCAAACTTGAAGAGCACGAAAAATTGATATCCATCTTTCTTCCGGCAGATGACCAGGATTTCTACAAAGAAATTTTTCCTCAGATGATGAATGCGCTGGACCGGATTAGCGACATCAAGCACCGCGTGACGCAGGAGAATGGAAGTGCGAAGGTAGAGATAACTTTCCTGCCGGGTCCAGGTGATGGTCAACCGGGCAAGATGGATCGGCTTGAGCGGCTGATAGATGTGATGAAAGTGGTGTGAAAGCTATACGATTACCGTACATAGGTTGGAAACAGGGCGTCTGTGAAGCAAATCTAAGGGGAGCGGAGGATCTCAACTCATGAGAAAGGTAGGAACAAATAAGCTTAGAACAAATTGAGGACGAAGCTCTCCAACTTTCGGAAAGAGATCGTGCGAAGCTCGCAAGGAAGCTATTGCTGAGTCTTGACACACTTTCTGAGAGCAAGATAGCGGATGACTGGTTAATAGAGGCCCGGCGTCGCGCAAGGGAACTCGACGCGGGGACTGTCCAACCTATTTCCGCTGAAGAGGTCAGACGTAAGGCTCAGGCTTTACTACGATAAGCTACTTATTCCACTAAACAGCCGAGGCTGAGCATCTTGAATCAGTTGCATTCTACGAGCTGAAGGGAGCCAGGGCTTGGTGCGGCTTACCTGGCGGAGTGCGAGAACGTGATGAGCCATGTATGCGAGGGACCGGATCGATATCCAATAGAAAAAAACGAACTGAGCAGAGATCACCAGCTCATTTTGAACAGCTAATATCTGGTTTCTCGTGCAAACATCTGTGCGAGGGTCTGGGCTTGACGTTCCAGGATTTGAGCGGGAGACAACATCATGGAGCGCCACTTAATCTTGCCGTGCCACCTCTTGGAGAAACGTTTCGCTAGCGATTTCCTGCTCGCGGATTTCAGTAGTCCGTCTTTGTTGATATCCGGGTGGAATCGTACCAGTACCCGATGGGAGAAGACGGTGCCATAAAGAAGCTGCTGGAGGCATCTCTGGAAGGTATGCCGGAAGCTGAGCTTACCGAGCATCTTGACTACGATAAATACTCTCCGTAATGCAAGAACAGTGCCAACAGCAAAAACGGTAAGAGTCGTATGACGATGCGCAATGACAACGGAGAATTGCACCTGATGGTGCCGCGGGATCGGAACGGAAGCTTCGATCCGGTAATCGTGAAGAAATACTAGAGGACACTTGGCTTAATCGGAGATAAAATCATCTCGATGTACGCGAAAGGAATTACCACCAGAGATATACAGTCTCACGTTCAGGAGGTGTATGGTCTTGAAATAAGTCCGGCTCTGGTATCCCAGATAACCGGCAAGATCATCGGGCTGGCTAAGGAGTGGCACAACCGGCCACTGGGGGCGGTCTATCCAATTGTGTTCTTTGTTGCCATCCACTACAAAGTCCATGATGACGGAAAAGTCGTGAGCAAAGCTGCGTATACGACCCTGGCGGTGGACATAACAGGCAAGAAGGACTTGCTCGGCCTATGGGTCTCCGAAGCCGAAGGAGCGAACCTCTGGCTGGCCGTCATGACCGGACTAAAGAACCGTGGGGTGCAGGATATCCTTATCGCCTGCGTCGATGAGTTGAAGAATTTTCCGGAAGCAATAAATACTGTTTTCCCGAAAACGGAGAACCAGCTTTGTGTTATCCACCTCATCCGCACCGCGCTGAAGTACATCGCCTCCAAGGATCAGAATGCCTTCATGAAGAACCTCAGGGCAGTGGACAATGCCCCGACCGAAGAAGCCGCCCGGGTGGCTCTCGATAAGCTCGAAGAAGTCTGCGGGAAGAAGTACTCCCTATCCATAAAGGTCTGGAAATAGAACTGGGAACACGCCTCCACCTTTTTCAAGTACCCTGAAGAACTCCGGAGGATGATCTACACGACCAACGCCGTAGAGGCTCTACATCGCCAGTTCAGAAAAGTCACGAAGGCCAAATCCATTTTCCCCAACGATGATGCTCTTAAAAAATGCTCTTCCTCGCTTACAGGGACATATCCAAGAAATGGATCAAGCCCCTCCAAAACTGGCCCATTGTTCTTTCTCATCTCTCAATTATCTTTGCCGACAGATTAAACGATGTCCTCTGAGACAGAAAATCCATTTACACAAATTTTCTTACGAACTCGAAATTTTCTGTCATGGTCTTTCGCATTATAGGTCGGCACATTTCGAGATTCTTCAGCTCCCCGCTAGAAAAGCATTTGCTCAGGCGGCGGATAAAGCACCCTCGTACCTTCTACAACTGCAAACTGTGTGAGCTTGTGAGGTGAAACTTTATCAGCGCCCATGATATGTAGCACGATCACTCCGTGCTCCAGTAGAGAATCTGAAACAAGCGACCTGTGGCAGCGCCATGGCACAGCCTCGGCACACATGATTGCCGTCCTGCTTCTCCGCGACAACTCTATCAAATAGGTTATAGCCTGTTCAAACATTTCAGTTTGCATGTAATCAGCGAATCCCCTGAAGCTCGCGTTTCGCCAGCCGAGATTTATGGAATCTTTTCGTGCGTGCCTTAGGCCGCCGAGCGAAGGTTGATGGAGGTAATCGATTGCTGCCGACCTGAGCGATCCACGAAGAAATTCGGAGGCGAACTGTGGATTATGTTTTGATTTCGGGATGGCTCGAATATCCACCAAGAGCTTTACTCCGTTTTCTTTCAGGAGTGAGATAAGCTCGCCTATTTGCCTGGTGGAATGCCCAATCGTGTAGATTTTAAGCCAGGATTGTTTTTCGTTTACCTTGTCGGTATCGGGAACTTGAGTCATTTTTCCTTCACTCCGTTTATGTTATCTTAATATCGTCTCATAAAGTTCCGCCAAATAATCTTCGGGATAGACTTAACCAAGGAGTTGAAAATGGACTTGATGAGCAGGTTTGCTTTTGATGCCGAGATGGCGACTATCCGTGGAATCTCCATCGCCATTTGTTGATCGAACAAAGACAGAATAGATACTGATCACGATTTCTAGTAGCTCATTTCAAAGGAGCATGTTTACTAGACTTCTGTAGAGATACGAATGCGAAGCCTTTCGGGGAAGGAGTTTACGAACGCACCACTGCCGAAAAGGGTTGAAATCACTAAATCATAAGAAAAGTATTGAGAGACTATAAGCTAAGAAATATTGCCATAATTGCACACGTTGACCATGGGAAGACAACGCTGGTCGATTTCATGCTGAAACAAACGGGAACCTTCCGTGAAAACCAGAACATGGGTACACGTATTCTGGATTCCAACGATCTTGAGCGCGAGAAAGGAATAACAATTCTCGCCAAGAATGCTTCAGTAAGGTATAAAGATGTCAAGATAAACATTGTAGATACGCCAGGCCACTCGGATTTCGGCGGTGAAGTTGAAAGGACGCTGATGATGGTTGACGGTGTCCTCCTTTTGGTGGATGCAGCCGAAGGACCGTTGCCACAGACAAAGTTCGTTCTTCGAAAAGCACTCGAGCTCAACCTAAGACCGGTTGTAGTCATTAACAAAATTGACAGGAAGGATGCCAGGCCGGCCGAGGTCCTCAACGAGATTTATGACCTGTTTATTTCGCTCGGCGCGAACGACGAGCAGATAGACTTCCCTGTGATATACACAATCGCAAAGCAAGGAATCGCGAAGCGTTCACTCGAGGAAGAAAGTCACGACCTCTCTCCTCTTTTTGAGACGATCCTGAAGCAGATCCCCGAACCTCCTGCCGACGCTGATTTGCCTTTTCAGATGCTCGTTATGAACATCGAATACAACGATTATATCGGTCGTCTCGGAATAGGCAGAATATTCCGAGGGACAATTAAGGACGGAGCTCCGATGCGGGTGGTCCATAAGGACGGCAAAGTAGAAGATGCACGCATCACGAAGATCTACACCTTCGAAGGTCTTAAGAGAGACGAAGCGATTGAGGCAAGTGCAGGCGAGATAATAGCTCTTGCCGGAATGGAAGATGTCGACATTGGAGAGACCATCTGCGACCCGGCCGATGTGACGCCGCTGCCGTTCGTCAACATCGAGGAGCCGACGCTTTCGATGAACTTTGTCGTCAACAATTCACCCTTCGCAGGCAAAGAGGGGAAGTACGTTACCACGAGAAACCTTGCCGAGCGCTTGATGCGTGAGCTGCGGGCTAATGTCAGCTTGCGTGTGGAGCCGGGAGACACGCCGGATGTATTCAAAGTCAGCGGACGTGGCGAGCTTCATCTTGCCATTCTCATCGAAACCATGCGGAGAGAAGGTTACGAATTCCAGGTCGGCAAACCTCAGGTGATTTACAAGACGGTCGGCGGTGAGCTCCGTGAGCCGGTCGAACAGGTTATCATAGATGTGCCCGACGAGTACGTGGGTACGGTGATCGACAACCTTAGTCGCCGAAAAGGCGAAATGAAGAACCTCAGCCCGAGTCACGGAAATACCAGACTCGAGTTCATCGTCCCGGCCAGAGGCTTGATCGGGTTCAGGACCGAATTCCTCACGCAGACTAAAGGGACCGGGATCCTTCATCACAACTTCCACGGGTATGAAGCATACAAAGGAGAGATTGAAGGACGGAACAAAGGAGCCGTGGTGGCGCTGGAAACCGGAACTGCGGTGGCATATGCAATGTGGAAGCTCGGAGAGAGAATGTCATTCTTCATTGAGCCCGGCACACAAGTTTACGCAGGCATGATCGTCGGCGAGAATGCGAGAGACGACGTGATCGTCGCGAACGTGTGCAAGACAAAGCATCTGACGAACATGCGCGCGTCGACCGCCGACGAGGCGATTCGCCTCGAACCACCGATCCCGATGACTGTAGAGAGAGCTATTGAATGGATAAATGACGATGAGTATGTTGAGTTCACACCTAAGTCAGTCAGATTGCGAAAGACGATCCTCGACCATGATGAGCGGTATAAAGCGAGAAAAAGGACCGCGGTAGGGTAAGAAAGCTCTCGGGCGCTTCGCGCCTTCGCACGGTTGAGGGTTTCTCCCCTTCCTTGATTTTAGAACCCTCCAAACCTATATTTTCAGGCAATATTCACCAAACACCAAGATTTTACGGGAGATTATGGCTACAACTTCAGATTTCAGGCCAGGTTTAACAATTCGCTACAACAATGACCTCTGGACGATTGTCGAATTCCAGCATGTCAATCCGGGAAACTGGCGAGCATTTGTCCGCGCTAAGATGAAGAACATCAAAACCGGCCAGGTGATCGAGAATCGTTTCCGAGCAGGTCAGGACGTCGACGTTGTCAGGATTGAACAGCGTGCATACCAATACCTTTATCGCGACGGCGATATGTTTGTCTTCATGGAGAATGATACCTTCGAGCAGATTCAGGTCCCCGAAGAAGTTGTGGGTGAAGGAAGTGATTTGCTGAAAGAAAACGAGACAGTTCAGATCTTCTTCAACGGAACTGAGATTACCGCGGTTGAGATACCTATTTTCGTCAGCCTGCGCGTGGTCGAAACCGAGCCGGGACTGAAGGGTGATAGTGTGAACAACGTCATGAAGGCCGCAAAGCTTGAGACCGGAGCAACAGTGAATGTTCCTTTATTCGTCAATGAAGGAGATATGTTGAAAATTGATACGCGAACCGCTTCTTATGTGGAACGCGTAAAATAGATTGCCCCTACCCGACTAAGTCGGGATCTCGACCCGAAGAGACTGGGTCGAAGAGAAATCGGCGCCCTTTCATTTTACCGGAGTCTACAATGGACCTTAACTACATCAAGAAGCTCGTCAAACTGGTTGACGAAAGCGGGGTAGATGAAATAGAGATTGAGGAAGAGGGGACGAAAATCAGAATCGGCAAACATCGTCAGAACTCGAGTGCTGTGCAACCGTTCTTTCCGGTGAATATTCCACTGGCGCAGCTCTTGGCTCAACCGGCGGCAGATCAGCAAGCGAGTTCCGGCGGTGCGGTTGTTCAGTCTTCCCCTCAGCAGGCCAAAGTTGAAGAGAAGAAATACCACCAGGTTAAGTCGCCTATTGTCGGCACATTCTATCGAGCTCCTGCCCCGAATGCCGATCCCTACGTACAGATTGGATCGACCGTGCAGCCCGGAATGGTTCTCTGCATAATTGAAGCTATGAAGCTGATGAATGAGATCGAATGTGACGTGTCAGGAAAAGTAGTCAATGTCCTGGTAGAGAACGGCCAGCCCGTGGAATACAATCAGCCGCTATTTGAAATAGAACCCGCGTGACCGCTTGTTCAAGAAGATCTTAATAGCCAACCGTGGTGAAATAGCACTCCGCATCATAAGGAGTTGCAAAGAACTCGGGGTGGAAACTGTAGCGGTATATTCAGAGGCTGATCGTGATTCACTCCACGTTAAGTTTGCGGACGAGGCCGTTTGCATCGGCCCGCCACCCAGCCGCGAAAGTTATCTTAACATCCCTCGACTGATTGCTGCGGCTGAAATAACAAACTCGGATGCGATTCACCCGGGGTATGGCTTCCTCGCGGAGAATGCACAGTTCTCGGAAATCTGTGAGAGCAGCGGAATCAAATTCATCGGTCCAAGGCCCGCGATGATCACTGCTATGGGAGATAAGGCACTTGCAAAAGAAACTATGCGCAATGCCGGTATACCCGTTGTCCCGGGAAGCGATGGAATCATTGAAGATCTCGCCGAGGCAAAAAAAATGGCGGAATCCATAGGCTATCCCGTTATCATAAAGGCAACGGCTGGCGGAGGCGGCAAAGGAATGCGCCTCGCCTGGTCGCCAGACGAGTTCGAAAGACAATTCCAGATGGCCCGCACCGAAGCCGAGGCAGCCTTCGGAAACGGGAGTGTCTATATAGAAAAGTATGTCGAACAACCGAGGCATATAGAATTTCAGGTTCTCGGAGATCAGTACGGGGAGGTAATTCATCTCGGCGAGCGCGAGTGTTCCATCCAAAGAAGGCACCAGAAGCTGATCGAAGAATCGCCTTCTCCGTTTATGGATGCTGAATTGCGTGAGAAGATGGGAGCTGCGGCGATCAAGGGGTCGAAAAGTGTTAAGTACGAGGGTGCCGGCACAATCGAGTTCCTGGTCGACAAGAATAGGAATTTCTATTTCATGGAGATGAACACCAGGATACAGGTTGAGCATCCGGTAACCGAGCAAGTAGTCGGACTAGATCTGGTGAGGGAACAGATCGCGGTAGCGGCCGGCGCAAAGGTGAGTAAGAAGAAACTCAGACAAGTCGGACATGCCATTGAGTGTCGCGTAAATGCAGAAGACCCCTCGAAGGGATTTCGTCCCAACCCCGGAACGATTTCAGGTTTTCACACGCCGGGAGGCTATGGAGTGAGGACAGACACTCATGCATACGCTGGATACACTATTCCGCCATATTATGACTCACTTATCGCAAAACAGATCGCATTTGGCGCGACAAGGGAGGAAGTTGTCGACCGGATGTACAGGGCACTCGAAGAGTTTGTCATTGAAGGAGTTGCAACTACAATTCCGTTCCACATGAAAGTAATGAAAGATGCAAGATTCAGGAAGGGAGATTTCGACACTCACTTCCTCGATTCGTTCAATTTTTCTGATTGAAGGAGGCTAAAATGGAATTCCCAAAAGACTTGAAGTACACAAAAGATCACGAATGGATTCGCGTCGATGGGGCCGTCGGTGTAATGGGAGTAACCGATTATGCTCAAAGTGAACTTGGGGATGTCGTGTTTGTCGAACTACCCTCGGTCGGCAAGAAACTCGAACAGGGAAAGCAATTTGGTACGATCGAAGCCGTCAAGACGGTATCCGATCTCTACGCCCCGATTAGCGGTGAAATAGTTGAAGTAAACGAGACCTTGAAAGACTCTCCTGAAGTTGTAAACAAGGACCCGTACGTGGGAGGCTGGATGGTCAAAGTGAAAATCTCGGACAAAGCCGAGCTAAACAATCTCCTCGATTCCACAAGATACCAGGAGATGGTAGGACAGCATTGATAGGTCGCAGGGCGTAGGTCGTAGGGATTATGGTGCGCACCTATTCCTTACCACCTATGACCTACCACCTGCTCTAAACAGGGAGTCACACTTGCCATATTATCCAAATACAGACGAAGACCGTCGCGAAATGCTTGACGCCATCGGCGTGACAAGCTTTGAAGATCTAATCAAAGACATTCCGCATGAAATCAGACTGAAAGAACCTCTGAAAATCCCGGCCGCGATGAGCGAGATAGAGGTTACCAAACATCTTTCGTCGCTGGCAAAGAAAAACGTGAACGCCCAGGATGCAATTTCGTTTCTTGGTGCGGGAGTCTACGATCATTTCATCCCATCGGCAGTCGCAGCACTTCTCGGACGTTCCGAATTCTATACGGCTTACACGCCATATCAGGCAGAAGTCAGCCAGGGTACGTTGCAGTCAATCTATGAATACCAGACGATGATCTGCAAGCTCACCGGAATGGATATTTCCAACGCTTCGCTTTATGACGCAGGAAGCGCACTTGCGGAAGCATCGCTGATGTCCGTCTCCCACACCGGCAGAAAGAAGATCATCGCGGCGCATCCTATACATCCCCACTACCTGCAGGTGGTGAGAACTTACATTCACGGTCAGGGGTTCGAGCTGGTCGAAGTGCCGCCGCGTGATGGGTTGGTGGATATTGAATCAATGAGAAAAGCGGTCGATGAAGGCACAGCAGCTGTGATGGTACAGCAGCCTTCGTTCTTCGGTACACTGAATGACGTTTTTGAAATCGGAGAGATTGCCCATTCAAAGAAGGCATTGTTCGTCGTCGATGTTAACCCAATGTCGCTCGGCTTACTCGTGCCTCCCGGCGAGTATGGAGCCGATGTCGTTGTCGGCGAAGGGCAGCCACTTGGAATACCACAGAGTCTCGGCGGGCCGTTCCTGGGGATTTTCGCAGTAAAGGAAGCGCTCTTGCGTCGATTGCCCGGGAGACTCGCAGGAGTTACGGTAGATGCCGAAGGAAATCGAGGATTTGTTCTTACTCTTCAGACCCGGGAGCAACAGATACGGCGGGAGAGAGCCACTTCGAATATCTGCACCAACGAAGGTCTTATCATGCTGGCGGCAACGATATATATGTCGCTCATGGGTAAGGAAGGTATCCGTGAGGTTGCCGAGCAGTCGAGCGCAAAGGCACATTATCTCGCGGGGCAAATCGGGAAGATTCCCGGTTACGGCCTGAAATACGAGCAGCCTTTCTTCAACGAATTTATTGTTTCAACTCCGGCTCCCGCTAATAAGGTCATCGAATTGGGAGTTGAAAAGAACTTTCTCGCAGGTGTCGATATCGAGAAGCTGACCCCATCCGAGAAAGGGATGCTGGTTGCCGTGACAGAGAAGAGATCAAAGGAAGAAATGGACCAGTTCGTGGAGTTCCTACGAACCATCGGGAAGTAGGTACTCGCTCGATACTGCGCTCCTGCTTAATCCGTTTTCCGAAGAAATCTCTGCATAGACTCTGATCCATGCGCTATGCCTGGAGCGGTTGTGTAAGAAACCCCTCGCCATTCCGAACGGACTTTCACTCCGAAGCATAATCTTCTACTCATTCAGAATCTGTCTGAAATCTAATGCCTTCTGTTGATTCCTTTTGCAAATTCACCAACGGTCGTTAACTTGAAGTCGCATGGATAAAATTCTCATTCTCGATTTCGGTGCACAATATACTCAGCTGATCTCCCGGCGCGTCAGAGAGCTCAACGTACTGAGTCTCGTGGAGAATTTTGATTTCTCTTATGAGAAAGTCGTACAGCTTGGTCCGAAGGGCATAATCCTTTCAGGCGGGCCATCAAGCGTGTATCAGCCCGGAGCTCCGCTTCCGGATAAGAGAATACTTGAGGCAGGCATACCGATCCTCGGTATCTGTTACGGGCTTCAAGTAATTGCGAGACTTCTGGGCGGCGATGTGGATCGGTCTGCTCACCAGGAATTCGGCAAAGCGCTCCTCGTGGTGGACGACGCGAGCGATCTATTCGCGGGAATTGGCGATGTATCTAAAGTATGGATGAGCCATGCCGACAAGGTTACAAAGCTGCCCGAAGGGTTCGTTCCAATCGCACACACCGATAACTCTCCGGTCGCTGCCCTCCGGTCGAAGTCAAGAAGCATGTATGGTGTTCAGTTTCACCCTGAGGTGGTCCATACGGCCAAAGGAAAAGAGATACTTTCAAATTTCCTTTTCAGGGTATGCGGCTGTGCCGGCGATTGGAAGACGGGGAACTTCATCGAAGAGAAGATCCGCGAAATAAAAGAGGAAGTCGGAAGCGGAAAAGTCGTTTGTGCGTTGAGTGGCGGTGTGGATTCTGCCGTCGCGGCAGTTCTTATACATAGAGCCATAGGCGAGAGGCTGCATTCTGTTCATATCGACAACGGCCTCATGCGCAAGGATGAAAGCAAGAAAGTCGTCGAGTATTTCAAGAATAACTTCAGCCTGAACCTTCATCACATCGATGCTTCGGATGAGTTCCTGAATAAGCTCCGCGGTGTTGTCGACCCTGAAAAGAAGAGAAAGATAATCGGCAATACCTTCATAGAAATTTTCGAAAGGGTCGCCCGCGAAATACAATCGGAAGATCAAGGAGGAACTATCGAATTCCTCGCACAAGGGACGCTGTACCCTGACGTGATAGAATCAAAATCGCATAAAGGGCCTTCTGCAAAAATAAAAACTCATCACAATGTCGGCGGGCTGCCGGAAGTAATGAAGCTGAGACTTATCGAGCCATTCAGGCTCCTCTTCAAAGACGAAGTTCGACAGGTGGGTCGCGAGCTCGGAATTTCAGACGAGATAATCGAAAGACACCCTTTTCCCGGACCGGGCCTCGCCGTGAGAATACTCGGAGACGTGACGCGAGAGAAACTCGATATTCTTCGCAAGTCTGACGATGTCTTCATCGACGAGATCAGGAAGTTCGGGATTTACAGGCAGATTTGGCAGGCGTTTGCAGTACTTCTTCCGGTTCAATCCGTGGGAGTGATGGGTGACGAGCGAACTTACGAGTACACTATCGCGCTCCGTGCCGTAACCAGCGAAGATGGAATGACTGCAGACTGGGTGCAGCTCCCGTATGAACTTTTGAACACCGTATCTAACCGGATAATCAACGAAGTCAGGGGAGTAAACAGAGTCGTTTACGACGTGAGCAGCAAACCTCCGGCGACTATAGAGTGGGAGTGAATGTTTAGTTCAAAGCTCTTATAATCTTATGAAGAACTAAAACTGAACATGCCACTTTCAGCCAAAAACATGCTCGACGAAGCTCTCGACTATTTGAGCGAAGAAAAACCGCTCCATGCTATGCAGATTCTCAGACGAGCGATCGATAATGATCCTGATTACGGTGAGGCTTATCTGAAGCTTGCGGAAATCTACATCGGCTCGAAGAATTATGACGCCGCGGAAAAGATCCTTTCGGAAGGTCTCGCACAGATCGAGTTAAATCGATCTGAGGATTCTGTCCGTGACAGGTTATCTTATGCACTTGGAAGTCTCTACTATAATCTGGGAAATTCTGAGAAGGCCCTTCCTCTCCTCAGGATGCTTGATTCATGGCGAAACCCCGGCGTTCATCTGGCTTTGGCAACGATCTTCATCGAACAGAACCATTATTCCGACGCAATGTCTGAAGTGAGACAGGTCCTAAGGATCGACGCAAAGTACCCGGATGCAAACGGCGTGCTCGGTAGAGTCTTCCTCAAACAGAAAGATTTTAATAACGCCATCAAGTTCTTTAAACGGGAGCTGGCTGTCAACGAGACATCGGTTGAGTTCAGACTTGATCTGGCGACTGCTTATTATTTGCTTGGCGCACTTTGGGATGCACTTGAAGAGTTCACGCTGTTGATCGATACCGATCCGGATTTCTTTCCGGGCTGGCTGATGTGCGGCAAGATACTTCTCGAAGTGGGTAGATTGAGCGAGTCGGAATTTTACCTGAGTAGAGCAGAGAGTCTCAACCCTAAAAGCCCTGAGGTGATGCACTCACTCGCCAATTTATATAGCACGGTGGGTGAAATCGACAAAGCGAGGTCAATCTTTGATGAGCTTGCGAAATCAGGTTCTTTGATTGAAGATGATCAGGATGCACTTGAGCGATTGTCCAGAAGCCGCGATCTGACCGAACCGAACTCCGTGTGGTCGCATAAACCCGACGAAACGGTTGGCCGAAGGAAGCACAGGCGCTGATTAATTCATGAGGACATTTGTCCTTATCCTCGTCTTCGCGGGAGCGTCGACTGCGTGGGCCCAGATCCCCTTCAGGCAAGCTGACGAAACCGCTTACACTCAAGGCCTGACAAGCTTCAATCAAGGCGACTACGCCACGGCGTTCGAGTATTTCGACCAGGTTATGGGCGATTCGCTCAATCAGCGTTCGGCTGAAGCCTATTATTACGGCGCGCGGTCGCTATTCAATATGCGTCAATTTACGCAAGCCGTCGGCGTGATAGACACCTTTCTGCTCGTTTTCCCGGGTGATGAACACAGATATGACATGATGAATGAGCTGGGCGCGGTCTATTTTGAGCTGGGAGATTATGACTCCGCTGCGGCGCAATTCGTAACTGTGATCGATTCAGCATCAGACCGGGTCGTGCGTGATCAGGCAGCCTCAAGCTTGCGCGCACTTGTGGACTCGGACCTCAGTTTCCCGGAAATAGAAAGTCTCTTCGGGAGTTGTCACACCAGGGCGTCTTCGCTTATTTTCGCGCTAGGGTTTGCCCGTCGCGCGTATTTCTCCGACAGATACGCTGACGCCGACACCATGCTGAATGAATTCAAACAACGATATCCTCAACCTGGCACCGGAAATGGCGAAGTGGAAAAATGGATTGCGAGGATTGCTGCCGACAGCGTCTTAACTCGGGCTCCCGTTAAGATCGGAGTGCTTTTGCCCCTTGAGTACGGTGCTGGGGTAGGCGACCGACTGCTCCTCGGTCTACAGTTGGCCCTGGACGAGTACAACGCAATCTATCCCACCAAAGTAGGCATAGTTCTCGAAAACTACGGCACTAGCATGGTTACTCTTTTCAGAGATATGCTCGGACTCTGCCAGGATTCAAGCGTCAAGGCAGTTGTCGGCCCGGTCTACAGCAACGAGGTGAGCGAAGTGGCGGGTCTTGCCGATTCAAATCGTCTCCCGCTTATTACTCCTACTGCCACACAAGTGGGTCTAGCATTAGACAATGCATACGTGTTCCAGGCCAATCCTGATTTCCAGACTAGAGCGAGATCTATGGCAGATTACGCCGTAGACACTCTTCATATAAGGAGCATAGCGATACTCTCACCATCCGATTCTTATGGCCGAGAAATAGCGGGATACTTTGTCGGAAGATTGAGAGAATTGGGGGTCACTCCTGTTTCGATGCAGTACTTCCCCAGCGGCACAACCGATCTCTCTCAACAGATCGAACAGATAAAAAACGATGCTGCTTCGCACGATGAGCCCTATGTCGACTTCGGCAAACTGAACAGAGACGATCTCGCGATGCTCCGCGGCTTCGGAGTGTCTCCATTCCTCATAGACTCACTTGTCAGGGTGAACGGAAGCGTGGATGCCTACGATCTTTTTGGTAAGAATCCGATACGTGTCGCCGACTCTCTGGGGATACCGATAGACAGCCGCACATCCCTGGGAGACTTTGACGCCCTCCGCTCTCTCGGAGCCGTGTTCGTTCCACTTACATCTCCGAAAGAAATTGGAGTGGTTGGCGCTCAGTTGGCATACTACAATGTCAAGACGCAATTGTTAGGCACGGACGACTGGTATGACCTGAATGAGTTGTCAAGCAACGATCCGTATATCGAAGGAGTAATTTTCTGTAGCGACAGTTACTTCAACAAAGCCTCACCTGCATATAGTGCCGTCAGCGATTCACTTTCTCAGATTTCAGATGCGGATCTTGACCGGGTAGTCGGATACGGATACGATGTAATGAACTTGCTGCTGAGCGCTATAAATTCGGGAGACACAACGAGGGGATCCATTACCGGTGCTCTGAAGGAAACGACGTTCGACGGATTACATTCGACTATATCGTTTCGGCGAAATAACTCGAACCATTACATTCACATACTGCAGTTCAAGAACGACGGGATAGTTGATTTAGGAGAAATGGACGTGAAATAGTTTTCAATCAAACAACACCGCAGGAAGGGGGCGGGCAGTCGTGGAAAAAAATGAAGCGCAAATCGGAAACAAGCATACTCTTCGTGAGTGGCCGGATAGCGAAAAACCGCGTGAGAAGCTTCTTTCACAAGGCAGCACCAAACTGACAGACGTCGAGCTTCTTGCTATTCTCCTTCGGACCGGGATCAGATCAAAGACGAGTGCGCTCACGGCACTTGATGTGGCCAGAAACCTGCTTATGACATTCGACAACTCGCTTGGTACGTTGGCAACGAGAGACGCACTCGAGCTTTCCAATGCCGCAGGTATGGGAACAGTAAAGGGCGTCACGTTGGCGGCCGCGTTCGAGATAGGCAGGAGAATCCAAAACAACCCAGTCGTAAATAATCCTCTTCTTAATAATCCCGAAGCCGTTCATAATTTCATAATGAGAGACTTTGCTGGCGAGAAGAGAGAGATTTTCAGAGTAATTGCTCTCAGTACCTCCGGGAAAGTCAAGCGGGTTAAAACCATGACCGAGGGAACATTAAGCGCAAGTCTCGTCGATGCCAGGGCTGTTTTCAAGTTTGCCATCCTTGAGGACGCAGCAAGCATCATCGTGGTACACAACCATCCGAGCGGGAAACTCGACCCGAGCAAGGAAGACATTCAGATAACCAAAGATCTCGTCCACTCAGGCGAGTTCCTCGACATTCCCGTGCACGACCATCTTATCGTCGGGCCGACAGGATATCTGAGCATGAAGAACGCAGGCTACGTGTGAAGAATTCTCTGCCTTTGAATGTTTCGCCCTAACTGCTATAATTTTGCGGAGAGGAAACAATGGGACTTACAGTTCTGAATGTTGAGGTCGGAAATCCGGTTAAACCAGGTGAGACAGAAAAACTGGAATTTCTGATCGATTCGGGTGCAATCTACTCTGTGGTACCGGCATACGTGCTTGAGAAATTCGGGCTTGTGCCTCTTTCGGAAGAGGAGTTCCGATTAGCAGACGGAACTAGAATAAGTCGCAAGAAAGGTTGGGCAATGTTTAGGTATGGTCAGAAGGTCGGCGTCGCGGACGTAATCTTTGGAGAAGAAGGTGATTCAACCTTGTTGGGCGCATTCACCTTGGAAGCGCTGGGCCCAGCTCTCGATCCGATTAAGCGTGAATTGATAGAATTGCCACTGATACTCGGAGCGTCTACCGTGGAGCGCTGACTTAATCAGAGAACTTTTCCTTCAGGCTTAAATTTCCTTGGGGAGATCGGAGAAAGAATCGGATTTTCCCCTTTTCGTTTGGACGCAACTCAAATCGATAAGAAAAGAGCGGTCCAGGAATGACCGCTCTTTAAGAATACTCGACCAGACCTTTGGCGACTTACTTTTCCACCGGGACACCCTCGTGCTGGGGCTTCTTCGTATACGTTCCGAAAGCAAAATCCCACATCGGAGAGCTCACGCCATAGTTGGCATCCGGGTCCATGTAATGGTGCCTCATATGCTGCTGCTTTAGATAGAGAGAAAACTTACCGTGCAGGCTGAAGTGATGAACTGCGTAATGAGTAAGATCGTAAGTCAAATAGCCAAGAATGAATCCTGCAAAGAAGGGTGGGAGATAAAACGAACCGAGTATCTTCATGAAAACGAAATAGAAAACGACCGCGAGAGGGATGCTGACAACCGGCGGCATGACAAGACGTGTTGAATCATTTGGATAATCATGGTGCACTCCATGGAACATGAAGTGTATCCGCTTTCCCCACTCGCTCTTGGGCACGAAGTGGAATACGTATCTGTGGAGTATATACTCCGTGAAACTCCATACAAGTAGGCCCAGTACGAAGAGCAAAATTGCGTAGCCGAAGTTCACGCCGGCAATGAGCGTTTTGTAAGCCATATAGCCGACAACCGGCAAGTAGATTATTGCTGGAATCGAAGGATGAACATGAGAGAAGATTTCCAGGAAATCGCTTTGGAACATGCGTGCGGATTCATCATTGTTAGACACGTACCGCTTCATCGGGACACTCCTTTGTTCGGATTAGGATGATCTGATTCACAATCTCTTAAACCGAATCTCGGCATCTAAAATTCCCCCTCCCGCTATTACGTCCCGGCGTATATACTTACGCTGGCCAACACAGCACACCCTGATAATTTTCGGGAGGACCTGAGAAATTTCCCCTTGGCAGCCTTTGCCCTTAGAACTGCCAGAGGCAAGCAACTAAGCGCCTATTCTTTTTCCGCCTTAGCGTTGTATACGATCTTCCTAATCGTATCGAATCTCAAATAGGGGTATTCGTCCTGAATCTTCTCGATCGCATCCCCGACGCTCATGTAGTTTCGCAAATCCTTGAACCGACGTTTGATCTGATAATCTCTCACCGCCTTATAGTCCAGCAGGCTGTTCTCAATCAACGTCTTATAGACATCGTCAGTGACGATGTCGCTCAAAGGATTCTCAACCTGAGCTTTTTGAACTCGCTTCTTTTCTGAGGGGAGTCCGCCTATCTTTTCCATTTGTTCCTCATGTTTCTTAGTGAGACTGTTAGTTCTGATGCGTTAACCAAGTCTCCACTTCCCCTCCAAATATGGTTCAAGATTCTTATTCATTTTGATTAATTAGACTCTAACCAACCATCAATAGTTTCGTCAACTGCGTATTGCAATGATTCCAACGTGTCTCTGGTCTCTGATGGAGAAACCCTCAAAATTCTCGATATCCGAGCAACTGCGCGCTCTACTGGACTCGAACCAGTGACCTTGGCGCGTAAGGCGCCACGCTCTGAACCGACTAACTCAGTATCCAGAACGCCGTGGGCTCTACTGGACTCGAACCAGTGACCTCTTGCGTGTGAAGCAAGCGCTCTGAACCGACTGAGCTAAGAGCCCGAATAATTCACCCAAATAGAATCCCGTGCCGGCGGCATCGTGCCAAGAGGCCTGGTTCATCATATCTGACTACATCAAAGAACCGAGAATTTCTGCAATCAAAGGCTAAATCCGCTATTAATCTAACCAATCTGACGTTGGCAATCAAGAAGAGGCACCTGGTAGATTGTGTCCAGTTGTCCAACTGCACAGGCTGCTCAAAAACGAGGGATTTTGCAGGGCCGGAGTTGTTTGGGGCGGGTAGACCACCCCCTCGATCTATGATAACGCATCTTCCATGACTCTTGCGGCTACCTCGTACTTCTTGAAAGGGGGAAGAAAGTAGGCTCCCGCGACAGCGCCTTTAATTTCTCTTAGAAGTTTTGCCGATATCTCGATCCCTATCTTTGCAGCCTCATCTCCTGCCCGAAACATTCTCTCCCTGACCTTCGCGGGTATGTTTATTCCGGGGATCTCGTGATGAAGAAACTCGGCATGCTTATGGCTTCGAAGGGGTAGTATTCCCGCTATGACAGGGACCTTCAATGTCTCAACCACTTTCAGAAACTTGGTGAACGTATCAATTTCGTAGATGGGCTGCGTGAAAATGACCTCTGCCCCCGACTCCACTTTTCGGACTAGTTTCTCCATCTCATAGTCGAAATTTTCAGTTGAAGGGTTTGCCGCGCAGGCAATCAGGAAGGATGATGACTCACCAGATTGGTTTCCCATCGAATCCAGTCCAGAGTTCATGTTCCTTACTATCTTTATTAGTCCAACTGAGTCTATATCGAACACCGATTGTGCTTGTGGAAGGTCCCCAATCTTGGCTGGGTCCCCCGTGATAACGAGAATATTTCGGACACCAAGTGCATGTGCGCCCAGGAGTTCAGCCTGCAAACCTATCATGTTTCTGTCGCGAGTCGCAAGGTGGGTTATCGCCTCGATCCCGACCTCGCTCTGGACGAGATGAGAAATGGCTATCGAGCTCATCCTTATCCTGGCGCGCGCGCCGTCGGTGATGTTCACTGCATCAAAGCCATGCTGCTTGCAGAACCTTGCGCCTTCGAGGACGGATGACATGTCCAGGCCTCTTGGGATGTCGAGTTCAACAGTTGCAACGAATTTCTTTCCGATCTTGGCAGAAAATTCTGACCGCCTGTGCAAGACCTGCTCAGGTGTTTCTTCTTCCACGGTTGTTCTTGAACGAACCGCAATCGGTATGCGATCTATCTTGACACCTTGAACTGCCTCGGCAATAGCCCTGATGTGAGAGGGAGTTGAACCGCAGCAGGCGCCCACAACGGTGACGCCGGCTTCTACGAGCTGTTTGGCATAAGTGGCGAGGTATTCTGGAGTAGCATGATATATTGATCTGCCGTCTACGAGAGTCGGTATCCCCGCGGCGGGTTGTGCCGACAAAACGACATCCTCAGAATATACCGACTTGATGATCCCGTACATGCGCTGCGGCCCTACGGTGCAGTTGGACCCGACGACATCGACACCCTTTGACTTGATGTGCCTGACAACTTCGACGGGAAATTCCGTCGCCAGGATTGCGCCGTCTTCAGAAAAAGTCTTCTGAGCAATGATCGGAATCTCAGGGGATACTTCCTTCGCGGCGTCGATAGCCGCATCCAGTTCGTTCAAGTCTAAGAAAGTTTCGAGTATGAGAAGATCCACTCCGGATTTGACGAGAATGCCTATTTGCTCCTTGAAAACCTCTTTCGCGTCGGAAAGTTTGGTCTTGCCGAGCGGTTCGAGCAGCCTTCCTGTCGGCCCGACTGCTCCCGCTACATAGACTGTGTCGCCGGCCGCTCTCTTTGCTATCTCTACTCCCGATCTGTTAATGTCTTCCAGTCTTTCGTCAAGGTGATAAGCTTCGAGGCGCATCCGATTGCCGGAGAAGGTGTTCGTTTCAATAATCTCGGCGCCTGCCTGTATGTACTCGCTATGTGCCCTTTCAACTATATCCGGATTCTTGAAGTTGTGGATCTCGGGAGGCTTTTCTGCATACTCATAGAGTTCTAGGAGTGTTCCCATCGCGCCGTCGCAGATTATGACGCCATCTTTCAGCCTTTCACGGAACGGTTTCTTCATGGACAAACGCAATCACCCTTTCAGTATTGTGTGAATATATAAATTACCAAATTTCTCGAGGAATACAAGAAGTGGTGCAACATTTGATAATCCGGTTGCGTAAAATGAAGGAAACTTCCTGAGATGACGAGGGTCTTCGCAAAGATATTGCTGGCTTTCTTCCTCCTGGTAACAGAAAGAGTTGCGCAGCAGACTTTTGCCGTGAGCGGGAAGGTATATGACTCAAAAACCAGTGAGCCACTGCCTTATGCAAATGTAAGAGTCGCTGGGACATCGGCCGGCACAATCACAAACCTCGACGGATCATATCTTCTCTCCGTGGCTCCCGGCAAATGTATTCTGATTTACAGCTATATCGGGTATCGTGCCGACACGGTGACTCTGCTTGTGAACCGGAACATCACTCGCGACGCGCGTCTCCGGCCTGCGGATATTGTTCTCCCGGAAGTTCTCACTGTCGCAGAAGATCCGGCCAACGCCATCATTCGCAGGGCAATCAGGGAGAAACACAAATGGGCAAAGCTGCTGCACTCTTATGAGTTCAAAGCATTCACGCGCATGACTTTCTACAGGGATACATCGATAGCAGGCATCACCGAATCATACAGCGACGGCTATTGGCAAAAGGGGGATACGCTTCGCGAAGTCGTGACTCAGAAGCGTGAGACGGAAAATCTTCCCGCAACTAACATGGTCGCCTCAGTCGGCGGAATTGTGAACTTCACGGATGATGTAATTGGCCTGATGGGATATAAGTTCGTCGGTCCAATCGCCGAAGACGCATTCGATTACTGTAAGTACAAATTGTTGAAGACTTTTCGCAAGGACGGCTTCGAGGTCTACGAAATAGAGGTGATACCTGGTTCGCGAATCGTTCCCCTGTTTTCGGGCGAGATCATGATCGCCGACTCTTCATTCGCAGTTGTGGGAATCGACCTCCGGCCGAACGATGCGTTCAACATACCTTTCACAAGCGATCTGAAGTTGAATTACGGTCAGCGGTATTCCTTATACGACGATAGATTCTGGATGCCGACGGACATAACGGTGGGATTCGGAGCGAAGATTGGGTTTGCAGGCTTGTCAATTCCTAAGATCGTCTTTGACCAGACATCGGTGATTTACAATTACAAGATAAACACCTCAATTCCGGACTCTATTTTCGGGAAGAAAGAACTGGTCGTCGACTCAAACGCAGCAAAGTACGATTCGACATTCTGGAGTGAGCACGAGGTGCTTTCGCTGACAGTCGCCGAAAAGAAGGCGTACCTGACACTTGACAGCACACAGACGCTTCAGAAGCAGTTCAAACCTACCGGAGCGACCGCAACGCTGCTGGGAAGCCAGAACTCCATCTCGGTTCTCAAATACCTGGACCTGAGATATGACAGGGTTGAAGGTCTCTTTCTCGGTGGGACCTACACCTACACAAGCAAGCCGGGGCATGCATCGCTGAGGATTTCAAGTGGAGGAACGAGTTTCTCGCAGCTGACCTCATGGGGGTGGAGCTTGAGCGCACATGCGGGCTACGGAATTTCGGACAGGCTTTTCAAATGGAAACTTGGCGGCGGAATTCCGTTCGGAAATGGAAACATGTTCGAGGTGGGAGCAGAAGCATACAGGGACATCGCACGCTTCCCTGACGGCGACTTCTATCCGACGATTGTCACGTCGGTCTTTTCTTTGTTCGGCCGCGATGATTATAGTGATTATTACATGACCTACGGCTGGAGGGCACATCTGAGCGCCAGTCCGATGAACGATTTCAAGGCGGTCTTAACTTTCCTTTCCGAAAGCGAGACGAGCAATACGAACCATACCAACTTCAATCTTCTCTCCTTTGGTCACGCATATCGACCTAACCCGCCGATTGCTGACGGTCAGATGCGAAGCCTGCAGTTGGATCTCCGGTTCGGTGGAGACAGAGTTCCGTTTGGAATTATGCCGGTAGACGCCGTGGAGCTCTCTGCGGAATATTCGTCTCACGCATTGATGGGGAGCGATTTCAGTTTTAGCCGATACTATCTGACGGCGTTCTCCCATGTTGCGACTTTCCTTCAAAGCTATCTCTTCCCCCCGCAGCTTCAAGTGAGATTCGCAGGTGGATATTCGACGGGGACGCTTCCGCCGCAAAGGGACTTCGTCCTCGATTCCCAGCTTGGACGGTTTGCTGAGTTCGGTGTCTTCCAAACCGCATATCCGAGAGAGTTTGTCGGCGACAGTTTCGTAATGTTCTCCGCCGAGCAGAATTTCAGGAACGTGCCCTTCCTGCTGGCGGGGATCCCGTTCTTGTACAAAAGCGGGATGGAAGTTCTGGTCGATGCATCCGCTGCAAATTCATGGCTGGGGGGCAGGTCAACGACACACGGTTGGTACTGCGAAGCTGGAGTCGGGCTTGGAAAAATATTCGGTTTCATCCGCGCCGACCTGACATACCGGCTGAGCAAGCCGAACAATTTGTTTTTCACGGTCGGGGTAAGCAGCCTACTCTAACCAGTCGGTGGCCGGATGAAGGAATTCGAAGCTATCGCGATTTGATGCTCAGTGAAACACAACGCCAGGCAGTGGCGGGGGAGTTTTCAGAGGGGCGCTGGCTGAATTTCGGGCCCGACGGACTTGTCCGATTCCATCGGGCCCATCATGACATCGACACTTTGCGAATGTTGGTAAACCTTGTCAAGGTTTCCCTTTACCCTTGACAAGGTTTACCGCTTCAAACGCTTACAAAGTAACACGATTATTTCGTCAACAATCCGCCAGACACCACGGCGGATTTCTGCAGCAGTGTCTTTGTCACTTCTGCATCAACATCTTCTTCGTCTGGTTCACTCCGGGTCCGGTCAACCGGTAGAAGTAAACACCGCTTGGCAATCTTGAAGCATTGAAGGTCACGGAGTGAATACCCGCTTCTTGTGATTCGTTTAGAAGTGTTGCCACTTCTCTTCCAAGTGCATCGTAGACCTTCAGAGTAACATAGCCGTCGGATGATAGCTTGTAGCTGATAGTCGTGGTAGGATTAAAGGGAATCGGATAATTCTCCAGAGCTCCATCCTTCAATCGCTGATCGCCGGCTGCTTTCGAAGATCCCGCTTGAAAGAACTGCTCATAGCTTCCATCGGCATTCTCGCAGGGTGTCTCCGTAATGCAAAACGTAAAGCGATGGAGGAACAGCAGTCAGATCCAGAGGTGGACCGCTACGGCGTTATTGGAAGCAGAGAAGAAGTTCAGAAAGATAACGGGATTTAAATCGATGAGCGTACTGGTTGCTGCGCTCGATGAAGAATACCGACGAAGAACACTTGACACCAAACAATTAGCAGCATAATTTTATGCCTCGGATACACTTCGCCTTCGGAATTCCAACGGAGAAAGGGGCATCATCCTTATTAAGCTTGGTGCGTACCTGGTGAAACTTTGTACAATATCTCGCACGCTGGAATTTGCAGTTGGTTTCCTATGTGCTGTTACTGCTGGGCAACTCGCTCAGCGATTGACGACCCGAACCACGATGCACACTCTCGGGCTACGGCCTGATTCCTATCTCCATCTCATGCCTCTGCACCACATATTCCGAATACGGCGCGATATAAACATTCTTGATCGTCGGTGCTAGATTGTCGTCACTGCCCTGCCTCAGAACTAGCACGATGCTGTTCGTCCCTTTCATATTCAGCCATCCATCAGGCAAATAGAAATCCTTTTGCGGGCCGCGCGATGAGTACCTGCCGAACAATCTGCCATTGATCCAGATCTGTGCGCTTCCTGTCGACTCCATGTGCAGCCGCCATGGAATTATCCAGCCGGGTTTTGCAGGCAAAGTGAAATCGCCTCTGTACCATGTTATGCCGTCGGTCTGTGCTGCCTGCGAAAATCGTGTGAATGGTTTCCAGTTTAAGTTGTCGAATGATGTTTTCTCCCACCCCGCAATCTCTCCGGCAAGTTCATAATGATATTTCAGACTCACATCAAGTGGTTCGGGGGTTCCCCACTTCAGGACGACAGGTCTCCATATGCCGCCGCCGCCCTGCGTGTTCTGAACATAAAGGGCAATAACATTCTCTCCCGGTTTGCCTAATTTTGCGAGCGAGACGGTGAACGGTATGTCATAACCGTAGTTGTCGGCCGCGAAGTGTCCGTTGACAAAAACAAACGCATTGTCGTCCACACCCTTGAAAGTAATCGACGTGTTTGACCTAAGAGCTTCTTCCGTAAGCATTACACTCTTCCTGAACCACCATCCTTTGTTGGGCCTGATGAAGCTTTGACTACCGTTCCCGACTTTGACTTCGTGCCAGGACGCGTCGTTGAAATCCGGAGATGCCTGCTGAGGGCTGTTCTTCGGCAACGGTTCCGGCTTCGGTGAATGCTTCCAATCATCCAGTGCGGTGATCTGGCCGTCCGCGGAATAGGAGATCGACTTGAGTCCCTTGTGCTGTTCCATGAATCCACCGTTTGGCCATCCTTCATTTTCATAATAAATGTCTATCTGGTGTTTTCCTGCGCTCAATTCCGTGGCTGACAAACTCTCCTCGTCGCTCCCTGTCAGACCAGGCACAACTTTGCCATCAACCAGCACGGAATGCCAATCATCGTAATAGTAATCGCACTTAAGCAGTCCATTCTTCAGGAACGTAAATTCGCCGGAGTAGACCGTGTAACCACCCCTGGTGTCACCATCGATATCGAGAGGAAGAATGCTATCGCCACTTACGGGTGCTTCTTTCCAGGCGACTTCAGTTTGTGCTTGTGCGTCCGACCTGACCTTCAGGTCTCTTATCGGGATCGGGCGTAATGTGAAGTCGGGCGTCGTAAATGAAAAATTCACCATACCTGTTCTTGGAGATATGACACTTCTCACGGGCTTACCGTCCATCGTCACCGATGAAACTTTGCCGGCGGCCAGCACGGCAAAAGTGTTGTCCCCCGGCCGGGTCTGCAGACGCAACCCAAGATCACTTCCATTGTGTCCACCTTTCTCCATCAGGTATGAGTCCGAAACGATAGTGACAGGACCCGACTTCGTCTCAAATACCCGCGACCTTGCGGCCCTTTCCTCGGTAGTCAGCAGAACGTAAAGATTATTGCACTTGAGTAGCTCATCTCCCTGCTTTACGTCTCCGGTACAATAGCTTGTACCAGCATAGATGGACGCTTCCTGGCCCGGAGTGCCGTATGCAACGATGAGAGGCTTGTCACCTACCGTTGCAATGGCGGAGATGGGGACGTTGGAATAATGCAGGACCTCGCCGTTAGGAAAAGGAAGCTCGACGGGTAGGAGATAAGAGCCTCTCGCTTCAAGATGAACATCGATGTTTGCCTCCGAACCCAACGGAGTTTTGAAGCTCACTCTGGCATTCACCGGCTGATCTTTCTTGTTCCACACGAAGATGAATCCGGACTTTCCATCCGTCCTGAGAATTGCCTCGACATCTTTGTTGTCGCAAGTAGCGCCGCCTTTCACCTCGTGAGAGTTGATAAGATGGTCCCCTTCCAGCCTGATGAAGTCACCGATAAGCTTCACACGCCGGTACTTTTCCCACAGCCCGCCGGGTTCCGAGATAGGGGCCGTGTAATCATAGCTGGTCGTCTTGTCGAACGATCCCCAGTACCCGAAGTTTGTACCACCATACAGCATGTAATAGCTCAGTGCTTTGATCCCGTGTGCAATCACATAATCTGTGAGATCGGCAATCTGGTTAGGACCGAAGTCTTCAACTCGCCTGACACTCTTGTCGCCTTCTTCTGAGAACCATCCGCCCTGAAGCTCTGTGATCATCGGAGGTGACGACGGCTCTTCGCTTTTCATCAGGTCGATCGAATGCCGCGTGCTTTCAATGTTCCATCCGGGATAGAAATTGCACGCATCCATTATCTGCGAAAAGACGGAATCGTACTTGTCGCGGACCTGTTTCGTCCAGCAAGTAATTATCGGGATGTTGATTCCGTTTTGTATCGCAGTCTCATAGAGAGACTTAAGATAAATGATCTTCTGGCTGTCGGGTAGGGGATAATAATCGTATTCGTTCTCGATTTGCATCAGTATGATGTTGCCCCCGTTTGTGATGAGATGCTTCCGAATAACGGGCAGGACTTCATCGTACCAGTATTTCGACCAACTTATATCCGCAGCCGAAGCCGTTCTGTATCCAACGTCCTTCCCTTCAAGCCATAATGGAAATCCACCAACGTTCCACTCCGCGCAAATATACGGACCCGGTCTGACGATGACATACAGCCCTGCTTTTTGGCAATCATCAAGAAACCTGTCGAGCGGTTCAAAGTTCGGATGTCCTTGTTCCCTCTCATGCCAGTTCCATGGAACGTAGGTTTCGATCGTATTGAACCCGGCAGCCTTTATTTTCTCGAGTCGGTCCATCCAGTCCGACGAATCGCACCTGAAGTAGTGGAAGCTGCCGCTGTAAATGAAGACCGGTTTGCCGTGAATAATGAAACCGTCGTGGTTGTAGCTGATGATATCGGGGTGGGAAAACTTGATAGGAAACCTCTTCCTTTGTTGCGGCGCACCGCTGAAAGTCGTCAAGAATATCAGTATGCTGGAAATAGTAAAAAGGAATTTTTGCATTTTGCTCACCTCAGATATCAAAAGTGACTCGAAGATTGGTGGCGATGAACCTGACAGCCGCGTCGCGTACAACGATCGAAACAACGGCCGGTTCATCTTGATTTACGAAGAAACAGTTTCAAGAACGCCCGGAAACCTATTCCCGTCGGCATCATAAATATTCATGAACATCGTGCTCGGATATTTCAACAAATGACGGTTGGCGATCTTTGATACAGCAGCAAAAGGCCCTGAATACGAATAAGCAAAGTAGACCGTTGAGGCCATCGGCGTGGCAAACGGATATGTCGAGACAATCCTTCCGGATTTGACGGCAAAATAATAGTAATAACCATCCGCAAGTGTGGTTGGCGCCGCGCCTGCCATTTTTAACGAGTCCAACAGGGACGACACTACCGTGTCCATACCCGTGCCGCCATAAGACACCCATCCCCACAACGTATTCGATGGAACCCGTGTCAACACCGGGTTTGTGTAATTAACCCATGATGTATCGCTGCCCGACAGTACGATGGAAGTGTTGCTAACTGCCAGGCCGAGTGTATTCCAGACGCCGTTCACGATGAAATTGAGCTTGTAGTTGCCTGGGCCGAGATTTCCGAGGGAGACCGTCGCGATCACGGGGACGACGATCGCCACGCAAGGATTGGGTGACACGTATATGCCGGAGAAATTAACGGTGTAAGAATTTCCGGAGTGTGAAACGCTCGTTACGACCGACTCACAAGGACTGCCGAATTCTGCAGCGACGCATTTGAGCTCGATCGTTCTCTGAGAGCTTGAAAGGGTCTCAAACGGCTGGACGGCGACTTTGTCTCTTATTGGCGCGATGTTGCCCGACCCACCGTTACCGCCGCAACCGGCAAGCTCGAAGCATGTCACCACTGACAAAATAACTACAGCAATCTTTCTATAGTACATCGTGACTTCTTCTCCACAAGGCATTGACGATTTGTGATCATCTCCCTTTAGCGATTTTAACAACGCCGATCCGAATTTGCAATGTAATACAAAGAACAGGTTGAGATTTGAGTTTCCTTTCTCTGCTTGTTAAATTGACCATCGCCAATCAATCTCAACGGAGTTAGAAATGGGTTTACTTGTTGTCGGGTCTCTCGCGCTTGACACCATAGAGACGCCGTTCGGTCGTGCGGACATGGTGGCAGGCGGTAGCGCGGTTTACATATCTGCTGCGGCATCATACTTTGCGGCACCCATACGGCTGGTGGGGGTGGTGGGAAGCGACTTCCCGAAATCCGAGTTAGAGTATCTTGAATCACGCGGCGTGGACCTGGCAGGCCTCCAGACTATCGAGGGCGGGAAGACATTCCATTGGAGCGGTAGGTACCACTACGATTTGAACGAGCGCGATTCGCTGAGGACCGACCTCAATGTCTTCGAGACATTCAGCCCGGTTATACCGCCCGGTTACCGAAAGAGCAGATACGTGATCCTGGGAAATATCGATCCGATACTTCAGAGGCGTGTCATAGAATCGATGGACCAGAAGCCCGAATTGATTGTATGTGATACGATGAACTTCTGGATCCAGGGCAAGCACGATGAGCTGATGAAGACGCTTAAGCTGGTAGATGTAATCATAGTCAACGATTCAGAGGCACGCCTATTATCCTCTGAGCCGAACCTCATCAAAGCTGCAAAGCTCATTATGAAGCTCGGCCCTCGCATTGTGATCATAAAGAAAGGCGAACACGGTGCACTCCTGTTCACAGGCGACACTATCTTTGCCGCACCGGCATTTCCGCTTGAGTTTATATATGATCCGACAGGTGCCGGTGACGCATTCGCGGGCGGCTTCGTCGGCCATCTTGCACGCACGGAAGACCTTTCAGACGAAAATATAAAACGCGCGGTAGTCTACGGAAGTGCCATGGCTTCATTCTCCGTAACGAAATTCGGCATAAAAGGGCTTAAAGATCTCTCCGACATTGAAATAATGGGACGCTACCGTGACTTCATTGAGCTATCGAGAGTCGCAGACTAACACTCCACAGGATGGGTACCACCTTCCCGACGCTATAAGATGGAGCAACGGAAAGGTCGTGATAATCGACCAGACCCGTCTTCCCCTCGACGAAGAATTCCTGTCATCCGACAACTACCGTGACGTGTGTGAATGGATTAAGTCGCTGAGCATCAGAGGTGCGCCGTCAATCGGAATCGCGGCCGCGTATGCTGCGTCGCTGGCCGCTTACGAATGCGACTCGACTGGAGCCATCGATACAAAGTTAGAGACCGCACTGCAGGTCATCCTTGCTACCAGGCCCACCGCGGTAAATATCAGAAACATAATTGAACGATTGAGGAAACTTGATGTCTTAGGTAGAAGTGTCGGTAATGTGTTCCTCGAAGAGGCTGACAAGATTCTCAAAGAAGAGATCGAATCCTGCAGGAAGATCGGCAAGTTCGGACTCGAATTGATACCCGATAGAGCCGTTATCCTGACTCATTGTCATACCGGCGGACTTGCGACAGGCGGTTACGGGACTGCCCTCGGAATGATCCGTGCCGCGCACGAAGCAGGCAAAGATGTGATGGTTCTCGTTGACGAGACACGTCCGCTCCTCCAGGGGGCGAGATTGACGGCCTGGGAGCTGCAGAAACTAGGGATAGAATTCAGATTGATAGTTGACGGTGCTTCAGGAATAGCTATGCGGAAATTCAAGGCCGACCTGGCAGTTGTCGGAGCCGACAGGATCGCAACCAACGGAGATACGGCAAACAAGATCGGGACTTATAATCTCTCAGTCCTCTGCAAAGAGAACGGTGTACCATTTTATGTCGCTGCACCATCTTCGAGCTTCGATTCTGCGGCGACATCAGGAGATGACATTCCAATTGAAGAGAGAAACCCTGACGAGGTGACTCACTTCAGAGAATGCCGATCCGCACCCGACAACATATCTGTGTATGCACCGGCATTCGACGTCACCCCTGGAGAGAACGTAGCCGCGTTTGTCACCGAGGAGGGAATTATCAGAAAGCCATACCGCGCGAACATAGGAACCCTGCTTCGCGATTAACACAGAGCCCCGCCGGTTATGACCCGCAATTGTAGCTCAACCCGATAACCGGAATTATCCCAAGCAGTGTGAGCGGCTGTGCAATCGGATTTCCCTTCCGATCATAGGTATAATCATATGACCATATATTTCTTCTGTTAAAGAGATTTGTAATGTCAAGATATACCTGGGCGGGGTTGTTGAATAGAAGAAATGACTTTGCAAACCTGACGTCCACCCTTTCGTAGGCTGGATAGTGCCCATAGTTTTTCGCTCCTTCTACCCAGCGGCTTATCATCGTAGCTGAATCAACTGCGACGTACGATGGCGTATATGCATATCCACTGCCATAGAATGCCCTGAGGTATATCGTCCACTTGTTGCCCGGCATCCAGGTCACGGCCATAGAAGCAGTGTGTCGCTGGTCGGAAATCCGCGGGTAGTAGCTGACATCACCGGAGTCCTTCTCCTTCGTCACGAGATAGCCGTAGCTAAATGTCAAATCGAACCTGTTCAGTTTCATATCGTAATGAAAGTCAATCCCCCTTGCGAAGCCGGTTCCGACTCCCGCGGCTATGTCATAATACAGACCGCCCCAGGGAAGGCTTATCGCCGGTATCAGATCCGAATAGTTTTTTTGGTACAGTTGTATCTAGAAGTCAAACCGATCCGACATGATCTTTTTGAAACCGACAAAGTACTGAGTCGCCTTCTGCATCTGCGTGTTGTTCGCCGATGGCTCGGACATTTTGAGCTGGTTGTAAGTCGGCAACTGGTAGTAGATCCCCCACGATGCGATCAGATCGATTCCGGGCGGCGTCGAGTAGAAGAGGTTGGCTCTTAGCGAGTACCTCCCTTCTTTCGCAAGACTGAAATAGTCGTAACGTACCCCAAGGGTCAACCGAAACTGGTCCGTAAACCGCATACGCTGTTGCAGGAAACCGTCGACGATCACGCCCGCGGCGTTTATCGACGTCGTATCCATCATTGTCTGTCCTGAATTGACAACCTCGACAGTTGTATCCGGAAAATGGTTTACGTTGGTTTTCATGATGCTAGTAGAGTACATATCCGGATTGTAAATGTAGGAATTCCTTTTCGCTTCAACGCCGGCGTTGAAGTTCATGAGAGGTGACAAAATGTAGTCGATCTCCTCTCTCATTGAGAATGAAGTCATCGAAAGCTTATAGTTCTGCCCCTTTTCCTCGAGCCAACTCGACCAAAGCTGTGGAAAAGCTGCATAAGTAACGTAGAGGCTGTTCTCCTGGACAGGGGTCTGGTGTCCGAAATCTCCTGAGTAGTAAATCAAGGTATGAGTGGCAAGGTTCTCATTCACGACATCATCATAATGCAGTGCGAGGAGGGCATTTGAATAATGGTCGTCAAACGTCTCGACATTGTCCGAGGACTGGGCGATCATCGTCTCTTTCCCATGGAACGTTCCTTTCTGAGACGAAGCACCATAGAGGTTTGCGGGACTCTGCGAAGCATCGTCTTTTGAGTAAAGGTAATCGATTTTCACTTTGCTTACATCCGTTGGATGCCAGGCGATGTTTCCTTGTATATCGTAGTATCCTGCATAAGCGTTAGGTATGATATTCACTTCTTTTACCAGGTACCCCATGTAGCTTATTCTCGCAGCGAGGACAAACGAAGCCGTCTTGCCTAACGGACCCTGGACGCTGCAGACATGTCAAGAGGCGTAATGTCCGCAGTGCCTTTGATATGGTCTGTGGTGCCTTCGACATATTGTATACTTGTTACGGAACTCAATGCATCTCCATACCGCGCACCGAAACCGCCGGAGCTGAAGTCGAGGCTTCTCACAATATCTGAATTGAAAATGCTGAGGCTCGCCAGAGCGATTTCTTTTATATGATACGGGTCATAAACCTCTGCACCATCGATGAGGACAGTGTTCTCGTCCCAGGTGCCACCTCTTACGTCTACCTTAGCGCTGGCTTCGTTGTCAGAACTGACCCCAGGTATGAGCTGGAGCGTTCTCAACGGATCACGTGTCACACCGCTGAATTCCCTGATCTGAGCGTTCCCCAATTCCAACGAGTTTTGGATCGGGTTGGATTTCCTGACTGCCGTCACGATCAGTCCGCTCAAAGGTACCACGGTGGGCGTCAGTGCCACGATCAGCCGTGAATCGTATTTGCCCGCATCGATGGAAGACCGTTTGTAGCCGATGAACGACACCACTAGCTTAGCCCCGCTCTCAGGGAGCGAAACGGTGAATTCGCCATCGGCATTAGTGTTTATACGGTACCCGGTAGTCTGCACAAATACGTCGGCAAAAGGCAATCCCTCGCCGGTGCTACCATCCACTACTCTACCGTGTACAACACGAATTCTCTCAGAGGAAAGAACTGTGCCGGTGAATACGACAAGAAGGAGGATGAATTCTGCAATCCGCAACCCTATTGATGCCGGCGTGGCTTTTGATGGGATGCGAAGTGTATCCTGGCACGTTTCAGCAATCGCATGTCCGCAAAGTGTGGCAACTTGCCGATATCTGCTATGTGCTTCTGCACCATTCATACTCCTATCGAGCTTACTCCAACTCAATTAAGCGGTAAAAGACTACGAGCGATCACGTCTTAAGCCAATGCCGACAGAATCGAGGACAAAGGGGTGCGTGTATTGCCATACTATTTCATCGGCATTTCTCCTCAGGAATCAAGGGCTTGAACGGCGCGATAAGATTCAAGATATGTCTTGCAGTAAGCCCGCGGGGATATAGAGAACGTCAATCCGAACGAGGCGATGTTTCGATTAGTTCCCCACGGGGTCGTGTTGCATTGTGGCGATTGAAAGAGTTGAGACGTTGACATGCCGAATCGTCATGGATCGGATTTGCAAATTTCAAATTGGCAGGTGTCCCAAGAGGATTTCTTGTTAACTACCTTTTCTTGCTGATCCGTTGTTCTCCGCTTCTTCCTAAAGCTCACCCCCCGAATGGTGGCTCGCGGTTCCCGCCCGGCCGTTCCTTTTTAGCGGATGCCGACGCAGTATTAGTCGCAAAATCCGGATGGAAATCGCCTTACCTCCACGGCTCGCAGGTGTTAAATTGATACATGTCTATTGAGAAAACCGAAGCCGTTGTTCTCCGTGCTATCAACTACCGCGATACGAGCAAGATCGTAACGTTATACACGAAGCGATACGGCAAGATGAGCGCTATCGCCAAAGGGACGAGAAACCCGAAGAGTAAATTCGGCTCCCTTTTCCAACCGCTCAACTATCTTCAGATAGTTTTTTATCGGCGAGAAAACCGCGACATTCAATATGTTTCATCAGGTGAGTTTTTGAAGTATTTCAAATCTCTCACTACCGACGTCCTCCGCCTTTCAATAGCAATGTCTCTGGTTGAAATTATCAACCGTGTTATGCATGACGAGGAAGAGAATGAACCGGTGTTCAATTTATTGGTTGGATCGCTATCGGCCCTCGACGAGCCGGGTACATCGCCGAAGAATGTGTTTACGTATTTTGGTCTCCATCTCGCGGATGAGCTCGGATTTCGACCCAACTTCGAAACTTGCTTTGTTTGCAAGCGGCAGATAAACCTTGAGAAGGAGAAGAAAGTTTACTATGTTGTCCAAAAGGGCGGCCCGATATGCGAGGCATGCTTCGACCGAATAGTACCGACCGGGTCGGACTTTTATCTATCGGCCCCAGCCCTTTTGGCTCTGCGGAGTTTTGTGAGTCTCTCGGCCGGCGCCGCTGCCAAAGCTGAGATAGCGATGCCGGTGCAAAATGAACTTTCAAACTTCGTTTTTGTTTATCTGAGAAGACATTCTGACACTCTGCAGGAAATAAAATCCCTGGCAATACTAAGGTCGCCATGAGGCGGGATCCAAATATAAGAAGACTCTTAAAGTAAACCCGGCTCATCGGTCCCGATTGGAATGCGTGGGAGAATCAGTCGCGGCCAGGCGTTCGTTCCAAAGCTGAATGCGTGGCAAAAGTTTAATCGGAGGCTATATGTTGCGTAAGAGAACGTTGTTAGGTGCGGCTTTGTTAGTTGCGATCGGAGTTGTCTTCGGCGCTCTTTTCGTCATGAGCTTCAACGGCGTCGGCGATACCCTCGGGATCACCGGCAAGAAAATAAAATTGGGAGGCGATGCACCTATCCCGCGCGCCGATGTGAATCTCCTCGCAACTCAGCAGGCGTTCATAGAAGTTGCCAAGGATGTAACGCCGGCAGTCGTTAGCGTCACCGTGATCTCTACGCCGCAGTCGAGCTCGCCGGACATCCCGTTCTTTCACAACTTCCAGTTCCATCTTCCCCAGCCACAGCCTGAAAAAGGAACCGGATCGGGGGTGATCGTCACGACCGACGGCTACATCATAACCAACAATCACGTGGTGGAAGGGGCAGTCAAGAATGGCATAAAAGTCAGGCTCTACGATAAACGGGTTTTAACGGCGAGACTTATCGGCACGGATCCCAATACGGATGTTGCGGTAATAAAGATCGAGGCGAGCAACTTGCCCGTCGCGGCGCTCGGAAACTCGGACAGCGTGCAGGTGGGTGAATGGGTGCTGGCCATCGGAAATCCGCTAAACCTTACATCGACCGTTACAGCGGGCATAGTAAGCGCTCAGGGAAGGAACATTGATCTCTCGAATGACAAGTGGGGAATCAGCGATTTCATACAAACGGATGCCGTGATAAATCCGGGTAACAGCGGCGGAGCACTCGTCGATATCACCGGGCGGGTTGTCGGCATAAACACCGCGATCGCCACCAGGACCGGTTTCTATCAGGGATATGGTTTCGCCATACCGATAAATCTGGTCAGGAAGACCGCGGAGGACATTATTGAGTTCGGCCACGTGAGGCGGCCGATGCTTGGGGTGCAGCTCAAGGCAAGCATCGACGGGACCGATGCGCGCGCACTTGGTCTTCCGAAGCCTGAAGGCGTGTGGGTGCAGGGCTTCACATCAGGGAGCCCTGCTGAAAAGGCGGGACTCAAAGCCGGCGACGTTATTCTGTCCGTGGATGGAGTGGACGTAAATGCTCCGAACGAAATTCAGACGCTGATCGCTGAGCACAGTCCCGGGGACGTTGTCAAGTTGAAGATATTCAGGGATGGAAAGATCCTGTATAAAAGCGTGACTCTCGCCGAAGTTTCGGAGAGTGAACTCAGCAGCAATGACCAGGTGGCACCGCCTGACAATGGTCAAACGCAGGAAGACATAGGCCAGGTCAGCGTTGCCAAACTGGGTATCACGGTACAGACTTTGGACCAGGAAACAAAGAAAGCCGCCGACATCGACGAAGGTGTCATAGTTGCAGATGTGTCGCCGACCGGACCAGCTGCCGACAGGTCTCTTCTCGTGGGAGACATTATTACCGAGGTGAATCATCAAAGAGTCGGCTCGCCTAAGGATCTCATGAACTTGTTGAGCAACAAGAAACAGGGGGACGCGGTTATGCTGAGAGTGTTAACGAAGCAAGATACTTCGTACATTTCAAGATTCGTCGCCGTCGAAATCGGCGGCTGAATCCTGCGACTGGAAACCGTGTTTCTAAGGGAGAGTTGCCGGCCTCGCTGAATTCAAGCCGGCAAGCTCTCCTGAAGGTATAATCAATTCACAAATAGTCTGGACTTGATCATGAGCACTTCACCAGATGGGATGCCCTACACCATCGAATACTATTACAAAGCGCGTTGGGGGCATGCTGAAGAATTCCTCTCTTTGTACAAGAAGAACCATCACCCGTTACTCAAGAAGCAAATCGAGATGGGCCGTATCCTGAGTCTGTCTATAGCACGACCACGCTTCCATGCTACCGAGGATTCAAGATGGGATTTTCGCGTGACGATTGTCTGGAAAGCCATACAGGTAACGAACGACGGGTTCAACGAAAAGGAGCTGGCGAGGCAGATTTTTACGGATCAGGAAACTTTCCAGCGCGAAGAACAGAGAAGATTCGAGATACTGAAGGCGCATTGGGATGTGCCGATTGCCGAAGTCGATCCAGAGTTATAGGGGCTACCCGAGTTCCATCATGATACGTTTTCGCATCTTACCGTGTTCGCGATCGGATACTAAGTCGCGTCCTCCCATCGTTAGACTTCTGGCGCTGTTCACTGTTTCTTGCACGATTCTTTTCCTTCCGGCATTTCCCCTTTACTGCCAGCAGGTGTTGAGAATATGGCCGGGGCTTGCGCCCGGCACATTGGGCACGAAAGATAATGAGAGGATTATCGACAATAGAATACATGACGTTTACCAGCCTGATCTCACAGTTTTTCTCCCGGGAAAGAAAGTCGAGAAGTCACCTGCCGTTCTAATCATACCTGGTGGAGGATTTCGGTATGTCTGTTTCAGGAAAGAAGGGACGCTTGTGGCTAAATGGCTCAACAAGAACGGGATCGCCGCTTTCGTCCTCAAATACCGTCTCAACTTAAGGGACGCGCTGATGGATGCCGAAAGATCGATGGAAGTCATACGGGGAAAAGCTGAGCGGTACCGAATTGATCTTGATAAGGTCGGAGTGATGGGATTTTCCGCCGGAGGGCAAGTTGCGGCGGACCTCGAGACTCGCAACGTGAGGGAGAGCGATAGACCCGACTTTGCGATGTTGGTATATCCTGCTCTTAATTGGGAGCATCCTGATGCCGATACTATAACCGCTGCTTCCTACAAAACTGACATCGCGGATCACTCGTTCGTTCCCTTCTATCTCCTTGTGAACAGGAGGACCGCGCCGACATTCATCGTCAATGGGGCAGATGACCGAACCGTAAATGTGCGCGAGAGTATCCAATTCTTCAAAGCTCTACACGATGCCGGCGTTCCATTCGAGCTCCATGTATTCCAAAAAGGCGGACACGGTTTTGGCCTTGGTACCGACCGCGGTGAGGTCAGCAGCTGGCCGAGACTTTGTATTGAATGGATGCAGATTGAAGGCTTCATCGGGAAGAAGTAGCTCGTTGAATCACTTGGGGTTACATTCCCCGTCGCTCGCGGTCTCATTCCCGCTGAGAGCCTGCCTACCAGGCAGGCACGCGGGAATCTGGTTCAGGAAAGTGGATTCCCGACAGGAGCGTTCGGGAATGACATCATGGGTCTTTCGGATTTCGACGAATGCCTCGCGGCTTGCCGCGAGGATGTTTATTTGAGGAACAGCGGATTTGCCGATTGGTGGACGACAAGCCCGGCATCGTGAGTCGTATGAATCTTGTTAACTGATAATCTAATTCGTTTCTGTTTACGTCATTGCGAATACCCTGGATAAACGAAAAATATCTCCGCAAGAAGGCTGCGAAAGTGACCCAAGAAGATGTAAAGAAAGCGGTCGATAAATCGGAATCCATCACGAACAAATTCGAGTCGGTTGGACCTCTGGGAAGATACCTGACCGACATCAAATTACTTCTTTCTCTCTTAAAGGATTACTGGAGCGGTGAATATCGAGCCGTCCCATGGTGGGCAATAAGCGCGATAGTATTCTCACTTTTGTATGTTGTCAGTCCTATTGATCTCATCCCTGACTTCATCCCAGTTATCGGTTATGTAGACGATGCAGCTGTTGTATCTCTCTGTCTCGTCCTGGTCGAACAGGAGCTCAGCAAATACAGAAAATGGAGAGAGAGTCACCTCAATTCGTAGGAGATTCCGAGACTGAACGCGGTTATCCCTGAAAGAGCCCGATCATATCCCATCAAAGAGAATTCCTTAGCAGTATCATAAATGTCTCTCGCAGCTTTCACGCCTGCCGTGAAGCCGCCGCCGACTTTCACTGAGGCAAGGAGCATTAGCCTGATTCCGTCACCGCTAAACAGAGTGAATTCGGAAACTCCAGGCAAGTCGGGTTCAGTCACATAGAATGCACACTCGTAAGAGTTCGCCTTGTAAAAACAAATCCTGGATCCGATCGAGAAGTTGTTCGTACTCCACTTGTAATCGGACAGAAACAATTCTCCGGCTTCTCCGGATGCCAGGAAGTTTTTCTCGATTCTTGCGCGCACAGATAATTCCCGTGATAGCGTGCTCCTCACGTCAATTCTGAAGTTTTGTTTGGATTGTGAGATCGTAGTAACAGCAGTCGGCACATCCAGAAGGGCGAGGTAGAAATCTTCTTTGGTTTTAAATTTATAGCGCAGGTAGACCGAGACCGCGGGAGCATTCGGAGCAAAATCTCTGGGCAGCCTTATATAAGATTCCGCGGAGATTTCCTCGCCGTTCTTTTCCGGATCGTTTGAAAATGGAATTATCCTGAACCGGTCATAGTAGATACCAAATCTGACATGGTCGAGAATGCGGATAGCCGCACCGAAATATGTGCCTTGTTCCATCGCAGAAGGATAGCTCTCGGCCAGGGGGCCGCTATAGCCGGGGGCTATCGAGGCCCTGAGATTCCTCACACCGACCGCGAACTGAGTCCCTTCGAATTCGATGCGGGCGCAGGTTGAGAAGGAGATGGTTTTATCCAATAGAGCTTCACCGGTAATTGCGGCTCTTTCCGATTGAGCTTGAAAAAAACCTTCGTAGACTGTGAGATTGCTGGGATATCGCTTTGCAAAGCTGCGATCGTAGCCAAAGTGAGATGCCGAGATCCCGAATGAAGCCCATTTGGAATCATACCGGAGTACGCCGCCAAGGATCATTTCCCCTAGTTTTGAATAAGGCACAGTGTTCACTGAAGGTAAGTTTGTTCCGGGATAAACGATGGAAGTCACGCCGCCCGCACTGTCAACACGTGCATCAAAATTCTTCATCGATGCAAATCCCGTAAGCTCCAGCTTTCCTACCGGCACTGAAGCAGCAGCACCTCTTAAAAACCTGCTTTCCTGCCTTGATCTGTAGGGCCTCAGCGAATACATGCTTCTGGAAAAAAGGGACGTGACCGGGCCTGCACCCTTCGAGAGAATGCTCGCGCTTGAAAATAGGAGCCCGCTGCCAAGGCTGATGGAATAGTTGCCAAGAATAATCGTCGACAAATATGGCAACCCTTTTATGGCAAGACTCATCGAACAGAAGTCGAAGTAATTTTTCTCACCTGGATCCTTGTCGCTGACACCGTAGAACTCGAAGTTGCGATAGACCAAGCTGACCCGCTGAAAATTCAATACCCCATTTTCACCGCAAGCTTCACGGTAGAGAGGTATTCTCTGCAGCGAGATGTCCATATAGGATTCCAGCTTCAGGTATGTATTGTTCTCTTCCCGTATGAAGGCCCGCTGTCTCAGCGCTTTCATAGCTGTCTGGCTCGCCCCTTCCAGCGGCGAAAGCTCATCAACACTATGTATGAATTTAACCCTTCGTCTGTAGTCGAAGATGGCATCTGCAAAGTCTGTGCTCATGCCTGACACAAGCAGGAGGTCCTCAGGGCTTGCCGTGTTCAGGTCGAACTTGTTTATGATTTCGGTCGCGTCCTCACTACCGGCTACTACAGACTCAAGAACATTCTCATCCCTCACCTCTTCTTCAAGATCTTGGGAAGGCGCCGCTTCGGGGTCAAGCGTTGATAGCAACGCAAACATCGTTATGATGATCTTGATCGCCGGTTTTGGATTTGCCGGAGAATTAGCTGAGCGAGGGATCTTCATCTCGATCTCAAAGCACTTCGGTATTTCGATATGCTTTCAAATTCGCTGGCCCCGCCCCCAGATATTTTAAATGAGAGCCCGATACAATGTGTTATCCCCAGGAATTGGTGATAAGCCATTCCGTATTCAAGCTCGAATGCCAGTAACCTGCAGGCGAGCCCGGCGTGGATGGTATTTGTTCCGCTGGCCGTTCCACCCCGCAGAGTAAATTCTCTTATAGGTGAGTACTCTGCTGCCAACCTTACAGAGGATGGAAATCCAAGCTCTTTGAAATACTCTACAGCAACGTTCACTCGCTCCGACACCAGTCCGCAGCCAAAAGAAATTGTCTGGGGAAGTTTATCCCTTGTAGCTGTCATCGACGCCGAATTGACGTTGGTAGTCGCGACAGAAATCGCGATATGATCCGAGAGAAACAACCTTGTTCCAAGATCGATGCTGCCGCAAATGCCTGTGCCATATCCTTTGATGAACAGGTGGTTTATGTTCAGATTACAACCTAAGAAGAAAAAGTCCGAGATCGGTCTCGACAAGTTGACAGTGTAAATGCTTTCGCGGTACAAATCGTAGCCAAAGGTTTGCGCCGCTGCACCAAAATCGAATGAAAGAAGATGTCCACGGAAAGAGATGCCGGTAGTTCTGATTTCGGATAGGCCCAATGTAGAGGGTGAGTAGAAAACGTTGAGTTGCCTTAAGTTGGCACATCGGGCAGGATTGAGGTAGAACGACCAGCAGTCCTCCCCGAAAGAACCAGGGGCTCCCGCCAAAGCGAGGCTCCTGGCACCGGCAGCACGCCGCTCAAATCCGGCATACGAAACCGACGCAGCGGTAATGAGACGGATTGTCGTCAGGAGTATGAACCCACGATAACCGAGATTCCGCATACTTCGTCCTCATCTTTGATACGGCGTCAAGCGCCGCTTGAAAACACGGATTCTGGTGTTACGCTATCGCCTAGTTCAAATACTTTGAGTAGGTGGATTGATGTGCTTGGTCAACGACGGAGAGTTTCTGGAAAATCGACTTGTCGGGATAATTTTTTAGTGCCTCTGCTATCTCGAGATATTTCGCATCGAAGAATTCTTTAACCAGTGTGTTTCGCGAACCGGACTGAAGCACAAGGTTAATTATTGAATTCAAGGAGCTGACGATTGTCGCCTGAGCGGTGTCAGGCTCGCTTGACAATAAGTCTATCCCGTTATACTCGTACTCAAAAAAAGCTTTTCTAAAGAGCTCGCCTCTTGCAGAGAGAAGATCATTTACCAATCCATATCTGGAATAATTCCCGAGTGTCCCGCTCTGCCATCCCTGGGGGTTGTTACTGTTCTGGCCCATGGTGACGATGTTTGATGCTTTTTGATAGAACCTCGTCCCGCTTTCAGGATCACTCGGCGGATAATAAGAATCGGCATCGAAACCGAGGACTATGTACATATAATAGTCTACGAAACTTGTCAGCGAATTGAATTGATAGTCGTTGTGATATAACTGCTGGTCCTTCGTATAACTGAATTGCCAGGAGTTATCCATTATGCGGACCATGGGAGAAGTGTTAGACGATTTGTAAATCGGTCTTTGGCTCCCCACGAAGGCCTGGGCGGTGTAAACCCCGTTCTGAGCACTCAGGAGATAAATGTTCAGAGTCGCCTGGATCTTCGGTCCTTTCCAATCCTGACCCGTCCATCTGTGGCTGTTTATGTATTCCTGGATGCTTTTGGCGAGATCAACGACATTCTCGCGATCTGTCCCATTAAGGGCATCATAGTTTATAGTTACAGTGCTGTTTATCTCCTGTGCGAATCCCGTGGAGAAAGCGGTAAAGACCAATAACGTGATCAGCCATTTCATGTTTTTTCCTCCGGGTCAATTTAGTTGAACTCAATATGTAAGGCAACTCAATAGAAGCTGTAAGTCGCCGAGCGAGGATCTATCGAATTGACTTGTGGTTCCTTCATGTCGACACAATGATGGTTGAAAAGAATGGGGAAATAAGTAGATTGTGCCGGGATTCGCGATGTGACAGAAAAGGCAACCGTCAAAAGACGAATAAGAGGAGATTCGATGTTGAAAACCAAAAGGACAGCGGGGGTATTATTGCTGGCGCTCGCTTTAGTGGTCGCCGGTTGCTCGAAAAGCGGCAGCCCCACGAGCTCGTCGTCCACTCCGCCGAAGTTGAACCATCCGATTTTCGCCGGTCCGAACACGACGTCCGACAGCTCGGGTGCGACACAGGCAGATGGGGTCGCACTCGAAATCGGACTTTACACTGCTATTGCTTCGAGCTTCATGACGGGCCAAGCCACTCAGAATGGCAATACATGGTCATGGCTAAGCTCAAGCGGCGGGGTTACGGAAACCTGGTCAGGAACGGTCGCAACTGATGGAAGTTACCAGTGGGCTCTGACCTATAACGGCAGCTCAGATTCTGCCAATTACACGAACTGGTCGTACATTAAAGGCACGACAAGTAAAGACGGTTCAACGGGCAATTTTTCGGTTTACATTACAAACACAACCGACCCGCAGATTGAGTTCAACTGGACGACGGGGAGCAACGGGACGGTAACGGCCACGATACAGAATCTGGATGCAAGCGGCAACATAGAGTCCACGATCAAGCTCATAAACAACCCGGACAAGAGCGGCGAGCTTGACGAATACCATGGCACGAGCCAGTTAGTCTTCAAAGCAGCCTGGCAGTCAAACGGTTCTGGACAGTGGTGGGAATACGATCCGTCGACCGGCTCAGTGATTTATCAGAGTTCCTGGAGCTGACGATAGTCATTGAACCCGTTTGTTGAAGAAGCCCCGTCTTAAGAAACGGGGCTTCTTCATCCGTCAATATAATTTTGTGTTATTTGTCTGCCTTTTTCGCAGCGCCTGCGCTCTTCTCGATAAATGGTGTCAATAGGTCGATCGGAACGGGGAAGAATGTGGTTGAATTGCTCTTCGATGCTACTTCAGACATGGTCTGCAGGAATCTCAACTGCACGGCAACCGGAAATTCTGCGATTACCCGCGCTGCATCTGCGAGCCGCTGAGATGCCTGGAACTCGCCTTCCGCATTTATGACTTTTGCACGCCGGTTGCGTTCGGCTTCGGCCTGGCGGGCCATAGCGCTCTGCATCTCAACGGGGAGATCGATTTGTTTCACCTCCACGTTGGAAACCTTTATTCCCCATGGCTCGGTGTGACTGTCGATTATGCTCTGGAGCTCTTTATTGATTTTGTCCCGCGCCGAAAGAAGCTCGTCCAATTCCGATTGCCCGATGATACTGCGGAGCGTTGTCTGGGACATCTGGCTCGTTGCAAACATATAATCCTGCACTTCAACAACGGCCTTTCTCGGATCCATCACCCTGAAATAAATGACGGCACTCACTTTGATGGATACGTTGTCTTTTGTGATAATATCCTGTGATGGAACGTCGAGAGCAATTGTCCTCAGACTGACCCGTACCATCTTATCGATTATCGGGATAAGCAGTATAAGTCCGGGCCCTTTTTCGCCAATTAGCCTCCCGAGCCTGAAAACCACAGCCCGCTCGTATTCCCGCAAGATTCGAATCGCGCTCGAAAGGAAGAAGATTAAAAATAATACAATGATAACTAGAGCGGCTTCCATGTTACCTCCTAATTCTTAGGTTTGACTTTCAGTATCCAATTTGAGAACGACTCAACGGTCACCTGGTCACCCTTCTTCAGCGGGGTGTCGGCGATGGCTTTCCAGATCTCGCCATGGACCAGAACCTGCCCGTTGGCTCCCGGAACAATCTCGCTCATAACCGACCCCGTCTCTCCAACCATCGCTCGAAATCCAGTAGTCGGTTTGCGCTGCTGCGCTCTTAGACCGAGACCGACGATCCACAGGAAGAACACCGCAGTCACGACAACGGTCGTTATTATGATAGAGAGTGAGACACTCACATTTCCAAGAGGAGAGCGGAAGAGCATCACGGAGCCCAAGAACAGTGCGATTATACCACCTATTGCCAGCGCCCCGTGAGTCATGATCTTTACCTCCGCCACAAAAAGTATTATTGCGAGTATGATCAATGCCAATCCGGCAAAGTTCAACGGCAAAGTCTGAAAGGCATAGAGAGCTAATATCAAACATATTCCACCGACAACTCCCGGCAATACTCCACCCGGATTAAACAGCTCGAACCCAATTCCGAAAATCCCCGCCATCAGAAGTAAGTAAGTCACATTCGGGTCGCTAAGAATGCTAAGAAGCTGTTCCCCCCAGCTCATCGGGATGAATTGTACGGTCGCACCTCTCGTATGGAGCGCGACTTTGCCGCTGCTCGTTTCGACAACCCTTCCGTCGATTTCGTTAAGCAATGAATCAAGATTCGGTGAAATGAGATCGATGACGTTTTCTTTCAGCGCTTCCGAGTCCGGACTCGATATACTGAATCTAACCGCATTCTCTGCCCACTTTATGTTCCGGTGCCTCTGTTCAGCGATAGCTTTCACGAAAGCCACCGCGTCGTTGATGATCTTCCGTGCCTCGACCGATGACGTGTCGCTGCCGATTCCTCCGCCGACAGGATGAGCCGCGCCGATATTGGTCCCTGGTGCCATGGCTGCCACGTTCGCGGCAAGCGTGACGAATACACCTGCCGAGCCGGCCCTCGACCCTCTCGGGTAAATATAAACTACTACCGGCACCGAGGAACTTAATTCACTCTGGACTATCTTCCGCATCGATTCGAGCAACCCCCCGGGGGTGTTCATCTCAATTACGACTGCGGCGGCATTTTCTTTTTCGGCTTTTACAATCGCGTTCGTGATATAGTCCGCCGACGCAGGATCAATCATCCCATCCAGACGGATGAGGACCACTTTTTCAGAAGCGATGACTGCTCCCGCTGCGAAAAACAGGATCAGGAAAGCTAATCTGACTTTCACAGGTTTATCTTAACACACAGTCTTTGAATATTCAATTACGGTTCTATCCGCGGAAGTTTGGCCAAGATTCCATAAATTCTGATGGAATGAAAAGTTCCCCGACATTCGAATTTGAGGAGCTGCTGGCCCGGGAGGGCGTGCATTTCGTGGCAGGGGTTGATGAGGCCGGACGTGGACCTGTTGCAGGGCCTGTCACCGCCGCTGCAGTGATCCTGCCTGTAGGAACTCTCGCCGATTTCGTCAGAGACTCAAAGCAATTGTCGGAGGACCGCAGGGAGACCGTGGGGAAACTAATAAGGGAAAGGGCACTCGATTACTCAATCGCCCACATCGATCACGAGACAATAGACTCGGTAAATATCCTGAATGCGACCAGAATTGCAGTGGAAAAATGTGTGGATGGTTTGAAAGTCAGGCCGCAGGTTATCCTAATTGATGGTAAGTTCCTCAATCTGAAAAATCGGAATTGCATTTCTGTCGTGAAAGGGGATGTATACATTTCTTCAATCGCGGCCGCTTCAATTCTCGCCAAGACAGCCCGCGATTCGCTGATGAGGTCTTATGCCGATGAGTTCCCCCAGTATTTCTTTGAGAGGAACAAAGGGTATCTGACTAAGGAACATTTGGAGGCCATCAGAGAGCACGGTTTTTCTCCGATCCACCGTAGAAGCTTCACTGTTCAGTTGTAGGGCCGAGTTTTGAACAAGATTGTCGGAAAGAAGGGGGAACAGCTTGCGGCAAGCTTCTTAAGCAGGAACGGGTTCGAAATCTTAGAAAGAAACTTCAGATACGGTCACGGTGAGATCGACCTGATCGTGCGGAAAGAAAAGCTCATCGTGTTCTGCGAAGTGAAGGCAAGGAGGACGGAAACTTACGGACCCGGCGAATCGGCAGTAGACGAGAGAAAACAGACCCGCATCAGGAAGGTTGCCGAAGCTTATGTAGAGGCGAGAGAACTGGAAGGATATGAATTCAGGTTCGACGTAATTGTCGTGGAGCTTAAGGGGAAGACTTCAAGGATAAGAGTAATCGAGAACGCCTTTTAGGAGAACCGCGACTCACTCTTAGAGTGAGTCGCAGTTCCAACAAGATTACTTCAAGAATACCATTTTCATGGTGCTTGTATAATTTTTCGTGGAAAGTCGGTAGAAGTAAACTCCGCTTGCCACTTCTGTACCTTCATTGTTCCTGCCGTCCCATGTTACCTGGTAAGTTCCGGGAACAAAGTTGTCTTTCGCGAGAACCTTCACTTCCTGGCCGATTGAGTTATATACAGTCAGGTTGACAATTCCCGTTCTCGGTACCGAGAAGCTGATTGTTGTCGTCGGGTTGAACGGGTTGGGATAGTTCTGGCCGAGTGCGTAGGTTTGCGGAACCTTGTCGCTGGATTGTCTTATTCCAGTCAAAGTACCGATCGCCCTTGTGAGCAGCGCGAAGGTATACTTTGCATTATGGACACCGTAACTTCCATCCTTGGAGATCAGCAAATAATCCCAGAGTGCACCAAGCTGATTTGTCGTGAGGCCTTTGCCCACGGTTGCATTGCCCGGGTTTGCAAGAACTGAATCCGGCAATAGCGATGCAAGTTTTGCAAGCAACGCCTTGACCTCCGTTTGCACGCCTGGCATCGGTCCGCCGTTCGCAATTCCGGCATAGTCATACGGTGCCGGGATCTGATCGAAGTCAGTGATCGGACCATGGCACGATTGACACGCTGTCGTATTGTCCGTTGTGTCTCCTAAAGCATCGGGTCCGCTCATCTTCCAGGTGTGACTGCCGAGTCTCGTGGCAGCGTTTGCATCCATTGTATCGGATGCCATGTGGCAAGTAACGCAAGCATCGGTAAGCTGCGTATGGGTATTGGTGCCTGATATCGAGTTGTCACCAAATTGATAGCCATTTTCCCCAAAGAAGACGTCAGTTTGCGGTCCTTCATGAGGCCCGAAATATGATTTCCATCCACCCGCGACCGTTTTATTGGCACTAGAGCGGGCACGGTGGCAGTTCATGCAGAGTTGTCCGACCCCACCTTCGCTGATAGCGAAACCATTCGTCAGTGTGTCGGCCGTTACTCTTCTGAGCTGGTACGGATTGGTTGCATCATGCGGATTATGGCATCCCGAGCAAGTGAGAGGCATTTTCCCGTATGTCGGCTGCAGGGTGTTTCCGCTCATGCGGTCGACGAAACCCGCTCCGTTGTGGCAACCTGCACAGGTCGCCGTTCCACTGTTTATTGCAGACTCCATGTTCTGTATCGCTAGCATTCCGCTGTCATGTGGGCTGTTTTTCCATTCATACCCGATCGCATGATGGGGAGGTGCATCATGACATTGCAAGCAAACCGAAGCGTCGAGCGACACGGAAATCTTTGTCGGATCGCCCCAGTGTTCGCTTCCTGCACCGTGGCAGCTTTCGCAGCCTATCGTGCCAAGTTGCGCCAACTGCGCAGAGGTGTGATACAAATGGGCGAAGTTAGTGTCTGCAAGAGTCTTCGGAAAAGCCCAGCCTACCTGGTTCGCAAGAGCAGCAAAGTTGCCGTTCGCCGCTCCAGGGTTGTAGCCGGTAGTGTGGCACTTGATGCAGCTTGCACTGTAGCCACCGCCCGCTGGTCCTACACCGTTGAGGTTCTCTTTGAAAAACCATGCGTGAGCAGTGTTCATCCAGTGCGAGTAGTCAGCCGTCGGGTCGAGTCCCAATCCGGTAAGTGCTCCCTGGTGGCAGGTGCCGCATTGCGGGACTTTTGCAGTTGCCGTGTCGCTACTTGCAATCCCCATAGATCCGATGCCGACATAGTCAGCAGACGTTATCACGGTCGAAGCCTGCGAGCTTCCACCGGGGGTAGTAATTTGAAGTGTGACCGTGTATTCGCCTGTCGTATCGACAGTGATCGTGGTAAATGGCGCGGACGCACTATCAATAGTAGCATGCCCACCCATTGGATCAACCACGGACCAGCTTACAGACTGGATTGTACCTCCTGCGGAATCAATTGCCTGAAGATAAACAACTGTTTTCTCACCGACCGTGCTCAAACCGGTTGTGGGATACATTGAGCTTCCCTTGGAGCCGTAGACTTGGGTCAAGGTGTAGGGGGTCATCCCGACGATCTTGATGCCAGCCTTTGGCGACGGTGTTGTCTGCGAGAAAGCAAATCCAGCTGCGAGGAATACCATAGTCAAACTAGTAACAATTTGTTTCCTCATAGCCTTGATTCTCCTTTTCTAGTGCTTTTTTGCATTGAATGAGAAACCTATCTTATGGATTTCCGAGCATAATCTGCAACTCAAGTGCCACGAAAGAGGAGCCTCAAGCATTAAAAATCAAATGAAATTCAAAGGTATATTGTTGAGCCATTTCGTCGATTTGATGGATGGATAACATTCTGCCTTACGGAGGGCATTTTAGGACAACTGGTAAGAAAAGGAGTTGGGTCACAAATGTCAAAAAAGGGGGCATTCTGAGTCAAATCTATCGAATGCTGTGAGGTTTTTGTGAACTTGGTGGAAGGCTGTCTGACTGTCGCCGGTGACTGTTGGGTATCAAAACAAAAGGGCAGGGCGAAAGAAAGATCTTCGACCTGCCCTTAATAGACGGAATGTCCTATCGTCAATACAAAAACATAGGCTTGTCCAGGAGATGCGCCACTTTTGGTTTGTATTGCTCGGAGTCGTAGAGCTCGTTAACATCGACACGCTTTAAGCCGGTTGCGATTGAATCGATCGGTATATGAGTATACTTACCTTCCCTCAGTGCCACCATCCGCCCGTAGTGCTTTTTGATCACGAGGTCTGTAGCCAGGTTAGCATAACTTATCGCGACCATTCTGTCGAGTGCGTCCGGCTCTCCGCTTCGCATGAGGTAAGCGACCTGCTGGTAAATGATATCCGACCCGGTAATTTGTTTCAGAGCATCGCCGGTGATTTGTCCGATACCTCCGAGTTTCTTGTGACCGTAGGCGTCAGCCTGTCCATACTCGACAATTTTTCCGCCAACCATTTGTGCACCTTCGGAGATTGTCATAATCGCGTAATCGCTCGGGTTTCTCTTCTTGTCATCGATAAGAAGTTTCGCCAGAACATCCGGATCGAATGGTACTTCCGATATGATTGCGCGATCCACCCCCGCGAGGTAGGCGGATATGAGAGACGTTTCGCCGGAGTTACGCCCGAACAGTTCCACAACTGCGATTCGTTCGTGCGATCCCGCCGGCGTGCGAAGTGCCGTTATGAAGTTTACACTCCTCGTAACTGCCGTCGAAAACCCAATGCAATAGTCCGTCCCGAACACGTCATTGTCCATCGTCTTCGGGATTGCTACGACAGGAAATCCTTCCTTATGAAGTCTGACACCGTAACTAAGCGTATCATCGCCGCCGATCGGGATCAGCGCATCGATCTGAAGTTTCTCAAGGACTTTCAACACATGCGGGGTAAAATCAAGAATCGGATCGTCTTTCTTTGGGGGATTCTTTGGATCCGCAAGAAAAGCGGGAACGTCATGCGGCTTCACCTTGGCAGGATTAGTCCTGGAAGTGTGAAGAAACGTTCCTCCCGATCTATCCACCGTTCGCGTGTTCTGTTTGTTTAGTGGGGTGACCCATTCGGAATTTCCGGCCTTAGCATCGATGTCGTAATTCAGAAGGCCTCCCCAGCCTCTTCTAATTCCCATTACTTCAAGTCCTGCGTCTTCAGCACGGTAGACTACTGCCTTGATACAGGGGTTCAGCCCGGGTACGTCACCGCCACCTGTGAGAATACCGATTCGCATACACTTACTCCTTAATAATTCAATTTGTTCGAGAGAAATATAGTTATGAGGGCACCAACTTTAAACGGTTTGTATATATTTGTGTTCAAGGTAGGTTCTTAACGATCGACGCCGAGGACCACTTTGCGGGTATATTCAGAATGGAATAGAGGTGACGAGATCAAGAAATCAGCCGAAGCTCGGTTTGATGCCACGGGTATGTTCCACACCACCGCAATCCGAAGTAGTGCTTTGACATCAGGGTCGTGAGGTTGAGGCTCCAGAGGATCCCAAAAGAAAATCAGTATATCCAACTTACCCTCGGCTATCTTCGCTCCGATTTGCTGATCGCCCCCGATGGGCCCGCTCATCATCTTCCGGATCTTGAGTCCTACTTGCGAAGAAAGAAGCTTGCCGGTGGTCCCGGTTGCGTAAAGTTCGTGCTTCTTCAATATTTCCAGGTTGAACTTCGCCCATTGGAGCAATTCTTCTTTCTTGTTATCATGGGCCACCAGCGCAATCCTTTTTCCAGATTTCATCAAAACTTCATTGCTATTCATGGGTTTCTCCGAATTCTAACTTGGGATGAGTCATCTCTAATAGAGCCAACACGGGCAACGTTAGAACACCGTTCCACTATCCCCGGTTTGGCGGAGGTCATCTCCGTGCAGGATACAATGTGCTCGCCGCTGATCCGATTGCGATGTCCAATTGTTCCGGATCTGATCGTCTCTAGTCTACTAACCTTTGAAGTCCTCTGTGATGTCTCTGTCTTGTGTCACGCTGAATACTTTGAAAGTGTTCACCTGGAGCTTCGGGTCCTGCTGCAGCTTTATTAGTACCTTGTGCTTCCACATTAACTTAAACAGATGGCTCGGTCTCCCCTCCTTGAGATAGGAAGCGAGGTAAGGATGTACAAGTAGCTTGAGATGCCTGCCGTTGCCATTCGTCTTATATCTTCCGAACCAGCCTGTAATATCTGTGAAGATAGTCGCTCTACTCTGGACAATTCCGGTACCTGCACATACCGGACACGATTCACTGAAGGATTGCATGATGCTCTGGCGGATTCTCTGCCTGGTAATCTGGACAAGTCCGAACTCCGTCATTGGCAGGACTGTTGCCTTTGCCCTGTCTCTCCTGAATTCCCTTCTCAGCTCTTCGTATACTTTCCGTTTGTTTCGTTCTTCATCAAGATCTATGAAATCGATGACGATTATTCCACCGATGTCGCGAAGTCGGAGCTGCCTGATAATTTCCTTGGACGCTTCAAGGTTGGTCCGCAATGAATTTTGTTCCTGTTCCTTGCTCGCCGCGTAACGGCCGCTGTTCACGTCTATCACGGTCATCGCTTCAGTAACGTCAATCACGAGGTAGCCGCCGGTCTTAAGCGGGACCCTCCTGCCGAGGGATTCCTGCATATCTTTTGCCACACCGAAGACATCAAATATCGGCTGCTTCCCGCGGTAGAACTCGATCTTATCAAGGAGACTTGGTGCGAACCACTTGACGTAAGTGGTAATCTCCTTGTACAATCTCCTGGAGTCAACGACTACTCTCTGAACTTCATTGTTGAAAAGATCTCTGATTACGCTCGAAACAGTCGAGAGATCCTTGTAGAGAAGAATGGGGGGTTGTTCAGTCTTCAAACTCTTTTCAATCTCGCGCCATGTCTTCACAAGTTGTTCGAGATCGTTCTTGAGAAGCTCTTCTTCTTTTCCCTCAGCAACAGTTCTTATTATTACACCGAATCCTTCAGGCAACAAACTCCTGATGATTCTTCTTAGACGTTTTTTCTCTCGGAAATTGTAGAGCTTTTTTGAGACCCCTATGCGGCCGTCGAATGGGAGCAGCACCAGGTATCTGCCGGGAAGCGACACTTTACTGGTTACCCTGACGCCTTTCTTGCCGACGGGTTCCTTCGTTACCTGGACAATGATACTTTGCCCGCGTTCGAGATGGATTTCCCTTTGTGGAGGTCGCTGCGGCCTCTGCGCTATCTGCGTCTTAGGAGGACGTGCGACCGATTCCTTCGATTGAGCATGCGGACCTGTAGAGGTTTCGGGAATATCATCGGAGCCGTCGTCCTCATCCTCTTCTACCTCGGCACCATCTTCGCCGATCAGCGCCGAGTACTCGTCTATGTTAGGATCGACGTCGGAGAAATGAAGAAACGCGTCCTGCTTATGCCCGATGTCGATAAACGCAGCTCTGATCCCCGACATGACTCTCGCAACCTTGCCAAGGTAAATGTCTCCGACCATCCGTTCTTTGCCCGGTGACTCGACGAAAATCTCAGCGAGCCTGCTGTCTTCAGTGATGGCGATCCGGATTTGATCGGCGGTCTCATTAATTACAATCTCCTTTTTCATGGATACCTACTTTGTTGAGTTGGAGCGGAGACTGCATGGGACTGGCTGAATCAAACCCTTGACACAAGTCCGTAATTAGACTTCTTGAACTTGGGTATAGAGAGTGCTTGTTTCGATGATACCATGGCACGACGCCTTTGCCCGGCGGGCACATCGAAATAATGTTGGCAGCCGAAGATTGGCTGGTCCGTGAAGTGAAAGCATGCTGGTTAGGTACACGGACTTCTAAAGCTTGCTCATCGTAGAGTGGATCATTGTTCACTCTTCCCCGAGCATTACATACACTCTTTGGAAGATCCCGGAGCCAGTCTGAGACAACTCCGCAAATACGTTTGAAAGTTAAATTCGAAATGGGGAGGAATGCGCCTTCCCAAAGGGCCACAATTGAAGCGGTGAATGCAGATATCAATGCTGCCAGACATCTGTCAACAGACAGCAAGGTTGTTCCACCGGACTTCAGGGCAAAAGAGTAGATGAACACCTAATATCAGTAATTAGACTTGAAATTTTCAAAAGATCGGGTTGAATAATATGTCACCTGTAGAGCGACATTTATCAGTGAACCGGTAAAATTCATGAGGTCAAGCTTACTGTGTCACACGGTTAGTACGCTTACCGTTGCTTCCTTCCGGATCTGGCGGGGTTCGGCAACCTTCCGTTGCACAGGACTTGACCTCAAGAAGCTCTCGTCCCGACCTACATCGATTTAAAAGGACACTTTGTGGAGCAGAGGGGAGTCGAACCCCCGACCTCCAGAGTGCGATTCTGGCGCTCTCCCAACTGAGCTACTGCCCCGGAACACTTTACATCTTTCCAAAATCGTCCAAAACTCACAGAATTGGCGCTTTTGGAATGCTTCGTTTCTAATTTAACAAGCGCCCGAAAGGAGTGCAACCGATTCCTGCGATTGTTTTTGTGTGAAAGGACTTCTAACTTTTCAACGGTATCCTCGGGTCTCTGGCGGTCTAAGAAGCCTCTGACGCAGAGGGTGCTGATTTTGCCCCGCGAAAACTCCCCGGGGCGGGCGGTCCGATTATTCACGAGACACTTTGAGATTCCGCCAGGAATCACTGGCATGTGAGGGCCTCGGTTTTGATCCTTGCCGTCCGAAGTTGGGAGGAACGGGCTCTATGATAATAATGTTAAATAATTGGATGAAGATGAAATTATTGTTGGCGATCGCGCTCGGTCTAGGGATACTATCTTTGGAGTCCTGCAGTACGACTGCAGTACCCACTGCACCGCAAATTCCACATGCCGGGCTAGCACTTTCACTCGCCGGCTACGGCGAGAATTTAGACTCCACGTATTATAAAGTCTGGTCCGATAGTTCGTATGAAGAGTTCGCCATGGACACGGTGATGAACGGAGTCAAGTATACGGTATTGCTCGATAACACCGGGTACCAGTATTTCTACGGTCCGAAGGGTTACTCGGGATTCTGGCCTTACGGTGGAAGTCTTATTATGTTCGATTCAGCGCTCGTCTCTATGCCGGATACCATGCTAGAAGGAACCGCTTACGCTCGTGCGACTACCTTTGCTTCGCAAGGAGTGACCTATACGTTGATTGAACAAGATGTAATCTTAGACACGACATCGGTCACAGTACCTTTCGGGTCTTTCTCAAATTGTCTGGTTCTTCAATCGACATCTACCGTCTCCGGTGGTGGTCAATCGGCAGGTGGTGTTACCGTATACTATCTCGCAAAAGGTCCTTCTGATGTATATCGGCAGTTCGATACGGGTTATTCTATCTACATGATTTATGGAGTTGTCAATGACGCAGGATGGGGAGTAGCGGTGAGCAAGGCGATGCCGATGAACCGGACCGCAGCCACGGATTCCTTTGAGGGCGGGAAGAACGAACTTTCACCTCTCAACCAGTATGGCATCGATCTTGACTCGGTTGGTCCTAAGATACTGAAGGGGATCTTGCGGTAGCAGCACGGCTTCACTTGTTGGGAATTGGTGTGTCCGGTAAAGAAGTCAATTCCCAGGACTTAGGGGAGGAAAGTATTCTATTCGATTGTTGTCCACCGCATTGATCAGAATTCGGCGGACCTCACCAAGGGGGCGCTAAATGGAGTCAGGAAGATCCATAGATTTCTTGGATTTCATTTTCTCAAGTGTTTCCACCGTTGATGATCTTGTCGAGAGGACCGCGACCGAGAATAACGTTTGCCTCTAAACCGGGGATTCCTAATAAATCGATCGGCGCAATGTCTCGGAATTCGTATCCTGCTGACGAAGTTTATACATGCTCATTTGTATCTGGAGCAGTTGAGGAATGATTCTATCAGGAGGCATCTTGCAGAGCTTTCGGGCCGCTGCAGGCAGGTCATAATCAGACAGGACGATTACATGTTGGAAATTATCGTCGCATCCGAGCGCGATTTGGCTGCAATCAAGGGACTGTTCAAGGAGTACGCGATGTCACTCGATTTCGATCTATCATTCCAGAATTTCGAACGGGAGTTGGACAGACTGCCGGGTGAATATGCTCCTCCACGTGGTGCACTTTTGCTGGCGAAGTACGGCATAGAGGTCGCCGGGTGCGTGGCATTAAGGGAACTCACCGAAGGTTTTTGTGAGATGAAACGGTTATATGTCCGGCCTCCTTTTCGAGGCAGGAGTATCGGAAGGAAATTAGCCGAGTCCGTGATAGAAAATGCGCGCACCGTGGGATACCGCGGTATGAAATTAGACACTGTGTCGTCCATGAAAGAAGCCATATCACTCTACAAATCGCTTGGGTTCAGAGAGATCGGCACATATCGGTTCAATCCGCTGAAAGACGCAGTGTACATGGAGCTGACGCTCAGTTGACGGGGGAGCCACCCTGGCGATAGACTCTGATGAGAGGAGATCTGATTGTTCGAAAAACTAATGCGCTTCGGCTTTTGGCAGAAGCTCTCGCGCAGCAATACCTGCACTAAGGATTGTGCTTATCAGGGAAACTCCGTAGTACATAAACTCGTGTAAAATGGTTTCGCCGACTAGCTCTTCGGCGGGCGATGCACCGAGCGCGATATAAAGTGGATTCAGATCTCCTTCAGGTTGGGCGTCTTGATATAGACTAGGGAACTCTTTCGGAATGCGGAGAATTTTGCTGACATCTCGCGAAGCAATTGTCGCAATTACCTTTTCATCGAATTCTTGACCTGGTTCAAACTTCTCTTGTCCGTAATAACCGTACCTGATCAGATCGAGTCTGTGAACCGGCGAGCCAGTTCCTATTACTGCAACCCTGCTGCCAACATTTTCTACCGCCCGTCTAATCGATTCTCCAAACCGGAAATGTGTCTCGGGACTCGCGGATGAAATTGATACGGGAACGACTTTGACGTCCTGTTTGGGAAACATGAAGTAAAGCGGGAGCCACGCACCATGATCCAGTCCCCACGATTGGGACTCGGAGGCGCTGAGACCGGCACGCGTCGATTGGGATACTATCTCTGAAGCCAGTGTGAAATTGTTCTTCGCCTCATACGAAAATTTGTAAAGCTCATCCGGAAATCCATAGTAATCCCGGATGCACGGTATATCGTTGCGGGATTCCACTTGGAAGGCTCCACGACTGAAATAATGCGGAGATGAGATCACTACAGAGTCGACTTCGAGCTTGCCAAGTGCTTTGCCGAGTTTCTCGTACACATCGTGAATCCTCGTTCTTTCCACGAGTGAAGTTGGTGCGCCGTGAGAAAGATATGCGGTAAGGACTATTCTACCCATGGCCTTTTAAGAATTCATTCAACTCATGTTTTGCATTCTTGATAAGCCATCGTCCGCCGTGGGCTGGGAGAATATAGTCGAAGTCATAATCGAGAAGTGTGCGAGCACTGTTGAGCTGGAGCTCGTAATCGTAAGTCCAATAGAAATCTTCAGCCACAGGTTTCCCATGATCTGCCGTGACATGGTCGCCGGTGAACGTTGACCGTCTCGGCGGGTAGTACAAAGTAGATGACCCTGGCGAATGTCCCGGTGTGTGTAGTATGACGGCGTCGGCGATCCGGAGGGATTCAAAAAAAGTCAGATCGGGCACATCTATCATGAAGACTTGTGCGTTGCCTGTCACCAGATATGAAATTCCACCAAGGCTATCTGGGTTCTGTGAGAATGTGAATATTCCCCGGAAGAGTTCCTTGGGCTGGAGCCGCTTTTTCTTCTCGGATGTCTCAGCGTATTCCATAAGCGAAGTACATGATGATGAGGGCAGCTCCAGCCATGGAAGAGTTTTTCATAAACATGATTTGTTGGGTTTGTCTTGTTCCAGGATCGGTTATCTTCCAGAATGCGTGCATCATCAGTGTTGTGGGAACCAGGAATAGAAATATCAGTAGTGCCCCGTAGAAGATCATGATATTGAAGAGGATCAATAGACCTCCAACAATTATCATTATTCCCGAGATCGCGGTCAGCAACTCTGCCGCGGGCACTCCCATGCTCTTCGCATAACCACTCAAAGATTTGACCTTCGAAAGGTGGTTGTATCCGCTGCTTATGAAGATTGCAGCGTATAAGACCCTTCCTAACAAAAAGACTATAGACATGGCTACTCTCCTTAACTATTCATCGTCTCACATGTTTTCCAGTGAAATCAGGAACATACTTCTCCAGCTCTCCCAGGTTTGCTTTCATATAGAAGTGAAGTCCCTTCTTTCGGACATTATCAGGCCCGCATTTTCAAGTATCCTGTAATGGTGCGACATCGCCGGCTTAGAAAGTTCTGTTATCCCGTCAAAATCCGCGCAGGATAACTCCCCCTTTTCAATCAGCAATTTCATCATGACATATCGGTTGGGATCTCCTAGAGCTTTGAAGACCTTGATAGCGCTCTTCTCGAATCCATCTTTCACACGTTTCTTCATTGTGTTTCTGTGAATCAACGCCCGCGATAATTCGATAGTTCCAAGTTTTTAAAACTACTAAAGGATCGGGTCCGAAGTATCAGAATGTTATTGTGAATACGGTCTTTTCGCCGGGATGCGAGTAAACGCTGATCGATGCGTGGTGCATGTGAAGTATCTGGCGGGAGAGACTCAGGCCGATACCAGATCCAGTTTCTCTCGTCGTGAAGAAAGGTATGAAGATTTTTTCCTGCAGGTCTTTGGGGATTCCGGGCCCGTTGTCGGCCACGCGGATAATCACCTTACCTCTTTCCTCAAGTTGCGCAGTCATCTCTATCTTTCCAGAGGGAGTCTTGTCGAGAGCCTGCGCAGAATTGGCGAGGAGGTTCAGTAGTACTTGCTCCAGCAAATCGGGGTCAGCAGTAAGCTCGAGAGTTTCAGGCTCAACTCTGCTGGTCAAACTGATTCCGCTTTCGCCGATTGATGACTTTATGAGTTGCTCTACGCGTGCGAATAACAAGGAAACGGGGAAGATTCTCAGCTTCGGAACCGGAATGTGTGTAAGTGTTCTGTAAGAATTGACAAAGCGGAGGAGACCTTCGCTTCTGCTCTCTATCGTGCTGACCGCAGTCCTTACGTCGTTCAGGACCGGGTCCGCCGGCTCTCCAGTATTATGGCTTTGAAGTTGAGGACCTGAAAGTAGCTTGTTTGCAGTGGAGGCAAGCGATGCAATGGGAGTGATAGAATTCGCTATTTCGTGGGTGAGGACTCTTATCAAATTCTGCCAGGCGTCCAGCTCAATCTCTTCCAATTCGCCCCGCATATCCTGCAGTGATGCGAGACTATACTCTGTTCCTCTCATGCTGAACTCAGAGATCTGAACAGAAAGTCGAACAGAAATGTTGTCGTTCTCTATGCGGACGATGTTGCGGCTTCTCGGATTGCGGCTTCCCAAAATCTCACACAGCTCATCGCTTAAGGCGCCAAGCTCTTCAATGTTTTTGAGATGGGGTATTCCCAGCAGTCGCTTTGCGGCAGAGTTTATCATCTCGACTTTGCCGTCGTGCTGGAAGACTATCAATCCTACATTGAGTCTTTGTACGACAAACTGGAAATATTGAAACTGGCTCTCACTCTCCGCTTTGACCTCTTCGAAGCGGCGAGTTATTCTGTTTAGTGTCAGATTAAGTTCATCGAAAGCCCTGCTCTTTTTGGAGACACTGAAGGCTTGTGTAAAATCGTCCGATTCAACGGCCTCCAGGAATCGGGTTAGATTCTGATTTCTTTTTTCTATCCATCGATACATTGCGAAAACTTGGTACGCAGCAAGTAGACCCCAAAGCGCAGCCATCTCGTATAGGGCGGTATGGAAAAGGAAAAAGGCAAAAAGGGAAACGGTCCCGGCGAGCAGAACCACGCGCAACACTGTCGCTAGGCGGAAACGGTCAAAAGTCATGATGTTTCATTTTGATCCCTAACATGAATCCCGAGCCTACTGATCCTTCTGTAAAGAGCTGTCCTTGTCAGGCCGAGTTCTCGTGCCGCTGCGGTGATATTTCCCCCGTTCTTATCTATTACAGACTGAATATGTTCCTTCTCTACAAACTTGAGTGACTGGCCCTGGTTTCCATCATTGTCGGGAGGGTTCTCGGCCCGTTTGAAAGTGATCTCCCCGGGACGAAGCATTTCCGAGTCGCTCAATATTACTGCTCTCTCAATTACATGCTGCAGCTCTCTTACGTTTCCGGGCCATCGATATTCAGTCAGGAGCTTCATTGTTTCGTGGGACACACGGATCTCCGGCTTCTGATATTTTCTGCCGTGAATCTTCACGAAGTGTTCGACTAGCAATGCAATATCGTCCGGTCTTTCGCGGAGAGGAGGAAGACTGATTTCGACGGTGTTGATCCTGTAAAGCAGATCTTCCCTGAACATTTTTTCAGCAACCATATTGTGGATCGGCATGTTGGTGGCAGATATGAGTCTTATATCAACCGGGCGGGTCCGGTTTGAACCAACCCTAGTGACTTCACGTCTGTCGACTGCAGCGAGCAGTTTCGCTTGGAGGGCGAGCGAAAGGTTTGCGATCTCATCGAGGAAAAGTGTTCCACCGGAGGCAATCTCGAATCTCCCCGCACGCTCATTTGTCGCGCCGGTAAATGAACCTTTCTCATGCCCGAAGAGCTCGCTGTCAAAAAGGGTTTCACTGATTGCCCCCATATCGACGACAATAAACGGGTTCTCTCTTCTCGAAGAGAAACGGTGGATTGCGCGTGCGATCAGTTCTTTGCCCGTGCCGTTCTCACCAAGGATCAGTATGTTTGCGTCCGTTCCCGCAACTTTTCTTATCGTGTCGAATATGCGCGTGATGCTTTCTGATTTGCCGACTATGTCTTGAAAGGGTTGGTCGAGGTCAGCGATGAGTAGCTTCTCCCTCGTTCTCAACGTTGCGAGCTCAAGCTGTGATTCACGCAGTCTCATCGCGGAGGATAGCGTGGCTAATATCTTTTCATTTTGCCAGGGCTTGACCACAAAGTCGGTGGCACCCTCCTTAATGGCCCGTACCGCCGTCTCGATGTCGCCGTAAGCGGTAATGAGTATCACGACTGCGCTCCTGTCAATCGAAAGGATCTTGTTCAACCATTTGAAACCCTCCTCACCGGTCGTGGACCCCTTTTGGTAGTTCATATCAAGAAAGACCACGTCGTATGGTTTTGATTTGAGCCTTGTTTCTATATTGTTAGGATCCCTCTCCGTTTCGACAGATTGGACATGCGGTTTGAGGAGGAGTTCAAAAGCGGTAAGAATCGCGGGATCGTCGTCGACGATCAGTACGTTTCCGCTGTTGTCGTTATTTGGCATATTTATAAATCTAATAATCATTCACATATATTGCGAATAATCGATCAAGATGTGTATCGGAAACGAACACCCGGACGTATCAAAACCGAACAGTGGAGGAAAGAATATGCGCTTTAGGACGATTTTGCCACGATGGAATCAGGCACACTCTTTGCGACCATCTATATCAGGCGCAACGCCAAATAGGATCGTGAAAATGATAAGGATAAACAATCTCAAGAAGGTATATAGAAGCAACAATGTCGAGACCACGGCGATAGCCAATGCGAATCTGAGGGTGGATTTCGGCGAGTTTGTGGCGATCACCGGCCCCTCGGGGTCAGGCAAAACAACACTATTGAGCATCTTGGGCATGCTCGATACTGCGACCGAAGGGGAATACTTTTTGTTTGATACGGATGTATCGAAGTATTCAGAGCGGGAGCGTGCAGATTTGAGAAGAGAAAACATTGGCTTCGTTTTTCAAAATTTCAATCTGATCAATGAGTTGACGGTATACGAAAATATCGAATTGCCCTTGTTTTATCTCGGTCTCACATCCTCAGAGCGGCGAGAAATCGTAATGTCGACAATGGACAGGTTGCGCATCACTCCTAGGCGGAACCACTTCCCACAGCAACTCTCCGGTGGGCAGCAGCAGAGGGCAGCTGTTGCGCGAGCGATCGTCGGAAAACAAAAACTGATATTGGCCGACGAACCGACAGGAAACCTGGATTCCAGAAACGGGGAAGAAGTCATGACGCTTCTGGCTCAATTGAATGAAGCAGGAACTACAATAATCATGGTTACTCACTCCGCAGAGTATGCCAGCTGGGCAGGCAGGTTAGTTCGGATATTTGACGGTCATCTGGTGAATGAGGATATATTGACTGGAGTGCCTGGTGTTCTGGAGCTACGTTAAGACCATCTTTAGAAACATCGCGGGTTCGAAAGTATATTTCTTCATCAACGTCGCGGGGCTGGCAATCGGCTTCACGGTGTTCACACTGATAATGTTGTACGTGTTGAACGAGTTCAACTACGACACATTCAATAAGAAAGCTAACCGCATATATAGAGTGGTCGAAATTCAAGAACCCCCCGGGGCAGCAGCACAGCAGGTTGCGTTCACGATGCCTGCGCTCGGACCTGCCTTGAGGGGACAATTTCCTGGGGTGGATGATGCTGTTCGGTATGTTCGGTGGTTCACCGTCCTATGCCACCACGGTGAAAAGCGGTTCTACGAAGATGGGCTTTCGTTTGCTGATTCGAACATTTTCAAAATCTTTACGTTTCATTTCCTGGAAGGGAATCCCAATACGGCATTGAATGGGCCCGATCGCATTGTAGTGGATCAGGCCACAGCGAGGAAGTATTTCGGCGATGCCGATCCAATTGGAAAGTCAATCAATATTGAGGTTGGACTGCACCAGAACTCTTTCCAAGTGACCGGAGTGATAAAGGATTTCCCGTTGAACTCGCATCTGCACTTCAATATGATCGCCTCTTTCGTTACACTTGAAAAACGCTGGGATTACTTCAACGGGTGGACAAACAACGATGTGGTCACTTACGTTTTGCTCAATAAACGCGGCGGTGCCAGAGATCTGGGGAAAAGGATTGCAGACCTTATCAGAAAAAACCTCCCTCAAGCTGCGCAGGTGAGGCTGCAAATTCATCTACAATCGCTCAAGAGAATTCACTTGTACTCCACAAATATATTGTACCAGGTTAATTTTAGAAAAGGCAATGTTGAGAACGTGAGACTTTTTCTCTTGATTGCGCTTTTCGTGATAGCACTTGCATGCATAAACTTTGTCAATCTTACGACTGCCCGATCAACTGTCAGAACCAGACAGGTTGGTATTCGCAAGCTACTCGGATCACATCATTCACATCTCGTCTATCAATTCATCGGAGAATCGGTTGTATTATCTCTGGCCGGTTTGCTGCTATCGTTTCCCATCGTGGAGGCTTTGCTCCCGAAGTTTGACTCAATGATGTCTGGAAGCATTATTACCCAGTATAGTAATCAGCTAGCGTTCATCCTCGTGATGGTTCTGGCTGCAGTGATCATCGGTGTGGTCGCAGGACTCTACCCGGCACTTTACTTATCTTCATTCCGTCCCATCGAGCTCCTCAGAAGTAGGTTCTCATCAAGCAGAAGAGGAATCACCCTCCGGAAAGCGCTCACCGTTTTGCAGTTCAGCATCGCTATCGGTCTAGTCACGGGGACGGGTGTCGTTGTCAGCCAGATGGACTTTATCTACAATAGGCCTCTTGGTTTCAATAAAGAGGATCTAATCTACATACCGTTACGTGATGCCCAGTCACGCAAGCAAATCCAACTGATTCGTGACCGGCTTCTTGGAAATTCGGGGGTCGTGGCCGTCTCTGCGGGCGAAAGAACAGGGGGAGGGTCACTCCAGGGTGTAGTGATAATCCCCGGTGGGAACAGCCGATCAAAGCTCATGGTGAGGGAGAGTTACGTTGACTACGGATACACCCATGCCATGGGGATGGAGATGGCGGAAGGTAGAGACTTTTCAAGGGACAGTCATGTAGACTCTTCATCCGTAATTATCAACGCGGCGATGGTCAGAACCCTCGGTTGGAAGGACCCTATCGGAAAACAAATACAGTTGGGCAACGGTGAAAGGTTCACCGTAATCGGGGTCTTAAGGAATTTCAACTATTCATCGCTTCGAACGAAGGTCGATCCACTTGTCATGTGGTTTGACCCGGCCAAGTGTCAATACTTGCTCGTTAGAATTTCCTCTCATGAAAGGGAGTCTGAGGTCAATTTTGTGAAGTCGGTTTGGAACAGTACATTTCCAAACCAGCCATTCGAGTACGGATTCGTGGACAATTACCTAGACCGGATGTACGGTAATGACAAACAGAACGAAAACCTCCTCATGCTATTTTCGTTAGTTGCTGTGGTCGTTGCTTGCCTGGGCCTTTTCGGGTTGACCCTTCATACTACCGAACAGCGGGTAAAAGAAATTGGTGTCAGGAAAGTATTAGGAGCATCTATATTCAAGATCGTGTTCATGTTATCACAGGAGTCTATCAAGCTTCTTATAGCCGCCTGCATTGTCTCTTGGCCGGTGGCTTATTTCCTAATGGACAATTGGCTTCACAATTTTGAGTACAGAATTTCTTTGAGTATCTGGATTTTTGCCGTTTCCGGATTCATCGTATTCTTTACTGCCGTGCTAACATTGAGTTTCTTGGCAATCAAGGCTGGATTGGCAAATCCCGCAGACGCACTGAGATACGAGTGAAAGCAATCAAGCGTCTTAGCATGAGCGTGTTGCCTGAGGGTTGTTTAGGTACCCTGACAGGAACGCCGATAGCAACCAGTCCTACCCAAAGGCAGGCATACCAATGGCAAAGGAGGTCGGGCGCTTTTCGACTCATCTTGACGCCGCATGCGTCACTCTTTGCTCTGAGTTACGTTAATAGTATTGATATCTCAGTAACACTCTCGTCGTCCGAACACATAACTCTTGGAGGGAGTCATGGATGATCTAATTTTGGTCATAACCGCAATTTCACATTTGAATATTCATCCCCTCATCTGCTGGGGCGCTGTGTGCCAGCTTGCACCAACGACATTCCATGGGTTGCATATCCTGATGTCTTCTCTGGCGGCAGTAGCAGGGTTCCCGGTTGTGAAGAACGCGGCAGCGCAAAGAGTTTACGAGCTGGCTAAAAAGCTTGCCAGATCCGAATTGCCGATGTTAATTTCAGGCGAGACTGGAACCGGCAAAGAGATACTTGCACGGTATGTTCATGAAAACTCACCGAGAAGCTCCGCGGGGAAGTTTGTGGCCATCAACTGCGCCGCAATCCCGGACAATCTTTTGGAAAGCGAATTGTTCGGACATGTTAAGGGCGCCTTTACTGACGCGCATAGCTATAAAGCCGGGCTCTTTTCGATTGCAGATGGCGGAACTCTCTTTTTGGACGAGGTGGCAGAGATGAGCCTCGCCGTTCAGAAAAAATTGTTGCGCGCCATCGAGTACCAGGAATTCTATCCGATTGGCTCCGTCGTTTCAAAGAAAGTCAACTTCAGGTTGGTCTGCGCGACAAGTGCTAATCTGGAGCAGATGGTAAATGTTAAGACTTTCAGAGCGGATCTCTATCATAGGATACAAGCCTGCACGTTGACACTCCCTCCTCTTCGAGAGCGGATAGATGAAATCCCCTTCCTTGTCGAGTATTTCCTCCGTGGAAAGAAACGGGACACGGTAACGATCTCACCGGCGGTTATGGAGATATTTTCATGCTACAGCTGGCCCGGCAACATAAGGGAGCTGAAAAATGTGCTGGAGTATGCACTGGCAATCCTCGAGCATGAAGAAAAGGCTATAGATATAGATCACCTGCCGCCGGAGAAGTTCGATAGCCTGGGATGTAGTCTCCTTCATGGCGAAAATCTGAATCTCAAGGAGAGAGAGAAATGTTTCAGGGATAACCTGGTTACGGCTGCTCTGACTCTCTTTGCGGGTGACTACAAAACAGTTGCGAAATCCCTGGGCACATCGAAGAGTGCTCTTTACAGGGCGGTGAGTTCCAAAACCGCGAAGCCGACAGGAGAAACGGTGGAATAGGGAGTTCAGCATCTCCCTTTAATACCCCCTCCCCGTTTTCTCTTCTTTTGAAATCAAGGAGGGAAGCGTTGCCTACTCTGGTACCTTCCGTGCGTTCTTCGCCCACCATGTCCATGATTAAGAACGCCTATCCATTTTGATTCTTTCACCTGATCTCTGCTCTTCGATTTTGAATCGAATGTTGAGAAGACTGAAATTTCGTTCGAAGCTGTTTTCCCAGTTCTGGGAAATTTTGAAGCTGCTTTTTCCCGTTTGTGGGAAAATCTCGTCCACATCCCTATCAATCATACCAAAAACCCACGTTGCGTGGCACGATATTGGAACATATTGTTATCGAAATCAAAATCGGAGTGATAGAATGGACTACAAGAAGAGCCGCTATAATGTGACAGTTAAGACAGAACATGGAGCACGTGTGTTTAACTCGCGAACAGGGGCTGTCGTAGAGTTTTCAGAAAGTGATCCGCTCTTCTCCCGCTTTCAGGAAACGTGGACCCAGCAGAAGTTTCATCTCGCCGATCATGAGTGGCTGCAGGCCCTTAAAGAAAGAGGGTTCATCGTTCCGGAGGATTTCAATGAGATACCTAGTTACATCTCGTCTTTCAACGCGAGGATGGCGAGCAAGGAACAGGTAAGACTGATAGTCTTGCCGACGGAGGAGTGCAATTTTAGGTGCGTGTATTGCTATGAAAGTTTCTTAAAACCGCAGATGCGTGCCGAAACCCAGGAAGCGCTCAAGAGATACATCTCAGCCACTATGGAACGCGTTAAAGGCTTCGAGATCGAGTGGTTTGGTGGGGAACCATTGGCTGGAATCGATGCCATGAGGAATATTTCCACGCATGCTGTAAAGGTCGCCAATGAACACGGCGTTTCGTTTAGTGCCAATGTCACAACGAATGGCTACCTGCTTACACCCGAGGTTTTTGAGGAAGCAGTCAACCATTGGGGAATCTCCCATTATCAGATTACAATTGACGGCCCACGGGAATTCCATGATCAGCGCCGGGTTCTCAACGGTGGCGGAGAGACGTATGATCAGATCGTGTCGAACATTGCACATATCGCAAAGTCGGATTATCCCGACCTCATGTACATAATCAGGATGAATGTAGACAGAGACAATCTCAAGACAGTAGCTGAATTTGCAAGAACTGTCAAAGACCTGGTCGGTGATGATCCCAGGGCGCGGTTTTTCGTGCGACCGGTCTGGGGAAAGAGCAAGTTTGAACTTCTCACAAATTTCGAACAAAGGAGTCTCAGGAGACAAATAGTAGATATATGCAACGAGGTTGGTCTCCGATTGTTCGACGTGGATCTCGTCCTAAACCCGCAGCTCGGGATGTGCTATGCCGCCGATCCCCGGTCCTTAGTGATCGGGACTGACGGCTCCATTTACAAATGTACGTCAGCATTTGAACTCCCCGAGAACCTGGTCGGCAGGTTAACTCCAGACGGAACGATACAAATAGATCGTGACAAATTCAGCCTCTGGGTCGAATCGAGCATTGAGAAGTATCCACAGTGCAGGCATTGTGCTGTGTTGCCGATATGCAACTCAGCGTACTGCCCGAAGGAGCATGTTACTAGAGAAAGGGGTACGGATGAACGTCCGGAGTGTCCCCCGTTCAAGGATGAAATGAAGATGCTTGTGCAAGTCGCTCATCAGAAGGCAACTGCGTAGGAACTCGATCTGCGTGCCCGCAGGAATAGGAAAGCAAGATAGAGAACGTATTACCGGAAGAAAGGAGGTGAAATAGTTGAAGATCATCGTAGAACCAAAAGTGGAGGTAGAGTCGGATTCCGATTCGCGGCAACCCGGAGCTAACTGCCTGTTTTGCAATACGCTGTTTTGCACGGCAGACTAGCTGTCCAACTAAGGATCCCTTCTGTTTAACGTGTCCACAGGGAAGAGTTAACTTCCGCGGTCGACGTTGACCTGAGAGAGCGATGGCCTACGCTGCCCGCGGGAACTATTTCTTTGCGGTGGTACGTTGAGGAAGAATCCGTAATCGAAAAAATTGAACCTGGCAAATCATCGGCACAAGTTTCGCGGACACGAATTCCTCCGCTGCCTGTAAGGCGGAATTGTGGTGTCGCCGAGACCAGGTGGAAACACCAACGTGATCACAAGAAGTACCTCTTCATGTGGCGTGAGCGTCCTCTGCGAGAGGTTGATGTGCCTCCGGCTCAGCATTCTGAACCATTCCAAAGCGCAAACAGAAAGCAGACATTATGAGCCGTGAAGGTAAGATAACATATGTGAAAGAGAGCGTCGTCGGTAAGGTAGATCCTATGAGAAACACAACTTACATGGTCGGACGGATATCAGATGAAGTTAACGAGCGGCAGTTGGAAGAACGGCTCTTTCAATCACAACGGCTTGAAGCATTGGGCACTCTAGTCGGAGGGATCGCCCACGACTTCAACAACATACTCAATGTTATAGCGGGTCATGTCTCGCTGATGGAGAGGTGGAGGTCGGACCCAGAACGATTCATGAGAAGTTATGAAGCCGTGAAGAAAGCAACCGAACGCGGCGCCAACACTACGAGACAACTTCTTACATTTGCGCGGAAAATTGAAGTAACTACAGAGTCGGTACGAATAGACGACCTGGTTGATGAAATTGTGGATCTCCTTAAAGGGACTTTCCCCGAAAGAATAACCTTCCACGTTGAACTGGATAAGGGGATTCCGGAAATCTCCGCAGATTCAAACCAGATCCATCAAGCACTTCTTAATCTCTGCATGAACGCGCGTGATGCCATCGGGGAGAGTGGAACTATAACCATTGCCGCAAAGAACTCGGGCAATGATTTCGGAACCCGTCATTATCTCGAATCCGTGGCTGAGCGCTATGTTCAACTAAGCGTATCGGACACAGGATCGGGAATGGACAGCGATACTCTCCAGCATATATTCGAACCATTCTTCACGACAAAGAAGGATGGACGTGGCACCGGTCTTGGGCTATCTGTCGTCTTTGGAATAATGAAGGCACACAAGGGGTTCATAGATGTAGAAACTAAGATCGGCGAAGGAACCACTTTCTATCTTTACTTTCCGATCATGTCGAACTTCACTGACGAACCGCCCAGACTAAAGGAGAAAGATGAGTTGCCAAACGGCCACGATGAGTTAGTTCTGATTATTGAAGACGAGGAATCGCTGAGGGATTTCCTGAAGACGATTTTAGAAGAGAGTGGATACCGTGTCTTATTGGCTCCCGACGGGATAGCAGGTCTTCAAGAGTATCGCAAACATACGAAAGAGATCGACCTCGTGCTTCTCGACATGGGGCTTCCTGAAATGGGCGGCGGTGAAGTTCTCAAAGAGCTCGTCAACCTGAATTCAAAGGTGAAGGTGATTGCTGCGAGCGGTTACCTTGAGCCTGAAGTGAAAATAGATGCATACGATATCGGGGCGTCAGAATTTCTCGCGAAGCCATACCAGACAAACGAACTATTGGGGAAAGTGCGAAGCGTGCTGGAAGGAAAGGCCAGAAGACAGATATAGACTCAATATTCAAGTCTGAAACCGGGTGAAAGGATAAGTAGTAAATAAGGGAAGGGAGCTAACGGGCATGGCGAGGAGGGTGGTTCTTTCGACTGTGGGAGCGGCCTTGTTCATTGCTACCGCAAGTGCTCGTGCGCAAGACCCAGTCCAGTTTCTCATGCGCGCGGACACTGCGTTCAATCAAGGCAAGTACGGTGAGAGCGCTGACCTCTGGGTTGCCGCAATCTCCCTGGGTTTCAAAGATCAAAGTGGTGTCTACGCGGCGGCATCTGCTGCTTTTGCCCTCTCAGGCAATTCCGATACTGCATTCATTTTCCTCGACAGCGCTTTCAAGATGGGGTGGGATGGCCATCATGCCGTAGAAACCGATTCCAGTTTTGCTTCTTTGAGACAAAATCCTAATTGGCCCGCTCACCTCAAGAAATGGAAAGAGATTGCCAAGACCACTCGCGCCACACTGAACGCCCCTTTGAGAGAAGAATTGTTGCAGATGGAGAACGAAGATCAGGCATCCAGAGAACACTTCTCCATTGGTAATTCCGTTCAAATGAGAAGCATGCTTTCGGACGACAAGCGCCATATTAAACGGCTGAAACAAATCGTGAAAGACTTTGGATGGCCGAGTAAGTCCCTCGTCGGTTGGAAAGGTGCACATGCGGCCTGGCTTCTTGTTCAGCACGCGGATTTCGATCTGAGCTTCCAAAAGAAATGTCTCAAACTGTTGAGGAAATCAGTGCGAGAGGGACAAGCAAGTCAGGCAGATCTGGCATACCTTACCGACCGTGTCCGCATGAACGAGGGTGAGAGACAAATATACGGGACACAGACCCGTTGGAGTAATTCATCCAACAGTTGGGTTGCTTATCCAATCCTGGATTCCGCAAATGTCGATAAGAGACGGAAAGAAGTTGGCCTTGGACCGCTATCCGATTATCTAAAGTTTTTGCGGCGAGAGTTGTCCCATGAAAAGCTCACATATTAACCAGGTTTAACATATCCGTAAAATTTTTCGAAAATGGATCTGAACAAAACGTGGCGATCTCATTCCCGAAGAGCAACAAGAGAAACCGAGGGAACTCTCTCCACATTCTTAATGAATTTTGCCAGATCGTACCTCTATTCTTAAAGGGTAAGGACGATTGCTCCATTTCAGCGAGAAAACCAGGAGCCGAGGACACAAATGCTAAGGACTATTTGTGCGTTTTTCATTTTGCAATCGTAGCGAAGGGGCAAGACACAAAAGGCACTTTTGTTACAGATACTTCCGCGATGCCGATCTCACTTTTTGAAGAGGAACCCCGCGTTGCAGAGGGAAATCTTCTTTTGGGTGCGCCATTCGATGTCCTGCCTCGGATCAATGCAAATTAGCGGAGCAGGATATCCAGCGTACCGCTATTTGAAGAAACACGGCCTGAAATGAGCACACACCTGAAAGGAGCAAGCGAAGTTAAATCTGTGAAATTTGATTTGTTGTCTTCGACTTTCCGAAATTGATAGAAACACGGCATAGGAACTGGCCCAACGCAAGCAAATGAGCTTAGCCCCGTTGGAATGATATTACGGAAAAGGTGAGCTTGTCAGCTCACCTTTCCAAATCCCATTCTTCCACCTTGCGACCAAGTCACCTAATCGGAGGCAACCTGTATGTTGTCAACAACGTTCGGCGCATTCGTGTGGAACAACATCAAATCGCTGAGATAACCCCTTTCTCCTGAAGTCTGCACATTCCCTTCGAGGATAAGGTCCGGGCCATTCACGATGATATGAATCGGCGGATTTATCTCCAGCGCATAAGGCTGATAAAACGGATCGCTATAAATAAGAGCGTATGCTCTGTATTTCAGCCAGTCCGATCCGATTGCCGTCTTGAGATTGTTGACAACTCTTTTCACACCGGCTACTCTATCTGCCTGATCCTGATATTGTTTGACGTACCAAGGTGCGTTCACCCAGCCATTTAGCGTGACGACCCCTTGGTGCACGCTGGTAGTCACCCAATCAAAGGCAGTATAAAATGTATGCGTCTCGATCCGGTGCATTACTTCTTGCGAAACAACTTTGTTAGACACGGATGGTGCCGACACAGTAAGGTTGTCCACTACGTTAAAGTGGTTCGCCACGCTGTGTGCAATCTTCTTCGCTCGCGATATGTCGTATAGCGTGGGTACTGTACCTGTGAGCGTTATCGTACGGTTTGACACCGCAACGCCAATATTGCTTTTTTTCATCATACCGGATTTAATCAGCTTATATTGGACGAACACTTCAATTTTCTTGTTCGACTTCGCACCCGCCTGTGCATAGGATGATGTTGGGAACGCCGCAACCGTAAGAGCTGCGAGTATAGAGAATGAAATAATCCACGAAATTATCCGATTCGTTTTCATGACTGACCTCCATGGTCTTTATTTTGTCGCCTTGCTGCCTTGCTGATTTGGCTTCACTCCCGGCAGCTTATCGACAATATGATAGACTATGGAATCGTAGAGTTGGTTTACTTTAGCTTCGTTGGGTGGTCGCAGGAATGAGGAAATTTCGCGGTTTTTGGAAAGATGAAAATCAATTAATCTGATTTTAACACTTCAGGTCTAGAAGAAAGCCCTTACTTCTGCCGTCATTGTATGAATCGGTGGGCCTCCGGCTTGAGTCCTCCCTGTGTAATCGGCATTGGCCTGTATGAAGGAATTTATACGATACTGGAATCCGGCTTGCCAGACATAAGTCTGCCCCGGTAGGAATCCCTGTGTTAGTGTGAACGGTATGTAAACGTTCGTGGTAACATTCGACATCGCCACCTCGTCGCGCTCCAGCGAGACCGTGAGGCGTCCCCTGGTGAGTATCGAGTATGCGACTTTCAATTGCTCTGTATTCATGGATGCAGTAAGATCGGCTCGCAATGCGTCGATAGCTTTCGAGAATTGCAGTTTGAATGACGATTCGATATTGATGTTCGGCCGGTAAGACAGCTCCGAGGTGACGCTGTTGGAACTGATCAAGTGCGCGCGATCTGTGTAAGTTGTATAAACGTTGTCGTTCCCCAATGACATGTCCAACTGCTCATAGAAAGTGTTTGTCAATTTTGCTCTCAGCCTGATACTCTGTTGTCGCGTGTAGTCGCGTTCGGTTGCGATCGAGTATTGGCTGAGTGACTTGTTCTGGAGAAATCTTAGCCGCAAAGAAAAGTTTCGATCGTCTTGCAGGATATAGATATCCTGCTGAAAAATCTGTGCCCCGCTGATCGTCAGGCTGTCGTTCAAGAATTTCGACAAATGCATAAGATAGATGTCGCTCACATTCGAAGTCTGGTTATTCTCGGAGATCTGCCACAGGGTGACTGAGGATAGCGAAGTCAAGATAGTACTGACAATATTGCCGTTCTTCTTAATGAACCTATCCGGTGTCACTGCAACTCTCAGGTTGGTCTTTAGGTCAATAACAGGATACAGGGTCGTGGTCGGCCGCGTGAGTAGAATATAGTCTCCGTTGAAATTTACCTGCTGAAATTCAGTCGGATCCGTCAGATCAACCTGTCCATTGTGATGAGTGTCGACCCAGATGTACTGACCCTGACCCGGCTGGACTTTCCAGAATATTTGCTGGAGACGCGCGGCACGGTCAGTCGTGACCTGATAGAACAAATTTGTTTCCACTCCGCGGTTAAGCGGAGAGTAGTTAGTCTCCCACTTCGATAAAAAGGATTCGCTGTTCGTATTCCCAACTGCCTGATAACTGTCAGAATATGTCTGCTTTCTGTAAGTGAGCAGCAGGCCGGAGGTGAAATTGCTCCACTCCGAGAAGTGTAATCCAACCTGGCCGACAAGAGACTTCGAAGAAGGAATCAACATACCGGCCAGCACGCCACTTTCGTCTCGTTCATAAAGACTGGCTGTGATATCCATGTTGTAGACCTGATTAATAGTGAGCGTCGGTCCATATTGGATATAGCGGTACGAGGCCGCCCACAGTGAGTCGGTTCCGGTGGTTGCAAGCCTGCGGTCCTCCGATTGAAGTTCGAAACCTGGAACGAATTTGCCGAGCCTTATTTGAACACTCCCGTTTTGTCTGAACCAATTTCCCAAATTCGAGAAAATGTTATCCCTGCTGTTCACCATAGTGGCCTGATACTTAATCGTTGGAACCAGGCTAAGTGACGTGTCCTGTTGTTTTCTTCCACCGAAATCGAGGAATGCAGAATACCTGCCGGAGCTGAACCCGGTTCCTCGCGTAATTCTCCCCGCGTCTCCGCCAACTGTCAGATTGAGGTTTCGGATCGAAGGAGAAAAATCAAGGTGCGCCTGGTTCAAAAGTTCATTTCCGACGACGAGCGTGTCGATGCCCCACTCGCGGTTGAATTCAACATCGTTCGTCAGGTCCATCGGAGTGAAATTTGCGTCTTCATACCTTGTCATCTCGTTGAAGCTAAACGCCCCGATATCGGTCGAACCAATCTTGACGTGCTTTGGGGAGTAATCGATGCCAAATTTCATTCCGTAACCGTCGGTTGTCACACCCGGCAGAGAAGAGAATCGGTTTGCGTCAAAGCTGCTTGCAGCGTACTCGAGACTTACTGCACCCTCCTTTGAGAAATGGTAGCTTGCATTCACATCTGCCAGTTGCTGGAACTGGGGCATTGGAAGAACAACAATAGGCGCGTAGTCGCCTTGCCCAATTCCAACGAAGTTGAACTGGCCAAAACCTACCGACTGGTAGTCTCCTTTTCCGCTCCCAACAAGCGAGAAGGAAACATTGTATACTGCGTTCCTGAGGTCAGTCGTGTCAGTCGGCTGGACGAATCTGTATATGTAGTACGGTTTCCCGTTTACCATCAGGGAATCCAGGCGATACTGTCCTTTCCCAATTCCGGATACTGAATCGCGACCGACGTAAACAACACCGCTTCTCGACGCCGCGAGTCTGTTGCTGCCCGCTGCTGCGAGGAGTGCCTTGTCTGAATCGGCAAGTGTGACTCCGAGTGAGCTGTTGGGCTGATCCCCCTCCTGGTAATATGATACACCGAGCTCAAGCTTGTTGCCGACAAGTCGTGTTCTCGCGGCACCGCCTGCAAACGTTCTCTGAAAATTTCCATTGGTGTATTCGAAGGTGACGAAGATCCGGCTCAGATTTGTTATGAGGTGTTTCGGAGTGAACGTGACCTGGGCATTGGAATAGTCAATTACATAGTCGTTAGTCTCTCCGCGAACCATCTGGACTCCATCCAGGTAGACTTTCTCAGTTCCGGCAACGACAACTATGTCAGGGCTTCCGTCATCTCCTACAAGCTGGTACGGCCCTTGACTTCCGTCGATAGGAGCAATCTGTTGCGTGCGGAATTTTCCTCTGCTGACTGCTCCGCTCAGCATCACGGAGGTCTGCCCATAGTTCGCAGTGCCCATCGCACCCTGGAGCTTTCGCTGGATAATTCCGAACTCGGTTCCTTTCTGGGATAACTCGAAGTCGCCTAACGTCCCTGCAATGTGAGGAGACGTAATTGTGACATAGACATTATCGAACTCCTGGAGTGTCCTGGTGTTTCCCTCCGGCTGGATTGGACTCGACTGGTCGGTCAACGCCGCTGTTACTCTGACGTCTTTGGTGAGGTTGCCCGATAGCTGCATTCTGAACCCGGAGTTGAGAGTGAGGTCCTGATTCGAACCAATAGTGAAACCGCGGACGATGCTGCCGCTTTTCTGGATGTTGCTGCCGAACAGCTCTGATGGAGTGATGGGAGCACTTGGAGCGATCATCGTGATGTTCTGCTTGAGCGTCGTGTCGTATCTTGCTATCGTCACATGGCTCGTGTATTCAGTCGGCAGATTGAACGGGAAGTTCAGGTAAGATATTCTAATGGAGTAAACAGAGTCTTTTTTACCCTGGAAGAAATTACCCTTCTTGGTGAAACTGATAATACCGGCAGTGTAATCGATCTCATAGTCGATCCCCCGTTTCAGCGTGGTCGAATCGGAGGATACTCTTTCCGATTTCTGGATAATGAACTTGTTTGGGAGTCGTAAAGAAGTATCGGGGTTTGTGATCCGCAAAATGATGGATTCTTCCGGACCGGAGAAGCTCATGGCTCGCGGAATTCTCGCGGAGTCTAGCTGAGCCTGTGATGTTCGCGGAAAGATGAGAATGCAGCACGACACGATGCTCGAGGCAAGGAAAAATACGGACTTGGCGCTACGCATCGTCTCAAAAGTGCAACAGGCACCTCAACCGCATGTGAAGAAGAATCCCATAAGACTGAGACATCATTTTTTTGGGTGCAATTTGAGGGGACATACTCGCAAATCAAGTCCCTCTTTCGCTTCTCAGGCAGTTTTGCCGAACGGGCAGCTTTTCACGATCTTTGCGAACGAATCCGCCTTCAGGCTTGCACCGCCGACGAGCGCTCCATCGACGTCCGGTTGTGAGAGCAGTTGCGCCGCGTTGTCCGGCTTTACGCTCCCGCCGTATTGAATCGTCAGAGCAGCAGCGACATCTCGGTCAAACATTTCCGCAACCACTGATCTAATGAATGCATGAGCCTCTTCTGCCTGCTGCGGAGTTGCATTTCTTCCGGTCCCTATTGCCCAAATCGGCTCATATGCGATGACGAGGTTCGCCATGTCTTGCGCCGTCAAACCACCAAGAGCAGCCTTCACCTGCCGCTCTAATACTTTTTCCGTTACGCCGCCGTCGCGCTCTGAGAGAGTTTCACCTGCGCAGAGGATAACCTTCAAATTAGAGCTCAGTGCCTTCTTCACCTTCTTAGCAACAACTTCGTCTGTCTCGCCGAAATACTGGCGCCGCTCCGAATGACCGACGATAACATAAGCGACGCCAAGCGATTGCAGCATTCTGGCAGAGACCTCACCGGTAAACGCTCCATCATCCTCGAAATGTAAGTTCTGCGCCCCGAGTCTTACCTGACTTTCCTGGAGATTTTTCGCGGCAACGTAAAGCGCCGTGAACGGTGGGCAAACTACAACTTCAATCGGGCAGTCAATATCCTTCATCTCTGTATTGAATGCTGATATAAAATCTGAAGTTTCATTGATGTCCTTGTTCATCTTCCAGTTAGCTGCAATAATTTTCTTTCTCATGTTTCCTCGCTTGAACAGCATCCAGCCCTCAGCGTTCAGCAATCAATCGATAGACGATCGCCGATTTCTGACAGTTGATACCCTTTTAGTTTTTCAAGTTTTCTAATTTCTGTTTCAAAAGTTGATTCAATATCTTGGGATTTGCTTTCCCCCCGGTCTTCTTCATGATCTCGCCGACGAAGAAACCGAAGAGTTTATCCTTGCCTTCAATGTAACGTTGTACTTCATCCGGGTTGGACTGGAGGACTTCTTCGACAGCCCTTTCGATTGCGGACTCGTCAGACAGTTGTTTTAATCCATTCCGCTCGACGATGGCATCAGGCCCCTGACCCGACTGGAGCATTTCGCCGAAGACCTCTTTTGCGAGTTTCGTAGAGATCGTTCCGTCGTTTATCAGATCGATCATCCTCGACAAGTTTTCGGGTCTGATGGAAAAGTCGCCGATGCTGACAGACTTTTCGTTCACTTCACGGAGAACGTCGGTCATAACGTAATTGCTGACCTGCTTGAAGGCATCCTTCGATTTCACCTGTAGCTTCGAGGCTGTGCTCTCATAGTACGCGGCCACTTCCTTCTCTGTCGTCAATATTTCTGCGTCATACTTCGGCAGACCGTAGTCCTGCATAAATCGCTTCCGCTTTTCCATCGGAAGCTCCGGTTGTCCGGCTTTAATTTCGGAGATCCAACTTTCATCGATCACAACCGGAACGAGGTCGGGATCAGGATAGTATCTATAATCATTTGCCTCTTCCTTCGAACGCATGGGTCGCACTTCATTCGTGTCGGCATCATAAAGGAGCGTTTCCTGTACGACACGCCCGCCGGATTCGAGCAGTAGGTATTGTCTTTCGATCTCGACATCCAGGGCGCGTTCCACATTTCGGAACGAATTCATGTTCTTGATTTCAGCTTTCGTACCCAACCTTGTTTCGCCGCGCAATCTCATCGACACGTTTGCATCACAGCGTAGCGAGCCTTCTTCCATGTTCCCGTCGCAGATGCCGAGGTAGGTGACGATCTGCCTAATTTGCTGGAGATACAGATAAGCTTCCTCGCCGGTACGGATGTCCGGCTTGCTTACAATCTCAAGGAGTGGTACCCCACAACGATTCAGGTCGACAAGCGTATCGATATCCTGATCATGGATCGACTTCCCCGCATCCTCTTCCATGTGGATTCGGACTAGTCCGATCTTCTTCTGAGTCCCGTCCTTCTTCTCGATGGCGATGTAACCTTCGGAGCAGATAGGTTCTTCGAACTGGGAAATCTGGTAACCTTTCGGAAGGTCGGGGTAGAAATAATTCTTGCGTGCAAATATTGAGTAGGGAGCGACCGTCGAATGAGTCGCCAAGCCCATTTTAATCGCGAACTCGACGAGCTTCTTGTTCAGAACCGGCAGGACGCCCGGCATTCCCAGACATACGGGACACACGTTCGAGTTCGGCGGGTTGCCGAATTTCGTGGAACACCCGCAGAACGCTTTCGTCTCGGTCAGCATCTGCGAATGTACTTCGAGTCCAATTACAGGTTCGTATTTATTCCAATCCATTAGACCTCAAATCTACTCATCGGTCATAAAATCTATTTCGGCTCAACTGCGAAATGCTCGGCAAAAGAACTCGATTCCGGAACCGGCATTCCATCTTCCAACAAACCGTGCACATGGAGTCCGATAGCTTCGTGCATGTTTTGCTCAGCTTCCTCGCGAGTCGCACCGGTAGCGATGCAGCCAGGGAGATCGGGCGAATATGCCGGGTGATTTTCTTCTGCCTTTTCGGTTATAATTAGGAAACGGTGCATATTACTTTTCCTGCTTCAGTTGCGCTTGTTTCAACGCGTTGTTCAACGTACCCGGTGCAAGATCATCGTTTGGGTGGTCTGAAACCGTGACCCGATCCGGCTTAGTTGGTGTTCATACTCGCGATGGTTTCCCTTTGTCTCGACATGATACGATCCATCAGCTTCAATGAGTTTGATAATCTCACGTACTTTCACTCAATTAGCGGCCGTTTGGTTTCTCAGCGCCGCCACAACTTTTTCCGCTGCATCCTTCAGGCCGTTCGCCACTGCGAAGTTGAGTCCGGACTGCTGCAGGAGTTCTGCGCCTTCCTTCGCGTTTGTGCCTTCTAACCTGACCACTACCGGCAAGCTGACGGAAATGCGTTTCGCCGCATCGATGACACCCTGCGCGACACGGTCACAGCGGACAATCCCGCCGAAGATGTTTATGAGTATTGCCTTCACGTTCGGATCGGAGAGAATTATTCTGAACCCGTTGGATACGGTGTCGACATTTGCACCGCCGCCAACATCGAGGAAGTTTGCGGGCTCGCCCCCGCTGAGTTTAATGATGTCCATCGTCGCCATCGCAAGTCCGGCACCGTTCACCATACAGCCGACGTTTCCATCAAGTTTGATGTAATTCAGATGCGACTTTGATGCCTCGACTTCCAAAGGTGATTCTTCGTCGAGATCTCTCATCTCCAGGATCTCGGGATGTCGGAAGAGACCGCTATCGTCGAAGTTCATCTTGGCGTCAAGTGCGATCACGGAGCCTTCCTGAGTCAGCACAAGTGGATTTATCTCGGCCAGACTCGCGTCGGATGATTCATATGCCTTGTAGAGAGCAGTCAGGAATTTTACTGCACTCTTGTGTGCGTCCCCCTCCAGTCCAAGCCCGAATGCCAGCTTTCTCGCCATGTTTGGCATCAGGCCTATGCCGGGGTCAACTGTAACTTTAAGGATCTTCTCCGGAGATTCCGCGGCGACCTTCTCAATCTCCACGCCGCCCTCGGTTGAAACCATTATCACGTTCTTTGAGTTTGACCTGTCGAGGACGATACCCGCATAAAGTTCTTTAGCGATGTTGATGCCCTGCTCGATCAGGAGTCGTTTGACGACCTTACCCTCGGGGCCGGTTTGATGAGTAACGAGAGTCATGCCCAGCATTTGCGAGGCGAGCTGCCTGACTTCGTCAATGCTCCTCGCGAGCTTAACACCGCCGCCCTTACCTCGTCCGCCGGCGTGTATCTGAGCTTTCACCACCCAAACCTCCCCGCCGATTTCCTGTGCCGCCTGAGCTGCTTCGTCTGCAGAGAAGGCGACTTTGCCCTTCGGAATTGCAACGTTGAATTTTCTAAGGATCTCTTTTGCCTGGTATTCGTGGATTTTCATCTGAAAGCCTTGATTGAATTTGCGAAATTGTTTTTTCAATATAGATAACGGTGGTTTTGAACTCAAGAAACGGCCGCTTCAAGTACCGGCTCACTTTGAAGTATTCCGTCATGTTGAACTCGGTTCAACGTCTGGTTTTAGACCCCGGAACAAGCCTGACCTGGAGCGTATCAGTCCAGGGTTCGGGGTGACGTGTGAATTGAAATTGAGCCACTACCCCGCTTCAGGTAGTGTCCTAAGTTGAATCTCACTTCAAAGAAGAAAAGTAGATGGACCGTAATGATCGCGACGCTGATTATCGCCAAAAGATCCTTAGCGTACCTTAACGATCTCCGCGGTTTGAGCAAAACATAAATTAGAACACCACTTCGCTTTAAGTGGACAAAGACGGATTGCGGGGTTATTTGATCGGCTTGCCTTTCACGGCATTGGCATAATACTCACACACGCCGTTGACGACGCACTCCGCGCATTTCGGGTTCTTAGGCCGGCAAACTTCTCTGCCGAGAAATGTCATCGCCATCCCTGCTGCGTGCCAGTTTTTCTGTGGAATGGCATCCATCAATTCTTGTTCAATTTTGTCCGGCACACCCGACTTTGCAATTCCGAGCCTCGGTGCGACGCGCGCAACATGCAGGTCGACCATTACGCCTTCGGGCGTCCGGCCTCCTTTCGGATCGAGCCTGATCGATTCTCCGATAATAACGTTCGCGGACTTCCTGCCGATTCCCGGCAGGCCCGTAAGGCCTTCCATCGAAGTCGGAATGTGCGCGTCATCTCCAACCATCTTCGCTATCGAGACAAGCCATTGTGCCTTGCGATTGAAGTTTGTAATGCCGTGGATGAATGGAAAGAGATCCTCCGGCTTTGCCTTCGACAGCCCCTTCATTGACGGGAATGCTTTGAACAGTGGAGGCCCAAGCTTATTTATCAGCACATCTGTGCTCCTCGATGACAGAATAACCATCGTCAGCAGCTGGTACCGGTTGTTATAGTTCAGAGGGTGCTTCAGGGCGCCGTATTTCTTGAATAGCGGCGCTAATGCAGTCTGCCATTCGGTTCGCGTTGGTCTATTCGCCATGGATAGAACTTAGATTGCGGGTTGGAGAAATACAATAATGACGCCTCAAGAAGCTTGATTCTCACAACATGAGGTTATATTTTCTCATCTGATGAAAGCACACCTCTTTCTATACGGTTCACTCATCCTCCATTCAGATCATACCATAATAGACCACGCCACGACTAAGACTTCCCATTGATTGTTCCGAGCCGTATGATTCTCGATTTCCATCCAATTAAGAAACAAGAATTTAGGAGTCAGATGTAATATGAAGATTTATGCCGAAGCGTTAGATCTGTCCGGCTCCGTGCGCAGGGCGGAGCTTGAACAAGCCGTGAAAATAGCGCTCTTTGTCGCACTCACCGCGCTTGGCGCAAAGGTCTATGTTCCGCATGAGCCGGTTCCTTTCACACTCCAGACATTATTCGTGGTTCTGGCGGGTGCAATTCTCGGCTGGCGCGCAGGAATAGTGACCATGCTATTCTATATCGGTCTCGGTGCAGCGGGACTTCCTGTGTTCGCCGGTGTGGAGGCGGGACCGGCGATACTTGTCGGTCCGACGGCCGGATACCTCTTTGGATTTGTCATAGCCGCTGGTATCGTCGGGGCGACGGTTGGCCTAAACCGTTCCCTCGGATGGACATTCCTTTCGATGCTTACAGGCTTCCTCGTGGTCTTTGCCTGCGGAACCCTCTACCTGGATGCGGCATTTCTCCATAACTGGAGATTGTCTATCACACAAGGACTTTTGATTTTTTCCTACTGGGATTTGTTGAAGCTGGGCGCCGCGGTATTCGTATACAGGGCGAGCACGGAAAAGTCCCTTACAAAAATAAATTGAAGCAACGGATTCGCACCGGCGAAATTCGGGAATGGAGGATTAATGGCAGGACCACTTTTCGCTACCAAGTCTCTTGAACAACTGACGAGCGAGGCGGCAGACACTGAACATGGTCTGAAGCGAACGCTCGGCCCGCTAAACCTGACTACCCTCGGGGTAGGCGCTATTATCGGTGCAGGGATATTCGTCCTAACCGGCCAGGCAGCCGCACAATACGCAGGCCCTGCGATAGTTCTCTCATTCGTCGTCTCAGGCATCGGATGCGCGTTTGCGGGCCTCTGCTATGCCGAATTCGCTTCGATGATACCGATCGCAGGAAGTGCATACACATACGCCTATGCGACTCTCGGTGAATTCCTGGCCTGGATCATCGGCTGGGACTTGATACTTGAATACCTTTTTGGAGCCTCAACTGTTGCAGTCGGATGGTCTGGATATGTCGTCAGCTTCTTCAAGGACTTCGGTATCAACATACCGGCCTATCTTGCCAGCGCGCCTCTGAACGTCGGCACCCATGGCGGAATAGTGACGACCGGTGCTTTTCTCAATTTACCGGCAATGTTTATCATTGCAGTCATAACCGTCCTTCTCGTTATTGGCATCAGAGAGTCTGCCGGGTTCAACAATATTATAGTCATAGTAAAAGTGGCAGTGATCCTCCTTTTCGTCGGGTTCGGCATTGCTTACATCCACCACTCGAACTGGGTCCCGTTCATTCCTCCCAACAAGGGAAGTTTCGGAGAGTTTGGGTGGAGCGGCATACTTCGCGGCGCGGGAGTCATCTTCTTCGCATATATTGGATTCGACGCCGTTTCCACGACGGCTCAGGAGGCGAAGAATCCGCAGAAGGATATGCCCGTCGGAATCATGGGTTCGTTGGGCATCTCTACGATCCTATATATAGTAGTCGCACTCGTCCTCACCGGATTAGTTAGTTACAAAGAGCTACTGGTACCAGATCCGATGGCAGTCGGTATCGATGCAGCCGGTCCGGGCCTTTTCTGGTTGAGGCCGCTTGTCAAGATAGGTGCGATAGCCGGATTGAGTTCGGTCGTACTCGTAATGCTTCTCGGTCAACCGCGGATTTTCTACAGTATGGCGAAGGACGGACTACTTCCGCCCAAGTTTGGGGCGGTCCATCCGAAATTCAGAACTCCGTACATTACGACAATCGTGACCGGAACAGTAGCGATGATCGTTGCCGGACTATTCCCCATAGGGATTCTGGGCGAACTGGTTTCTATTGGAACGTTGCTCGCGTTTGCGATAGTATCTCTTGGGGTTCTGGTGATGAGATATACAAAACCAGATGTCCATCGGCCATTTAAAACTCCCTGGGTACCGGTAGTCCCGATCCTGGGGGCGCTTCTGTCGGCGGCGCAGATGGTCGGCCTGCCACTCGATACCTGGTACCGTTTGATTGTTTGGATGCTGATCGGATTCATTATTTACTTCTTCTACAGCCGGAAGCACAGCAAGGTCAGGCTGGCTAACGGGACGAACAAATAGATGAGCTCAACACATTTGTATTAGGTTTCGACGGCTCCTGTCTTCATGAACACGGAGCCGTTTTCTTTTCAACTTTGCCTTTATACTCGCGATACACCCAATAGCAGGGAGGATCCATGAGTGCGGTTTCAGATACTGTTGAAGGAAAAGAAAGCACACAGTTCAAACGAGAGCTGAAGCTCCTCGACTCCACGATGATCGTGATCGGTTCCATGATCGGGTCGGGGATATTCATCGTAAGCGCGGATATGTCCAGGACTCTCGGGTCGCCTGGATATCTGCTTCTGACCTGGCTGATCACCGGTTTGATGACGGTGATCGGAGCGCTCAGCTACGGTGAGCTTGCTGGTATGATGCCGCACGTCGGCGGGCTTTATGCGTATCTCAAAGAAGAGTACAGTCCGTTGTTCGGTTTTCTTTACGGCTGGACTTCTTTCCTCGTCATACAAACCGGAACAATTGCAGCGGTTGCGGTCGCGTTTGCGAAATTTACTTCCGTGCTTATCCCTTCTGTCGGCGAGCAGAATATTCTTCTGACTGTCGCCGGATTGAAGATATCGGCCGCGCAGGTTCTGGCGATAGCCAGTATCGGCCTCCTCACATACATCAACACACGTGGAATTCGACAAGGGAAGCTGGTGCAGAACATATTCACCATCACCAAGACCGTCGCGCTCATCGGCCTGATCATCCTCGGAATTCTGATCGGCCGCAACCTGGCCGCAATGCATGCGAACTTCGCCGAGTTCTGGCAGGCCAGCTGGACTCACATCTCAAACGGAAAGATAGTGCTAATCCAGGCATTGTCGGGTCCGATGCTTCTGGCAGCGATTGGAGTTGCGACTGTCGGCTCGCTCTTTTCCAGCGATGCGTGGTACGATATCACCTTCGCGGCCGGTGAAGTGGTCAACCCGAGAAAGACAATTCCGCTGAGCTTGCTCTTCGGCACTCTCGCAGTTACGATACTCTATATCCTCGCCAACGTCTCCTACGTTCTGACGCTTCCGCTTGCTGGGTCACCTGCTGGTCATGGTGTCATGGCACAAGGAATTCAGTTTGCAGCGGACGACCGTGTCGGGACTGCGGCCGCGGCAATGATCTTCGGAGCACCGGCGGCAATCATCATGGCGCTTCTTATCATGGTATCGACCTTCGGATGCAACAACGGATTAATCCTATCCGGCCCGCGCATCTACTACGCGATGGCGAAGGATAAGCTCTTTTTCAAGAGTGTCGGAAAGCTGAACAAGAAATCGGTTCCTGGAGTTGCGCTCGTTGTGGAGGGTGTATGGGCGAGTTTGCTTTGTCTTTCAGGAACGTACAGCGACCTGCTCGACTATGTCATATTCGCCGTACTGATTTTCTTTATTCTCACCATTTTAGGAATCTTTATTCTCCGCAGGAAACGGCCGGATGCGGAACGTCCTTATAAAGCCTTTGGCTACCCTCTACTGCCGGGGCTCTATATACTCACCGCACTCGCGATAGCGATTGATCTTCTCATCTTTAAACCAGCATACACGTGGCCCGGAGTTGTTATCGTATTGATCGGAGTTCCGGTTTATTTCATATGGAAGAAGGCCGGGAGTGAACACAGCAAATTGGTTGATTAACCTCGTTTTCGCTCGCATGCGGGAATTGTCGCATTTGAGAAAATTAGAGCCCAACTTTACGAAACTCAAAACCATGAACACCACCGGACTCGATGACCCTGCGGGACCTCAGACCTCGATCATCAGAACTTCCCGAACTTGAAAGTCAGATATCCCGAGAGGCTCGACAGGTCGGAATTGGAGATCCATGGTAGCTGCGCACCGGCGACCAGCCTGTAGCTGATCCCGCCGTTAATCCTGAAGAATCTGGTTACGTTCAACTCCGCTCCGGCCGCCGGCTCCAGCACGAAGAATGCGGAACTGTGGTCAGCGTTGTCGTAAAACGAGTTGTTGAAGTCGGGATAATAGCCGTAACCCACTCCACCGGCACCAATGAGTGCGGACACCGAATAGTGTACCAGCATATCGGGCTGCCCGATGTATTCAAGCACAAGCCCGCCGTATCCGAACTCAATGCTGAGGTCATTGGGAGTCCCGTAATAAAAATGCGCGGCCAGAGGCGCCTTGATATTGTTGACCAGCCCGTATCCTCCTCCGCCGATCATAAAGGAATGATTTATCAGCCACCCGCCGTAGCCGCCGGCTAGAACAGCGAACTTGTTCTGCACCTGAGAAAACTTGACCACGGGGCCGCCGAATCCTCCATTCTCGATCGGTCCATTTATCAGTGTTTCCTCCTGTGCAGAGACCGACGCTGATAGTACAAAGGAAATCAAAATGACAGCAACCCTTTTCATGATATCTCCCTAACTCACTTTTTATTATTGGGAATCTTGAAACACGACACTCTATTACACGCATAATATGAGGGAATGTTTCGAAAACGAGGTGAAACTATGGCGCTTGTACGTTATTATCATGAACAGTGAAGGTACTAAACCGCGAAGAGGAGAAGACTTCAATGAATGTCGATTCGCAGACCTTCCGCGTGCGGGAGGATGAAAAGGGATCTCTCTCAAAGAGACCAACGAGAGTCGAGCCGGTTTACAAATCAAAGAAGGAATACCGGGCAATCCTTCAGAACCACATAACCCGATTAAGCGCACTTCAGAACGTCCATTACGCATCAAACCAATATGCGGTCTTGCTCATCTTCCAGGGAATGGACGCGGCAGGAAAAGACGGTACCATCAGGCATGTTATGTCCGGTGTAAATCCGCAGGGATGCCAGGTATTCAGCTTCAAGCAGCCGAGTGCTGAAGAGCTTCAACACGATTTTCTCTGGCGGACCACACGACATCTTCCGGAACGAGGGAGAATTGGAATTTTCAACCGCTCCTACTATGAAGAGGTGTTGATAGTCCGGGTACATCCTGAACTTTTGCGCGCAGAAGGCTTTTCGGAGAAAGCCGCCGAAGACAAGAAGTTCTGGAAATCACGGTACAAGTCCATTGTGCAATTCGAAAACCATCTTCACCGGAATGGCACCCGGATCGTCAAATTCTATCTGCATTTATCGAAGGATGAACAGCGGCGGCGATTTCTTCAGCGCATCGATGACCCGGAGAAAAACTGGAAGTTCAGCGACGCGGATGTCAGGGAAAGAAAATATTGGGACAAGTATATGGAGGCTTATGAAGAATGTATAAGCGCGACCGGCACCGATAAGGCACCATGGTACATAGTCCCTGCAGACGACAAGGAGAACGCTCGCATCATTGTCTCGCAGATTGTGGTGGATACACTAACAGCTTTGAAGCTTTCCTACCCAAAAACACCCGCGTCGCGCAAAAAAGAATTGGAGTCAATGGGAGTGATGCTCCACAAAGACTCTCAGTAAAACACCCGGGGACAGTATTACGGCTTCCGTCCAGTTGTTTTGAAATGGAAAACCATATCCCTATCCGGCATGAAGTGGCTCCGCTTCCAGAGGTAGATACTCTTACCGTCGATGCCATAAATTTTGTCCGGTTTATAGGAGAATCCCGTCATCACGATGGAGCTACCGACAATTAATTTGTATTCCGCAAACTCAAGTGCCCTCCCCCAGGCTTGTGTCGAACGAAGTATATACCTCGCACTGTCACCGACCACCCTCTGGCGATAGGCAATATGGCACACGACAGTATCCTTTCTCCTGACTGATAGAATGAAACTGAAACCGGAATTTGTCTTGTTTGAAATCTTCGGCTGAGTGCCTTCGGTGATATTGAATATATCCAATGAATCGACGACGTCATTTTCATTCGTAATGGGAACAGGATAATAGATCAGGCTCGTTGCATCATGATCAGATACATTTACAAACCAGTAAAAGGCATCGACATAAAAGTGTGTGCTGGTTAGTCTGAACGTAATGTTTTCATTCGTAAATGTAATCTCCTGGCAGAAAGCCTGTGAACTTAGCAACACAAGGACTATCGCTACGGTCTTCACGATTTCACTTGAGCAGAACCATCGAGCCGGTCTTGTAGATTGAATTCCCCAGAACAAGCCTGTATAAGTATACCCCGGAAGCGGCCATCCTTCCGTCAGTGTCTATACCATCCCACTTATAATAGGAGGCGTTCGATAGTGGAATGACAAAAACTCTCTGTCCGATGGAGTTGTAAATGTCTATTTCCCCGGCGTCATGTCTCAAGTTATCTGGAATCCGGACGAAGAAATTTGTACCTGGATTCGAAGGATTGGGAAAGTTGATGATATACAAATCTGGATTTGATGGCGGAGAATTCGGTCTGATTCCTGTGAGATTTATGAAATGAATATCCTTCCTGATAACCGAATCGGGATGTGCATCGAAATTCAATGAATCGATTGCAGCCGTTGGCCAATATCCATCAGAGAGCTCCCTCAGTGCATACAAGTTATATCTCATTGCATAGATACGCAGTAAATATGTGCTGTCAGCATTGAAGGTGACTGGAAAATCAAGCTTGAAATTACCACTGGTGAATTTTTTGCCATTCTTGTCGAACATGTACCCCGTTAATGTGGCACAACAACCTGACGTGTCGTATGGTATTCCCATGGTCGTATCTTCGGAGAGACAGAAATAGACTCCATTATCCTCGGAATTGAAATAATAGCTGAACCTTCGAATCGAGTACCCGTAAGGAGGTGAATCACAGTCGGACCAGGAAGAGTTACCGTAGGACATCTCGTCCGATAGTGTGATTCCTCCCAAATGTGATGAATCTGACAGATAAGAATAGAGCACGATTTGGTCGCCGGTGCTATTGACGGAAACAGGTACAGTAAGACTATCCGGTGTTATCACTAATATCGAGGTGCTGTCCTGGACGTTCTCCAATCTGACTCGTCCTCTTCCGGAAGAAGTCACAATACAAATGCTGTCATAATAGCTGCGCAAGCTGGGTAAATAAGGATTAAGGTATCCGAGACCGATCTCCAGTTCCCACTTGTTGACCGGATCGAATTTGAATGCCAATATTTCAGCATGTGGCGGCTCCACCGGGTTCCCCAAAAGGCGGTTTGACATTATCAGCAGCAATACCCAGAATAATTTCTTTCCCATTTTCTCATCCCCTTGATTTCTCGCATTTTCAATTAAGGAACGTTGATTACCGGGCGCACATCCATTCCTCGAAATTGCGCCGGTCGTCCCTAACCACGCCTTGGAAAAATATAGAAGTCCCTGCCGTTTGAGTCAAGATGAGAAATCATAGAATACGTGAGCAAAGGCAGAAGATCTCACGGAACTCAGAATGCCGAGGTGAAGTACTCTAATCTCTCCTCTGTGTGTATTCTGATGACACCTGCCCTGACAAGATTCACCAGCGTTCTCGATGCACGCCTTTCACTGATGTTGACCAACTTCGCGAAATCTTTGACCGTTATCCGCTCGTTGTCTTCAAGGTACTTGAACAGTCTTCGCTCGTTCTCACCGATGATTATTGAAAGCGGCTCACTGTCCGGACTTTCACCCTGGAGGATCTTGACCACTTCCCGACTTGCGACGACGCTCTTGTCGTTTATGCGTATGTATACTTTTGAGTCTTTGGAAAGATAGTCCTTATAATCCTGGAGCCTGTGAGGTTTTGTCTCACTCTCCTTGATGATCGCGACGACCACATCTTTCCTGTTGAGCTCTATCACCTGCACTATCGGCTCTATCGGTGGCTCGCAATACTCATGAGCCGCCTCGTATAGCAGGTCCATTTCGGATTTTTCGCTTTCCACTCCGCAGATGGTACCGTCGTCGTCAACGCCGAAGAGGATCATACCGCCCTTGGTGTTTGCGAAAGCAATGAGCTCTTTGGCAATTTTCTCGATCGAGCTGAATTGCCGTTTGAATTCTATTTTGAAATTCTCGCCCTCGGAAATGAGAGCCTTAAGCTCGGAAACGTCCATTTTCAGGAATTCTCAGTTCTAAATTTTGAATTTCGAATTAGATCGCTGACCCAGTTGATATTAATTCAACATTTAAAATTCATAATTCCCCCAGGGGGTCCTTCGGACAAGATTTCAGTCACCACCCTCTTGCCCCCATCCGGACCAGAATGATATTCGTTCTGTATGAAACGAAGCGCGATCCCGACAGCGGAGTAAATCCCAGCGGATCAGGTATGATGGCAGCGAGTCTCGCCGCTTGATCGCGAGTCAACTGCGACGCCGGCTCTCCGAAATAAACTCTGCTCGCAGCCTGGATCCCGAATATCCCTCGCCCGAACTCTATGTAGTTGAGGTAGAGTTCCATGATCCTGTTCTTGGTTAAATAATGTGTCAGCATAAATGCGGAAAGCGTCTCATTCAACTTCGTCAGCGGGTCGCGACTCGTTGAGAACCAGAGGTTCTTGGCAAGCTGCATCGTGATCGTGCTCGACCCTCTTACGATTTTCTTCGCCCTCCAGTCGGCATCGAACGATTGCTGCACTTCATACCAGTCAACACCATCGTTCTCATAGAAGGTCCCGTCCTCTCCGACGACGACCGCATGTACCATTGCATCCGAAATCCTCGACAAGGGGACAAATGATTGCCGGATCCTGAATGGTCGGTGTTTCGCCTTCGCCTGTGACATCCTCTCTTTCATCAATGCAGTCAGACTTGGATTGTGCGTCCGCAATCCCGCGACGGTCCAGGGGAAAGGAAGCGCCACAATTTCAATGACTAAAAAGGCCGCGATCAAGACGGCAAAGATTTTGCCGGCAGTAACAACCTTCTTTTTCGTGTTACAGTTCTTTCTCTTTGACTGGTTTACTCCTTGGATGAGCGTCCAAGTAGCTCTGTAGGATAAGCTGGGAAGCCATCCGGTCGAGGTTTCCCTTCTTTTGCCTCTCCTTTTTCCTCATTCCCATCTCGATCTGGGTTTGCTTCGCAATATTTGTCGTAAATCTCTCATCCCATTCCACGATTTCCACAGAGTCCAACCTCTCTTGTGCCAGCTTCCTTCTCAGCCTGTCGGCAAAGTTGGCTGCTCCGGCGGCTGAGTCTCCTTCCAGTCCACTTAACTTAAGCGGCTTGCCGATCACAATTTCTTTAACCGCCATTTTCTTCACGATATCAATAATCTTAGACACGATAGCCTGATCATTCTGCAGGGTTTCGATCCCTTGAGCAATAATCCCCATCGGATCACTGACGGCGATACCGACTCTTTTTACTCCGTAGTCTATTCCCATCACGCGGCCAGATTCAAGCATAAGTTCCTCTTCCGGATGTATCAGTCGAAATCCTTTCCACCCTGGTGACACCCGTTACTTTCCTAAGCTTGTCTATCAACCGATCAAGGTGTTCTTTGTCTCTTACGTATATAATGATCTGAGCTTCAAAGATCGTATTCTTCACTTCGGCAGTGACGCTGCGGATGCTTGTATTCTGGTAGCTGGAAATGGAATGGGTGATCTCCGTGAGTATCCCGGGTCGGTCGAGACCGGACACCGAGACACCGGCGACGAAGAAGCCGCTGCTTTCACCTGGCCAGTTGGCGTCAACGATTCTCTCCTTAGAGGCCGCTTCCAGCCTTGCCAGGTTTGGACAATTCTTGCGATGCACCTTTATTCCCTCTCCAGTAGTAACGAAGCCGACTATCTCGTCACCCGGAATGGGGTTGCAGCATTTCGCATAGGAAATCTTCCATTCGGTACGAGATCCGTCGACGACGATACCTTCGGATGCCTTCCTTGCGATCTCGACAAATGTATGCGCGGGCTTTCCGCTTTCCTGCGTATCTCTCTGCTGCTTCTGCTCATTGAACTGGTTGATGGTCTTATCCGGATCCAGGTCCCCTTCTGAAATTGCGACATAGAATTTCTGAGGGTTATCGAATTTGAAGTCGTGGAGCAATTTTCCGAAATCCTCTTCAGACAGAGAGAGCTTATGCTTCTTTAGTTTCTTTGCCCAGATTTCCTCACCGTCTGATGCTTTCTTCCTCGCTTCTTCGTTAAGCCAGCGTCTGATATGTGCCTTTGCCTTCCGGGAGACCACGAATTTCTCCCAATCTGGGTTGACATTCTGGCTCGATGAGATAATTATCTCAATCTGGTCGCCGCTATTAAGCTTTGTATTTAGCGGAACTATCCTTCCATTGACTTTTGCGCCGACGCAGTGGGTACCAATTTGAGAATGTATCTCGAATGCGAAGTCGACCGGTGTCGCGCCGCGCGGAAGAATCTGGAGTTCTCCTTTCGGCGTGAAGACATATATCTCATCCTGGTACAGATCGAGCTTGAATCCTTCGATGAAGCTCGTCGGCGTTTCTTCACCGGCTGATGGCTGTTCCAAAATCTCCCGCACCCAAGATATCCATGCTTCCAGGTTCTGGTCGGACTCCTTTACGCCTTCCTTATATTTCCAGTGAGCAGCCACGCCACGCTCCGCCACTTCGTCCATCTGTTTCGTCCGAATCTGCACCTCAACCATTTTTCCTTCCGGTCCGACTACAGTCGTATGAATGGATTGATAGCCGTTCTGTTTAGGGACAGAGATATAATCCTTGAATCTTTCGGGCACTGGAGTATAAATCTCCGACACAATGCCATAAACCGAGAAGCACTCGTTCTTGTCGGTCGTATCGAGAATGACCCTGACGGCGAACAGGTCATATATTTCTTCGATGGGCTTTTCCCGTTTGACCATCTTGTTGTAAATACTGTAAAGATGTTTCGGGCGTCCCGTTATTTCAAACTCTAGGTTGTTTTCTTCAAGCCTCATTCTTATCGGTTGTATGAACTTGCGAACGTAGGCTTCACGCTCTTTTCGTTTTGCGTTCAACTTCCGGGAAATATACTCGTAGTCCGACTGGTTAAGGTATTTAAATGCAAGATCTTCGAATTCCCATTTCACCTTCGCAAGTCCGAACCTGTGAGCAAGAGGGGCATAGATCTCCAGAGTTTCCCTCGCAATTCTCTCCTGTTTCTCAGGACGCAGAAAAGCGAGAGTCCGCATATTGTGCAACCTGTCTGCAAACTTAACCAGAATAACTCTTACATCTTTCGCCATGCCGAGAAGCATCTTTCGGTAGTTTTCAGCCCGAGTCAGCTCATGGCTCTCCACTGCCCCCGAAATCTTAGTGACTCCGTCGACTATTTCCGCTATCTCATTACCGAAATCGGAACGAATCGACTTTATGTCGTATGGGGTATCTTCGACAACATCGTGGAGTAGAGCGGCTGCAACCGACACATCGTCGAGAGGGATTTCCTTGGCCACCACAAGTGCAACTTCATATGGATGAGAGAAGTACGGCTCTCCGGAAGCACGTGGCTTACCTTTTACATGCGCGTTCCAACTGTACTCGAATGCGCGGCGTATCAGGTTTTCATCGAGCGCGTACAAATTCTGCCTGCATACTTCAATTAGGCGGTTGAGTTTCTCGACGCTCTTGATATCGGCTAAATATGACACTTCAAGTCTTCCTTATAAAACCAATCGGACAACCAACACGTATTACGTATTTATCCTTGATTCAATTTATGCTTATAACCACAAATTCCAAATATCTGTAAACCCCTTGCCGTCGGCGCGAGAAGGCACCTTGACTCAAAATGGAAATGTAATCCGACGCACCAGGCTTATTTTGCCGGAAACTCTTCAGAAATGCCACATGTTGCAGGCGGTAGAAGAGCGTTGAAGTTGCACACGACCGCGCCAGTCGATATGTACACGGTGCTTGTTTATCGTCGGCAACAATTAAAACAGGCTTGAGGAAGGAGAATCTGCATGAGAGCGTCCCTGTAACTCTATTGCTTGGATGGCGTGGCGAGTTCTTTATGGCTGGAGAACACAGGCTTGATGTTGAGCAGCGGCCTGTTTGCGAAGCTAACTATCCACGCATAGAAGGGCGGGGTGTACCTTCTCAGATCTTTTCCAGCCTCACATTTATTCCATAGATCAAACCAGGAGGAGCACCCTCTGTAAGGTGATTAAACTAACAACAATTGTCAAAGGAGCTACAATGCGAAAGACTTCGCATAAAGTCGGAGCTATGCTCCTTTTTGCAATTCTGGTTTCAGGCTGTTCCAAGAGCGGCAGCAATCCAGGCGGTGCAAACAGCGGCGGCGCTCCCGGGTTGATTTTGCCTAACGTATGGGCGCCACAAAGCAAGTCCGCTACAGCAGACACCAGCCAGGGATACCTTGAGGTGAACACTCACAATTCTCTCCTCGATTCTGAAAGCGTAAGCCTCCGGGGTTATCTTGCCGGGACTCCCACCCAATCGGGGAATGTTCGGACGTGGAACTTCAGCATTCCCGCCGACAGCCTAACGGGAAAGTGGACCGCAACACCTGATTCAGGGGGTTACTACTGGACTTTCGATCTGTATTTTCCAGGTCAACCATCGTTCCGATACCTGGCCGGCCTGGTTTCAACTGACGGAAAGACAGGAAATCTTAACGTCCCGTACAATCAGCAAACAAACCAACCAGTTGCAGATTGTAGCTGGTCAACAAACGCGAGCGGACAAGTCACCGGGATTGTTTACGTAAATGATTTTCTGGGAATAGTCGGGAAGAAATATGTGTACACAAACAAAACCGACAAAAGCGGCACGCTCAACGAATGGCAGGCTCTTTCCAACGGATCGATAGTCCAGACATGGGAGATAATGTGGAACGCAAATCAATCAGAACAGTACACTGAATGGGACACGACCGGTACAATCATAGACAGCGGAACCTGGAATTGAAGTGACCTCGTTTGATGTCGGCCGTCGAGGTGAAGAGGACTTTAGCTTGGCCACTTTAGTCCGACTTAGAAACTCACTGCCTACGGCAATGGTAATGGGAAGACAGCTTCGCTGGGTCCCGCCATTTAGCAGCCATCCGTTGAAATGGACGGCTGTCGAGATCAAAAATCCGCCGACGGCGGATTACCGCTTTTCGCGAGGCGTCCGTCTTCGACGAATGCCTCTCAGAAGCCACCGGCTTTGCCCGTTGTAGTTCACTCGGAAATGAGAGAATCTTGAATTGAGACGCGCATTTAAATTGAAAATTGATGCCCTGCCATTCCTGATTTTGTTTTCAATTGTCGCTGGAGGTGGCGCTGGTGGCCGCGACGCTTTGCGTGCAAGCGGTAAGCAGGAGAGGAGTGCTCCCGGGTTGACCCGGAATAGTGCGCGGATTCCCACGGGGCGTTGCCATATCGCCGGTACCATGGTCGCGATCGACTCTACACTACCGATACTCGTGTTCATTATATGGCCGCCGCCATCCACTGTTGCGGGCTGGTTTGAACTATTTCAATCGAGCAAACTGGTCGGTCTCCTCGATCTTGACCTCATGCTTATCGTGGATCAGGTTCTGACGATACCGATATACCTGGCGCTCTACTTTTCATTGAGGCGCACCAATCATTCTTTTATGGTTATTTCTATTGCGCTCGTGTTCACGGGCATTACTGCCTATTTTGCTTCGGGCTCGGCCTTCGAGATGCTGTCGATCAGCGGACGTTACGCGGCAGCAGAAACGGAAGCCGAACGTTCGATGCTGATTACTGCGGGTCAGATCGTCCTTCTCAACTGGCAGGGAACGGCATTCAATGTCGGCTATGTACTTCAGGGGGCGGGATTCTTGATAGCAGCACTGGTCACGTACCGCAGCACAGTCTTCAGCAAATCTCTGGCTTATGTCGCCATCGCAGGCGGTGTGTTGATGCTTCTGCCGCCGACCGCAGGGACAGTAGGTATGGCGTGCTCTTTTGCCTCGCTGACACCTCTCGAAATTTGGGACATCATGGTCGGATGGAAATTCCTCCGACTAGGAGGGGCGGAGGAATCCATACCCGAAATAACGGGAGCTATCTCACCCGGTCCTTGAGCGATAGTGATATAGTGTCGAGGTTTGTGACCTGTCCGTCTGTTACACTGACGTTTGAAATAGTCGTGTCGTTGAGAGTAGTATCTGACGGTACGATTTGCAGATCATAGCTGCCCGAAGAAAGATGGGTCACTTTGAAATTTCCCGAAGTGTCGGCAACTGTTGTAACTGTGTCGGATGAGCTCGATGCAGTTATTGTCGGCAACGCAATAGTTGGAAGGACTTTGCCTGCAATCTCGCCGCTTGGCTGGCCGACAATTACCCTGATAACAGGCTTCAGTATGTACTGGGCATTGAATGGGTTTCCGCTTATAATTATCGAAGAATTTACGTTGAAGTCAAGCGTCATGCTGTAAGTTGATCCGGATTGTATCGTTGCGTCTACATTGAGTTTCAACCCGCTTTGCATTCCGCTCGGAATAGTCAAAGGGAAGCTCGCGCCGCCGACCACGACAGATGAGCCGCTGCCTATGTAGAGTCTGATCTGCGAATACTGACCCGCAGGAAGTGAAGCATTTGCTATCATGGCGCTGTTGCCGTTCACAAGTTGCAAAAGATCGTAGGACCCGGCGGTACTTCTCAGTGTCACCCAACCGCCCGTGCTATCCGATGAAGATAAATGCGCCTGAACGCTGTCGATCACAATATTCACAGCTCCGAACGTCCCCGGGCTATCGATCAGGCTTATCTGAAGCGTACCGCTGCTGCCGGACGATGAAGGCGACTTGCTGCACCCCTGTATCAACACTACAAGCATCATGGCGCCTAAAACCCTCAAGAAATTATTTGTCATTGTAGTTCTCCTCTGTTCATTTCACTTATAAGTATGTGCAAACCAGATGCCGTGATAAACGGTGTCACGGAACGGAATGGAATGCGTATTGGATGGGAATCACGAATAACGTGCATACGCCGCGCAAATCCTGCAAGGGTTACAGTGCAAATTTGTCATACCACCCGGGCACACGTGCTGACAATTTTCTCTGAGGTGCATAAACTCTTTCTGTCTGGCCGTCGCAGATATGAACGGTAAAGACAAGGGTTGGGTTTCAGGAGAACTTGAGAAAATCCACGAGCGAGAGGAATGCTTCATTGAGAGTTTGGAAGCAAACCGATTGAAAGTTTAGCATTCGGGTTCAGTCCGACTTAGAAACTCACTGCCTACGGCAATGGTAATGGGAAGACAGCTTCGCTGGGTCCCGCCATTTAGCATCCAACCATTGAAAATGACTATGAGCAAAAACCGTATGGAGGCATTCAGCGATGGAGTACTAGCCATCATAATCACTATAATGGTTCTCGGTTTGACAACACCACGCGGATCCGAACCGAGCAATTTAGTCCCGCTCATCCCTGTTTTTCTCAGTCATCTTCTCAGCTTCATAAACCTCGGCATATACTGGAACAATCACCATCACCTACTGCAGGCAATCAGCCATGTTGACAGGAAAGTCCTCTGGGCGAACCTTCGCCTTCTATTCTGGCTCTCTCTTCCCGATTGCAACAGCATGGATGGGAGAGAATAAATTTGCAAAATGGCCGGTCGCCGGATACGGCCTGATTTTACTCTTCGCTGCGGCCGGCTACTTCGTTCTCACCAGGACCCTGATCTCTCTTCACGGGCGTGATTCTGTTTTGGCAACCGCGCCCGGTAATGACTTCAAGGGGAAAATTTCGGTCGTAATTTACGTCGTAGCGATTCTTGCATCAATTGCGAACCGCCGGGTTGCTCTGGCATCGTAAGTCATCGTCGCGGTGATTTGGCTCGTGCCTGATCGGAGGATTGAAAGGACACTTTCCAGATAACATCCAACATATGTAGACGCATGACAGGAAGGTGAACTTGGAAAGACATTCAGGAGCGAGCGGCGTTGGTTCACGCGGACCAATAAGAACGATCATAGCGGCGTGGCTGGTCGCGGGTACCGCAGACATAACCGCTGCGTCTGTCTACTTTCCGATAGCGGGAAGATTTCGACTGATCGAGCTGTACCAGGGCATAGCCAGCGGAGTGCTTGGCGCCAACGCTTTCAACGGCGGCGTCGCAGCTGCCATGCTCGGATTGCTTCTGCATTACTTGATAGCACTAATATGGACCACGTTCTTTTTCCTTATTTATCCGAGATTGAAGCTATTACAGAAAAACAGACTTGGGACGGCAGTCGGCTTTGCAGTTTTTGTCTCCTGTGTTATGAGCTTCCTGGTGCTTCCTCTCAGCAACGTCTTTCACGCACCTTTCAATTTTCGGCATTTCTTAATTTCGACTGCAATTCTTATGTTTACCATCGGACTCCCGATCACGACGGTTGTCACTAATTACTATTCAACAATAGACAAAAACGGTTAAGGTAACGATGAGAATTTGCGTTTATTGCGCGTCAAGCACGAGAATCCACCAATCATACTTTGATGCGGCAAAGAGACTGGCAGCGCACCTCGTATCGCACAGCGTGACGATAGTATATGGAGGAGGTGCGGCCGGCCTTATGGGATGCATAGCCGACACCGCTATCGAACAAGGCGGACACGTTGTCGGGGTAATCCCGAAATTTATGACCGAAGTCGAGTGGCAACATAAGGAACTGGAAGAAATTCACATTGTAGCCGACATGCACGAGAGAAAGAAGAAGATGCTCGAAGGGAGTGATGCCGTCATCGCACTGCCGGGTGGAAGCGGAACATTCGAGGAGCTCCTGGAGGTGATTTCGTTAAAGAGACTCGGCTTGTATACCAAACCTATTGTAATTCTGAATGCAAACGGCTACTACGGCCCGCTGATCGAGATGCTCGAGAAGAGCATCCGGGAGAAGTTCATGTCGGAGCGGCATCGGGATATATGGACGGTAATCAAAGACCCGGAGGATGTGATGGCAGCGATTGAAAAGGCACCGCAGTGGTCGGCGGCCGCGATATCATTTGCGGCAGTGAAGTAGTTCGCCTCCTGAAAATCTCATGCCCGGGTAATTACGGAGTTCGAGTAACCCGTACTAAGATCAGGCAAGACTGTAGACATTAAATCAACAGAAACTTCCGAGATTACTCACATCTCGCATACCGCCCTTTGGGCAGCCTATTACCGCGCGATTGAGACGAAACGAAAAGATGCACTGTTCCATGATCCCTTTGCAGAGACTCTTGCCGGTGAGCGCGGCAGGCACATCGTTGAGAATACAAAAGGGTGGAAGAACGGTGCCTGGTCGATGATCGTGAGGACGGCGATCATGGATGAATTCATTACGAGGACGATTATCCAGGACAACGTCGATACCATCGTCAACCTTGCTGCCGGTCTCGATACGCGCCCGTATCAACTCGAACTTCCTTCTTCGCTCCGATGGATCGAAGTAGATCTCCCGGATATTTTGGATTACAAGGAGAGCAAACTCACTGGTTTTAGTCCGAACTGTAGATTGGAGCGCAAGAAAGTTGACCTGGTCGAGATAGCGGCACGCAAGAAATTATTCGAGCAGATCAACCTCGCGGCGAGACGTGCACTTGTGATAACGGAGGGCTTGCTCCTCTATCTTAGCGGCGAAGATGTTGCCTCGCTTGCAGAAGACCTGCATTCCCGGGAGAATTTTCGCTGGTGGACTCTTGATATCGCAACACCTGCACTTCTCGGATGGCTGCTCAATAATTCTTTTAGACGATTTGCCGAAGGAGACATTCAGATGAAATTTGCTCCCGAGGGTGGTCCGAGCCTCTTCATGCAATTCGGCTGGGATGCGGCAGAATCTCGTCTGGTGTCGAAGGAGTCCAGGAGACTCAAAAGGGAAATGCCGGGGATGTGGTTCTACCGGCTCCTCGCTACGGTTGCTCCACGAAAGCAGCGCGAGGTATTTGTCAAGATGGATTCACATTTCGTATTGCTTAAGAAAAGGACTTGACAAACACGTACCTCGTTTGTTATTATAACATATCAGACATCTTACAATGAGCGAACGAGCCACATTTTCGACAATTGGGAATCGCGAACTTCTTAGCAAAACAGTAGCTTCGAAGATTGAAGACGCGATCCACGCGCGGACGTTCAAGAATGGCGACAGGTTGCCCGCGGAGCTGGAGCTAGCCGCACAATTCGATGTAAGCAGAACCGTTGTCAGGGAGGCGCTCAGGATGTTGAGCGGACGCGGAATAATCGTCATTAAGAAAGGCAAGGGGGGTTTCGTTAACGGCTTTTCGGCAGAAAGCGTCATCGAGCCGCTCCACTCCTATCTCAGATTTTCGATTCCGAAAGATTATGCTCTTGACGTCATCCGTGCTCGCCAGGTGATTGAGCCTGCGATTGCCTATGTGGCAGCGTTGAATCACACGAAGGAAGACGCGACACAACTGCAAAGAGATTGGGACGAGTTGAAGAGTTGTCGCGAGGACGATTATGACGCCCTTGCGAAGCTGGACCTCAGGTTTCACCTTGATATTGCAAAGTCAACCCATAACGTCATCATCCCGCTGATGATAGAGCCGATCCACCGACTGATGCCTGCCATCAAAGTGTCGGTGTATAAGGAAGTCGAAGACTCGAAGAACTCGGCCCTGGATAAGCACGGCAAGGTGCTCTCAGCGATCCTGAAGTACGATGCGGAGGGGGCGAGGCGAGCAATGACCGTCCACCTGAAAGTAGCTGAAGAGCATGTTCTCCTGACGATGAAATCGGAATCGGCGGAAGCAGTGAAAAAGTGAAATTAATTCTCTTACATAAACATGTATGATATGTGATATAATAACTCACTCATAATACAAATTGTCAGAGGGCTATAATGAAAGTGTTTCGACCGATCATGGCCACCGTGCTCATCTTTTCAATACCCGATGTTATCCGAGCCCAATGCAACATCCGCGGGTACGTCACGGATTCCCTGAATATCAGCCCGCTCGTTGGAGCAAATGTTTTTCTCATCGGGACGGCATTTGGTGCAAGCACAGATGTTAACGGGCAATATCTGATAGACAACATTCCTCCCGGCAACTATCAGGTCCGGGTGTCTTACATCGGTTACGAAACAAAGCTTCTGGAGATCATTGCATCGAAGGGAGGTTCGACAAACGTGAACGTTCCACTTTCGCCGCAGGCAGTTCAGGGAAAGGAAGTAGTCGTCATGGCACAAATGAAGGGCCAGCTCGCCGCAATCAACCAGCAATTGGGATCGCACAAAATCGTCAGCGTGGTATCGAGAGAGAAGATACAGGAGTTGCCCGACGCAAATGCCGCCGAAGCAATCGGACGGCTGCCGGGCGTTTCCGTAATACGGAGCGGGGGCGAGGCTAACAAAGTAATCTTGCGGGGCATGGATGAAAGATTCACTAACATTACGATCGACGGAGTCCAGATCCCTTCTACGGACTCGACGAATCGATCTGTCGACCTTAGTACCATATCGCAGAGTTCACTCTCAGGCATAGAACTCTACAAGTCGCTTACTCCCGACATGGACGGAGATGCAATCGCGGGGAGTATAAACCTGGTGACCAAAAAGGCCCCTTCGGAGAGATTCATAAGACTGGATCTCAGCGGAGATTATAATGAGCTGATGAACTCTGCAAAGCAGTATAATGCCGCGTTGCGATACGGAGAGAGATTCTTCAAAGACTTCGTGGGAGTTCAGTTAATCGGGAATCTCGAAAACAGGATAAGGAGTAGTGAGGATATTAACCTCAACTACAACCAGGGATTGAATAATCAGACCGACTACGCAATAAGCGACTTCCTTCTGACTTTCAATAATGAGGTAAGGAAGCGTAATGGTCTTACGGCGTTGCTGGACGTCTCCACACCTGATGAGGGCGTCATCAGGTTGAACACCGTCTACAGTGGAACGAAGAGGGACATTTTCACATCAGCCAGAGACTATCCTACCAGCAGCGGCAGCGCAACCTCTGGTGGAGCAAGCGTTACCTACTCGGCACATGATCAAACAGAGAATATAAACACTTTGAGCAGTGCTCTTTTGGGAGACAACAGTATATTGGGATTCTCTCTAGACTGGGGTGCCTCTTTTGCCCAGTCTCTTTCGGACTTTCCATACGATTATTTGGCCGGCTTCCTCGAGAAGTCGTCAATGAACGTAACCGGAACGGATACAGTCTACACGGGTGGTATGCTGCCCACTCCAACGATCAAGACAAACCCTGAGCAGTTGACGCCTTACGCTCTCAACGACTTCAAGGACGCAACTTTGTATGATGCTTTCTACTACAACAAGAGAATTTATGACAAGCAGAGAGTAGCTTACCTGAACATTTCGAGGGGATACACTCTCAGCAATTGGCTGTCGGGAGAGTTGAAGTTCGGCGGAAAGTACAGAATCCAAGACAAGAACAACCTCCAGGGACGCACGTATGCTCCATATTATCTTGGAGATTGGAGGCCCTACCAGTATGCCGCGGATGGCACCATGCAGAAGAAAGACCTGAGTGGAACCTATTTCAACGATTTCTACCAGAGCTACCTCCAATCTTCGGCAAACATATATCCCGGATTCACCGACTTCCTCGATTCATCCCCCGTTTCCAGGGACATATTTGGGCTTTACAAATTGAATCCGATCATGAACAGAGGCAGGTTGGAGCAATGGTACAGCCTCAATAGAAACGGGATCGATAGGAGTGGAAAGCAACCGGAGAATTGGAATGACCCTACCGCGATCGCATACAATTACTCGATAACGGAAAGGACATCCGCAGGATACGCGATGAATACTCTGAATGTCGGTACCGCACTGACATTCGTGCTTGGCGTTCGGGTTGAAAATGAAAACAACGACTATTCCAACAAGTACTCGACGCAGCAGTTTGGCGGCTTCCCGGTTCCGCAGGATGCCTTTAAAGACATCAGAGATACGGCAGCTACGCATGACGAAACGGTGTGGATGCCGCACTTCAGCCTGAACTACAGGAGGACCGATTTCTTGAACGTCCGGGTTGCAGCATACAGAGCACTCGCGCGACCTGACTTCATTTACCGCCTGAACACTCGCTTCCCGTGGAGAGACATTCTTTCTACCGGCACAAAGCAGGTCTTCCTTGGGAATCCCACTTTGAAAGACGCAAAAGCATGGAACTACGAAGTGAATCTCTCACTCTTCGGAGACAAGATAGGGCTCTTCACGGTTTCAGCATTCTACAAGGAAATTGCAGACATGTTCCATATGCTCAACCAGATGGGTACTAGCGGGGATAGTCTGATTAGGTATGTAGGCCTGGGTTGGAGCAGTCTGCAGACCGGTAATTACTCACTGACTGTTCCTTACACTTCCGACAAGCCGACGAAAGTCTGGGGATTCGAACTTGAGCACCAGATAAACTTTTCCTTTCTCCCGGGCCTATTACAGAACGTCGTCTTATCGTACAACGCATCAATGGTTCGTTCCGAGACTCACACGATTGGCTGCACCACAGACACGTCGTACTATTACATCGGCGGCATCCCATTCCCTCAATATACTTTGCGCGTAATAGATCAAAAGCAGCAATTGGAGAACCAACCGGAATTCTACGGAAATATTGCTCTCGGGTATGATGTCGGCGGGTTCTCCGGGAGAGTCTCGCTTTTTCATCAGTCTCAGTACAATGTTTCTTTCAGTCCCAGCGGTAGAGGAGACATAGTTGCCAATGCTTTTACTAGGATTGATCTGGCATTCAGGCAAAGAGTCACTCCGTTTCTTTCACTTACACTGAACGTAAACAATCTGACGAATACCAGGGAGGGCAACTCCCTATACGATCGAGTCAACAATTACAAAATACTGAGTACGAATGAAAGATACGGAATCACCGGTGACTTCGGGTTGATCCTTGAACTATGATCTTTGAACCGGTGAGTTTCTTGAAACAATCAAGTTCAATTACGAAGAATATTTTCTTACAGGAGGTGAATGACGGGAGAATTGTTCTTTAAAAAGCAGATCAGAAAAAAAACTTAAAGGAGATCATCATGAATCACAAGATGTACAAAGCACTGGCAGTGGCAGTTGTGTTACTTGTGGCCAAAGCATCTTTCGGGCAGGAAAATCGTTTGGTACTGAATCCGTATGATGGATCCCCTGGTTCAATGTTGATGGCGCAAATCAAAGCTGACACTACGGCGAATCATGGAATCCCATCAAACCGTGTCTACGTGCTGAAGCGGGGAGGTTTGTATCTATGTACGGAGGTGTTCAATGTACCCAATGGAAGCACGATGAACTTGCGCGCCGATTATGGTGCAGGCAAGAAACCGATAATTTATTTGTATCCGACAGGTACCGGCGCCAATCCTCAACGACCTCCCGGAAATATGTTCGTGTTATTGGGATCGAATCTGATCATGAGAAATATTGCTGTTGCGGGGTACTTCGAGCCGCTCGACACTAATCTCAACAATGTCCAGGGCGGGTTAGTCAACACGACCCAGCCGGGATCCTCCATAATTATTGACAGTTGTATTCTCACCAATATCAATGGACAACACTTAAGAACAGGCGCCGCATCTATCAAAGTGGAAGTTACCAACTCTATATTCGCAAACATGGGTGCGTTGAGTACCTCCAATCTTGGGGCGGGCAAGGGCCTGGATTTGCGAGAGGTATCTTGCGATTCCCTAATATTGAAAAACAATACCTTTGTTAATTATCAGGACAGAGTTGTGCGACACTACAATTATTCCAGCCCAGGATCAGGAACTGGTGCGTTGGCCGTTGCTATCATTGACCACAATACCTTTCTGAACGGAATGGGATTTCACGGTCTCCTTTCTCTCGGTAGTGTCGGTTCAAAGGTCATGATAACGAACAATCTATTCATGGATGCGTTTGCATGCGGTGAAGACACGGGGGATGCTACAAGGTCAGCCGAATGGGCGAACACCAGCGAGCAGTATCAAAACGGGAACTACAGGATGTCGTGGATTTTCACGACTCCCAATGATACAACTCAATGGGACATCTCGAACAATTATTACGGCATTTCTGACTCGGGGCAGGCGTATCTCGACGATTTCAACCTGACCGAGGATACGCCGCTTTCATGGCATATCAACGCAAGAGTTGGCATAGACTCCACAACCGCCTTTAAGAAAGTGTGGCTTAAACTCGCAAATACTCCGCGATTGATGACGAACGAAATGCGGTGGTACCGCGACCCAAACGGTGGGAATATGACAAAGAACACCCCGACTTCAAAGTGGCAATGGCCCAGCGACGACATGGATAGGAGAGTCTACAAGTATTACGAGGACACTTTGAATTGTTCTTATAATGCTGATCAGGATCTGTCGAAAGCGGGAAGTGATGGAAAGATTATAGGCGCTACTAACTGGACCTTTATGGGGGTGGTTGCGGTCAACGAGCGTCCGCGTGAGCTTCCCTCCAGCTTCTACCTGACCCAGAACTATCCAAATCCGTTCAACCCGACAACTGGGATAGGCTACTCCGTCCCCAAGGCTAGCCATGTTACTCTTGAGGTGTACAACGTCCTTGGTGAAAGAGTAGCAACATTGTTTTCTGGAGTTCGTCAGCCTGGTAATTATGTGGCGAATTTCAATGGAAGCAAGGTTGCCAGCGGAGTCTATTTCTACCGCCTGCAGGCAGGCAATGTGTCTATCACAAAGAAGTTGATGCTGGTTAAATAAGTGGCGGTATTGATAGTCACCGACACGAGATGACTCAGGCTGGTGACAGACAACCTATTGCTCCTGTGCCAGACCGCCACTCGCGACTGAAATCCGAGGGTGGCGGCCTTCATGAAAAATGATTTCGGTTAAGCGTTTCAAGACACTATGATAAAAAGAAGAGAGGAAAACAATGGAGGTACGATATCTTCCTGATCGAAGGAGTTTCAAGAAGCTAAATACCGACGAAATCAGAAATGCTTTTCTTGTTGACGGTCTGTTTCAGGACGGCTGCATCAAAACGGTTTATGTCGATCTTGACAGGGCTATTGTCGGTGGAGCTGTACCGTCAAACGAGAGACTCAGCCTTCTGGCGAGCAGGAAAGAATTGTCGTCCGACTACTTTACCGAGCGGAGAGAGATCGGAATCTTCAACGTAGGAGGACAGGGGACAGTAGAAGCTGATGAAAAGGGATTTAAGGTGGCATTCAAAGATGCCGTCTACCTCGGCAAGGGCACAAGAAGAATCTCGTTCTCAAGCGACGATCCTGCCAATCCGGGACATTTCTTTTTTGTCAGCTTTCCGGCCCACTCCGCCCACCCGGCGATGTTGATGAAATTTGGAGAAGCTAATTCTTCCCGACTAGGCGCGATGCAAAGCGCAAATATGAGAACCGTAAGAAAATACATTCATAACGACGGCGTGAAGAGCTCCCAGCTTGTCATGGGTCTTACAGACCTGGACGAAGGCAGCGTGTGGAACACGATGCCTCCCCACACACATCAGCGAAGGACAGAAATATATTTTTACTTCGGCCTTGGGAATGGGGAAGTTGTTTTCCATATGATGGGCGAGCCGAGTGACACAAGGCACCTTGTCGTAAGCGATAAGCAGGCTGTCGTCTCCCCGAGTTGGTCGATTCATAGCGGCACAGGAACGAAGAACTATTCGTTCATATGGGCAATGGGCGGCGAGAATCAGGATTTCGATGACGTGGAAGCAGTCGGTGTGGAAGATCTGAAGTGAACTATGGTGGTACAACTCGGTATGGTAAAAGGACATAAGGGGATCACAAATGGTACTTGAGAAGTTCAGGCTGGACAACAAAGTGGCAATTGTAACTGGTTCAAACCAGGGGATAGGATTGGCATACGCAGTAGCCTTGGCAGAAGCTGGTGCGGATATCGTCAGCGTCTCCAACGTAGAACATTTTGAGCAAGTGAAAAGGGAAATTGGCAAACGCGGCAGGAATTTCAAATCTTACACTAGCGATTTCTCCAATCGTGCTTCTCTATATGAGTTTATAGGGCGAGTAAGAAAAGACTTTCCGAAGATTGATATACTTGTCAATAATGCGGGAATGATTCTGCGTAGGCCGATCTCTGAACATCCCGACGAGTACTGGGACAAAGTCATCGAAGTAAATCTGACTTCGCAGTTTGTATTAACTCGCGAAATTGGCAAGGAAATGGCGGCAAGAGGATGCGGCAAGATAGTCTTCGTCGCATCTCTGCTGGCATTTCAGGGGGGGATCCTTGTTCCGGGATACTCTGCCTCTAAAGGCGGCGTAAAACAGTTGACCATGGCATTTGCGAACGAGTGGGCCTCGAAAGGTGTGAACGTCAATGCGATTGCCCCGGGTTATATCGCTACCGACAACACTAAGGCGTTGCGCGAGGATGGAGCCAGGAGTAAAGCCATACTCGATAGAATACCCGCAGGAAGGTGGGGAACTCCTGAAGATATGATGGGAGCAATTGTTTTCCTCTGCTCGGACGCTTCAAGTTATCTGAATGGAAGTGTGATCACTGTCGACGGCGGCTGGATGGGAAGGTGACTTTCGGAGTCGGCACCCGATGAAGTATCCACGATGCCGGACGCCTGCAGCTCGATGCTTCCTTCAATTGTTAAGGTATCTCGAGACCTTGATGCTCGAGAAGAATTGAGGATCTTTCATGAAACGATTTATTGAGGCAGCACTTCTCATCGCTATCGCTGCATCCTCCTCCGCGATATTTGGGCAATACAGCCGTCAAGGCACGAATGGAACCGGTTCATTTCTCGTCACTGCTGTAAATCAGATGGATATTTACCGTCCTGATGAAATGATTCGGCTCGATCTGGCCGAGATAGAAGACAAATTTCCTTCTTTTAACGCTAAGGGGTTCTTCGTCTCTGAAGACGATCATGAGATACCCAGCCAAATATCTGAAGGCGAGCTTGGGAAATCTTCTGAGATAATCTTTGTCGCCTCCTTTGCACCGATGGAAACGAAAACACTTCAGATCTCCTGGGAGGACAAAGTTGTCGATGTGCACCATTACCCTCGGATGACACAGGCTGCAATGGGAATGAAAGTCGGTTATGAGAAAGTGAACGGATATTACACCGGCGGCAGGTTTGTCGACGTGGATTCGACTACCGTTCCTCATGATCACTTTGCTCACGATGCGCTTTACCGAGTTGAGGGACCGGGTTGGGAATCCGGCAAGATCGCTTATAGGTTCTATCTGGACTCGCGAAACAGAAACGACATATTTGGGAAAAAGACTCATGGTTTAGTACTGGAAACAATCGGAGAAAACGATCTCATCTCCGACAGCAGGGAATCGTACACGAAGATGCTTGATTGGGGGATGGACATTTTCAAGGTCGGTGAATCTCTCGGCATAGGCTCAATTGCGATGTGGCACGACTCCCAAGCGGCGACGGTGGGCGATGTGGCAAAAGTCGAATGCTCAGTATTCAACGGGCCGATTCGATCAGGCGTCTTTACGAAATACCTGGGCTGGAAAACCGGCGGAAAGGAGTACAACCTCGTCACAGATTTGTCCATTTCAGCTGGGAGTAGATTAACAAAAGTCTCTGCATCAATAAACAACGACACCGTTCTGCTCTGCACTGGCCTTGCAAAGCACGACTCCTGCGATTTGATGGGATCTGTTCCCTCAGCAAAGGGTGTATGGAGATATCTTGCATTGTACGGTAAGCAGAGTCTTTCAGGAGACAATCTTGGAATTGCAGTCTTTTACAGGAAGACGGACATGCTGAAGCTTACACATGATGGTACAAGTCAAATCGTTGTACTGCGACCGACCGATGGACGGCTGACCTACTATTTCGGCGCAGCATGGGAAGAAGAGCCGGGAGGGATTAAGAGCGAAAAGGAATTCAAGGAATATCTGGAGCGTACAGCATCAGTGCTTGACGATCCGATAGGTGTTTATTTCTGAGGCGATTGCTGAGAATCTGAATTATCTTATCATTCTGAACCTGATTTGATATCTCTTAAGAACGTGAACACTCTTGTGAGTGTGGTGCCATAAAAGGGGCAGATTCAAATCTGTCATTCGGTTTGGAGAATCGGGGGACCTACCTTTAGTTGTTTTCAAAACAATACAACAATCCCTTCCTTTGATCGTCATAATAAGCATAAGAGCACCTGCAGTGGGGATGCGGCAAAATGAAAACAGGAACAATTAGCCAACGACTTTGAAGATGAATCGGAAGCGATGAAATTCTATAGTGAACTTGGATTTGAGATCGAAGAGCATCCGATGTACGACGGCAGCTGCGAGTTATCTACTATCTCCATGATAACTGAAAGCGCAAGAGGAAAATTTCTTGACATAATATCGAACGCGAAAACATGGATAATGACGCCAAGAGAATGAAAGCAGAAAACTGCGACTCACATTATTAAGGGAGCCGCAGTTGGCATCCGATCAGAATAGCCTCATCGCCCCGTACACGAGCAGCACCGCCGTCCCGAAACCCCAGGTCAGGAGTGCGATGGTTCCGTTAACTTTTGTGAATTCCCAGAACCTGAACGGTGCTCTCTCTTTGGACAGCTCGAGCACGATCATATTTGCAACCGAGCCTGCCACAGTCAGATTGCCGGCGAGTGTCGAACTCATCGCCAGCACCAGCCACATCAACATCGGAGAATTGAACGACGCTATCCAATGTTTCACCACCATGACGTACGGCACGTTCGACACGACGTTTGAAAGTATGAGCGATGCAAAAGAGAAGGTGGACACCTGCGTTGGTGTCGAAACCGAGAAATAGCCGCTTAAAAGATTGTGAGCGTTTTCAATCAAACCCACCTTGTTGATCCCATCGACCACGACGAACAAGCTTGCAAAGAACAGAAGGAGCGACCAGTTTACCTTCGAAAAGATTTCATCGGGTCTCCTTCCTGCGACGAGTACCAGGAGCGCTGCGCCCAATATCGCCATGAAAGACAGGCGGACGCCCGCTGCAAATCCTGCAATTACTACGGCACTCACGATTATCGACTTTATGAGTAAGGGTCGATCGACCTTCTGACGGTCAACAAGCGTCGGGGGATCGAGATCCCTCCTGAGTTGCTCTCTGAAAAACATCTTCAGGGTGAAATATTCTATGGCGAGTCCCACTGCGGCCACCGGCAACATGGCGAGTAGAAACTTCAGGTATGGCCAATGAGAGAACGAGCCGATGAGCATATTTTGCGGGTTACCGACAAGGGTGGCGACGCTCCCAATGTTTGCACTCGAAGCCAACGCGATCAAATAGGGTTTAGGATCAACATTGGACCTGGTTGTCACAAGCAAAATGAATGGAGTCATCATGATACAAATCGTGTCGTTGACGAAAAAGGCTGCAAGGATGCCGCTCGCAAGAATGACCGTCAGCAATAGTCCGTAACCCGTCCTGACGTTCTTGACGAGCCGAAATGCTACCAGGTCAAAAAAACCGCTGACCTGCAGGTACGCGACGACGATCATCATTCCGAGGAGGAGGACGATCGTGTCGAAGTTTAAAGCCTGGTATGCCTCATTGACACTCAGGACTCCTAAGGCGACCATTGCGACCGCCCCTATCATTGCCCCTGACGTCCTGTCTAAGTGTAAAAAGGGCAGCCTCTGTACAGAGATGGCAAGGTAAGTAAAACCGAAAATGATTACGGCAATTAATGCCATTCAATCTCATCATATCTGATGCAATGTAAAAGAGCGCAGTTTGTCCGGAACGAGACAATCGTTAATCCTGACCACCATTTCGTCAAACGCACTGTCGTCCGCATTTTGGAATGAGTCTTCGTTCTCATACGTATAAATTTCCATAAAGCTGTTTGTGGAACCCTGAACCTCAAAGACTTCGAGATCTGCTATCTTCGAGTTCTCATACCCGGACTTAAGCTCTTTGATCAAACTAAGATATTCGTCGCGCTTGGACGGTTGTACCTCGTAATTGATCTCCAGTAGAACTTTCGACATCTATTCCTCCTGTTTAGGTTCATCAATCATGGGCTTAGTGTTTGCGTTTCTGACGATCCAGTAGATCACAGCCAGAACAGCGACTGCGACCGCAACCACAAGCTCGATTTTGTTCAATCCGGCAACCGATCCAATTGCCTCGCTGAAAAAATAACCAAGAAATCCATAAGAAACAGCCCAAAACAACGCCGCGACAATATTCAAAATTGTAAATTTCACAGCTGGCATCTTGGCCAAACCGCACATCACGACAAGCGCAGTTCGGAGACCGTAAATATATCGCGAAAAAAGGACGATGTATGTCCCGTGCTTCTTCACCAGTCTCTCCGCTCTCGGCAGGGCATTGAAGACATACTTGAACTTCTTTGCAAATTCGTAACCTTCCTGACGGGCAAGGTGGAAAAAAAGCTGGTCACCGAGCGTCGACCCGAGAAATGCCGACAGGACCGAGAGTTCAATGTTCAACATCCCCTGGTGAGCGAGAATGGCTGCAATGATAAGAACGCTCTCTCCTTCAAACAGGGTCACGACAAAAATCAGGAGATAACCGTACTGTCGTAGCAAAACCTCCAAGTCAATACCCCGCTTCCCTGATTTCGGCGTCGGTCATACCGAAATAATGCGCTACTTCGTGGATCAAGACCTCTCTGATTCTTGCTTCGATTTCCGCATCGCTCCGGCAGATGCGTTCAATGTTATCTTTGAATATTGCGATACGATCCGGCAGAACAGGGTACATGCCGTAATTCGGCCCCCTCTTATTGAGAGGGATACCAGAATATAATCCCAGCAGGGAGAATTGATTCTTCAGCTTTACGCTCCCAAGCTGCATTTCATCTGGAAGATCCTGAACCACTACATGGACGTTTTCGATTCTCGATTTGAATTCAGGCGGGAGTTCTTCAAATGCTTTATCGACTAGCAACTCAAATGTGTTCCTGTCCATCGACTAAGTCCAGTATTTTTCCGCTTGCTTGATCGTAGAGCACTTCTCCGCTGAAGACCATGCTGGCGCTTCCTTCAAGAACGAGATCTGAAAAACCGTTACCGTTTCTCCGAAAGTAGACTCTAAGCGTTTCACCCCCGGTGGTTATGATCTTAACGGGTGAACTCATCTCATATCTTATGGCGGCAGTGATTGCGCTTGCAACCGCTCCCGTCCCGCAAGCGAGGGTCTCATTCTCTACGCCACGCTCGTAAGTCCGAAGACGAATTGTGCTGTCATCGGCCCGCTCGATTAAATTCACGTTCGCGCCGTTCGGGAAGACATCATGGTTGTATCTGATTTTCCTGGCAAACGGGATGATATCGACCTCGTCGATCTTTTCGAATGCGTCGCCGCTTGTAAGTACCGCATGTTCGGTGTTCGGTCTTACGTATGTGCCATCGAATGTCCGGGAGTCGAAAGGGATTTTAAAATGCGGCACCACCTGATCCGGATCCGGGAGATGAAGCTTAACACTTCCGTGGTGAGTTATTTCAGCCCGGTATTGTTGTCGGTGGGCGAGGAACCGCATTGGGGATCCGCAGACTCCGTTCACAACGGCGAATCTCGCGATGCATCTGCCGCCATTTCCGCACATTCCGCCTTCGCTCCCGTCGGAGTTCAGATAGACCATCTCGAAGTCAAACCCTTCATGCGTTCTCAAGACGAGGAGTCCATCGGCAGTCACTCCAAACCCTCTTGCGCAAATTGCTTTTGCAAAAGCGGGCAGGTCGATGTTAAATGATCCTTTGGTGTCGTCGACTACAACGAAGTCGTTTCCAGCTCCGTTCATCTTTGCAAAGGGAATACGTATCATGTTTCGGAATCGGATACATTCAGAGAAGAAATAATCTTGTGCAATATCACTACACGGCTCCTGAGCTCATCGAGTGAGCCGTCATTCGATATTACGAAGTCTGCGAGTTTTTCCTTTTGTGACTGGTCCAACTGCGCGCTGAGCCGATTTAGAATATCGCTTTTCGTCACTCCAAGGTTCCGAGACGCTCGCTCGACGGAAAGTTCTGTCGCCGCCTTTACGACAATAACATAATCAAAAAGGTGGGACAGTCTCGCCTCGTATAAAAGTGGGACCTCCACAACCACGTAGTGACTTCCCGAACGCTTCGGGATACTTCCGATTATGCTATTCATTATCTGGGGGTGAAGTATATCCTCCAGGGTCTTCTTCTTCCTCGGATCGCTGAACACGATCTTTGCGAGACGATGTCTGTCGATAGAACCGGCAAACACTATTTCCTTTCCGAATTTCTCGATGATCATTTTTTGCACGTGTGTACTAGAGGCCAAAAGCGAATGCCCGACACTATCGGCATCAAAGACAGGCACCCCAAGCTCTGCAAACATACTTGATGCAGTCGATTTTCCAGAGCCAATGTTGCCGGTCAAGCCGACTCTTATCGGTTGAGCCTCTCCGGTGTCGGCGTTCTTTCCACTTTCCTGGCGTCGGGCTTTCTTCCTGACCTTGCTACTTTGCATAAGCTACGCTTCTGACCTCCCGGATGACAGTGACCTTAATTTGTCCAGGGTACTCCATCTGGTCCTGAATCTTGTGGGAAATCTCGTGAGCCAGCTGGTCAGCAAAAATGTCGTCGACTTTCTCGGGCTCAACAATGACCCGAACTTCACGGCCCGCTTGGATAGCATAGGTCTTGCCGACCCCGGAAAACGAGTTGGCGATGCTTTCAAGCCGTTCAAGTCTCTTGACATATCCTTCAAGCGATTCGCGTCGGGCACCGGGTCTCGCCCCGCTTATCGCGTCGGCGGCCTGGACAAGTGCCGCGATCGGTGTCTCCATTTCGATATCTTCGTGGTGTGAGCCGATAGCGTTACAGACAATCGAGTTTTCGCCGAACTTCTTCGACAATTCGTAGCCGAGCAATGCATGCGGACCCTCGACGTTCTTGTCGACGACTTTCCCGATGTCGTGGAGAAGACCGGCACGTTTTGCAATCGTCGAGTCGATCCCGAGCTCTATCGCCATTAATCCGCTAAGGAAGGCTACCTCGATGCTATGTTGGAGGACGTTCTGCCCGTAGCTGGACCTGTATTTCATTTTGCCAAGAAGCTTCACTAACTCAGGATGTACCCCATGGATTCCGACTTCCAGGAGTGCATCTTCACCGATTTGAACTATTTCTTCCTCCATCTCGGTGCGCACCTTTCCGACTATTTCTTCAATCTTCGTCGGGTGGATTCGACCGTCGGCAATCAATCTTTCCAGCGCACCTTTCGCAACCTCGCGCCGGAACGGGTCAAACCCTGAGATGACCACGGCATCGGGGGTATCATCTACTATGATATCACAACCGGTCGCAGCCTCGAAAGAGCGGATGTTTCTTCCCTCGCGCCCAATAATGCGGCCTTTCATCTCTTCGTTCGGCAGGCTTACCACACTTACTGTGGTTTCCACAGAATGATCCGCAGCAGTTCGCTGGATTGCCTGAACGATAATTTTCTGTGCTTCTTTCTTGGCATCAATCCTCGCCCTCTCGCGCATCTCCCTAATTTCGAGCGCAGCTTCTGATTTTGCCTCACTTACCAGATTCTCGACGAGAAGTTTCTTTGCCTCCTCGCGGGAAACGCCCGCAAGCCGTTCAAGCTTTTCCGTTTGTGCCTGTACAAGCTTCGCCGCCTCTGCTTCTTGTAATTGAATGTTTTTTGCTCTGTCACGAAGTTCGTTGTCAAGTGTTCGAAGCGATTTCTCCTGTTGTCTTAATGAATCTGCTTTACGATCTAGGCTCTCTTCCTTACTGTTAAGCTGTTTTTCGATACTCTGGATTTTTCGTTGCTTTGCATTGTATTCGTTGTCTAGTTCCTGTCTCTTCTTTATCCACTCGTCTTTTACCTCGACGAGTTTCTCTTTCTTGATTGCATTTGCTTCTCGTTCAGCGGTGTCCAGGATTTGCTTGGAGCGTTCTTCAATCGTTCCAAGCTTCCTTTTCGAGGAACCCGCCTGAACGTACCATCCGATGATGAACGCCGCCACGCCGGTAAGCACGGCGACTGCCAAAGTTATCATACAGGTACCTCCTGGTTTATATACAAAAAAGCCGTAAGGCGTATGTGGTAGATAGGAAAGAACCCTATCTCGACACGGTGGGTGCCCTCCTGAGCGAGTCGGGCTTCCGCCGGAACCTGCGAATTGACTCGCGGTCAAAGCGACCACCTATGCGGTCGGATTGCGGCCTGCCTTCTTCGTTCACGAGCCGGGCTCCCATTATTTCTTACTTAGCAGTTCTTTCACGTGACCACGGCGCCGTTACGGCTTAAAAACGTACCAACTATTTTAAAAGAACTTAGCTCGCTTCGATCGGGAAATTCTCTCTCAAGTAGCTTAGAACACCAACCAGATCTGAAATTTCAATCTCTTCACCCTGCACGTGCTCCTTCAAGTCGAACAACTGTTCAGCTATATTAAGTGCGGCTATTACTGCAATAGTAGATGTCGGTGCTCCGGGATTCTTTTCCATGAGCTCATTTAACAGTGAGTCTACGTAAGCTACTACCTTGAGTGCTTTTTCCTCGTTTTCCACGCGAAGCGGATATTCACGGCCTAAGATCGTTACCCTTATGCTCTTTTTTTCCAAGGATTGCTCCGCGGTCAGAACAAACTAAGTTGTTTGTCGATTCTTGCGATGAGCTCGCGAGCGACCTGGACGAAGTGGACTTTTTCCCTGTCGTCGAATCCCTTCGTCGGCGGTGTTTCTCTAGAAGTCAGCATCTTTTCCAGGTCGGAGACTTGAGCCTTTAGCCTCTCAATCTCCGCCCCGGCATTCGCAAGATCTTGTTTAAGTGATTCGTTTTCACTCTTAGCGGCATTGAGCACTTCTGCGGCCCGCCTCGCTTCTGTCCACAACTCACTGACAAGCTGCTTTTTCATGGACATGGTCGATTGCTCTTCCGACAGGCCCGTAGCACTCATCGGTTCTTCTGTCTTCTCAAAGTCGCCGAGTATTCCCTGCCTAGCTGTGTCTCGGCTTCATTAATAAATTCTGCGACGTCTTCGTCGTTCAACGTACGATCATCACTCCCGAGCACGACATTGAACGCCACGCTCTTTTGTCCTTCGGGGATTCCCTTCCCCGTGTACAAATCAAATATGGAGATGTCTCGGAACATCTTGCCCGCCACACCCTTCACGGAGCTTGTCATATTCCCCACGGGAACATTTGAATCAACTATGAAAGACAAATCGATGGACGCGAAGGGAAATTTCGGAAGTGACCGAAATTTCTTTGTCTGAGTATTGACAGACGTAATTTGCAATAAGTCCAGTTCGGCGAAGAATAAGTGTTGAGAGATTGAAAACTTCTCCAGAAGTTTGTCACCTACTCTCCCGGCAACTCCAACATCCATCCCGTTCAAAGTCAACTTTAGTGATTGATTGTAAATTCTGCTACTATCATAAGAAATAAAGTCCCAATTGTCAAGCTGAAGGCGTTTAAGGACACGTTCGATCTCTGTCTTGAGGTCAAACAGGTCATATTGGTGGAGTTGACGGTCATACGAGACAGGGTCGGCAAACCCCGTGATTACGAGCGAAATTGGGCTTCTTTCGGAGTAATTCCCTACTAGCTCCTTCTTTTCACTCAGAGCATAGACACGTCCCGCCTCAAACAACTTCATATCTTTGATCCCATGGGACAGGTTCAGGCTTACCGCGCTCAGAGCACCCGGAAGAAGTGAGGTCCGCATCGCGGCCATGTCCTCGCTGATAGGGTTCGCGACCGGTACATATCTACCCGATTCCTCGGAGGCGACATGCACCGGCTGAAGTGAGTTGGTCACTATTTCATTAAATCCTGCACCTGCAAGAAATAGCCTTATCTCATCCACAAGATCCGATTTGTCGAATCGTGTGTCGAATACCAGTTTTGTCTGCCTCGCCTCTTCAATCTTCTCATAACCGTAAACACGCGCTACCTCTTCAATAAGGTCGACTTCACGTTCTATGTCAACTCTGAATGTCGGTACTGAACAGACCAGCACAGTTTCGGATTTCTTCTCGGAGCGTATTTCAATTGAATCAAGAATTCTCTTTATCTCGCCGGATGCGAGTCGTGTTCCAAGGAGTCTGTTTACTTGATCAACGTGGAGATCAATTCTCTTAGCCGCGAATTTCGATGCGGTTATATCGATAGTCCCTTTTGTGACCTGGCCGCCTGCCGTCTCTTCTATGATACCGGCAACTCTGTCGAGGGCGGTCAAGGTAATGTCCGGATCGACGCCGCGTTCAAACCTGTATGAAGCCTCGGTTGAAAGTCCGAGTCTCTTCGCTGTTCTTCTAATGGAAGTGGAGAGGAAGTTCGCACTCTCAATCAACACATCGACCGTCCCGTCACTGATTTCGCTGTTCATCCCGCCCATCACGCCTGCGATAGCAACGATCTTCTCCTTGTCGCAAATCATAAGCATGTCGGGAGCGATGCGGCGTTCCTTGCCGTCAAGGGTTGTAAAAGTCGTCTCGTTCGGATTTGGTCTCCGCACGACGATTGTTTGCTTGCTCAGAAGGTTAAGGTCGAAGGCATGGAGAGGCTGCCCGAGCTCAAGCATGACATAGTTCGTTGCATCGACCACATTATTGATCGATCTCATGCCCGCTTTCTCTAGGGCGTCCTTCAGCCATCGGGGGGAGTGCCCGACCTTTATTCCTTTGACGACGCGTGCTGAATAGCGCGGACACAGGTCTTGCGCAGCGACCTCAACTTTTGCAGCGATTGGATCGCCGGTTTCATGGAATCTCGGCCTCTTTGCCGACAGCTTCCGCGAGAAAGCGGATGCGATTTCTCGCGCAACCCCGAGGTGAGATAGGCAGTCTGATCGATTCGGGGTGAGGCTAATCTCGAAAACTGTATCATCCAGGCCTAAATACTTGGCAAGTGGTTCACCTGTCGGGGCGTCGTTGTCGAAGACCATGATGCCGCTCTTGTCGTCGCCAAGTCCGAGTTCAAAGGCAGAGCAGATCATACCGTTCGATTCTATGCCGCGGATTTTTGCTCGCGTCAGTTCGAAGCCGTTGCCATCAGGGTCGTGCTGGTTGTGAGGTACGAGCGCTCCCACAAGCCCAACCGGCACCTTCTGTCCGGCGCCAACGTTGGGTGCACCGCATACTATGTCTTTCACGTCGCCGCCGATGTCGACTCTGCATAGATGGAGCCTGTCTGCGTTGGGGTGCCTGGAAGATTCGAGCACGTGCCCTACAACGAATCCCTTGTACTTTTCGGAGAAATTCTCGTACGATTCCACTTCGATCCCGAGCATCGTAAGCCTCGATGCAATCTCCTGATCGGGAATGCCGTTCAGATCCACAAGTTGTTCGAGCCACTTCCTGGAAATTTTCATAGTCAAAACTGATTTAAGAAACGAATGTCATTCTCAAAGAAAAGCCGGATATCGTCTATGCTGTACTTCAACATGGCGATCCTCTCTATTCCCATCCCAAACGCAAAGCCGCTCACTTCGGCTGGATCGTAGCGGACGAACTTGAACACGTTCGGATCCACCATGCCGCATCCCATTATCTCAAGCCAACCGGCATACTTGCACAGCCTGCATCCCTTTCCGCCGCAGAAGATACATCCGATATCGACCTCTGCACTCGGTTCGGTAAAAGGAAAAAAGCTTGGACGAAAACGTGTCTTCACTTCGGAGCCGAACAATTCTTTTGCAAAATAAGAAATTGTCCCCTTGAGTTCGGCAAGGCTGACATTTTTGTCAACGTATAGACCTTCCACCTGATGAAACATGCAATAGGCGCGTGCGCTGATTGCTTCATTGCGATAGCACCTGCCGGGCATGATTACCCGAATGGGAGGCTTATTATTCTCCATGACGCGTATCTGTACGCCTGAAGTGTGGGTACGTAGGACGAATTTTCCGGAATCGTCGCTGACAAAAAACGTGTCCTGCATGTCCCGGGCCGGATGGTCGGGTGGAAAGTTCAACGCTTCGAAGTTGTGATAATCGTCCTCTATCTCAGGGCCATCCGCGATCCCAAATCCGATACCTGTGAAGATTCGTTTAATCTCGGCCGCAGTCTGCGTGAGAGGGTGCATCTTGCCGACATACCTTTTTCTTCCCGGCAGAGATAGGTCCGGGACTTCCTCTCTGACTTTGCTTTGGCCCTCTATCCTGGATTTGGCCGATTCAAATTCTGTTTCGAGGGATTTACGGAGTTCGTTGAGCGATTTGCCGAGCTGCGGTTTCTCTTCCTTGGGGACATCTTTAAGCCTTTCGAACAGTTGCGCAACGAGGCCCTTCCGGGAGAGATACTTCAGTCGAAATGTCTCTGCTTCATCTGCTGAATTCAACCGTCCTGCTGCGACGGTTGCTTCTTCCTTCAGCTTTAGAATTTCGTCTATCATGGGCGGCATGAAAAGTTTTTCCGCAGGATGGCAGAAAAGCCGGTTGGCTTAATCCGTCTTAAGCAAATTGCGGGCTGCGGTGTTCTTATTTCCAGATATAAAAAATCTTCCTACGTTTCAGAAATACGGACTTTCCGAACGCAGGAAGATTCTGTTAATTAAAAGCGTAGTGAACGACCTGTTTGAATGTCTCGGGACTATTCGCAGCCAGGTCGGCGAGCACTTTTCTATTTATTGAGACTTCCTTTTTCGCAAGAGCGGCAACCAGTCTTGAGTATGTCGTGCCGTTTTCTCTGGCCGCAGCGTTGATGCGTGCGATCCACAGGGTTCGGAATTCGCGTTTCTTTTTCCTCCGATCCCGGTAGGCGTGTTGCAGTGCTTTCTCGACATGGTGCTTTGCAACAGTATAAACTTTGCTCCTCGCACCCCAATATCCCTTGGCTAAATCTAGAGTTTTCTTGCGTCTCCTGTGTGACGCGACCTTGTTTCTTGAACGTGGCATTTCAGTCTTTCTCCATTATCGCTTCAAATATAGCATTTGCGCTTGAAAGAGTCTATGTCTTCCGACGCCGGCTGGTGAACTAGCGCCCTAGCGCTTCTGTTCATGCAGTTCGTTTTCTACTCGTTCAGCATCCCGCGGACGCGGTTAACGTCAGTTTTGTCAAGCACGCCTGCCTGTCTTAGCTGGCGTTTCCGTTTCTGAGTTTTCGATGTCAGAATGTGGCTTCTGAATGCCTTCTCGCGCAGATACTTTCCTGTCGCGGTTCTTTTGATCCTTTTCGCCATTGCGCGGTTTGTTTTCATCTTTGGCATCTTACTTCTCCTTTGGTGTTTCCTTTTCGTTCTGGTCGCCCTTAGTCCCATTGGACGCTCCGGCGCCCGCTGTCGTAACCGACGGTGCCTTCGCAGTTGCCTTCTTCTTCGTCTTATCGGGGGCAATTATAACGGCCATGCTCCTGCCTTCCAGCTTGGGCTTCTGCTCGACTTTGCCGATATCCGAAAGGAATTCTGTGAACCTATTAAGCAACTCCTCTCCGTGAGCGGCGTATGTAATTTCCCGACCCTTGAAGATTACGCTTCCCTTGACCTTGTGTCCCTGGTCGAGGAATTCTTTTGCATGTCTTGACTTAAAAAGAAAATCATGCTCATCAGTGTTCGGGTGGAATCGTATTTCCTTCAGTTGCGCTGAAGTCTGCCCCTTTGTCTTAGCCTTTTCTTTCTTGGTCAATTCGTACATATACTTTCCGTAATCGACCAGTTTGCAGACGGGAGGATTTGATGTTGGTACAATCTCAACAAGATCCAGCCCCCTGGTTTCAGCAAGCTTCAAGGCTTCCCGTGGTGTCATAACCCCAAGTTGTTTTCCATCGGAGTCGATCAGGCGTATGCTGGCAACCCTGATGTCACCGTTGATCCTGAGTTTGGGTGTGTTAATAGGCGATCTCCTAGATTTTTTCGACTATTTCTCTTTTTATGCTGTCAACGAAGTCCGCGAGCGGAGTAGCGCCCTTGTCACCTTCGTGGTGTTTCCGAACTGACACGGCGCCGGATTCAGCTTCTTTCTGTCCCACAATTAACATATAAGGGACCTTCTTCGTTTCCCACTCGCGTATCTTGTATCCTACCTTTTCGTTCCGATCGTCCAGTTCGACCCGGACCCTTTGTTCTTTCAATGCAGTGACGACAGATTTCGCGTAGTCCCGATAGTCGTCGGTAATGGGGATCACGGCGGCCTGAACAGGCGCCAGCCAGGTTGGGAAGGCGCCTGCAAGGTGCTCGGTCAGTATGCCGACAAATCTTTCAAACGATCCGAAGATTGCGCGGTGAATTATAACCGGTCTCTGAGGCTTGCCTTCTGCATCGATGTACGAAAGATCGAATTGTTCAGGAAGCATAACGTAGTCAAGCTGAATTGTTGCGACCTGCCATTCTCTGCCGATGGCGTCTTTGATTTGAATATCTATCTTCGGCCCGTAGAATGCCCCATCTTTTTCTTTTACGCCGTATTTGATTGCGTTATTCGCCAGTGCCTGTCTAAGCGATTCTTCTGCCTGTTCCCAGAGTCTTGGGTCGCCCATTGCGTCGTCAGGCTTTGTTGAAAGCTTGAACGATACTTCGAAATTGAATAGCCCGTATACATATTTTACGAGTGCGATGATATTGTCGATTTCGGACAAGATCTGATCAGGACGGCAATATATATGTGCATCGTCCATGGTGATCTGGCGGACACGGAACATTCCGCCGAGGGCTCCCGAGATTTCATTTCTGTGCAGTCTGCCTATTTCGGAATAGCGGAGCGGAAGATCGCGGTAGCTTCTGGTTTTGTGTTTGAAAGCGTAGGTGCTCTCAGGACAGTTCATCGGTTTCAGTGAATATATTTCTTCATCAACGTTGAGGACAAACATATTCTCTTTGTAATGTCCCCAATGACCCGATTGCTCCCACAAATCCTTTTTCACAAGCATCGGGGTGGAAATTTCCAAATAGTTCCGCTTGTCCAGTTCTTCGCGGATGAATTTTTCGAGTTCGCGGAAAATAATCATGCCCTTCGGAAGCCAGAACGGCGCACCCGGAGCGACATCGTGGAACATGAATAGATCGAGTTCGCGCCCGAGCCTCCGATGATCTCTCTTCTTTGCCTCCTCCAACATCTTAAGATGATCTTCGAGCATCTTCTTCTTGGGAAAAGAAACACCGTAGACGCGTTGAAGCATCTTGTTCTTGCTGTCGCCGCGCCAATAAGCTCCGCTCGTCCCAAGAAGCTTGAAGTACTTCAGCCTTCCGGCAGAGGGGACGTGCGGTCCGCGGCACAGGTCGGTGAATTCTCCCTCTCCGTAGATAGTGATTGTCCCATCAAGCCCCCCGATGATTTCGACCTTGTAGGGGTCCGACTTTTCTTTGAAGAATTTCAGTGCGTCATCTTTCGTAACAACTTTACGGACGAACGGCTGATCGCCTTCCGAGATCTCGTGCATTTTCTTCTCGATGGCTTCAAGATCGGCAGGGGTCAGCGTCTTGTTGATGTCGATGTCGTAGTAGAAGCCCTCCTCTATCGCCGGTCCGACGCCGAATTTTGCTTCTGGAAAGAGCAATTGGATCGCATGTGCCATCAAGTGCGAGCTGCTGTGCCAGTATACCTCTTTCCCTTGAGGGTCATCGAATGTAAGAAATTCAATCGCGCAATCGTTTGTGATTGGCGTGCTAAGATCAAATAGCTTTCCGTCTATCTTCACGACCAGGGCATCTTCGGCCAGCGAGCGACTGATTTTCCGGGCGACCTCTATAGCTGGGGTCGATTGCGGGACATCCAGTAAGGAATTATTAGGTAACTTTACTTTAGGCATTATATTTCACTACCGTCAACTTAGATTGGAGAGAACGCTTTGATACAAACTGATATGCCCCAATTTTCTGGCAGAAAGTCGGACAGGCAAGTTCTCAACTTATCCCTGAAAAAAACTCTTGTAAACAGATGTTGTGCATCATGCTCGTGGGCGATAGAGAATTCTCCCAAAGGGATTTCTCGCGAATCGTTCCGATTCCTCAGGGAGAACCTCTGACCATCTTTCATTTGTCATATGGTGGGCGATAGAGGATTCGAACCTCTGACCTCTACAATGTCAATGTAGCGCTCTAAACCAACTGAGCTAATCGCCCTCAATTTCGGTTTCAAGGTGACGGTTAAAAGCAGCCTTCCACTGTGCCGAGGGCGGGACTTGAACCCGCACGACCCGTTTGGGGCCAAAGGATTTTAAGTCCTTCGCGTCTACCAGTTCCGCCACCCCGGCGGGTATCACCGACCGTCAGAGAGATGCTGCCACTTAACACACATGCATCGCGGAGCCGATCAATTCCCGGCTTTAAGCATCTCGAAAACGACCTTTCGGCGCCGGAAATCGCCTGTTAATTTAGGGAGTGAGACTGTGAAAATCAACGTGAGTGACGCGAAACGGCAAAAGGCCGCAGGGGCAAGCGGAGGAAGCCACGGTGGAGGAAATCATTTTACTTCCGGGTCTGGAAAATGCCGAGTAGAAGTCCAGGGAAAGGTTTCGCGAAGGATCGTTTCAGAAATAGATTCTCATGGTCAGGGAGGCACCATGGGAAACCATGATGGAATCGGTTCATGCTCAATTCGGCGCTTCTCGGGGAAACTGAAGCCAGCTTGCGGCTCTGCAGTGAACCAGGACAAAAAAGAGATAATGATTGTTCTCATCGGAGTCCACTCAAGCTATGAGAAGGGATCCAAATTACTAAGCTTCGACTGGTCCACAGATTTCGCAGCCGTTGCCGAAAGAGCGGGGGAGCCGCAGCTCCCCTGCTGTCGGATCAAAATCACTTCATCTTCTTAACAATTTCCGGAATGGCGGTCTTCGGAATCATTACTCCAAGCATTTTCAATTTAACGTAGTCCTGACTGAAGAAATCATATCCGGGATGATCGTTGTTCCTCGATTCCGAATCGGAGTCCTTTATCAGGAACCACGTTTTGCCGTCTTTCACCGTATAGCCGATGAGATGCATACCGTGATCGTCTGTGGTCGTGTGGTTATAGAATCTGAAGATCCTTGCGTTCGCGTCAATGTATTGCGAAGGGATATCCCAGCTTGGTATCACCGCTATTCCGGCATTCCCGTAGATCCCCGGTTCGCTGACATCCCCCCAGATTGCCATAGTGTATCCCGTACGCACGGCGTGATTGATTGCGTCCATGAATACGTGCAACGGGACATTGAAATAATCCTTGCTGTGCCACCAGTTGTCCGAAACATTGTATTCTGTCCAGCTGTAGTACGGACGATCAGAGAACGATACCAGCGATACATAATCGTTCAGATTGAGCTTCACAACATTTTTTAGATACTCCTTCGGCGTCATTTCTTTTCCATCGACATTTATTTCCCTGGGCGGAGTACCGAGATAATGATCCAGGATGGATTCGATCGTGCTTTTCACGACTGCCGGGTCCCAGGCGTTGGATGCCTTGACAGATTTCAGGTAGGAAAACATCTCGTCATACATTCGTGTTTCATCGTAGAACGGCTGGCCGTTCAGCAATCCGGTGTAATCCTGCTCCGGAACGATACCGTATTCTTCCCAATCCGTGATAACCGCGTTAGCCTCTGATCCGGGGCCGAACTTTGATTTTCCTCTCGTACGTACATAGCCCATTGCCTTCCTGACATATTCCCAATAATCGGTGTACATTTCTGAGAACTTCATCTTCCTTCCCGTAAGGCGGTACACTTCAGATTCGAGAAAAGAGGTCGTCGAGAAGTCCCAGCACGAGCCGGTATTTCCCTGAGATATTGTCGGGTTATGCCAATATTGTTTGAAGTCACTCACAGATTTCGGTGCATCGTACTGGCTGAAATCGACGCTGATGGCTTTCCTGGCTTTGAGTTCTTTCCGCTGGTAGAATTTGTTCAGCGATGTCTGGATCGAATCGAAGAATGCGTTGGAAGGTTTGACAAACACTGCCGTGTCATGTTGGGCCTCCTGAGGAAAGGCCATCCCGCATAATGAAAAGAGAGAAAACACAAGGGCAAGACTGAAAGTTTTCATGCGACTCTCCGCTGTTTAAGGTTAGATAAGTTTGCATCTCCTTCTTCGAGTCGCATTATTGCGAGATCGAAGGGCGATATTTCATCTATATAAAATCGCCCCGGGTAAGGGCCTACTGCACCTCGTCATGCCGCGTCGGGTAGTATTTAGCAATTAGCTCTTCGATTTTCAAGGTCGGTAGCATCTCGGTTTGGTTTCACACCTGCCTCGGTGGGCAGGCAGAGTTCGCGAAGAACAAAAGACTGAGATCACAAAGAGACATAGCTCTCTGCGTGGCTGCACACCGGAGTGCACAGTTGAAATTGAGCCTTCCTCTGAACTTTTCAGAATGCAGGCGTGCTCTGTATTTGATTGGCGCCCTTTTCGTGAAATTATTTCTTAGACTGGAACAATACCTAAAAGTCAACGTGGCTCAACGAATCTTAGTGATGTGCTGTACCGCGAAAACAATTAACTTTACAGATGGAGGAGACGAGAAGAAAAGGGATGACAGAAGTCGGAAGTCGTCGTCGCATGGCTTCAAGTATGGGAAGGTCATGTATCGAAGGCAAGAGAATAAGGAGCTAATCGACCATCAAGCGTTTTGAATTTCGTCTCAACATTTCATCCGCGCGATATCTGGACTACTACCGGGGTGCCGCGAAACATGTACTGGCACACTGCCTTGACGGCTCGACCGTCCAGTTCCCCGCATCCCTCCTGCAGAAATTCATCACCTCCGATGGGATAAACGGAGATTTTGTTCTCACTTGCGATGACGACTTCAAGAACGCAAAGCTGGAACGCTTACCCGCATCAAAGTGACAGGTAATTTCATCCTCGGTCAACCTGGAATATAGCTCGGTGCGTTGGTTCGGCATCATAACTCCCGTGCACACTGCGGGACGAAGTTGAACTTACGGCAGTTAATGGGAGTTCACAACAAAGGCATTAGTTTTCTAATTTAACCTGAGGAGGAAGAAAGCAATGATCATCATTCAAGATACATTTGTCTGCAAGCCGGGAAACGCTTCAAAGGTTGCTAAGATGTTCAAAGAGGCCATGAAGCCGAATCCGAACGTGGTGAACGTAATGACCGACGTGACCGGTCAATATCACCGGGTTGTTATTGTCTCACAATACAAAGACCTGTCGGAATTTGAAAAATCATGGGAAGCGATGAGCAACCCGACCAGGGAAATCCAGGAATCGATGAAGCAGATGGAAGGATACCAGGAAATGTACGTTTCTGGAAGTCGTGAAATCTACAGGACATGGTAATTTGCAAAACGCCTCAGCATCAGAGGATTGAAACACATAAGCGCATGGGAGCTATTGAAGATAGAAGTTGGCTGCGTGCCCTGATGTGCCTATGAGGCTGAACACCTGTGTGCCGCGTTACGGCACACAGGTGTGGTGTTATTCTATTTCGTCTTTACCGGGTACGGCGGCTGCTTTGGGAACGTGAACGGATGTTCCTTGATTTCCTGCATTGCCGTTTTGATCGCGGCCTGAAGCTGCGGATCCTTTCCTTCCATTACCGAAGCGGGATCGTTCATTACATGAATATCGGGATCCATGCCATGACCCTCGATCCACCATTTCCCTTCCTTCCCGTAGAATCCGTTGTTCGGCTGCGTGCCTTCGCCGTTATCTATAGTCATCTCTTCGTTCACGTAACCGGTCAGACCTCCCCATGACCGCGTGCCGACAATGAGGCCGAGATGGTTGGCCTTGAAATCTTCCAGGAATGCTTCACCGTCAGAACCGTTGTACTCATTTGAAATGACGACGTACTTGCCTGTCGAGGTGCTTCCCGGGTATCTGAATGGAACCATATGATGGAGCACGTCATAAGCCACCATCTTGCGCTCCAGCTTGTCGATCATGAAGTATTCAGTCCAGCCGCCGGAGTTCCGTCGCACGTCTATGATGATCCCCTTCTTGTAGCGGAAGGCTCTCCAGAACTTGTCGAACTCGCCGATGTTGGCTCCACCCATCGCATTGATGTGCATATACCCGAGCTCGCCATGGCTTTCCTTCTCCACCAGGTTTATGTTGTGGGTAAGCCACTTGAAGTATCTCAGATCCGGGCTGTTACGGATAGGAAGTACTTCGTAAGTCCTTGCTCCCTCTTCCGTCGGCTTGTCGTTCACTGTCACCGATACTTTCTCGCCTTCTATGACCTGCAGGTACTTGAAGTAATCTTCCGGTGCCTTGATCTGATGTCCGTTGATAGCAATCAGGTAATCGCCTTCCTTAACATTTATATCGGGTCGGTCGAGCGGTGACTTCAGGCTCAGGTTGTATTCGGTAGGGCCGTAAATTGCTGAGAACTTGTAATAACCTGACGCCATGTCGGGGACGAGATCGGCGCCGAGCCATCCGGTGAACACTTTTGATTTGGGTGCCTGATCGGGACCGTTATCGCCGCCGAAGAAATACGTATGCGAGACGCTCAGCTCGCCGACCATTTGCGAGAGAACCCAGTTGAGCTGCTGACGCGACCTGATGTGCGGGATGTACGCCCTGTACTCATCTCCGATCTTCTTCCAGTTCAGGCCGAACATGTTCGGATCGAAAAAGAAATCCCTGTACCATCTCCAGACATCGTTGAATATCTGAAGCCATTCCTTTTCCGGATCGACGGTGTATCTCATTCCGCTGAGACTCACCTTTTCGCCAAGCTCATGCGACTTGTACGCTTCGTCCCATGATGTCGAATATATCTTGCTATTTCTTTCGATGACCATGTACTTACCATTTATCGAGCCGCTAAACTCCGCGATCTTTTCGGGAAGCACGGATTCCTTCTTGTCTTTCATGTCGAAAATGTGAAGAGTCCATTTCGTCTCGCCGCCGGGGTTGAAGATCTCGCCAAACTCCAGGTGAGTGAACTTTGGAACCGAGCACCATGCAACTTTGCCATCACCGGCTGTCAGATAGAAATCGTTCCCGGGGGGGACGGGGAGCGGATAAGTTCTCGACTCAATCCCGTCGAGGTCTATTCTAAATTTGTCGGATGCCTTCGGCTCATCTTTCTCGACGGGCCCGGCGAAAGGCGGTTTTAGTCCGGACTGAAGCTGTACCACCATAACTTCCTGGGGCGTGTCGATTACGTGGTCGTCTTCATAGAAGTCCATCTGGACATCGAAGTTCCTGCTCGAAAGGTAATAGAGATATTTCCCGTTCGCGTCGAACCTCGGATTTATGTTGTCGTAAAAGTCATTTGTGATCGGATAGCTCTTGTTCTGATCGAGGCTGTAGAGATAGATCACGCTGTTCCGGTTGTAGTGGACGAAGCTGTATGCGATCCATTTGCTGTCCGGCGACCAGCAATAGTCGCTGATCTCCCAATAGAACTCGTCGTTCTTCAATTGGTTGGACGAGGCGAATTTATGAAGCTCCTTTGTCGCAACATCTATATAGAAAAGGTCGAATTCCTTATTTCCGAACAGAATCTTCCTGCTGTCCGGCGACCACAGGAGATGGTAGTCGGTCCGGTCGAGCGAAGTGGTCAGCTGGTCCCACTTTCCGCCCTCGACGCGTTGAATATAGATCTCGTACTCGCCAGTCTTGTCGGAAAAGAACGCGACCCATTTCCCGTCGGGAGAGACTTGCGGATACATCTCGCGTGTCCCGGGAGAGTTCGATAGGTTCAGTGTCTGTCCGCTGTCTGCCGGAACAATGAACACGTCTCCTATCGCTTCGATAGCAATGTTCTTTCCGTCATTCGATATGGTTGCATAGTGAATGTATTTCTTTGGATTGATTACCCTGTCTCTCATCTGCCAGTTGTCGGAAGGACAGTTGACAGCAATTTGTTTCGTCTCTCCCGTCGCCACATCCATGATATTTAAATAGCCGGAATGGAGATAAACGATATCTTTGTGATCGGTCGAAGGATCCATGACGTCTACGTCGTTGTAGTGAGTAAGTACGGTTATCTTTCCGGTCGGGAGATTTCTTTTGTAGATGTTCGAGATCCCGTTCACGCTGTCGCAAACATAATACATATCGTTGCCTATCCACATCGGAGACGAGTTCACGCCAACGTATGTGGTTATGGGGGTGAACTTGTTCGCTTTGAAGTCATACATCCAGATATCGGGATACCATCCTCCCTTGTAGCGCTTCCAGTAGTACGCTTCGGGTCCTTTCCTGACGTAGAGCATTTTGCTGCCGTCGGCATTGAAGCTGCAGTCTCGGCCGCGGTCGATCGGGAACCGCATCGGAGCCGAACCATCCTTATCGGCGAAGTAGAGGTTGGGATCTCTATATATGAAATTTTCCCAGTACGATCTGAAAACTACCCGCTTCCCGTCCGGCGTCCACGTTACGGTCTCATCGTCGCCGGGATTATAAGTAATTCTCTTAGGTGTCCCGCCTGTCGCCGGCATGACGTAAATGGCCTCTGGCCCATCGTAGCTTGCAGTGAACGCTATCGACTTCCCATCCGGCGAGAAGCGTGCGCGGTATTCTTCACCGGGAAAAGAAGTAAGCCGGGTTGCCGTACCACCGTTGGTGCTTACAAGCCACAGGTCACCTTCGTAAGTGAAGACTATCTCGTTTCCGTGGATATCCGGGTAAGTCATGAACCTTGCCTGCTCCTGTGCAAAGAGCGGCAGGGAAAACGCCATGACAAGAAGTGAGATTCCGTACGATACTTTTCTCATCGATCCCTCCGGGTTGTTTATTTAAAGAAATGAGCCACTGGCAAAAATCCTCCCAAATAAAATGCGCAAACGACTGCGGGGCCGCGTTCCAGTGAAAGGACATTGTACCAGCTGCAGCGGGCCATGCCATTGAGTTCGCGACTTGAATATAGCAGCATATCGCGGAAAATGCTGGCAGAAACTCCGGGTCAAGAGACCCATCCACTGCGCAGTCGGAAGAGGATTCCACGGCGATCCCCAATATGAAAACTCTTTTTAACTCCACCCGACGCATGTAATTTTTGTGACCCTCCTCTTGCATCAAGGATCCGTGTTCCATAGACTAAACCAATATCTCGGCGTGCGACATTGGCGGCCCAAGCAGCAATTCACCGGAGCAAGCGACTCCGGACGGGCATTGCATCTGTAGCCAGCAGTCCGTTTCCTACTTTCGCCGGGACAGGTTCCAACGGATGGCGTGGTACTTTGCGGAAGATCATTTTTGCCGACCCCTGCACTCCTTTAGGTTAACCACCTCTTTTTTCCTCCGCTCCAGTAAGTAATTGAAGCTCCCTCTTTAGTGATTTTGACGGCTTTGGGGCAATTTAAGCGTTTTCGATCTCAACTTACGTCCGCTCTGTCTGAATTCGCGCACACTCCGCATTAATTGTTGCAATCTTGAGGTCGATTTACGCACGCTTGAGTCCGATTTTTGTCAACTCTTTTTCGATTTTTGTGAGTCTGAACCCGGTCTGTGGAGTCCCGACTTTGAGCGGCATAGGGGCACAGCAAAATCGAGCACCTCATGACTCAACTTGTGGAGAGGATAGGGTCAGTCGGTTCGTCTGAACAGAAAATTACATCTTAATCGGGCAGCAGACGGTCGGGCGGTGTCTCAATTTTATTTCGTGCCTGTCTACCGCAGGCAAGGTCCGCAAAGTGAAGGACGGCGAGACCGCGCAGGGTCATTTGCGTGAAGAATTAATCAAGCTGATAGACTACTGACGGTTGCTTGTTCAGCGTTGATGGTTTAGATTTTTGACATCATGGCGGTCGACATTGATGGATGAATCGCAAATCAGGGCTGCACTGTTCGACTGGCTGGGAAAAGAAAGCGAGAAGAACGGCGGAAGAAAAGATTTAACCGCAGAGCACGCAAAGGGCGTAAATACAAAACGGTTCTCACTTTGTGGACTTTGCGATAGTTTTAAGAAAACCGCTTTGCGACCTTCGTGGTTAAAAGAGCTGAGCCCCCATGGTCCCTCGCTCTGCAAGATTCACAACGGCGCTTTCGATCTGAAGGATCTTGTCCACATGACCATGCGGACGGACAAGGAGCTTCATGGTCACAAGATTATTTTCCCTCATCACAAGTCCGATAAGGATAAAGGATTGAATGATTCCCTTGAAGGTGCGGCAATGGAGACGTTGAAGTGGATAGCCTACGAAAAACGGTTGGATTCTCCTAAGGCAGAGCTTGAGAAGTTTGGGTGTCCCCATTGCGAGATGAACGTTGCACGATCCCCTTTGACGAAGAAAAGGGTAAATGCCCGAATTGCAATGGTGAAATATTTATTACTGATATGTTCGGACTGCATCAGAACATGACCGATGATTTTGCCCCAAGCCAAGTTGCCTCTGACTACATGGCGGTGAGCGAAGCGCTAATGATATTTACCCCGATTCGTTACTTTTGGGAAAAAAAGAAGGAGGTTTTGCATAACTGCCTTTTCGTCAAAGATGGACCGCTTTCTTTGCGGGCCACTCTTGCAAAGCTTTCAGCCCCCATTAGGAGATTCTTCAACTATGCCAAAGAGAATGGAGTAAACGTCGCGATGATAGGCCAAGAAAAGACAGGGCAATTCTTTGATCACCTCCAGTTGATCGGAGGTGCGGCCCCAGTCAGTGCCTACTTCATACCCGATAACAAGTACATCCAAGAGCACATAAAGCACAACAACACGACTGCCATCTACGGGGCGGACACGAACTATGGCGCTAAGTTGTTTGTAAAATTGAACGACTATCACAACATGGTGCTCAACATTCCAACAGGAGAACGTGGGGAATTCGTTACCTCACCCTCACAAGATCATCTCATAAATTTTAAAAACATTACAGCGACTTTATCGAGGATTCTCAGCAATCGATGCGAAGGCGCACTGCTTCCTATCGAACTGGCTAACAAAATTGCATCACTTTCAACCTATCCATCAGCAAAAGCACTCGAGTTGTTCTCTAATGCCATGAAAAGTACGTAGAACCCAGATTGTATTTTTCACTTCTGCGAGCGTTCCATTCTCATGGCAGACTTGGCCCAAGACCGCAACTCCCGCACATAGATCGCACTGCACCATCGGAAAATACTGTCTAGTCCTGCGGGTCCGGCAAGGCAACCTGTGTGGTTGCGACGTTGAAGGTCGGTTCCAGACATTTATCCTGCTGACCTACTGATTGTTCAATCGCCGCTCTACTCAAGGAGAGCGGATAAGCGACGTAATCATTTTCACATTCTATATTTCGCCCTGGAACGAATCATCAATTGTTTTGCTTTCCCGTTCTCTCGAGCTGATCGCAGATGGAACACGAAGTTACCAGGCACGATGACCCGAAAGTATCCGTGGAAAACTCGGGAAGGCGAGCGAGCACCATTTAGCAAAGGCAGCTGCACTTATCGGCGTAGAATAGTTGGAACCTGCGGCGGTTGACAAACGTTGTCATTTCTGTTAATTTGTCAACTGACATCAGGAGGAAAACACAATGGTGGGGGAACGCATAAAACAACGCAGGATCGCGCTCGGTCTCTCCCTCGATCAGCTTTCGGAGAGAACCGGGAGCTTCGTGACCAAACAGGCAATCCATAAGTACGAGCAGGGAACCACAATGCCGGGCTCGGATGTGCTCCTGAAACTCGCCGCCGCGCTCGGCGTCAAAGTGGAATTCTTCTTCAGGGAACCGGAACACGCCGTGGAGCTCGGAGAGCCTGCCTACCGGAAGCGCGGGAGCGCCTCGGCAAAGAGTCTCAACGCAATTCAAGCCAGTGCAAAGGAATTCCTTGAACGCTATCTCTTCGTTGAATCGCTCTTTCCTGCCGACAGGTTCGGGAAGTTCACTATACCGTCGGTACCCGAAAGGACTATGAGGAAGCTGGAGGATGCCGAGACGCTGTCTCTCGGACTCCGCAAGAGATGGAACCTAGGCATCGATGCTATCGAGGATGTTATGGAGATTTTCGAAGACAGGGGCGTCAAGGTGGTTCTACTCGGAGGTGAAGAAAGCTTTGACGGATTATCCTCATGGGCCAACACAAAAGTTCCCGTGGTTGTAGTTAGAAAGGGGTTGCCTGGAGATCGCCAGAGGTTCAATCTCGCTCATGAGCTTGGACACCTGCTTATGATACATTCAAGAAAATTTGACTCTGAGAAAGCCGCGCACCGATTTGCCGGCTCATTTCTCGTACCGGCTGAGGCAGCTTATCAAGAGCTTGGAGCAACGAGGCGCCACATCGACATCCTGGAGCTGGCAATGCTGAAGGAGAAATACGGAATGAGCATGCAGGCGTGGATTTTCAGGGCGCACGACCTCGAAATAATTTCAGATTCATACGCTTCTTCACTCTACAAATTGTTCCGCGCAAAAGGATGGAACAGGAATGAGCCGGGTAAAGCAGTGCCCGAGGAAACTCCCCATAGGCTTGAACGGTTGATTCTCCAGGCTGCAAGCGAAGATCTGATATCGCCGCCGCGTGCGGCCGAGCTGCTTGGGAAGCCGCTCGACGAATTCCGCAAAAAGATGGGAGCCGTGCTTGTCGGAGGAGAAACAGCGGTTAGTAGTTGATACTTCCGTTTGCATCGACCTCTTTAACGGCCGGATAGTAAGCGAGACTGTGAGACTCCCATATGACTTTCTTCTTCCGGATGTCATACTGGTCGAGGAACTCAAGGAGCCGTCCGGAGAGGAGTTGATCAGGCGCGGATTCATAGCCGCAGGTACAACCGGCGAAGAGATGCGCACTGTAGAGGAACTGAGCAAGAAGTACGGACGGCCATCAAGGAATGATCTCTTTGCACTGACGATTGCGAAAGTCAGAGGGCTCACGCTCCTCGGCGGCGATAAGGACCTGAGAAACTCTGCACGACGCGAGGGCGTAGCTGTCCATGGTACGATTTGGATCCTCGACCGGCTTATTGCCGAGTCAAACATAATAGATGAGATCGCCGCTGATGCGCTTGAAAGGATAATGAGCTCCGGAGCAAGACTTCCCAGGAAAGAGTGCACGGATCGTCTGAGAAAATGGAGGATGCCAAATTGAAGGACCATCCTTGTAGGTGATTGCCCGCCCTATTTCATAGCATCGGCGGATCGGGATGACAGGTGGCCTGGAGGGATGCCAGCTCCTCAATTCCGCGTTGTGGCGCGATGAAGCCATGAATTACTTTTCCGCCAAATTCAAGAAACCAGATCACGTTTCATGGTGTTGTATGATACTGACCGACTCAGCCGGCATGAACTCTTCTGACGGAAGACAGCCGGTCAAATTTGAAACTATCCAGATTGAATGAGTCTCCAATGTCAAACTTCGCCGAACGTCCGCCGATCCTCTATCAGGAAGTTGCGCCTCCGTCCGCGCTCGCCGGGCTCGTCTTCTGTTATTGGAAATTCGAGTACAACCCCTTAGGTGATGGTACAGCAAATCCGAAAGTGCTCCACCACTCGGTGCTTCCCGACGGGTGCGTATCTCTTTTTTTCCAAAACTGCGAGTCCTCTCAGGGCGGCAGGATGCTGATCGGCTTCCTCGGTCCGAGAACAACAGTCTTTAAGACCGAAGTCCCGCCCGGCCACATGATTGTCGGAGTCCGCCTCTTTCCGGCAGTGGCAAATTTCTTGTTCGGTATCACTGGTGCGATGTTGAGAGACAAAGTGATCGACGCGACGCCTTATACCAGGGGCTTAGATTTCGAATCGATACCGGCAAAACTGAAACCCGGGTTTACGGACTTTCGATTGCTCGATGCGCTGCTTCTGAAGTGCGCAGAGAAAGCCGTCGAACTTCCTGACAGCGACGTTGTACGCGCGATAAACGGTATACTCGAAAGCGGCGGGAAGACACGTATCGGTCCGGTTTCATCGTCCGCTGTCGTGAGCGAACGCCAGCTGCAGCGGGAGTTCAAACGAAGCGTCGGTCTTACAATGAAAGAGTTTGCCCGCGTCCGACGCATGAGAAACTCGGTGATCGACTATCTCATGAACGATAGGAACCTCCAGGACCTCGTCCACGATAACGGATATTGTGACCAGGCGCATCTCATAAAGGACTACTCGCTCGTCTCCACCACCAATCCCACCGCATTGCTTAAGTATCTCTCGGAGATTTCACACAAGGACGTAACCTGACGGGGCATGTCGTTTTTTTACAATTAATCTCACAAAGGTTTCATTTATCTTGGTTCAAAGAGGAGGAGAAATGTCGATGAAGTATTTCAACGCACGGAACGTTATCGGAACAGTAGTAGTGCTGCTTTCATGTGCCACAATAAGCATAGCACAGGAAGGACCTGACCCTGCCCAGGTGTCGGCCATGAAGAAGCTTGATTTCCTTACCGGCAAGTGGAAGGGAAGCGGCTGGATATTTGTCCGCGGCGGTAAGCGAAGGACATTCGGCGAGATGGAGAACATCGGCTGGAAAGCCGGCGGTCTCGTGATGACAATAGACGGAAAGGGAAAGGCGCGGAACCCATCGAAAGGTAAAGAACGGTCGGTCCATAACGCGTTTACAGTAGTATCATACGACAGAGCCGGCGGTTATCGGTGGGGAGCCTTCCTCTCAACCGGCCAGTCGACGGTGGCACACGGACACCTGGAGAGCGCCAACACGTTCGTCTGGGAAATGGAAATCCCGCAGATGGGAACGATGAGATACACGATCAAGATAAACGGCAACAAGTGGGATGAAACCGCAGCACGGTCCACAAATGGTAAGAAATGGATCCCCTTTTTCGGTATGGCATTGACCCGGCAATAAAGTGCGGCGTGCGGATGGGGCAGGGAAAGTCACCTGCCGCTTCCGCTGTCCGGCACAAAGATCAGAGCCGCCGAATTGATGCAATACCTCTTCCCGGTGGGCGGCGGTCCGTCGTCGAAGACATGGCCGAGATGATTGCCGCCCTCGTCGAGCACCTCGATACGCGGCTCGCCGGGAAGACTGTAATCCCAGCGAAGTACAACTGCGTTCGGGTTGATCGGCGCCCAGAAGCTCGGCCAGCCTGTGCCTGAATCGTACTTCTGCTTCGAACTGAAGACAGGCTGGTGTGTTGCTGCACTCAAATAGATTCCCTTCCTGAATTCGTGATCGAGCGGTCCCGAGAAAGCCATTTCAGTCCCGGCATCGCGCAATATGTAATACTGCATCGGAGTGAGAATCTTCCTCCACTCTGCGTCCGTCTTGAACTCACTGCTGTCGAATGTTCCGGAAATGAGCTTTCCATCGCCCGGCGCCGGTCCGACTGCAGCATTTGCATGATGGTACATCGTCAGCCCGATGACGGCAATTATGAGTACGAACAAACCGGTCTCGATTTTCCTTTTCATGACTCTCCTCCTCTCTCTCATCCGAACGTAAACGCGAATGCTTCGATGCCCGGCGTCTCGAATTTCAGGCGAAGCAAGTGACTGCCCGTACTTCCTATCAGATTAACGAGATTGTACAGTCGAGCAGAGTCTATCGTCAGCACTCCGTCTTTCACATCCAAGCCAGCGTCTGAAACATTGGCAGGCTTTCCATCGACGAATACTTTCACTTTTGCTCCCGCTGCCGCTTTTCCCGGCCGGAGGACCAGGAAGACTTTGTCTGCATGGAAGTGATAGTTCAATTCAGCGCCCGGTCCTGCTACCGCTTCGTGCTGTTTGATGTCCCAGTTGCCGCCGAGGCTGAAGGAATTCACCGCCGGGTCTTTCGCGAGCACGAACTCGCGGTCGCCCTTGTTCACGGTGCCTGACGGATAGAAGTACTCCATCCTGCACGCGCCCAAATATGTTTCCGGCGACTGGTTGCCGTTCGGAGTCTGATTAGGAACGTTTGACAACGGCGAACTGACATTGTGCCCGGCCTGCTGAAGCAGCGTCCTGATCGCCATCTCCATCTTGCCATATTCACCTTCACCGAAGTGCGTCCTGCGTATGATACCGTTCGCATCGATCAGATATTCCGCGGGCCAGTACTCGTTGTTGTAATTGTTCCACGTCGCATAATCGTTGTCCTGTGCAACGGGATAATGTATGTGATACATCTTTATCGCGTCGAGCACGTTTTTAGCATTGTGCTCAAACTGAAACTCGGGTGTGTGTACCCCGATGACGATGAAGCCGTCGTTCTTGTACTTATCGTACCACGCCGTGACATGAGGGAGTGTGCGGATGCAGTTGATGCAGGTGTAGGTCCAGAAGTCGACCAGGACTACTTTCCCTCTCAAATCTTTTAGAGAGATAGACGAATCGGTGTTGAGCCACTTCGTGATCCCGACGAAATCAGGGGCAGGCTGATCGGCATTGAAGTATGGATTATTCTCCGACACGGGAACCATCGCTGCCGGTTTTTCTCCTTTAAGGAGATCGAGCTGTTTCGTGACTGCTCCGTTGCTTTCGAACCCGTTGAGACTTGCGCTGAATTGGGGAAAATCGTTCAGGAGTTTTGTCTCCAGGTATTTATCGTAGTTCGTGTACATCGCGACCGCCGTCAGGAGCATGATCACGCCGAACACCTGCTGTATTCTTCCGGTGTATCGCGAGAGGAAGCGCGTGCGCGTAATAACCTGTCGACCGCCGTATGCAAAAATGAACAGCGGTATGCCGACGCCGGTGACGTAAGCAAGCGTAACGAGTACGACATCCAGCGTAACCTTTCCCGTCGCCGCAAGAGCCGCGATCGCAGCGAGGATCGGGCCGGCGCAAGGCGACCAAACGATCCCGAGTGAGATTCCCGTAATGAAACCGGCAAGCAGTCCGCTTCCTTGCTTGGATTTTTGTCCGAACAGACCGGAGAGCCTGCTTATCATAGTTTCGAATATTCTCGACAGTGCCGGCACTATCATGGTCACTCCGAGCAGGGCGATGATCGCGATTGCGGCAATGCGAAGGGTGTCGGCATCGAAATGAAATGCTTTGACGAGATATGAAATCGCAAGCGTGAAGAATGCGAAGCTCAGCACGATGCCTAAAGTAATGCCGAGCGGTCTCCTTCTCCCCTGTCCCGCGACCGAAGATGAAAGGACTATCGGAAGTATTGGCCAGATACAGGGCGCGAGAATCGTCACCAGCCCCGCGAGAAATGCAAATCCAAGTAGGACGATCATTTGTTAACCTCTCTATTTGTAACAGGTGCTTGTCTGATTCAACATTTACTACATTGGATTTGTCGAACGAACGAAGAAAACCTTACAGCAAGCAGATAACTATTGGAGGGTTCTTATTCTCGATAGACAAATCTAACTCTTCATGAACCCTTCGAGCGCAGCTTCCATCCTTTTCTTCTCCTCACCCATGAGTGACTCCGCTGCCACCATTGTCCTCACTGCCCGTGAGATAGCCTCCGTCTGCGCGAGGAACCGGCGACAGAACTCGCAAACTTTGAGATGCGCACGAAGCTTGAACCTCTCGCGAAGGGTCAACGCGCGCTCCTGCTTCTTGCAGATCAACAAAGTTGCCTGCCTGCACGGTATGATCGCCATCTTCATCTCAGGAGCGAATCCAATTTTTCTCAATGCAGTGTCTCAGCACAAGCTTGGCCCTGTGCATAATCACCCAGTAATTTGACGGAGATACGGACAATTCCTTACATATCTCGTCGGACTCTAACTCATCGAGATATTTCAGAGAAAATACGGCGCGGCATTGTGCAGTCAGCTTCGACAGGCATCTCTGGAGAGTATCAAAGAACTCCTTCGAACGATATTCGTCTTGACCGCCGGCGCTCCAGTCGGACGGCTTTGTCGTATCTTTCCATCCGCCGTCTTCGCCGAAATAATAATCATGTCCGGCGTCATCTTCAGATAGTGGTACAACATTCTCGGCAGTGTTCTTTCTATAGTGATCGATAATCTTGTTTTTCAATATCGAGAAGAGCCATGTTTTCTCGGAGCTGTCTCCTCTGAACGATGTCGTTCCTCGAAGTGCGGCAAGAAATGTATCCTGGACCATGTCACGTGCGGTTTCCCTGTCGCTGATGCGCATGATGGCATAGTTGAACAACGCATCGGCATATCTTGCGACCCAGGTCGGCGGCGAAGTTTTCGTTTCAAGCATTGGCTGTGGTAATTTTCTCAACATTAGTGGGACTTCGCCGGTTCCTATCCAGTACGAAGAGAGAAAGCCGAGTAACCTTGCGAAGGTTTCTCGCCTTCGCAAGGTACCTGACTTTTCCTCCTCTTCCTTCCACAACTTGTAATCGAACCTCGCGAGCCTGTGGCCGTCCCAAAAGTGTTGTTCCGTCATCCCGAACCCTGGACTGATACGCTCCAGGTCAGGCTTGTTTCGGGGTCTCAAGACAAATGGAATTAGACGCTGAAACAAGTCCAGCATGACCGCTCTCGTTGTTTTGAGGCAGCCTCTTCTTCCGTTTCGACGATTCTCAAATCTTTTCAGACAGCCTTTCCATGTGCCGGCTCGAATCAAGCGGCCATATTTACCGCCACCGCAGTAATGTGAGATGCGCAGGGCTTCATAACCCCTTCGTCATACTCGCAAGAGTCAGAAATTACCGCTGTAGCAGTAATCTGCTTGACAAACTCATACTATCGGCATATCTTGAAAGAAAACACGAGAAGATTACCGCCCGAGCGGTACGACCATGAGCAGGATTGATAACATCGCCGAGGTAGTACGCTTTCACAGGAAGGAAGCCGGACTCACTCAAAAACAATTGGCCGACCTTGCCGGTGTCGGCAAGACCGTCGTCTTCGACATCGAAAAAGGGAAAGCATCGGTGCGGCTCGACACGCTTGAGAAAGTCCTTGATGCACTCAACTTGAAAATGACCGTCCACGGCCCTTTGATGAAACGGGAAAATGAAAAAGGCTAAGGTCTACAACCTCGGCAGGTATGCCGGTGAACTCATCGAACTCGAGAAAGGAAAATCCTACCGCTTCCAATATGACGACGCGTATGATGGTACACCTGTATCGCTGACCATGCCGCTGTCAAAGAAGCTTTATGAGTTCGACAAGTTCCCTCCGTTCTTCGAGGGTCTCCTTCCAGAAGGGATACAGCTCGAAGCGCTGATTCGTCAGACGAAGACAGACCGGGACGATTTATTCTCCCAACTTATCATCGTGGGTGGAGATCTCGTCGGCTCGGTGACGGTCGAGGTCGAATGAATCTCTGTCCCATCACATACGAGCCGTGCGGAGATCAGAAATATTCCGTCAAAGGCCTGAGGCTGTTGTCGCGCGGCCTGAAGACTTTGAACGACATCTCGATGACGCAGGAAGAGCAGTTGCGAGAAGCGGCCGTGCGAGCGACCAAGATGTCGATACAAGGCATCCAGCCGAAGCTCAGTGCGGTACTCAATGTAAAAGCGAGCTCTTTTGAAATTGTAGACAGAGGCGGAAGATTTATCCTTAAGCCGCAGAGCAATCTGTACCCCGAGCTTCCCGAAAACGAAGATCTTACGATGCGACTCGCGAAGTCGGCGGGACTGGAAATCCCTTTGCACGGCATGGTGTATTCGGCAGACAACCGGCTGACTTACTTCATTCAGCGGTTCGACAGACACGGCAAAACGGGTAAATACTCGCTTGAAGACTTCGCGCAATTGTCGGGAAAGTCCAGAGACACCAAATATGATTACAGCATGGAAAAGGTCGCGGATATTATTGAGAGATATTGCACCTTCCCCCTCGTGGAAAAGCTGAAATTGTTCAGACTGACTTTGTTCAACTTCTTAGTCGGCAATGAAGACCAGCACCTGAAGAATTTCTCCTTGATCACGCGCGATGGAAAAGTTTCCATCTCTCCTTCTTACGACTTGATCAACACCACGATCGCGCTTGCGAGTCCGCAGGAGGAAATAGCCCTTCCGCTGAAGGGTAAAAAGAGAAACCTGACCCGCGACATCTTGGTGGATTACTGGGGAAAGGAAAGACTCGGACTCAACGAACGGACGATTGGAAATGTAGCGAGTGAGATTGAGCTTGCCGTGCCGGGATGGAGGGAGACTATCGGTAGGAGTTTTCTTTCGGACAAAATAAAAGAAAAATATTCGGCACTTCTAACCGATCGAGCGAACTTGCTCTTTTGATGCCGCCTTGCGAAGGTTTCAACGCTGAGGTATAGCTATCTCTGCAAGGTCGCAGATGTGTCCTTATCTTTTTCCTCCCTTCTATTCTTTTCTTCCTTCCACAACTTGTAATCGAACCTCGCGGGCTTCTTCTCTTTCGACGATTCTGTAATCAGCTGATCGAGTCTCTTCATGCGTGTCGTTTCGCTCTTCGCCCGCATCACCCAGTGAGTCGCGGTCTTCCGGTATGACGCCGCCTGCTTGTTGAAGAAGTCCCAGGCTTGTCTGCTCGCTTTGAATTTCTTCTGGAAAGGTTTGCTGAATTCAGCGCCGTCCTGCTCGTAAGCGTAAATCCCCGTTCTGTCTTCCCGCCGATCATTGAAAACATCGAGTCCCGCCGGAGTCATCAGCCCAAGCTTGATAAGCTCTTTCGCCCTCCTGACATTTATATTGCTCCAGATGCTTCCCGGTTTCCTTGGCGTGAACCTCTTCGCCCACCTTTCTGCGTCGAAGCTTCTCAAAGCGCCGTCGATCCAGCCGAAGCAGAGTGCTTCATCAAGAGCCTGCGAATAAATCATCCCTTTATCGGAGGACTTCTTTTTGTACAAACCTACCCAGATTTCCTGTGCGGTATCGTGGTTTTCTTCCAGCCATTTCCTGAATTGATCGGATGTCTTAAAATAGATCACTTCGTTGCCCTGCCTGTCGTGCTTCATTGATACCCTCGCTGTTCTTTCATGGTACACTTCAAAATTCCATCTCGTAATAAAATGCATAACCAAGTTTTATCGTCGTTAGTTTCATGAAGGCAGCCAGGCTATTGCGTGCTGCGCGAAGTGGAACGCAGAAATCAGATAATCCGATCAACCTTCAGCACTCGCGGCTATTTTGAAACTACGGAACAGCTCGGCGCGGAAGATTGTTGAATAGGCAGTGATTTAAAAGAAAGAGAGGTGCCATGATCGACAAGCAATATCTGCTGAAGCTAATAAAGACTGAGACAACGACCACCTTGAAAGTGATGCGTGCCTACCCGGAAGACAAACTTGAATTTGTACCTCACGCGCGTTCGTCCACCGCAAAGAAGATTATGTCAACCTGTCTGTTCGGGATGTATTTGATAAACTCTTACGTCTTCGAAGAGAATCTGGACCGGACGATTTTCCAGACATACTCGCCCGACAAGCTGGCTACGCTTCTTGCTGATTTCCAACAGGCGTCGTCGCACGTCATCGAAAGAGTCGGGAGGCTTACTCCGTCAGACCTGAGCAAGTCCTTCGATTTTGTCGGGCGCAAGATGGCCGCAGACGAGTTTGTTGTCGGAATGATTCTCGACCAGGTACACCCCCGCGGGCAACTATCCGTATACATCCGCCTCGCGGGCGGGAAAGTCCCGTCTATTTACGGACCGAGTGCCGACGATCCGCCGAAAAAACAATAGGAGCAATTATGAACGACAAAATGATAACCACCGATTCGATCACGATAAATGCATCGCCGGCCCGCGTCTGGGACGTCCTCGTGAATCCTGCGATGACGCGGAAATATATGTTCGACTGCGAGGCGCTTTCAAACTGGCAGCCGGGAAGCAGACTCGAATGGAAGGGCGCGGCGGATGGAAAGGTTTATGTCAAAGGGAACATCGTCGAAATCGAGAAAGACAGGCTTCTCCGCTACACGGTATTCGACCCGAACGGGGACCTCGACGACGTGCCTTCCAATTACCTTACAGTTACTTATAACCTTTCAAGACAAAATGGTAATGGTACACTTCTCGAAGTCTCCCAGGGAGATTTTGCAAAAGTTCAAAACGGCCAGCAGAGATATGAAGATACCCTGAATGGGTGGGGAACGGTTCTGAATAAGATAAAGGAGATCGCAGAAGAAGATGCAGGATGAGATTGTCGTAAGGAAGGAGCTTGATCTCAATGCACCTGTTTCGAAAGTCTGGGAAGCATTGACGAGCTCCGACTACACAAAGAAATATATGTTCGCACTCGATGTGGAATAAGAATGGGAAATCGGAAGCCTTGTCGAATGGACCGGCAACGCAGACGGAATCAGAACTTATCGAGAAGGCAAGTTACTTGAGGCTGATCCGGGAAAGTTTCTGAGATTCTCCGATTTCAATCCCTCCACGGGGGCGGAAGATGTCGAGGAGAATTACGCCCATGTGAGTTACGAGTTGAGAGCCCTGGATAATAAGACCTTGCTCACCGTCATGACCGATCATCTTAGCGGCGACGAGCCGAGGCGCAAAGACTCGGAAGGCTTCTGGGACCGCGTACTGCCGGCACTGAAGAAGCTGTTGGAAAAACAATAGCACAGTGGTAACACGGATTGGGCGGATCTGCACGGATGTTCAAGGGTAAGTTAACCGTGAGAATTTTCACCGACTTCCAGATTCAGCCACATTCATTTTCTCGTAATCATTGACGGCTTCGACCTGCGGTCGGCTGACGCCCGGAAACCATTGCAGGAATTGCTCAATGGTCACGCCCCCTCTCAGGTTTTCAAAAAGGGGAGTAAGCGTCACACGCGTTCCCTTGAAGACCCGTGAACCGTTAACCCTTCAGGATTTCGCTCCACCGCATAACAATCATTCCAATCTGTCATGATGCCTTCTCGTTTAGCCAATAGTTCCGGAGATTACATTAGAAAATTAGTACTTTTGTCCGCGCGTTACAGTACTCATTATGGACCCGAGTCAATTTCCGACGTCCTTCGGATTCAGGATTATCGCCTCAATGCGTTTAGTACTCAACCAACCATTGAAATCCGGTATCGTGGTCGTCATTAGAACGTTGTACTCGGCTTCGACTTTGGTGAGCCGGTCTCTAAGGACATTATAGACCCGAATCTCCTGGTTTGTAGGTGCAAAGTCCGGATCACCTGCAACGTCACCGGCACCGCTGCCGACTTCACCTGCAAGCCAAATGAACTTCAAGTATAGCTTCATAGGCGCGGCGTATGTCTTCTCGTCATCCGCCGTCAAATATTTCTGAAGCAACCGGTTTTCGACTTTCTGAATTTTTTCATTGAGAACGGTCGCTGAGTCCGTGATGACCTTCTCATCGTGCTTGCCCGCGACATAGATCGGCATGTCCTCGATCTGTTTGCGGACCCGCTCAATGGAGTTGATCATTTCGACAACAGTATCGATGTTCGCGTCTATGTCTCGCCATAGTCTTACGTCAGCGCTAATATCGGCAAGTGTTCCCGCCGAATGTGGATCTTTGAGAACAGTTAGTGGCTGCGTGTATGATCTCCCTCCCACCGTCAGCTTCACGGTGTACGTTCCCGGCACGGCAAGAGCACCTGATTCCGCCGGACTAATTCCCCAATGATATATTGGCCGCGTCTTCTTTCCTATGAACCTGGAGTCGGACCAGATCTGCGGATAACTCGGCGGTGTGGTGCGTAGCTTGACCTGCTTGACCGACGGGTAACGAAGGTTCCAGTAGATCCGGTTTATACCAACCTCTCTGGTTCCTTTCAAAGTGCGAACCGTGTTGCCTGCGGAATCGAGTATGCTGATTGTAAGTTTTCCGGCCGGCTGCGAATCCAGATAATAGTTTACGTCGGCACCATAACGCGGATTGTCTCCTGCGGAGGCATCATTGTTCACGCCGCGCGAGTAGCTGACCTCCCTGAAGCGGTAAGCATCTCGCGGTTTGAAGAGGTAAACCGGAGAATCGAGTACCTGCTGGTTGAGTTGTTCCAGAGGAGTGATGTCGTCCAGTATCCAGAAACCGCGGCCTTTCGTGGCAAGCACGAGATCGTGGAAATGCTGCTGTACCACCATCCATGACGCAGGAACATGAGGAAGGTTCGATTGTATTGGGATCCAGTGTTCCCCGTTGTCGTATGTCATATAAACTGAGTTCTCGGTTCCGGCGAAGAGCATTCCGGGCCTGAACGGATCTTCGATGACGATATGCACGTAGCTGAATGTACTTTTGGGAATATTCCCGCTGATGAATTTCCACGTCCTGCCGTAGTCGGTCGTCAAATAGATGTACGGGTTGCGGTTGTCCATCTGGTGGAAGTTGACACCGATGTAGGCAGTTCCGGCATTGAAACGAGACGCGAAGATATTGCTGATTGTACCGTACGGAGGAAGATTCGGAATGTTCTTGGTTACGTTCTCCCAATGTTTCCCTCCGTCCGTGCTGATATGTACCAAACCGTCGTTTGAACCAGTCCAGATAATTCCTTCTTTAATTGGAGAGACCGCGATGGAGAAGAGTGTTCCCCAGTATTCGACGCCGAGATTATCGGGTGTCAGCCCGCCTGAGCTTCCCATGTGGGAATGGTCGTCAAGCGTGAGGTCCGGACTGATCACCTCCCAGCTCTGCCCGCCGTCGGTTGTCCTGTGCACGTATTGGCTCCCGACGTAAACCGTATTATGGTGAAGCGGATCGATACAGAGCGGCGGTGTCCAGTTCCATCGATACTCCAGTACACCTGCCGGCGAGTCGAGCGGCTTGGATGGCCAGGGACTTACCGACCTCGTCTGACCGGTTCTCAGGTCAAACCTTTCTACTTCGCCAGAGTAGCAGTCGCCCCAGACGATATTACTGTCAACCGGATCAGGAAATGAAAAACCCGATTCGCATCCGGCAGTGGTGGTCCAGATGCTCGACGGGATGGGACCGTAAGTGCGTGTGTTGCTCGGTCCACGCACCGACTCATCGTCCTGCATATTTCCATAGACGTAATAAGGCACGCGGTTGTCTACGGCAACATGGTACATCTGTCCGACCGGAAGGACTATGTGGGTCCAACTCTTGCCGTGAGTTGTTGTTATAAACAACCCGATGTCACAGCCAATCATCATGCGATTGGCGTTTGTCGGATCGGCCCACATATCATGGTTGTCACCACCCCAGTGCGTGTTGTAAACAGTTCTTCCACCGTCGCGAGTGTACCAGATATCGTTTGATGGGAAATAGACTTCATCCGCATCGTCCGGAGAGATCAAGAGCCGTGTGTAATAATGTGGTCGTTCGTTGAGAAGACGGCTGTAACTCACGACGAACCAGCTTTTGCCGCCGTCATCTGAGCGCCAGAGAGACCCGCGGCCGTCATTCCCGGTTTCGATGAGTGCGTACATTCTGTCGGGGTTGCTTTGAGCAATGCCGACGGCGATTTTACCGAGCGGCGGATTGGGTAAGCCGTTTGTAAGTCGCGTCCATGTGTTGCCCTCATCGCGGGACATGAAGACTCCGCTTCCGGGTCCGCCGCTTCTTTGTCCCCATGTGTGGATGATCATCTGCCACGTGCCTGCCAGCAAAATGTTTGGATTTGCGGGATCCATCGCGAGGTCCGAGGCTCCGGTGCTGTCATTTACGAAAAGTACCCGCTTCCACGTTTCGCCCCCGTCTGTCGTTTTGAAAACTCCCTTCTGCTGCTGCGTGCCATAAAGGTTTCCTTCGGCCGCAACGAGAACAATATCAGGGTTGTGCGGATCGATTACGACGCGGGAAATACGGCCGGTTCGGTCCAGTCCCATGTGAGTCCACGTCTCACCGGCATCCGTCGACCTATAAACACCGTCTCCGATTGAGACATTGCTCCTGATGAATGGCTCACCCGTCCCGACCCATACGATTTTATGGTCAGATGGAGCAATAGCTATCGCACCGATAGATTGCACCGGCTCTTTGTCGAAGATGGGACTCCAGTGAGTCCCGCCGTCTGTGGATTTCCATACTCCGCCCGATGCTGCACCGGCATAGTAAACGTTCAGATTCCCAGGCACACCAACGACGGCCGTGATGCGATTGCCGCCTGGACCTATGAAGCGGTAGTGGAGCGCGTCAAAATTCGCCGGTTTGATTTGTGGTGTCTGCGCCGCGGAAAGGGCCGCCATGAATGGCATGAAAAATAGTGCAGATATATACCTCAATCTGTAAATGTGTACCATGCGATTTGCTCCAGAGTTGTTCCGAATGCACGGCCGATCATACCCGTATCGTGGTTCTGCTCCTCCTCGTGCGCCATACAATCGAAAGGTAGTAGAGGTAACTGAGAATGTCAATGTTGCTGGCGCAAATGGCGATGCGGGTCAGTTGTTCTTGCAGTAGACCTGGATGGCTTCTGTCAGGTTGTCTGCGAGTCCGGCGCGATACTTCTCGAAGTAAGCACGAAATCGCTGATCCTCTACATACAACTTTCCGAGGCCCTGGTACAACTTCGGCTTGACCTCGTAGAAGTTGTTGAGGTAAGCGTGGTGGCGTGCGATGAAAGCCTGGACCTCCGGATCGCTGACTGGTGCTCCCATGAACGCCGCGATCTGCTTCAGGATATCGTCGAGCTCCCTGTTCACTGATGCCCATCTTTCCTTCGACCACTTTTTCATGCTCGCATTTGTCTCGTCGACGAGTTTCGGACCCCAGCGTCGCTTCGCTTCTTCGGTGTAGGCTTTCGCCTGCTCCATTGAAAGCCCACCGTACAACTCTTGATCTGACATCTCTATCTTTTCTCCCTTCAATTTTCTTATCGTCTTCTCGATTGTTTCCAGCAGCGCGTCGATTCGCTCGGCGCGCATTTCGAGTTCTTTTCTATGTGTTTCAAGCGCCGCTACCGGCTCGAATCCCGGGCTATCAAGTATTTGCGAAATGTCGATCAACCTGAAGTCAAGTTCCCTGAAGAACAGGATCTGCTGGAGGCGGAGGAGTTCTGCTTCACCGTAAAATCGATATCGTGCATCGTTGCGCGATGCCTGTTTCAGAAGACCGATGTGGTCGTAGTGGTGAAGTGTCCTGACGCTGACACCCGGAATTTTCGCAAGCTGCTGAACAGTGTATTCTTTCATCAAATGCTCCGGTAATAATATACAACTATGACGTCGCGTCAGGGCAAGAGAATAATTGAAGAAACTTATTCAATGGCTGAGCTTTAATTGAAATGAGACGCGGTTGAGTGTGGTGAACCGACGGTTGGCTTCGGGAAATAGCTAGGGCGATACCAGCAACCGACTCCCCTTGGAACAATGACCGCCGCCGACCTTCATCTTTCGAAAGTCAGCGGCGATCACCAGTATGACTAATGCCTACCCTTTCAATGGCCCCAACCTCTTCGGCGAGCTTTGCCGTCGTGATGGCCATTATCCTCATGGTGACCACCACGCTCCCAATGACCTCTATGCCCCCAACCGCCTCTGCCTCCCCAATAGCCTCGATATTCGTGGCTGCCTCTGTATCCCCACCTGTCTCTGTCTGCCCAGTACCCTCTCGAAAATAGCCAGCGGCCGCTCATCTGTTCCCAACGCGGAGCAATCCACTGCGCGTAAGGACTAGGCGGAGGTGTCCAGTAGCCTCTGACCCAATAGTAGTTGTCGAATCCTGGATTCCAGCTCCAATATCCTGGTATCCACACCCAGCCCACGTGCGGACAAGGCGCTATGACTTGTTGTAGAGGTTGAGGTGGACCGAGCCTGATACCGAAATTGAAATACACTTGCGCAAACGAAGGCGCAGCGGTTGCGAGTATCCCGACGAAGAATGCTGCTCTCAATGCTTTCTGCATTTTGTTTCTCCTTTCCTCACTCTGCGAATTATTTCCGGTTTTCATTTTCGTTGCTCCTCTAAAGTGGTGTGCTCATCAGAACTTCTATTCTAAAAACGCTTGCCGTTGGGCTACACAAAGTTAGACTAACGATATCGATGTAAGTTTTACGGCCGGAGGGTAGAATTCAAATTAAAAAAAATTAAGATGAGTAGGGAACGTCCCCTTAGGTTGCATGCATTTATCAGCGTTCGCTGTCTAATCGCGCCATTTGCTGCGGCGCGTAACGGTCCCCGGCCACCGAACCGACCGGCACAGCGCGCTGGATCGCCGCTAAATCGTCTTGCGAGAGTTTCAGCTCTAACGCGCCGAGTGCCTCGCTCAGTTGACTCCTCTTGCGTGCGCCTATCACCGGCACAATCTCCGAGCCGCGCGCCAAAACCCATGCCATCGCCAACTGTGCCACGGTACAGCCGAGCCTGTTCGCCACCTCGCGGAGCGATTCCACCAACGCGAGATTGCGGTCGAGATTATCGCCGCTGAAACGCGGCATATGACTCCGCATGTCCCCGCCAGGCCCAGTTCTATCCTTGGACCACCTCCCGCCCAGTAGTCCGCGGGATAGCACGCCGTAAGCGGTTATACCAACTCCAAGCTCACGGCATGTCGGCAGGACCTTAGATTCTACCCCCCGTGAGAAAATCGAATACTCGATCTGTAAATCGACAATCTGTGTGATCTTGCTTGCTTTCCGAATTGAATGGTCGCCCGCTTCAGAAAGTCCTGCATATCGCACATAACCAGCCTTCACCATATCCGCAATTGCGCCGATCGTTTCTTCGATCGGAACCGAAGGATCGACGCGCGCCGGCCGATAAATGTCAACGTAGTCGGTTCCGAGTCGTTTCAGAGAATATGTCAGAAAGTTTTTCACCGACGCCGGTCTGCAGTCGGTGCCTACCATGGCCCCCGATGGTTCGCGCAGCGCGCCGAACTTTACGCTGAGCACAATGTTTTGTCTCCTACGGTCTTTCAAAGCTTCGTGCAGTAATTCCTCGTTATGTCCCGAGCCGTAGAAGTCGCCAGTATCCAAGAGCGTTATGCCCGCATCCAGCGCTGCATGTATCGTTGCGATGCTCTCGGTTCGGTCCGCATGTCCGTACACATCCGACATTCCCATGCAGCCGAGGCCGATGGCTGAAACCGTAGGTCCATTTTTTCCTAATTGTCGTAGTTGAATCACTTTTGTTCTTCCTCTTCAGTCCGTTATGATAATCATGATGAAACGGCCATCCGGATTGAGCATCCTGACCTAACGATCATGTTTCCACTTTTGAAGAACGTGGGTGGGACTTAGTCGGTTCCTTTATGAAAGAACTGTAACTTACTCGTTCATCCGGCTATCTGCACGACATATTTCGCTTCGACATGTCCCAGCCCATATCTTCCGTCGGGCAAAATCCTGTCCGTCTTCGAAATCATGTTCGGATTTGAAAAAGTAAATGTGCAATTGTAAGTGGCGGCCGGAATATGCGGATACCCTTTGAGTGTGACTGTTCTTTCAATTGCATAACCTGAACCAATTTTCGTGAACCATTCGGCTTTCCAACTATCGGCGGGATCGGGCTGATCGACAACCTTTATCACTTATGTCGCCGACTTTGAGATTCGCATCCTTGAGAAGGTAGAATCCGAACTTAGAGTCGCCACCGGCATCCGCTGGATTGTGACCTGACTGACAACCGATAACAAAAAGTGAAACTACAAAAAGGAGATAATACTTTTCCATTTTCTTCGCTTTCCTCGTTTGCTTAGTCGTCGGCTTGTGTCTTGCGAGTCAGCACGCATTCATCTCTCAAATTGTCATCGACAACCGAGCTGCCGATCCGGTACGCCTGTATCGACACAACAGGAGCAGATATTAGCGGCTGTCCAAGTCTGAAAGTGTCGGCTCTCGTGTACTTTTGTCCCGGGATAAGTGTTTGCATCATGTACATATCGAGTTGACCGGAATGGGTGGAGTCGAACTTTATCCCGTAGCCCCCCATCTGACACTTCTCGATCCGGACATAGTACACCAGCTCGACTGCACATTTTAGTTCTGAAGAATCCCTTCCCCCAATTTCGCTGTAATAGCCTGACTCGATGACTAGACCCCTGCCGTTGTCAGGGCCGGCAGTATTGTTGCAGGTCCAAACAAGGATTGAGACTAAGAGCCCTGCAAGGAATCCGACCACGAATATACTCTTCATGACTTGCTCCGATTCATTACGAAGATGTTTGGTGAATCACTTCGAAAGCCTCAAAGCTGTTCCGGCTTTGTACTCGCCGGATTGGTGGCAAAGGTGCGGAATACGATCGCTGCCGTTAGTTAAGAGACCGCGGCCGTTCGCAGCGAAGCGGCATGGATCAAGAAAGCTACAGTGAGCCTGGCAGATTTTTGAAATACCTCATTATGTGCCCACGAAAGATGCGAAGAGGCACGAATCTAAGAATGTCTTTTCGTGTTTAGCGTGTTTCGTAGGCTGATATTTCTTCTTGCTCGACAACCGCCTAACTCTTGTGCCAGCTGATAATTTCCCACTTCTGGTCCTCTTTCAACTGGAACAAGATTGAGTGCCAGCATGTCCTGGTACCGTTTGCGTACTTTGTCTCGATAACCATGTACGCGGATTTGCCATTATCAGGCATCCACAAATGAAGGTACTCGACAACGAGTCCTTTCCCTTCGACGAACGAATTCCTCCCGGATTTATTCTTCAGCAGTTCGTTCATGCTTTCATATCTGTTGCCGTCGATTACATACGCGCCGGGATCGATGTATTCCCTGACAGCCGAGAAGTCTGCTCCCTGCAAAACGGATTTCACGATCGGAAGTATTTGCTTTACGACCTCTGGATTTCCAGCATCATTGTCAGAAGATCCTTTCGGAGATGAGAATGCGACTGAAGAGATCAGGATGGCGAGGATGAATTCCGACCTTTTCATAATTACCTCACTTTGTTTTGATTTGAATTGGAGTTGGATGATCGCGAAGAACGAAGTGAAGCAATTGTCATGACGTTTCCTCGTTGCTGAATGCCTTGTTTAAATGCACGCCTCATCTTGACAAAGGACGTTAAAGAATCGATTCGAAAGAGTCAATCCTCTCGCGAACCGGACAAGTGAGTGTTTACTCAAGGACGATTTACGACCACCAGTTCTCATGCCTCTCTCATCACAATGGAACACGCTTAATGAGGACTCCTTTTAGTTCCGAAGCCAATTCCCGCCAAAAACTCTCACATTTGCCATTTCATCGGCATTCTGTCAATCTTGACTTTAAAATCCAGATTAGCTAAACTGTCCGTGCGATTGAAGAGGAATGAAAGCCTCGCAAGAAGAAGCTGCAGGAGTTGTAAATGAGTAACAGAGATATAACAGTTGAAGAACTTGCCAATACCGAGTACAAGTACGGATTCGTATCTGATGTCGAAGAGGAGAAAATTCCGAAGGGGCTCGACGAGAATGTTGTCCGACTCATTTCGGAAAAAAAGCACGAACCGGGCTGGATGCTAGAGTGGCGGCTGAAAGCCTACCGTCACTGGATCACGATGAAAGAGCCGCATTGGTCCAACGTTAAGTACTCGCCCATCGATTATCAGGATATCATTTATTACGCAGCACCAAAGAAGAAGCCGAAGCTTAACGATCTCAATGAAGCAGATCCGGATTTGCTGCAAGCTTTCGAGAAGCTCGGCATACCGCTCGCAGAGCAGAAAAGACTCGCTGGTGTGGCAGTCGACGCGGTCTTCGACAGTGTTTCAGTTGCTACGACATTCAAAGAGAAGCTCAGCGAGCTTGGGATAGTCTTCTGTTCGATTTCTGAGGCTATTCAAAACTACCCCGATCTTGTCCGCAAATACCTCGGTAGTGTGGTACCTTATACCGACAACTTTTTTGCATCGTTGAACTCAGCGGTTTTCAGCGACGGCTCATTTGCATTCGTGCCGAAGGGTGTCCGCTGCCCCATGGAGCTTTCCACCTACTTCCGCATCAACGCATCCGAGACGGGGCAGTTCGAACGAACGCTGATAGTTGCAGAAGAGGGCGCATACGTCAGCTACCTTGAGGGTTGTACCGCACCGATTCGCGACACGAACCAATTGCACGCCGCGGTCGTCGAACTCGTGGCTCTCGACAACGCGGAGATAAAATACTCCACTGTCCAGAACTGGTATCCCGGGGATAAGAACGGGAAGGGAGGCATCTACAACTTTGTGACGAAACGCGGTGCTTGTAGGGGAGTCAATTCAAAGATATCATGGACACAGGTGGAAACAGGTTCGGCAATCACGTGGAAATATCCGAGCTGTCTCTTGATCGGCGACAACTCAGTAGGTGAGTTTTACTCAGTCGCGATGACCAACAATCTTCAGCAGGCAGACACCGGCACGAAGATGATCCACATGGGGAAGAATACAAAAAGTACAATTATATCCAAGGGTATATCTGCCGGCAGAAGCAACAACAGCTATCGGGGACAGGTAAAGATTGCGAGGAAAGCCGAGAATGCAAGGAATTATTCGCAGTGCGACTCGCTACTGATCGGTGATAAGTGCGGTGCCCACACATTCCCGTATCTCGAGACGAACAATCCGACCGCGCAGGTGGAGCACGAAGCAACGACCTCGAAGATCGGTGCGGACCAGATCTTCTATCTCAACCAGCGGGGAATTTCCACGGAAGACGCCGTGAGACTTATTGTAAACGGTTACTGCAAAGAAGTGTTCAAGCAGCTCCCGATGGAATTTGCGGTCGAGGCGACAAGGCTCCTGAGCATGAGTCTGGAAGGAAGCGTGGGATAGGAATAATGGATTGGTGGATTGATGGAATGGTGGATCGGCCTGAGAGCGGACTGATGGAACCTGTGCGCCACGCTCCTGCCGCTGTGCGCTTCGCGGACAACTTTGAACCACAAAACCTTGAGAAGCAAAAGACAAAATGTTAGAAATCAAAAACCTCCACGCATCTGTCGAAGGAAAAGAAATTCTTAAAGGAATCGATCTCACCGTAAATATCGGTGAGGTACACGCCATAATGGGTCCTAACGGCTCGGGCAAGAGCACGCTGGCAAATATTCTTGCTGGAAAACCTGAATACAGCGTTACCGAAGGTGAAGTCATGTATGAAGGGAAGGACCTTCTCGCGATGAAGCCGGAGATCAGGGCACGCGAGGGAGTTTTTCTCGCGTTTCAGTACCCGGTCGAACTTCCCGGCGTAAACAACACGACATTCCTGCGTACCGCGCTGAACGAGTCGCGTAAGTATCACAGTCAGCCTGAAGTCGGTGCGGGCGCATTCCTCTCACTGCTCAAGAAAAAGATGCATCTCGTCGAGATGCCGGACACGCTCCTCAGCCGGTCGGTAAACGAGGGCTTTTCGGGAGGCGAGAAGAAGAGGAATGAAATTCTGCAAATGGCCGTACTCGAGCCGAGGCTCGCCATACTCGACGAAACTGATTCCGGCCTCGACATCGACGCGCTGAGAATCGTAGCCAACGGTGTGAACAAGCTGAAGTCACGGGACAACGCAACTATTGTCGTCACCCACTACCAGAGGCTTCTCAACTACATAGTTCCCGATTATGTGCATGTCCTCTATGATGGCAGAATCGTGAAATCGGGCGGAAAAGACCTGGCACTGGAACTTGAAGAACGTGGATACGAATGGGTGAAACAGGAAGAGATAGCGAAATGAAAATCCCGCTGAGGGAACGTCATTTCTTATGATTCAGTTGGCGGTTGTGGTCGCTCACACGAATGCGGATTATAATCACCGACTATCAGTGATTATGAATTACGATCATTGACTCATTAAGGCAAATGGATACTTCTCAAATAAAAAACTGGTACCTGGATCTATTCAAGGATTTCGAGAAACACTTGAACGGCGAGAAGTCCTCTCCGGTTCATAAGGTACGCAGAAATGCGATCGAGACATTCGCCGACTTGGATTTTCCCAACCTTCACCAGGAGGATTGGCGGTTCACCGATATAAGTCCGATTCTGAAACACACATTTTCACGCGCGCGAAGAGAGGGGAGCAGGTTGCCGGCCGCCGATCAACTCTCGCCTTTTCTGTTCGGCGGGATGCCGGAACATCGGATAGTCTTCGTCGACGGGTTTTATTCTCCCGAGTTGTCGTCAGTGCTTGAATTGCCGAAAGGCACGGTCGTCGGCAGTCTGGCAAATGCGTTGAAACAGGAAAACGATACGGCGGTGGAGAACATATCCCGCAGCCTCAATCCGGGAGCGAGTGCATTTACAGCTTTGAATACGGCTTTTGCACAGGACGGTGCATTTATCCATCTGCCGAAGAATGCCGTCGTCGAGCAGCCGGTCCACATCCTGTTTCTCGTCACGAGTAAGGACAATCTGATTGTTCAGCCGAGAAATCTTGTAATAACCGGAGCCAACTCGCGCGTAAATATAGTCGAGCATTATGCAAGCCTGACCGATACGGTCTATTTCACAAACACGATAACGGAATATATTGTCGGCGAAAACTCGAATATCGATGTAGCTAATATACAATCAGAGCATGAGTCTGCTTATCATGTCGCTTCGACCGTGGCAACCCTCGCCGCGGGAGCGAACTTCGTATCTCACGGCGTATTGCTCGGAGCAAGTATTTACAGGCACGACGTCAATGTCATCTTGACCGGCGAGGGGGGAAGCACAAATCTGGAAGGACTCTACCTCACGAGAGGAGAACAGCTTTCCGACACTCACACCATGATCGATCATGCTGCCCCGAGGTGTACGAGCCAGGAGCATTTCAAAGGCATCCTCGATGGGAAATCGCGCGGCGTCTTCAACGGCAAGATACTCGTGAGAAAAGGTGCACAGCAAACGAACTCGTACCAGGAAAACAGGAATATCATACTCTCCAACGAGGCAAAGGTGGACACGAAACCTCAACTGGAAATATTCGCCGACGACGTCAAGTGTTCACACGGTGCTACGGTCGGACAGCTGAGCGAGGAATCACTCTTTTACCTGCGAGCCAGAGGGATCGGCGTGGAACAGGCGAGACTTATGCTGATCTATGCCTTTGCGAACGACGTACTGAAGGGCATCAAAGAAGACGAAGTCCGTAGTGAACTTGCCGGCATTCTCTCGTCAAGATTCCTGGAGAATGTCTCCTAAATCATGATGCATATGATAAGACCACGTTACATCGCCAAGTTCAGTTGACAACCTGAGAGAGGTAAGGATGGATGCTGCAGCTAAGAAAGCACTTGAAGATAAAGTAATAGATGCAATAAAAGAGTGCTACGATCCCGAGATTCCGGTGAACATATGGGAACTCGGTTTGGTTTACGAGGTAAACATCGGTGACGATCCGGTCGTGAACGTAAGGATGACCCTTACAACCCCTGGTTGTCCGGCAGCCCGCTCTTTACCGATCGAAGTACACGACAGAATTGCGGAGATTCCCGAAGTAACAGATGTCAACGTTGAAATCGTGTGGGATCCGGCGTGGACGCCCGAGATGATGTCGCAGGAAGCGAAACTGGAACTGGGATTCATGTAAATGGGAATTTGGGATGGTGGAGTTCCGGATTTGCAGAACTACAGGTCAGTGGGTCGTTCAATGCCATTTAATTATGACTGCACGGACCGCAAGTGAGCATTGGTGGCTACGGATGGCTGAGGATGATTTTTTGCTGAATGCAGATTGCTGAAAGCTGAGAGCTAACAATGAAAGCAAGTGCACAAGAAGAATATGGATATTGAGATGTTGAGCACATGAAGAGGAAAAGAAGGTAGATTAAAATGAAAGTGAGTGCGCAGGAAGAATATGGCATGAGATGTTTGCTGCGGATCGGGAGTTGTGAGACACCGGAAGGTTTGACCATACCGGATATCAGCCGAATGGAGGGTTTAACTCCCGCAAACGTTGCGAAGCTTTTGCGAATCCTCAGACTTGGCGGGTTCATCGAGAGCGCGCGGGGACGCTCGGGCGGCTATAAGCTCGCCAAGCCGTCGGACCAAGTCGTCATTGGCGAGGTGCTTGCGGTTCTTGGTGGACGAATTTATAATCCAAGCTTCTGCGATACGCACTCGGGTTCAAACTCCGTTTGTAACCACGTTATAGACTGTTCCATGCGATCGCTATGGCGCTCGATACAAAATGCAGTAGACGTTGTTCTCAAAAGAATTACGCTGAAGGACATGCTCGGAAATGAGAAAGTGGTTACTGAGCTGGTCGCGACGTTGAACGCAGGCGTAGCCGAGAGTCAGGAAGTGAATTAAGTGGACGGTCCCTACCGCATTTCCGCTTTTGAAATTCCGCTAGGTCTTCCGAACCGTTGTTGAATAACTCAGGTTTACATTCCCCGCCGCTTGGGTCGCGGTGTTTTCATATCACAAAGTAAAGCAGAAGTCCAGTCTCAGCCTCGTATGCGAGCTTCCCACTGCAGAGTCCATCTTCCGTTTGAATCGAAGCGCGAGCACAGACTCGGTTTCCACTCCAGGCCTGTCTGCCGGCCGTTTTCATTCGCAGCAACTGCCCTTTGAACTCTTCTTCTTTCGAACTGATCTCCAAATGATCAGTCCAGCAACTATCAGCAACGCCGACATAAAAACAACCTGGCCGATCATATAATACTCCCTATGTGGTAAACCGCGAACGCGACGACCCACGCGATTACCAGACTGTATCCGAGGAATCCGATGGCGAACTTGTTCCCGGCCTCTCTCGCCATGACCGCCACGGTGGCGAGACATGATGTGTAGAGGAGCAGGAAAATCATGAACGACAAAGCCGATGCCGGCGTAAAGCTAGATCGGATTACACTTACAAGGTTCTGGTTTTCACTATCCGCCTGGAGTGAAGTGATAGTCGGGCTAAAAAGCGAAACGACGCTCTCTTCTATGGCGCTTCCGAGGCCTTCGATCTGAGATTTCAGAGCGGGCCAAAACTCGATCTCCTTGCCGGTTTGCGGCACTTCCGCCGAATAAATGGTGCCCATGGAGCTGAGCACTATTTCCCTGGCAAGGAACGCAGGTATCAGAGAAGTTGATATCCTCCAGTCTTTTATGCCGATGGGCTCTAACACAGGCGTGATTGCTCTTCCTATATATGCCGCTGCGCTGTCGGACTGGTTCTTCAATCCGGGTGGCGTGTTAAGCAGGACCCATACAACTACCGATGCCGCGAAAATTACCGTGCCCGCCCTCGCCAGGAAATTCTTGACTTGTACCCACACAATTTTGAGGACGGTTTTTGTCCTCGGTACCCTGTAAGGAGGTAGCTCCATAACGAAGTGTGAGAGTTTTCCACGGAATGCCGTCTTCCTTAGGAAGAACGCGGTGATGAGCCCGATGATAATCCCTAGAAGATAAAGCGCGAATATTACAACGGCAGGATGAGGAAAGAACATTATCGCGAAGAAGGAAAAGACGACGAGCCTCGCCGGACAGCTCATGAACGGAATCATCGTCATGACCAGCAGCTTGTCTTTCTTGCTCTCAAGCGTTCGAGTCGCCATAACAGCGGGTACGTTACAGCCGAACCCGAGGAGGAGAGGTATAATCCCTTTGCCGTGCAACCCGAGCTTGTGCATGAACCTGTCCATAAGAAACGCGATCCGCGGCATATATCCTGACATTTCAAGGTATGCGAGGACAAGGTAAATGGTGGCGATGAGAGGCACGAATGTAACCACGAATCCGACCCCGCCCACGATCGCCTGCGAAAAGAAGCCGAGTACCCACTTGCCGGCGCCTAAGCTTGTAAGGGCCGATGCGGCGAGCGGACCTAAGAAGCCCGTTATCAAGTTCTGTGTCCACGTCATAAGAGGCGTGGAAAAATCGAAGGAGATCTTAAAAAGAAGAAACATCACGGCAAGAAAAATCAGGAAGCCGAAAATCGGATGCAACAGTACCTTATCCAGTTTGTCGGTCACATCACGGGAAGACATCTTTTTCTTCCGCAGGATCTCCTGGTGCAGCCCGTTTGCGTAAGCATACCGTTCATCGCTTATGATGTTGCCGATCTTGTTGCGATAGAATTTTTCGAGGTCCACCTTTTGCTCGATTCCCGCATCATTCCCTGAAAGTAATTCGAGCAGGGCGTGTTTGTCGATTCTCCCGTTTCCCTTTCCCGCCTCAATGGCACGTAAAGCGTTTTCAACTCTCTCGCCGTAAACCACAGGCTTCGGCGGATGATTCCTGTCTGATGCAGAGATGATCGAATCCAGCAGCTCATCGACGCCCTCTCCATTTCTCCCGTTGGTTTTGACAGCGGGTATGTCGAGCAGCTCGACAGTGTGTACCGCATCCACCTCGATTCCCCGTCTGCTTGCTTCATCACTCATATTGAAGGCGAGGACCATCGGCTTCCCGAATTCCAATAGTTCGGTCGTTAGAAGGAAGTCGCGGTCAGCATTGGTTGTCTCTATGACATTAACGATGACGTCAGGATCTTCTTCAATAAGAAAATTGCGAGCAATCCATTCGTCTTCCGAAAGGGGTTCAAGCGTGTAAATGCCCGGTAGGTCGATAAAATGGATATCGTAATCTTTATAGCTCAGGAACCCTTCCCGTTTTTCAACGGTGACACCCGGCCAATTTCCCACGCTAAGGTTTGTACCTGCAAGGTGGTTAAGGAGCGTGGTCTTCCCGACATTCGGATTTCCCGCGAAGGCAACCTTGATGCTCTTCTTCATTTAATTTCTATGTTCTTCGCAAGATCCGAAGTGAGAACGATCCGTGAGTTGCTTGTCTTCACAAGTATCCCTCTGCCAAGCCTTTGGAGAACCACCACTTTCTTCCCCCTCCTGAGACCCATTGCCTCAATCTTCTTCGCAATATCGTTGTGATCGGAAAAGTCCACAATGTATGCGACATCACCAACCTCTAATTCTTTAAGTGTCCTTTTCCGGTTTGGTCCTTTGGAAAGGAGCGTATCAGATGTCGATGCTTTATCGTCACGGTCAGTTTTCAATTTCATTCTAAAGGCCTGTATGGCTGTTGAACTAAAGCGAAGAGATATTATTCTTCCCCGTTTCTACAATCGGGGCAGAGTCCGAACAGTTGGTGAGAATGTCCCAGCAACTTAAACCTGAATTTTTTTGCGACAGATTCCTGGCTCTGCTCTATTCCCTGATCGACAAACTCCACTATCTTTCCGCACTGAACACATATAATGTGATCGTGATGGGAGCGGCCGAAAGCATTTTCATATCTTGAACCGTGATCCTTCAGCCTGGTCTTGAAGACAAGGCCGCACTCTTCGAGAATGTCAAGTGTGTTGTAAACGGTTGCGCGCGAAACTTTGCTACCGTCTTTCTTCAACTGCAGGAATAGTTCATCTGCATCGAAATGTCCGGTTGCCGCCATGACCGAGTCGAGTACTTCAAACCGTTCAGGTGTCACGCGGTAGTTTTCGTGTCTCAGATACTTCTCAAAACGGGTTTTTGCTGTTTCCAAGTTATCGACGCTGTTTAAACTAAGTCTAAATAAGTTAACCTGACTCTTGGAGTTATTCAAGCCGGTTATTGGCGAATTTGGGGGAATACAAGCATAAACCTCGCGGTCCCTTCGTAGCGTCAGCGGTTCAATTTTTCCGTTTGCTGATATGATCCATATCAGATCGTTAATGCCGCAATAATCTATCCGCAGCAACACTCGCTTTGCAGACTGTGCAATGACCGGTAGTTGAGTTTCCCTTGCGCTGAATGCAACAGTGCGAGATGGCAGGCAGCCTGCTGCTCTCCTTTAGTAACTTAAATCATGATGGATGGGTTTTCCTGCGTGAGTTGACTAAATTCCTTGTGCATGAGTGAAAACGCACTTAAGATACTTACGCCGGAATTCATCTCCGGCATTTCCGGCATGGAGCTCCGCGCCAGGCTGATAGTCGAGGGGTTCTTGATCGGTATGCATCGAAGCCCGTATCATGGCTTCAGCGTAGAATTTGCCGAACATCGCCAGTACTTCCCCGGAGACGACATAAGCAATATCGACTGGAAGGTCTACGGTCGTAGCGACAGGCTGTATATAAAACAGTATGAAGAAGAGACAAACCTCAAGGCTTACATACTTCTCGACGCCAGCAAGTCGATGGGATTCAAAAGATCCGGTTCTCTTTCGAAACTTGAATACTCGACATATCTCGCTGCGGGGCTGATCTATCTTATGATGAAGCAGCAGGACGCGACCGGCCTCGCTATCTACGACGAGTCTGTAAGACGCTTCTTCGAGCCTCATCTCACCTATTCATATATGAAGCTTCTTCTGACGGAGCTCTCCGAGCTACAGCCGGACAACAAGACTTCGACAGCGAGCGCCCTCTCGACATTGGCCGAGAGGATAAAGAGACGAGGATTGATTATCGTGATAAGCGATTTCCTCGACGACACAAAAAGCGTCATAACCGCACTCAGGCACTTCCGCCACAGGAAGAATGAGGTGATCGCATTCCACGTCATGGACGATTCCGAGCTGAACCTCGATTTCCCAGCCGACGCTGTCTTTGCCGATATGGAAACGGGCGAACGGATTTCGACTGAAGTCCCGGCGCTAAAATCAGCATACAAGAGAAGTGTGGACAATTTCATACGTGACCTTAAGAGGAAGTGCTTCGAGAACGACATCGATTATTCGCTTCTCAGCACGTCGACGCCATTCGACAAGGCGTTGTCGGCTTATCTGACAAGAAGAAAGAAAATGTTCTGAAGATCGCGAGCTCCAAGTTTCAAACTCCAAGATCCAAATGAGCGCATTCCATATGTTGAATGTCGAGCGGCACAAACTCCAATTATCAAATGATGAATCCAGACCCAGGATTTGGAGATTTGTAATTGGCGCTTGAAACTTGTCTGGGCCTTGAGAGTCGAAGCTTGGAACTCAATAAGGAGCGGCCGTGGAAATCTTAGCTATCTCCGTTATTATCGTTCTGGTTATTGGTTTAGTACTTCTCTTTGTTCATTTCCGGAATCTTTCATCCAAGGAATCAGCCACCTCCGGCCAGATGCTTCAAATGTTTACGATGTTTAAATCGGACATCGAGTCGGCAATCAGAAGCGTTTCCGAATCGACCCGATCCAACAACGATACCATGACGAGCACCCTTCAACTTGTGACAAATACTCTTTCAAAAGGGATGGAGGAGAACCGTGCCGGTACGAACTCTCAGGTGGGACAACTTGCGAGCCAGATTTCTCAGCTGGCGACGATCGTCGGCAAACAGGTGGAGAGCCTGCGCGGGGCGGTGGAACAGCGGCTCGTGAGCTTCGAGGGTCAACTGGGAGGACAGCTTTCCGAGGCGAACAAACTCTTCTCTTCGCTCAAGCAGGATTTCGGTGAGCTGAAAGAGTCAAGCAACAATATGCTCCAGATCGGGAAGCAAATAAACGAGCTGCAGAACATACTCAGCTCTCCGAAGCTCCGGGGCAATTTAGGCGAGACTCTGCTCGAAGAACTGATAAAACAGGTGATTCCGAACGGGTTCTACGAATTCCAGTACGGCTTCCGGGACGGGTCGAAAGTCGATGCGATCATAAGAACATCCGAGAGACTTATCCCGATCGATTCGAAATTCCCAAAGGAAGAATTCGAGAGGTACATCAACGCTGACAACGATGCGGAGAAAAGTAACGCCTTCAACAGGTTCTCGAAGGCGGTCAAAGACCAGATAGACGACATCGCTTCGAAATACATCAAGCCGACCGAGAACACATTCGATTTCGCGATCATGTTCATTCCGTCTGAGAGCATGTACTACGAGCTTCTCATCTCCGACAATGGAGAGAACAGTGTTTACCGATATGCGATGAAGAAGCACGTGGTTCCGGCTTCGCCGAACAGCTTCTACGCTTATATCCAGGCGATCGCGATCGGACTTAAGGGGATGCAAATCGAGAAGAACGCTCAGCGGGTGCGCGATCAGCTGGCTCAACTGGAGAACTCGCTTTCGAAGTTCGATGATATCTTCGGGACCTTAGGTACGCATCTCAGGAACGCCTCGAACAAATATGATGACTCTCGTGAGGCACTCGGAAGATTCAGGGAACGGCTGCAGGGGATCGCTAAACTCGACGACGAGACGCCGAAGATAGAATAAGTTTAGACTTCCTCTTCGACGTCGTACCCCTCATGCCGCAGTCGTTCAAGCTCTCTAAACAGCGGTGACCAATAGAGGCAGTCTGCACTACGCTCTAGTTGTTCCTCCTTATCGAGCTGCTCTTCAATCTCTGAAGTACTCCCGGCGCGAGCGACTTCCAGCAAAGGGCGAAAACGTGAGAGTTCGCCGGTCAGCTGCTCATGTTCTTTAACAAGCTTAATGATCATGAGGGGAGTCCGCGACTCCAGCAACCAGAACTTAACCTTATCTGCCGACGGATCTCGCACTATGGCGTAATCCGATTCGACGAGCCTGCGAATCATCGGCCAGTCTTTGTCGCGTTGAGTCTTCTTGCTTTGGACAAGATCGGGGAGTGAAATCAACTCCACTTGCTCGCGGTTGGGAAGGGTGAAAGGGACCCTTCGTTCCCACAGCATTTCAAAATTGTCGACTCCACGCATCTTCGAGATTACATCAATGCGAGCTCGAAATGAATCAGGATGATAGGACCTGAAATGAATTGCGTGCCCTTTCCTAAGGTAGGCAATGTCAAATGGCGGTACAGCGATGCGGCGAGCCTTGAGGACACGGAGGGCCTCTCGCAAAAGTTCAATATTGTCATCTGATGCGAGAATAGCGATGTCTGTATCACGGCTAAACTCCGCGGCGCCGTACATTATGCACGCCTGACCGCCCATCAGAAGAGCTTTCACCTTGTGAGTAGCAAGGGTCGAAAGGACTTTGTGAATCGGGTTCTGCGTCAAGTGAGCCTCCTGATGAAAGAAAGAATGACCACAACTGATCGGTTTGCTTCCAGCGCTCCTCAGGTGTCAGCCGATACCATTCAAGCCATTCATCTTCAACATTCCATTCAATTCTCACACAATGAATTTAGATGGAAGGGTTCTGATATTCAATTGTAAGAGAAGCCCTGCGGTATGTGCGCAGGGCCCTTTGTAGTTCTTTGCCCTCGTTTGAAGAGAAAGGTTACTTTGTCAACAGCATCTTTCTGACCAGATTAATGCCAGGAGCGGTCAGTCTGTAGAAGTATACTCCACTTGGAAGCCTTGAAGCGTCGAACGTCACTGAATGAGTGCCTGCACTCTCACTTCTGCTGACAAGCGTCGCGATTTCTCTACCAAGAATGTCGTAAACCTTCAGAGTCACATAGCCGGTAGCTGATAGCTCATAGCTTATAGTAGTAGAAGGATTGAACGGATTCGGATAATTTCCCAAATAAGATCCGGTTTGTGATACCTGAGTAGAATCTCTTCCAGTGGCACCTCCTTGCTTTGCTTGTCCTGCCTGTTTATTCAGCTTTTCGCCTAAGGCAACGAGCATGCCTTTATCAAGTGAGGAACCGTATTTCATGACGAGCTCATTCAGTGCAGCAGAGGATACCTGTGTCGCACTCGTATCGAAGTCTCTCATGGAAGCCAGAAGAATAAGTGCATCCCTTTCGTACTGCGTACCGGGATATGAAGTGATCAATCCATTCAAGATCGATTCTGCTTGTGAAGTCCGTCCGGTCGCTTCGTAAGCATATCCGAGAACCTCTTTGCCTCTTTCACCGAGTTCCCCGGAAAGTTTCGAATAGGTTTCGAGGTCGGGGATAATGGTGCTGTCGCGCGATATCTGGAACATGTTGAAGAGTCTGATAAGCGCGATCTTCTTTTCCGCCGTGCTTATCGTGTCTAGAAGTAGGATGCGATATGTAGCGGTTGCTAGTGCATACTCACCTTCCTCGAATGCCTGCCTTGCAAACTGGAACAGAGAATTTGGATCGCTTCCGGCAGGACTTGTTACTCCCGTTACTACCGCGCCGTTCACAGCCACTTGCTGAGCCGAAGCTCCTCCTATCGGGCAAGCATCAGGCCCGCTTAACGCATTTGTGTAGTCCACGGAAGAGCCGCTATTGTCTGTCCAGAATTTCGACGGGTCCGGCGGGTATTGCCCCCACCAGTTGTACTCTGCCGTGATGTAACTTGTGTCGGAGGCGTAAGCGTTGTACGTGCTGTTGCCCGATATTGTGTTGCATGTACCGTGGTACCAACGACCGGTATAGTCGCCGAACGCGACCGTCGAGTACTCGCTGGCTCCGATGCCATAGTTGTTGTTCACGATAGAGTTTCCGCCCGCTTCGTTATCGGCGCCCGTGGAGATGATAGAGTTGCCCTGGAGGTAGATGCCGACATTGTTACCTGAGGCCTCATCGTCGAGCAGGTATGCCGCAGAGCCGTAAAATACAAGCCCGTCAGACCCGTTGCCGTCGGTGTAGTTCGACTCGATGGAGGGGTCCCCGGTTCCGTCCTTCCAGCAGGCTATCCCGTGATAGTAATTGTTGCCGATAGTGTTGCCTGAAATCGTGGGGCTCGAGTTTCCCTGAACCGTAACGCCCTGGCCTGCTCCAAGATTTTGAATGGTCGAATTCGAGAGCGTACCTCCGCTCGAATTTGTAAACGCCACCCCATTCCCGGAACCTGACTGACCATCGATCGTCAAACTACTGATTGTAGGAGAGGAGCCGCTAACAACTACGGCGGCATTGTATGAATTGTTGAAACTACAATTGTTTATCGTTACGTCTGAGATTGCCGCGCTTGAGACACCGCTTATCGAAATGGGCAGGTCTGCAGCTGAGATGGTACATTGGCCGACAGATGCGCCGCTCGTGTTGACGACTACACCGGTCCAGGTAGCTGAACTTGCATTGAGGGTCATGTCATATCCGCTCAATGATCCCTTCACCGTCAGCGTTGCACCTGACGGAAAACTCATGGTTGCACCAAAAGTGCCGGTCAAGGTTACTCCAGACGGAACAGTGACGCTGCCTGCCAACGGCCAACTGCCGGAAGTAACGGTGGTGTTGTAGGTCACTGTGTAGTACTTGTATTGAGCAATGACAGTTGCGCCGGAGTTGACAAACTCCACAGGAGTGCTTGTCTGGCTCGGGTATTCGAATGAAGCGGAGCCACTCGGCGAACTCGTCCAGCCGGCGAAGAAGGCAGTGTAGCCGTTTATCACTTGGACTGCAGGCGCACTGACGGAGTAGTACGGGGTTGACTGGCCATATGGCAGTTGGGTGAAAACGCCGTCGTAGACGTTGCCATTGTAAGATGTGGAACAGTCAGGATGAAACGGTGCAGAGCGTAGTATGAACGGTGCGCTCATTCCTTCGCTGCGGTCCAAGTTTCCGTAATTAGGATCTGGATAATCGACAAACCAGGGATCCATGAAGCTGATATTGCCCCCTGTAGCATTGCCAGCGTCGATGACAGATGTTATGATAGTCTGACTGCTCCCCATCTTTGATCCAAATTGAATAAGAACAAAATCGTGGTTAATGTCAAGTGACTACTGTCCTTTGTCGTTCGATTAGGTTGATGAATTCCTCCGGCGTCTGGTAGTTCAGTGCA
>JAJYIT010000066.1 GCA_021789975.1 Bacteroidota bacterium
ACCTTCTTCTTGCCCATGGCGCTTGTACCTTTCTGAGTTTAATGAATACGAGTTGTTATTCTCAGAATTTACTTCGCCTTGGGCTTTTTTCTTATCTACCAATTTCAACGGAATCTGGGACAGCATCAATGGCTACTACGGTGTCTTTCCGGTGATCATTGAAGGTGTAGACTGTGGAAAGCATTCGGTTTGTTGCCTTGGAGGACTTGACCCGCCTGTAGGTGAAATCATTAAGTATGCAGTCGATCTTTCTCCCGGACAAATCTCTGTTGACGAAGTAGGATATGAGAAGCTAAGGAAGCTCCAGAGTTAATTGTCCAGCGATTATCATTTCGCAATTTGTATGACTGTATAAAGAATTCCGATCCCGAGTAAAGTCATGATAGTCGTCAATATCCTTGGATGAGCGTGGTAACTTTCCGGCAAGAGTTCGCTAGCTCCAATATAGAGAAAGAAGCCACAGAAAACTGCCAGAACGTAACCGAGATCGAAGGACGGTAGAATAATTAAGCGGGTAATAAGTATTCCAACAAGAGGTGCAAGCGCATCCACTGCCAGCCACCACGAGGCCTTGCGACGGTTGCCGTTGTCTTTCAAAATCAGACTCACGGTATTTATTCCGTCTGAGAAATCATGGGTGAGAACGGCAGCAGTGACTACAGCGCCAACTGATGCGGAGACCTGAAAGGCAAAGCCGATGACCGTCCCGTCGAGAAAGCTGTGCATCGAGAGGCTTGCCGCGCCTAATGTGCCCCTATGCTGTAACACGCTGTGTGCTTCGTCTCCGTGTGATAACAGAACGACTGCCCTATCCAGAATCAGGTAGATAATGAAGCCGAGTCCTGTCAAAACTGAAATTGTCTGAGTTTTTGCCGATGAGGTCGCAAGTGCCAATGCCTCAGGAAGAAGGTCGAAGAATGCAACACCGATGACGGCTCCGGCACTGAAACCGAGTATGAGATGGAGCTTGTCGCTATGTCGCAAGGCGAAAAGTCCACCGAGCAGCGTAGATGTGAGTGTTGCGAATCCTATTAAGAAAACCACCATGTAATCGGTTGCTCCTTCGTATGCGGCGGTTGAGAGTGTTACAATCTAATATTCCGGCAGGCATTTTAGAAGTCCAAAGAAAATGAACTTGCCGAGTAACCTCAGCTGGCTCCTTTAAGCTGTCAAGAATGAGCTCGCAAGACTTCTAGAAGGTGCAAGAAGATTCTTCTTTGCGTGCATTTCCCTTCTTCATGGAAGCTTAAACGAGTGCTTCAATACGATGCTCGGAAAGCTTGGAACATAGTCGTAATGCTATGGAAGGTCACAGGATCGACGAGTTCACACGCAGCGAAAAGTGCCGGGTCAGAGAATCACGACGGTAGTTTACTTCTGTTCGTAGCGCGACGGTGGTGGGGAACCACGGCGGCAATAATGGAGTTTTTTTATGTGATGTTACATCCCGGTAGAGTTAAATTGTTCGTGAGCTTATGAGCAAGTCTCTGATATCCACGATATCGTATACTGATGTCAAGACACGCGACTCCGCAGATGCGGCGCTGTCTGGTACATCTGAAAAAAACATAATTGCACGACTCCTCCCATTTATTGGTCCAGCTTTCATAGCGAGCGTGGCGTATGTAGATCCGGGAAATTTCGCCACAAACATTCAGGCTGGGTCAGAGTTCGGTTATACACTGCTCTGGGTGGTGCTTGTCAGCAATTTGATGGCGATGTTGATCCAGTCTCTATCTGCGAAACTTGGGATTGCGACCGGCGCGAACCTGGCAGAGCACTGCCGCAAGAATTACAAACCGGCTGTCACGTTGGGGATGTGGGTAATGATGGAACTTGTCGCAATGGCGACGGACCTGGCGGAATTTTTGGGCGCTGCGCTCGGCTTCCAGCTCTTATTAGGATTGCCTTTGATGTACGGAGGAGCGCTGACTGCGATATGCACATTTCTAATTCTTGGGCTTCAGCGCTACGGCTTTAGGCCGCTGGAAATAGTTATTACACTGATGGTGAGTATAATTGCGGTTAGTTATCTCGCCGAGACTTTGATAATAAAGCCCGATCTAGGTGCTCTGGTGATGCACAGCTTTGTGCCGCAGTTTTCAGGGACCGAGAGCGTTCTACTTGCGACGGGCATTCTCGGAGCTACAGTAATGCCGCACGCAATCTTTCTTCACTCTTCACTAACGCAAGACAGAATAGTGGTAAAAGAGCCTAACAAACTCAGGAGACTCTTTAGGTTCGAGATATTGGATGTCACGATTGCTATGGGAATCGCAAGCCTTGTCAATATGGCGATGCTGATGATGGCGGCTGTGGCTTTCTATCGGCACGGGCTGACGCACGTAGCAACAATCCAGGACGCCCATGCCACCTTGCAGCCGTTGCTTGGGAAGGCTGCGGGCTGGATATTTGCGGTTTCGCTTTTGGCGTCCGGACTTTCATCCTCGACTGTCGGTACAAGCGCCGGTCAAGTTATTATGCAAGGATTTCTCCATAGACATATCCCGGTTTGGCTCAGGAGACTACTTACGATGGTGCCCTCCATAGGTGTGATTGCGTTAGGTCTCGATCCGACAAGGACATTGGTAATCAGCCAGGTTATCTTGAGCTTTGGGCTACCTTTTGCAATAATCCCATTAATCATGTTTACCAAAGATAGAAAGGTCATGGGAAATCTGGTCAACAAAAAACTCACAACGTATGCTGTATCGCTAGTGGCGGTCATGATAATCAGCTTGAACTTTTACTTGATCTTTCAGGTGATTCTTGGATAGACTTTCGCGAATGAAACTCCTTGTCCCTCTGGACGGTTCGCCGCTTGCGGAGTCTGTTCTGAGTGCTGCTGCCATGCTGGCGAGAAAGGCCGGTGGAGTAGTCACATTAATGCATGTTTTGGAAAAAGATCCTCCCGAGAAAGTCCACGGTCAGCGGCATCTTACTGATGCCGCCCAAGCCGAAGAGTATTTGAGCGCGACCGCCGCATCGGAAGTCTTCGCGGGAGTGGAGGTACTATTCCACGTCCACCTTGTAGGTGTTCGTGATGTGTCTCAAAGTATATCCGACCATACCGAGGAACTCAAGCAAGATATGGTAATAATGTGCACTCACGGAGGGAGCGGATTGCACGATCTTCTTGTCGGATCGATAGCTCAACAGGTCGTTTCATTGAGCAACACGCCCGTCATGCTTGTCAATCCTTCGCTCGACAGGTCGAAGGCTGAACCGAACTTCGACAGTTTTCTTGTCCCGCTTGATGGAAATCCTGATCATGAAAATGCGTTGGAGTATGCCCTTCGACTAGCCGAACTGTGCCGCGCTCAAGTTCAGCTTATGATTGCGGTTCCTCGTTTTGCCAACATGTCGGGTGAGCTTACTGTCTCGAACCGGTATCTTCCCGGCACGACTGCGAGAATAATGGATATGGCAGTAGATGATGCGAGGGCATATTTGAAGAAACTTCAATCTTCCCTTGAATCGTCCGGGCTAAATATCAAGGCGACCGTATCGCGGAACAACCCTCCGCGTGCGATTTCTAAGACTGCAAAGAACTCCCACACGGATTTGATCATTCTTGCGACTCACGGCAAGAAAGGAGCCGAGCCATTCTGGGAGGGGAGCGTGACCCCTAAGGTTATCAGATCGAGTGAACTGCCGATACTCCTGGTCCCGGTGCGCGAATGAAGAACACCTTTGCTGCATGATAGCTCGTTGCGTTTTCGTTTATCCAGAGCTAACTTAAACGAGTGATTAGAAATTTGAGAAGTGACGGAATCTCCCTGCCAGGATGTGCCAAATCTTACTACTCACGGGTGCTCGGCGGACTCAGATGAGCAAGCAGCGGTTGGCAGATAGGACTACGCAGAAACAGAAACGCGGCGTGAGTCCTGAACCGGTGGGTGACGATCAAAAATTCGACAGGGCGCTGCGCCCGAAATTCCTGAAGGAATTTGTCGGACAGAAGAAGGTCGTCGATAAACTGACCGTTTTCATAAAGGCGGCGAAGAACAGAAGAGAAGCACTTGATCATGTCCTCCTGATGGGACCACCGGGACTCGGCAAAACGACTTTGGCGAACATCATAGCCAACGAAATAGGTTATGAAATAATCTCCACGACTGGTCCGTCACTTGAAAAGGCAGGGGACCTTGCGGGGATACTCACGTCGGTACCTCCCAATGCGGTGGTCTTTATCGATGAAGTGCACAGAATGCCGGCACCGGTAGAAGAAATTTTGTACGGCGCCATGGAGGACTACAAGCTCTCTATAGTTGTCGACCGCGGTCCAGGTGCACGGAACGTTCAACTCGAAATCAGTCCATTTACTCTCGTCGCTGCAACGACAAGAGCCGGTCTCCTCAGCAACCCTTTCAGGTCTAGGTTCGGTATCATTGAGAGGCTGGAGTACTATGACGATAACTTTTTGAACGAGATAGTTCGACGTTCAGCCTCAATACTCGGAGTCGTGGTAGAAGACGACGCCGCCTTTGAGATCGCCAGGAGAAGCCGTGGCACTCCTCGCATAGCCAATCGTCTTTTAAGAAGAACGAGAGATTATGCGGAAGTAGGAACAGAGGTTTCGGGTGCCTCGTCTACAAACTCGGTTGAGCAGTCGACGAGGATTACGTTGGAAATTGCGAAACATGCTTTGGATCAACTTGAAGTGGATAAGTCCGGACTCGATGAGATGGATAAGAAAATACTCACCACAATTGTGGATTATTACAAAGGTGGTCCGGTTGGTCTCGGTGCTGTCGCTGCAGTTGTCAGTGAGGATCCAGGCACTATTGAGGAAGTATACGAGCCTTTTCTTCTCCAGAATGGGTACCTGCGGAGAACCCTCAGAGGTCGCGAAGCAACGGAGAAAACTTATCAGTTTCTTGGCAAGAAGACGAAAACGCAGCCGGCTCAAAATCCGGAACTCTTTGAAGGCTTAGCCAAGGGAGGCTCTGGGCTTCCCACCAAGAATAGTTGACTCACCAGCGCTTACTCCCGAACTTGAATTCATATCGTTCATTTGACCGGCTGATATGAATAACAGACTGCCGGGAAGGGATTTGCACCCGCTTCCCCTGGAATTTTATCGCCGGGACACCCTAAGATTGGTCCCTGAAATTCTGGGTAAAGTACTCGTTAGAAAAGTCGATGGAATCATCCTGGCCGGAAGGATAGTCGAAGTGGAAGCATACATCGGCAACGATCCTGCAAGTCATGCCGCAAAAGGGATTACAGAGAGGAACAAGATCATGTACGAGGCTGGCGGGGTCGCGTACGTGTATTTTACCTACGGCATGCACTTTTGTTTCAATGTGGTTACCGATAGGGCGGGTTTCCCTGCGGCTCTTCTGATACGCGGATTACAACCATTGATTGGAATCGATGCCATGAAAAAGAGACGGAAGACTGATATCCTTCGTAATGTGTCCACCGGCCCCGCCAAACTCTGTCAGGCCATGAACATCGATAGGAAACTTAACGGTGTCAGATTGGACGGCCCGAGAATATTCATTGCTGATGACGGATTTCATACAGGGCGAGAACAAGTAGGAAGATCTATTCGCATAGGAGTCGCTGCCGGCAAGGAGACAGAATGGAGATTCTTTCTTAAGGGGAGTGAATTTCTCAGTAGAAAGTAAGTGGCGGGGAATCGTGCGTAGGAAAGGGGTGACCTTCTGTTTGTAGAATTCAGCCCATGAAATATATGTTCAGGTGTGGAAGGAAGATGACGTACAACGCCCACAAGGTCAGACCATATGTGATAGGAATTGCGATATTATCGTCAACGATGCCGTAGGACAGAACCTCTGCAGCGGCACCAGCGAAGCATGAAGCAAACCCGATCAGATATTCCGCAGAATCGTAATGAATCTTGGGAGTTAAGGCGACTGCGACAAACCCAGCAAGAATGAAAGCAAGGCTACCCTCATAACTTCTGGGTGTGCCACGTCCCGGAAAAATCTTGTGTCTTCCAAACCTTTTGCCGAACACGGCTGAAGATGCATCTGCGAGAATCAAAACGGTGAAACTGTCGACAGTTATGTACTTTGGAAATATCGCTATGCACAAAGCCCCCGATATCAGCATGAAGGTGGCCCCGTTCAACGCATGACGCTTTTGATCGACTTCATGTCTGCGTAGCAAGAAACCAAAAATCTTGTAGAAGGGCCCTGATACTAATGGAATCTCGTAGCGGCTCAGATCAACTATCATAAAGGCCACTGCCAGGGGAACTATTATCTCAAGCGCCAGCCATCTCGGCATGAAATAGTAAGCGATCGGAATAGCAAGTGAGAAAAGGTGAATCACCTTTCTAATTACCTCTCCCTTGAAGTCCACGCTGTCTTGCGAAGTGGACTTTTCCGTCAGGTCGCCGCTCTGGGTCCGGCTGTATTCCCGCAAACCATCACCGGTTGTCGACAATTCTCTTTGCTTCTAGCTCTTGACCTGCATTGTGACCACTTCCTGATTTCTTCCGTTGCCATTGGGTTTCACGAAAGGAGGTAGTTCTTCACCTCTTATTGATTTGTCTATTTCGTCTGCGTCGAGAATTTCGCGTTCCAAAAGGGAATTCGCAAGCCTTTCGAGCGCTTCTCGATGCCCCACTAAGATTTCTTCAGATCGCGTCATACATTTGTTGACAATCGATCTGATTTCATCGTCGATGTCTATGGCCGTCTTCTCGCTGTAATTTCTGTGCTTGGTGATTTCACGTCCGAGGAACAATTCCTGTTCGTTCTCTCCCCATGTCAGGGGTCCGAGCTTTTCACTCATCCCCCACTCGCATACCATCTTGCGAGCGATTGTCGTCGCCTTCTCGATATCGTTTCCTGCCCCGGTTGTGAACTTGCCAAAGACCAACTTCTCAGCCGCCCTTCCCCCCAGTGCGTATGTTATCATCGCGAGGAGATATTCTCTTGAATATGTATGCTTCTCGTCTATCGGGAGATATGTTGTCACTCCGAGTGCTCGCCCGCGAGGGATAATTGTAACTTTGTGCACGGGATCTGCTTCTGGTACCATCTTCGCCACGAGGACGTGTCCTGATTCGTGGAACGCAGTAACCTTCTTCTCTTCATCAGAAATGATAGTGCTCTTCCTTTCAGGCCCCATCATTACCTTGTCCTTTGCCTCCTCCATGTCTGCCATGCTCACTGACGGCGTGTTCTTACGCGCAGCCAACAAGGCAGCTTCATTGACGAGATTTGCAAGCTCCGCCCCCGCAAACCCAGGTGTCTCTTTCGCAAGGGTACTTAGATCGACTTCGGGCGACAACGGGATACTTCTTGTATGGACCTTAAGGATACCCTCTCTGCCTTTGACATCCGGTCGATCTACGACGACCTGTCTATCAAAACGACCGGGACGGAGGAGGGCAGGGTCAAGTACATCAGGCCTGTTGGTTGCGGCTATGATTATCACGCCACTGTTCTGCTCAAAACCATCCATTTCGACGAGGAGTTGATTAAGTGTCTGTTCGCGTTCGTCGTGCCCACCGCCAAGTCCTGCACCGCGATGCCGACCGACAGCGTCGATTTCATCGATGAATACAATACAAGGTGCATTCTTCTTGGCCGTTTCAAATAGATCTCTGACGCGGCTTGCTCCGACGCCGACAAACATCTCGACGAAGTCAGCACCACTGATCGAAAAAAACGGGACACCTGCCTCACCAGCGACGGCTCTGGCCAGGAGCGTTTTGCCGGTACCGGGAGGACCAAGCAACAAAACACCGCGCGGTATTTTACCGCCCAACCTCTGGAATTTGGCCGGCTCTTTTAGAAATTCAATAATTTCACCAAGTTCGTCCTTCGCTTCGTCAGCGCCCGCTACATCGTTGAACGTGACCTTGACTTGGCTTTCAGTCATCAACTTTGCTCTGCTCTTGCCGAAGCTGAAAATTCCCTTTGTGTTTGTTCCCTGCATCCGCCGCATAAAAATGAGCCAGACGGCTAGAAGAGCAACCCAAGGGAGAAAATTGATAAGTCCGTTGACCCACTGATCACTTTCCTTGACGAAATTGAACTTGAGTCCCGCCTTTTGCCACTGCTCTATTACCGAAGGATCCGACGCTTGTGGAAGAAATACTGCAAACTTATCAATAGTCATTCTCTTGCCGGACTCAGTTGTAATTTCCGTCGGATGCTTCAGAACGCCATGGAATTCATAATTATTAATTTCTGACTTTCTTATGACCGCTTCTTTGATCAGACCAGAATCAAGCAAGGTCTCATACTGAGTATAGGTGATTTCTGCTTCCTGGTTATTTGATCCTCGAAAAAGGGTCATGACGAGGAAAACGGCGAGTATTATCGCTGCCCAGCCTATTATTATTCTTCCAGTCCGCCAATTGAAGTCTTCCTCCGGAGGTTGGTTCGGGCGCCGCTTTAGACCGGGAGGTCCAACCTTTCTTTTTTGGGGGTTGTTCTTGTTTCTGTCGTTCTGCGAATTGGGCATTAAAAACTCCTACCGCCTACTTATCTAGGACGTATATAGAACTTAAATTCCTTGCTTTCTGGGCATAATCCAGTCCGTAACCAACTACAAAGTGATTTGGAATCTGAAAACCTATATAATCTACTTTAAAATCAATTTTAACGCAATCGCTCTTGTAAAGGAGCGTGACCACTGCAAAAGACCTCGGACTCTGCCTTGTTATCAGCTTCTTGATGAAATCGATTGACAGTCCCGAGTCTATGATATCTTCTACAATTATGATATCTCTTTCTGTAACTTGACAATTTAAGTCCTTCAAAAGTTTCACATTCCCAGATGAAATTTTGGCATCTCCGTAGCTGGAGAGCTTGAGAAAGTCTATTTCGCAGTCCACGTCTATCTGACGAATCAGGTCCGAAAAGAATATGAAAGAGCCGTTCAAGACCCCGATGAAAGTTGGCATCCGCCCGGCGTAATCCCGGTTCAGTTCTGCCGCCAGATCTTTTACGCGGCTCGCGATATCCTGCTCCGAGATGAAAATCCGAAAACGTTCGCCATTAACAGTGACGTGTTGTGCCTGCTTATTTATATCCGAATTCAATCTTCAATATTCTCCTGGTAAGTTCGGTGATTTTGAATCGGTCGTCAACTCTAAGTCCGCACACCCAGACGATATCTTGTCTGTTCGTGAGAACGAGGACGTTACTTTTCTGGTAAATGGGCATCTTGGAGTCCACAAGGAAGTCGCTGATCTTTTTCCTGCCAGACATGCCGAAGGGTATGAACCAATCTCCCGGATGCCAAGTGCGTAATGTCAATACCTCGCCTGCGGAGTCAGCGTTAACAAACTCAACTACGGGCGAAAGCGAAAATTGTATCTGGCTTCTGTCCACGATTTCGCTAAAGAAATAGAAGTCTTCAAACTCATATTTCTTCCCAGGGACTATTTCAGCCACGAAATCGGTTGCTTCTTCAGCACCGCGCAAGAACACAAGCGATTGCCGATCTCGATAGACGGTTACGCTGTTTCCGATCTCGATTGAGCTACCGGTCTCGGAATCGAGAAGGTCCATGACTGCATGCACTTTTGAAAACTGGATCTCTCCACGGCCAAAATCACGGAGAGCATCAATAATAACTCTTTCACGAACTACCAAAAGGCATGATCTAAGCTTATTAACATCGAGAACCATTTTTTCGTCGCTAAGAGATCTAGCCAGACTTCTGTATACAGAAATAGCTTCATTGTTCACAAACGTTCCAAGCTCTTGGAATATCTCAGCGGATCTGTTCAGTGTATTAACGACTCCCGGATTGATCTTATCTTTGATTTGCGGAAGCAGCGAAAGACGGATAAAGTTGCGCGTGTAATGGTCTTTCGCGTTGGAAGAATCCTCCCGGTATCTAAGACTCTTCACGCGCGCGTACTGGGCAATTTCGTCCCGCTCGGCGAAAATAAGAGGTCGTATTATACCCGCTCGTTTAATAGGTATCCCCCCGAGGCCGTTCGCTCCCGATCCCCTCAAGAGATTGAACAGAATTGTTTCCGCGTTGTCATTTGCATTGTGTGCCGTTGCGATGCTCGTGAAGTTCTTCAGAATCCTGACCGTTTCAAAAAAGCTGTAGCGAATATCTCGCGCGCCTGCCTGCAGGGAAGTCTTGTGCTCAATCACGTATTCCTTCGTATCTGCCCGCTGCGCAAAGCACTCGACCCCATAGTTCTCAGCCAGCTCCCGAACGAACTTTTCATCTCCTTCTGACTCCTCGCCCCGTAACCGGTGGTTAATGTGGGCTACGGCGATTTCAATCGGCATCCTGCTTTTCAGTTCGGTGAAAAGATCGAGTAGGACCGCCGAATCGATCCCTCCTGAGACAGCGACAATGATCCGATCGTTCTGGGAAACGAGGTGGTGCTTTCCTATGAATCCTTCGAATCGATTAAAGAAATTCCGCAACATAAATTAGTTTCGGTAGAATTGCCAAGGGCGCGGTGTGAACCTGTTGAAAAGTTATCACTTGCGTATCTTATTTGCAATCTGAAGTGGTTCTGACTAAGTGGTTTGCTGTTGACGGCGCCTGCTGCGTATATTATGTTCACCAATGATTCGGGGCGTGGCTCAGCCCGGTTAGAGCGCTTGGTTTGGGACCAAGAGGTCGTAGGTTCGAATCCTACCGCCCCGACATGTACACGGTGTACATACTTAAGTGTGAGAAAAACGGGAGGTATTACACCGGTAGCACCGAGGACTTGTGGGAGAGACTGAGTCGTCATAATGGTGGTGAGACTTTGTCGGCGAGAGGTGGAATACCATGGAGAGTAGAGCACATCGAAATACTTGAGACACGCTCAGCGGCGATGAAGAAAGAGAAAGAAATCAGGGCACGCGGAGCGGGGAGGTGCGTTACAGATTTGAAAAGTGGGCACACGTTGGAGAGTTGAGTAACACGCTTGAGCATCTGGTACGCAGGAATTACTGGTACCGATGTAAAGGACACTTCACAAAAATCTCCGGGAATAAAGACTTGAGTGTACTGCACCCGCGGCACACTCTTTTCATTTACGGCCAAATTGGATATCTTTATTAAATGGCGGTAGGTAAGAGAATGCCGCACGTGGAGAACTCAATGCATATTCATCCGGCCAAGACGCTTATTGATGGCGGTGTTATGATGATGATGTCGGTTTATCTTGTCATCGGATCGCTGTGGATAATTTTCGGGATAGTCTTGGAACCCATAATTGCCAAGACCCATCCGGAGTTCAGGATAGTTTTGACGTCCGTTTCAATTGTGTGGTCCACGATAAGCCTGATTATCTCAGTATATTTCATTCACAAAGTGCGAACGATCGTAAGAAGAGTCAAACATGCGGGAAAGACTTAATAAGATAAATGAACGATACGAAGAACTTACTCAGCTTCTTTCAGATCCATCCGTAGTCTCTAACCAGGAGAAATATAGGGAGTTAAGCAAAGAGCACAGTGAGCTTTCAGAGATCGTGCGGTCATATGCCGAGTTACTGCGGACCGAGCGGCAACTCGCGGAAGCTCGCGAGCTTGTCGATTCTGTCACAGATGGCGAGTTGAGGCAGTTGGCAAAGGAAGAGGTTTCGAACCTGGGCGTTGCAATAGCTGAGAAAGAAGAACATCTCCGGAATTTATTGATCCCCAGGGATCCCAATGACAGTAAGGACGTGATTCTTGAGGTGCGGTCAGGTACTGGAGGGGAGGAAGCGGCCCTTTTTGCAGCGGATCTCTACCGGATGTATTCAAAGCTTGCAGATAGGCGCGGTTGGAAACTGGAGATGATGGATTTTAATGAAACCGGGATAGGAGGCTTCAAAGAAATTGTCCTCGGCGTGAGCGGAAAAGATGTCTATGCCGACCTCAAGTATGAAAGCGGTGTGCACAGAGTTCAGAGGGTTCCTGCCACGGAAGCCAGCGGGAGGATTCACACCTCCGCCGCAAGCGTTGTTGTCCTGCCGGAGGTTGAAGACGTTGAGGTCGATGTGAATCCGGATGATCTGAGAATAGATGTTTACCGGGCAGGAGGACATGGTGGCCAAAATGTCAACAAAGTGGAGACGGCGATACGCATCACGCATATTCCTACGGGGATCGTCGTCCAGTGCCAGGACGAGCGAAGCCAGTATAAAAACAGGCAGAAGGCGATGAAGATACTCAGGGCACGTCTTTTCGATAAGATGGTACAGCAGAGAGATTCTGAAATTGCAGCAAAGCGGAAGATCATGGTGCGAAGCGGTGACAGGAGCGACAAGATTAGGACATACAATTTTCCGCAAAACAGAGTTACCGATCACAGGATAAATTTTACGCTTTATGATTTGCGGTCGGTTCTGGACGGGAACCTCGATGAACTGATAAATCAACTCAAACTTGCTGAACGCGGCCAACAACTTGAAGCAGCGTCCAAGTGAGGTCACCTCAAGTTGAAGCTATTCGGTTCTGCAGGAGCACTCGGATTGCTGTTGGGAGTCTGCCTGGGTGCATTCGCGGCGCATGGGCTGAAATCCGAATTCTCGCCGGAAATGCTGGGAGTCTTTCAAACGGGTGTCAAATATCAAATGTACCATTCGATAGCTCTGCTGGTCGTTGCTATCTTGGCACATAAGGGCAATCTTTTTCGCTATGCGGGAATGTTCTACATCGGAGGTATCATCTTCTTCTCGTTTAGTCTGTATGTGCTTGCATTGACTGGGATTATTTGGGTGGCATACCTGACTCCTTTTGGGGGTGTGAGTTTCTTGGTTGGCCATCTATTCCTGCTTCTCGGTTTCTTGAAGGGGTAATCTTGTCGGCAGGCACCGCAGAAAAGTATTCCTGGTGTTAGAATTGATAACTCTCAATCTTGAGCCCCAGACCCGATGCTTCAGGAGATCATAATGAGAAAGAGTCGTACTTTCTTTCTTCTGGTATTAATACCTATCGTTTTCCAAAATAAGACCTTTGCTTCCACAGTCGTTAAAGCTGATTTACTGAAGAATGACACTACCGGGGTTTTGATCCCAACCATGGTTACCGGGCTGAACATAAGTCGGAGAGCTTTCAGCAACTGGACCGAGGGTTGAACAAATTCTCTTTCCTGAACGTTGACCGCCAATGTATGAATACAGGGGAAAACGATGGACAATGCGTAACCACATCAACGCCATGTACGGGAGAACCAAACTTGGTAGCCAGGGCTCTATAACCACAGATAATCAGATGTTTGTTGAAAATGTGTTCTCGTACCATGTCGGGTAGAGCACTGATCCGTTTTTTTGCGACTCGGTCTTAACTACGATTGCAAAGGTAAATTCATCTACGTGCTTATAATACTTGAACATTATTTTGCTTTGTTTAAAATAACAGCAAGTAAGGCAATGCCGAGTCCAATAAGCAAGAGTTTCCCCGTATCGTTTACTTGTTTTGCGTCTTGTTCCTGTTTCTG
>JAJYIT010000067.1 GCA_021789975.1 Bacteroidota bacterium
GCTTGGCTTCCTTGCCCCGTCCCTTGCGGTACAGTCTCGATTCCGGATCAGTGCTCGATTGATGCGGCTGGTTGCTGCGTTTCACTCCGTGGAAGTCTACCGTTGGATTGCCAGGATCATCTGTCTTCTCAGAAGAGCCCGAAGGAGTTGTTCTGGCGGTATCGATGGACGACCAGTACCCGAGTACAGCTTATCGAATCGCTTAGAAAGACTTTTCACAATCGGGTCTACCATACCTCGCAGAATCCGCAACGGGTGATCGTGAGGTATCCGGTCCTCTTGAGAAACGTAACGGAACATTGCTCCTTGATGATCTTGACTGCCGCGCATCCTTCTACTGCTCCAGTGATCTTGGTGAATGATTTCTAATGAACAACAAAAATATAATACATCACTCACCTCTTGCGACTCTTATTAAAAAATATTTATGAGGGTTTTTCAACAGCCTGCTAGTGGGAGAATGCTCCTTTCAGGAGTACTCTTTGCGGTAAAACTACCGATGCTTTTTCTTAGAATGTTGACCTAAATACTATCTTCACATTAGTACATCAACTGGGGGCAGGTCAATGTCTCGACAATGAAGTTGAGAAATTATTTCTGCAATTATTCATGGGAACCAGGTTGCAGCTCCACAAAAAGACATTGACCGAACTGGCGTGCGTTCCGGGAGGGAACCCCGGCGCCGCTTGTTTTGGTTCGTTTTTCAAGAAAACGATTTCTTGAAAATCTGATGGTTTTGAGGGGCGGCGCCACGGATTCTTTGCTCCGATGCATTTTAACCTTCTTCAGATTACCCTTCAGTGTAATCTGGTTGTTAAACTTCAGAGCTTACAGGACAAACTCAGGCGGAAAAATAAGAGATGGATTTGGGTAGATTGTTCAGGAAAGGAGAAAGGTCAAGTTGGAGAGACAGGATGCAGAGAGTATGGTACGGCAGATCAAGAGAGCAACCTGGATACTATCATCTTACATGGGGCGCATCGGAGTTCGCAAGTGGTATTTGAGTTTTCTACCGCCAAAAATGCTTATATAGTGGAACAGGTGGGCTACTGAACTTTTTGTTTTCAGATCTTAAACAGGCTCTGCTGGGCGGAGAGTTGATATTTCTGGTGAAGTTGGCTAACGTTCATAAAGTCAGAGGCGGTGATAAGGCAAAAAGAACGACATGAGCGTTGTGTTTTATACAAGACGTGCAGAAAAAAAGGCATACGTTCTTGGATGAGTTATCTCTGCCATTTGCACTAGATTAAATGAGGAAGGAGACAACGAGATGATGAAAACGATAGCTTCGATGGTCATAGCTTCACTGGTCGCTGCGGGATGCGGGCTGGTGAACTCCAAGACAGGCGGCAACGGTAATGTTACTGCCAGTTTCAGCCTTACCGATACCACGGGACAGATAGACACTACGTTTGCGCCCGGCCAAAACTTTTATATGACGTTTCTACTGATAAACACATCCGGCAAGACAGTGACATACGCGAGTGCGAATTTCCCCTTGATAAATTTTGAAGTTCTACAGGGTGACAGCATTATTGGCGTGACTCTTTACGCAATATCCAACATAGTTCCCATACCCGTCAAACTGCCGCCAAGTGACACTTTGCGGGGTGAATGCGAGGCCCCCATTGACTTAACTACTATTAGTCCCCAGCACACGCTTGTCCACATTACCCTCGCTCCGGGCCAGTACTTTGCCAAAGCGATTTACCCAGGAATAAGCGGCGCAAACGTTTCAGGTGCATCTGGAGCCGGCTTCACGGTGCATCAGTAACCAGACAAAGCGAAGAGAGATATGTGGAGGTTGCCCGTGCAAACGTCAAATAACAGAACCCATATTGAAAGCGGAGAGTAGACAAGAAGTGGAATAGATGATAGAAAAGAAAATCTCCTTCCCGACTAGGAACATGTCGGGACAGGCTCCGCAAATTATAATTGGGAAGGATGTTCCCAATAGTTCCCGCAACATCCAGCTTGTCCGTTCAACATCAAGAAGTCGATCAAGCCCTTGTTAATACCGGCAGTAAATCATACTTGTGCATCTGCCAACTGAACTATGATCCCGTCTTGCTTCAGGCGGCGCGGATAATCTTATCGGAACTTCAGAATTTCAGAAATCAGTGAGGTGATCTATGAATTTTATGCCATCATTATTAGCCTGCTCCTTCTTAACCTTTGTCTCGGGTGTTAGCTTGGCGCACGCACAATCCCTGGATGCCAAAGCCAGGGAAGTGGTAAGCCAAATGACGCTGAGAGATAAGATTGAGGAAGTACATGGTACAAGGAGCTCTGCACATCTTCGATATGTGTTGCCTGTCCCGCGACTCCACATCCCAGGGCTGCGCATTGCCAACGGTCCCGCGGGTGTAGGTCCTGCCGATGATAGACCTCAAAAACCAGCCACGGCTTTGCCTGCCCCCATATCCCTGGCGGCAACGTGGGACGTGAGACTAGCTTATCGGTATGGGCGAATAATCGGGCGAGAAGCTAGAGACTTAGGTTATGGGCTAATCGAAGGCCCCGACATAAATATAGCCCGAGTTCCACAAAATGGACGGACTTTTGAAGGATTTGGTGAAGACCCATATTTAGTATCTCAAGCGGCAGTCAACGAAATTCGAGGTATCCAATCGAAAGGGGTGATAGCTGATGTAAAGCACTTCGTTGCCAATAATCAAGAAACTGACCGCCATAAGATAGATGAAATAGTTGGGGAACGCGCTCTTCGCGAGATTTACCTCCCGGCGTTCAGAGCGTCTGTGGAAGAAGGCCATGTAGGTGCAGTTATGGCAGCTTATCCGAAAGTAAACGGGGTTTACTGTGCACAGAATGCGGTTCTATTGGATCAAATACTAAAAAAGGAATGGGGCTTTGAGGGTTTCGTTACTTCGGATTTTGGCGCAGTTCATAGCACTGTCCCATCCGCGCTTGCGGGAATGGATCTGGAAATGCCGACCGGAAAATATTTTGGTGCCGCGCTCGAAAGCGCTGTTGAGTCAGGGAAAGTGCCGATATCTGTCATCAACGACAAACTTATTCGAAGATACCGTACCATGATGCAATTTGGATTGTTCAAACATACTATGAAGATTAGACCAATACCTGAGTATCGAGATGGCAAGGAAGCCTGTCGAATAGCAGAGCACGGAATTGTTCTGCTAAAGAATAGTGGCAATATACTACCACTTGATCGAAGGCATGTACATAGCATTGCTCTAATAGGGCCTTATGCTATGGCGGCGATGACAGGAGGTGGAGGAAGTTCGCATGTTATCCCTTTGTTCAGGGTATCCCCGGCTGAAGGAATTCGAAAAATCGTCGGCAGAAGGGTCAGAGTGGATGTTTCAAGTGGCAGGAGCATTACGGAAGCGGTGGCCATTGCAAAATCGGTCAACGCGGCTGTGGTAATGGTGGGCGACAGTGAAACGGAAGGACGCGATCATTCAATTATTCTCGCAGGCAACCAGAACCGGTTAGTGGAACAGGTAGCTGCAGCTAATCCGAATACGATCGTAGTGCTCAAGACAGGTTCAGCGGTCCTCATGCCGTGGGTGAACAAAGTGCGGGGAATTGTGGAAGCGTGGTACCCTGGTGAGGAGGACGGAGACGCTGTGGCCGCCGTGCTCTTTGGCCTTGTCAATCCTTCTGGGAAGTTGCCTCTGAGCTTTCCGGCACGACTAGCCGATTTACCTGCGCACACGCCAGAGGAATACCCTGGAGTTGACGGCGTTGTGCACTACAAGGAAGGTATCTTCGTGGGATGCCGATACTACGACGAATATAACATTAAGCCTTTGTTTCCGTTTGGATTTGGCCTTTCATATACGACTTTTGCCTATAGTAATTTGAATGTCAGCCCTGATCGGATTTCTTTACGAGGTCAGCCTGTCCCGACAATCAGCGTATCTCTAGATCTCTCAAACACGGGAAAGGTCGCAGGCAGGGAAGTCGCGGAAGTCTATGTGGGTTTGCCATCAGCGCCCGGAGTTCCGCAACCACCTAAGGAGTTGAAAGCATTTGCAAAAGTGTTCTTGAGACCTGGCCAATCCAAGCGTGTTCATTTGAAACTAGACCCCGGTTCGTTGCGATGCTGGGACACGCATAAGGGAGAATGGAGCATCTTGTCGGGAAAGTACCGAATAATGATTGGATCCTCTTCCAGGGAAATAGTCTTGAAGGGTTATGTTAGTATCGCCAAAGAATGATATCCGCTTCCAAAGCGTTTTACGACATCCAGTGAGCTTGTTTGATTATGTGGAAAGCAGTGACGAACTTTGCTAAACCAACGAGGAGAATGGATCCTGTGAATGAGCTGGAAGACGATGTAAAGGACACAAGCGCCGGCCTGCGTCGCGTTCACATGGCGAATGAGCGGACGTTCCTTGCGTGGATCAGAACAAGCATCGGGGTGATGGCGTTCGGCTTCGTGGTCGAGAAATTTGCACTCTTCATAAAGGAAATCTCTCATGTCTTAGGAAAGTCGGGAATTCCGCAATCGGAGGTGCCAACCGTGCATGGGTACTCTACAATATTTGGAGTCCTGCTGGTTGGGATTGGGGCTGCAATGGGGTTGCTTGCGTTCCTGCGTTACCGGAAGGTAGAAAAGGAAATCGATGTGGGCGCGTATCATACTTCGCCTGCGCTTGTAAAACTTGTGACTGTTACCGTCCTCGGAATCGGGATCTTCCTCATGATCTACCTGATTCAAAGTACTTGATTCGCTTAATACCATCCATCATGGGCGACCTCATGATCGTTTGAGTCGATTTTCAGAGGACCAGATGACTCGTTAGAAGTTAAGTGTGCCTTGAACCCATCCCGAGCCGGTTTTGTCTTTGGACTTTCTGTTGAGATGTTTTGCTTTCACTCCGGTAATGATTTCAGAAATCTTTTCGAAGGAGTATCCCAGCGGTTCCAGGAGGACTGCAATCGATTTTAAGGTTAGCTCTGTGTACTTTTCGATGTCATAACCATCTTCGGACCGGTACATGATATAGGGCTTCGCCTTCTCAGGATTCTTCTTTCCACTGGCGTCAATGATTATGTACTCCGCGGTCTCGCCTGGTTTCAGGGCTACACCGGCTTCCTGCATCGCTCTTGCCACGACAGCCTGCAGACTGTTGTTCTGATATTCGTCTGCATCCTTTGATATCGTGTGGCGTATGACAAGTTCAAGCGGTGGAACCCTTCCGGTTCTAAGGTTCTGAAGGTGAGACTATACTATTTCAAGAATTGAGGGGATCAACTTCTTTAGCTCTTCCACATTGTTTGCTTTAGCCATTAATTCAATGACTTCTCCCTGAACTTTACGGGTGAAGAGTGGTATGTCGCCCCGCCTCACTTCAAGACCGCGGACCTTTACTTCTCCATTTGTGTAAGCCCCGACATACCTGTTGGCGGTTGGTATGGCTTCGCCCATTCTCGAAGAGGGGAAAAGAACCCATTTGTAGATTCCTTCAAGCGATATGTTTATCCCTATTGCCTTTGTTATCTCATCGCATAGCACTTCGTAGTCTTCCCTGGTCGCACCTTTCTTTTTCAGGAACAGACAATCGACGATGCCGTGAACAACTGAAAAACCTTTGTCTTCGGCTATCTGCTTCGCGTGTAACAGATCTCTCCTGGCAAAAGCATTCACGGATTCGTGGGCTTCGATTTTTCCGAAGCGAGCGCTCTTGTAGCCTAAATAGCCGAAGGTCGTAACAAGCATCCACTTAAGTGCCGTTTGCCTCCGGTGGTACTCTTTCCGTATCGCTTCGTCGGTTGCGCTCTTCTCTCTCCTCTTATACTCGGCACGTCTCCTCAGCACTTCCCCGATGGTTTCAGGGATAATTCCTTTTCGTTTTTCACAGATTGTATAATGGAGCTCGGGAACAGAGTCGTTATTGCAGCACTCGCAGTTCACTGTCTCGGGAGATACGTTGTGTATTTTCATTATCGAGGGGAACATCGAGGTAAAGTCGAGTTCTCCGACCTGTTCATGGTAGCCCATGATAGGCAGGTAGATTAGCCCACCCCGGTCGGCAAGAAGCAGTTCATACGCCGTTTTGAATTTCTCCCACTCCTTTTCTTTGCGGGAATGAGAATGTTATGCTGGTACGCCCACGAGAGCTGCATGGAAGATAAACCGGTCCCGATGCTCGACCTCCCCTGCTCCTGCCCGGGTATCTGCGTGATCCTGGAAAGCTCATAAAGCCCATCGAGATCTGATTCGCCAACGATAAACGAGTTTTCAGCATCGACGTGCCAACGGCCTGCCAACATAAAACCACCAGACTTGTGAACTATCTGCCCGTATGTCCAATAGCTGGACTCGTTTGTCGTCCGGTATTCGGCCTCCTTGTCACGGTTGAGATTTATCGGAATCCTGGTTCTCCTCGAAAGATCGGCAAGCCAGGGGAGGAGCATGCCATCGCCGTAATTGGTGACAATTATATCAGGGTCACATCTTTTCAGATGATCGTTAATCCTGTCCAGCAGCTCTTCAGCAGAATTCGCCTCAATCCCATAGGTTCTTCCTTCATAAGATATTTCAAGGTTTACGATTCCCTGGTATTTCGGTGCAACATCTGAGTTCGCCGGACAGAGTGTCATGATGCTTAGAGGAGGAAGAGTAAAGTCAACCTTGTCAAGACTGTCCTCCAGCTCCACACTGTTCAGCCTGTTAGTTTCATCGAGAGAATATGTTCCGTATGCAAGTGGGAAGAGCTTGTTCTCGAAAAGAAACATCTGAACAGGCGTGAGATCGGAGTTGAAAAACACGTTGTAGGTAAAATCTGATTCGAAGGCCCGGACAACCTTCTTGAAATTGAGAGTATCAGGGACCAATATTTCGAGCACCGGGAGATCCTTCCCGGAATAAATCTCTCTTCTGTAAATCCATCCCTGCGATGCGTAGCAATGCAGCTTGCCGGCGACCCGCTCGACTATTGGCCTCTCGCCTGCCATCACGTGCATGTAGAATTTCGGAAGAAAAGGTGAGTATCCCTGTATCTTCTTGCCAACGCCGGTTATCAGCCAGAGCGTTATGCCCCTTTTTTATGGATATAGATCGAATAGCCAGCCCTTTATCAGGTTCATATTATTACGGTCTCCATTAATTCGCCAGGACAAAATCAAGATCGCAAACCGTACAAATGTACGGTAGCCAGATTTTAAATTCAATTTCACCGGAAAGGACAGGAGTGAATCTCTCGATTACTTATTACCTTGTAATCCATGAAGAAGCGGAATCTATCTATATACGGTCTTCCCAGTCTCGGGGGCCATAACTATTCCCCACCTGTAACTTTAACAATTTCGATAGTGACGCCATTTTTGTTCTGGAAAAACGAAAGGATGAAAGTGGCATACAAAAGGATTTGCATAGTGGACATCCGAGAGATAATCCGGCGTTACAGGGCCGGACAGACAATTAGATTTATGGCAAGTACACTGGGGTACGACAGAAAGGCCGTGAGGAAGTACATAAACGGGTTGCGGGCAAAAGGGATACTTGATAGTGCAACAATGTTCGAGAATAAAGAGCTCACGGAGATGCTCAGAGAAGATGTGACGCAACACGGGCGGCCGTCAGAGAAACAGAACCTGCTTGAGCCGTACTTGGAAGAGTTGAAGGAACTTATCGACGAGCCATCCGGCATGAAGCCAAAGACCGCATTCAAAGTTTTGTGCGGAAGGCACGACCTCACCGGGAAAGTAAGCTACACGAGCTTCAAACGATTTGTGAGAAGTAATCAGGTCGTTCTGAACATGAAGGAGACAACTTGTCGTATAGAGACCGAGCCAGGCGATGCGTTGCAGGTCGATTACTTCAAGGCAGGGATGCTGTACGATCCGGATGAAGGGAGAATGAGAACCATCTACGGTTTCATCGCGACGCTCTCTTACAGCCGGCACAAGTTCGTCCAGTTCGTGTTCCGCCAGGACCAACAAAGCTTCGTATCCTCCCATGTCAGAGCGTTTAATCATTTCGGCGGTGTACCCAGGAGAATAGTGCTCGATAATCTCAAGGCTGGTGTGATACGACCTGACCTCTACGACCCACAGTTCAATCGTGCCTACAGTGAGATGGCGGAGCATTACAATACATTCCTCGACCCTGCGCGCGTCAGAAGCCCCAAGGATAAGGGGAAAGTCGAACGCGACGTCCAGACCGTACGTGAGAAGTTCAAGGAACTCATCGCATTATATCCTTCGATTACTCTCGTAGAGCTTAATCAGAAAACACTTGATTGGCTGCGCGACGATTACGGCACGACCAAACATGGAACAACTCATCAGATGCCTTATCGGGTATTCCAGGAGGAAGAACAGCAGAAGCTTATTCCTCTTCCTCCTGACCAGTTCGAAGCCGCGTTCTGGAAAGAAGCTACTGTTCACCCGGACTGCTATATCCAGGTAAAGAAGAAGAGCTACTCAGTGCCTTATCAGTACGCAGGCAAGAAAGTCTGGGTCAAAGTATCCAGTGATATCGTCCAAGTCTTTTTCAACGAACAACTTATAAAAGAGCACATCGTTCTGACAAAAGGATATCGAAAGACCGATTTGATCGACTTTCCTGAAAACCTCGCGGCAGCTGTCGACAAAGAAGTTCCGCGTTATCTTCAAGGTGAAGCCGCCAAGATCGGAAATACTTTCCACGATCTTGTCCGCGCGATCTTAACTCCTCACGCGTTCATGAATATGAGACGTGCACAAGGGGTCATACAAGTAGCAAAAAAGTATCCACCACAAATAGTCGAGAAGGCAGCTTCATGTCTGATCTCCTCTATCGGCAGTAATCATGGATCAGGACAAGTCCCATATTTTACGGGGAAGTATTTTCAAGCTTCGATTGAAAAGCTTCTTAAGCTTGAAAATGAACCTCAACAGCTCCAAATCTCCGAAGAAACTCAATCTCTTGTCAGGGATCCCGAATACTTCAATCACACGTCATAAGGAGAATAACTTTATGTCTACAAACTCTGCTCAGCTCATTACCCAGCTTAAATCTCTCAAGCTCTCCGGCATGGCCGATACACTTGAGCTGAGACTCATGGAAGCCCAAGGCAATAACCTCAGCTTCTCAGAGTTCCTCTCCATGGTCATTACCGACGAACTTCAGACAAGATCCAACAGAAAACTTCAGCGACTCTTGAGTCATGCCCACGCTGATCCGAGCAAGACCTTGGAGGCCTTCGACTTCTCGTTCAATCCCTCCATCAATGCAACTGTCATACGAGAGCTTGCTACATGCCGTTTTATCGAGAAAGGTGAAAACATCTTCTTCCTCGGTCCTACCGGTACAGGAAAGACTCACTTGGCGAAAGCCATAGCTCACATGGCTTGCCGAAAGCATCTCAACGTAGAGTACTTCAACTTCCAGGAACTCTTCCGCCTTCTCTCTCAGGCTGATCTAGTCAACTCCCTTGATAAGAAGCTCAGGCCGCTTAACAGAACCGACCTTCTTATCCTTGATGACTTTGCCTTTAAGAAGCTCGATCAGCAGTCAGCCGAGTACCTATACGCCATTGTCGATGCACGGTATCCGTCAAAGTCTACTATCTTATCCAGCAACCGTGCTATCACAGACTGGCATGCCATCTTCCCCGATCCCGTGATGGACAACGCTCTCATGGACCGGCTTGCTCACAACGCCCATCAGATATCAATCAAAGGAGAATCGTACAGAAAAAACCTTTCACCCAAGTCCCAAAATCTTAACTCTAAGAAATCTGTGAACTAAACTTGTAACCGTTAACAACAGGGTCGGGAATTAATTTCGCCCTGACCTTGGGGAATATCGTGGCCCTTGACAAAACCGCACCGTGGGCACTCGGGTAGAGAATTCATGAAGCTCAATTCGTCATTCATTTCAAGGTCCAGTGGTTTGAAATTTAGTGGAGCGGTCCAGAGTTGGTTGCGGGTGACAGCATATTTGCGAACTTAGCGGAAGATGCTTAGGTTGGGGGCAATGTGATGGATTTCGACGGGACGCACCTGGAGAAATCGGAGGCATTAGGGTTGCCGTGGAGTGGATCAGTTCCGGCGGGTCTTAGTCCCAAAGTGCGTCCTCCCTGGTGAAATAGCCAGGCCCGGGGTTAAAAGCATTTCCTTCCGGGGGTTTTTCCCTAAGATCGTGAGACGAGAGCCATGCCTCAAAGTCGCGACCGCTTTTTTAAAATTCTTCGAAGAACCGATCGAAGGAAAAAGGACGGTTGTTCTTTACGAGAAGGAGCCGGGTTTCGTACCTCAGCCAGCACTCATGGTTAAGTATGTTAACCCGCGCCCATGATGCGCCTGATTCCCGCTTGAAATCCTCAGCCTTGTCAAAAAGGAATCCGGTAGCGAGAAGCCCGAATCTGTTGATGTAGCCGAACTTGTTGGCTTTGCGTACCAGAGCGAAGCCATTTGCAAAACTGTGCCCGCTGTCGAAATTAAATTGTGAGGTGCGAAGACCGTTTCGGTTAAGATAGTTGGTTCTGCCCCTGGGAGTGACCATGCATATGTCTTCAGAAAAATCTGCGACGGAGTCGTATTCGAGAGGGATAACAATTCTTCCATGGCCGTCAATGAATCCCCATTTTCCACCCTTGCAGACGGCAGCGCGGTGACAACTGAAGTCGCGAGCAGCATCTTAGCGGAGTTGGATGGTGAACTCCGCAATTTCGTTAATGAACCCCCATTTGCCGTCCCTAGAGTGCAAACTAAGTTTATGCGAATCGGCGTTCGCGGATCTTTCGCGACCGTGTGTCATCTGCGTTTTCCTGCTTTGAATTTTGGTGACCCGTCAGTCCTCATGTGCGTTTCGACCATCTTTTCATATGCTCTATCGTCAGTCTGTATCAACTTCCTCAGGCCTTTGTTATCGTTTCTGAGTCCTTCGTTCTCCTTTTCGAGCTTCCTGATGCGTTCTTCCGCTTTTTCCAGAAGAGAAAGTTTTGAGGTAAGTCCGGCATTTTCATTCTTAAGAGATTTGTTTTCCTCGAGGAAGTTCATGGAAGGGTCAGTGCACTCCTCCAGTATTTTCATCAGGTCATTGTACCTGTCGTCGATCAGGTTATAATAGCGCGCAACTGCTTCTGCGGCAGACTTCAATCGGTCCTCCCAGTCTCTAAGTTCGTCTTCGCGACTCCTTTGATCGCCCAGCTTCTGAAAAGAAGGGATTACGGGTCTAGATTCCCGAAAGGTTTCGTGCCATCTGTCAAGGTTATCTTCCAAGAACTTCGCGAGTGCCATCTATTCTCCAAAAATTGGTTTGTGGTTTGTTGTTTGTATTAGTCAGGTGGGCTGTTTGATCGCGCTCTTAAGGAAGTCGGTGGCCCATGAGCCGCGCCTGAGAATGCAAAAGGAATGTTGTGGATGCACTTAAGCGTTTTCATACAAAGCGGATTGAATTTGCGTTCTGAGATTCTGTGGATTGTTGCACACTGTGAAATCCCATTTAACAAGTTTACCTCGATTATTATCGGCGGAGACCCAACAACGGAAATACCCGTGCTTGGCGCTAGATCGTTTTCTTGACTGGAGGAAATTTGCCTACCTCTCTGAAAATTGCAGATGCAATGTGTTTGAAGATATCCATTTGGCTTGAGAGTTCTTTCGTCAATTTGTCGCAGTGAGCAATGGCAATTCCTGTGGACCTATCAACACTATAGAATAGTGGATGTGAACAATACGCTATGGCACATCAAGGGAGCCGAAGATAAGTCCCAGCATTCGGTTGTCGAGTTCACTAGTTGGAACGGAGGACCTTAGCCTTGAGATCGTCGTCATGAATGAGGGGTCCTTCTCTATTGATTCGGTCAATTCTACGCGTTGCAGAGCTCCTGGAAGCATGGATTGAAAAACAGTTGACTCGGGAAGTTGGTATGTGAGGGCGACATCACTGAGCTGGAGAGCTTCTGCGGTGTCGGGGAGCGAAGGCCACTCTATGTCAGTGGTAGATTCCAGTTTGAAGTCGTCAACAGAGGAATCGTGATCAGGGTTAACGAGGGTAATAGCTTTGTTAAGGAGGCTACCCGCAAGTGTTAAATATATGTTCTTTCCTTTGGTGCGCCATTTCGGAATCGATCCCGGCGAATTTATGGTTCTCAAGTAGTCGATCGGTTCTGAGACGCGACGCCGCAAAGACCTGGAAAGGTAGTGAAGATAGGGGTGGTCTGAAGCAATGAATGCATGCACGTGTTGCATCATTGACGAGTCGAAAGCTCTCGCTCTGCCATCGTATTGTATCTTTGTTTCTTTACCTCTAGAGTCAGCCTTTTCAACGTGGATTCCATCCGTGTCCTGGTGCAGGACTCTCCAAAATGATCCGGCAAATCTGAACTTGCTCCCGACTGAAAGGCGGATTAAGTTTATCATCGGAATGTCTCCGAGGTGCTTTAAGTGGAAGAGAATAGGGGTCTGTTGCGATGAAAGGGGAAAATTCCCGTAAAGGAGAGAATAGTCGTGAAGCTGGTATAGCTTCTCGGAGCCACCGTACCTATTCTTGAATCCGTGTTTTGTTAGGAGCCCTTGGTCTACTAATTGGGATAGAATATCATCGTACAGTGCCCTAGATAAGTACGGTTGATTCGAAAAATTCTTAAAAAGGTCTGCTGCTCGCAGGTAATTGCCACTGCCAGCTTGAATCATGCTGAGAGTCTGCTGGACGATTGCCCCATAGAGATTCTGCGCAAGAGACGACTGGACCTTTCCAATCTTTGTTGCTTCGATCAGCCCGAGGAACCTAAGACTATCCAACAGAGGATTGGGGGAGTCGTCAGGTACAAGGCAAACGACGTTTGTCTTGTTGGTTCTACGGTTTCCCCTTCCGATGCGCTGCAAGAAGGATGGGAGACCAGTCGGAACGCCCCACAAAACAACGGCATCTATATCCCCAATATCTATTCCCAACTCGAGTGTGCTAGTCGCGATGCACAAGGCTTGTTTTGAGAGGCTGATCTTTCTTTCCGTTTCAGCTCTGAGCTCGGTAGACATGGAGGAGTAATGCGTGTACGTGTATGGTCTGAAATCCTTATCGGATTTGAAGACTCCAGCAAGACTATCGCAGCTCTTTCGGGAATCGGCAAAGACAAGATATTTTCCGGATCTTCCTGATGTCATCTTCCGGAAGGTGTTCAGAAGATCGGCCGGGGTACGTACGTGCTCGATGAACGCATCGATTTCCCTGTGACCTTCTCCGTGGATTGGAACATACTTTTGTGCTGGGCCGAATAGGAAGGTGCGAACGTCGTCCATATCATCAATAGTTGCAGACAGGGCAAACGGTTGTGCCCCCCGTATCTTGGTCCATTTTGAGAGAGAAAAAGTGAGTAAATTTTCACGAACAGAATGGAGATCACGGGACATGAAGAAACGATTCACAGAGCAGCAGATCGTCTTTGCCCTCC
>JAJYIT010000068.1 GCA_021789975.1 Bacteroidota bacterium
GCTTCACCACTCCTATCCGTTCCTCATCAACGGAAAGAGCTTCCGTTTGAAAACCATTAACAAATAGGTATCTTCAACTGTGCAATTTTCCGCGGAATATTGTGCAACTTTCGGACGAAATCAACATAAGGAGCATCATCTTCTTTGTCATCATCTGAGAACCTTGTTCAAGTCTGTAGAAATAGACTCCGCTAGAAAGGTTATCCATGTTCACATTATATACGTACTCACCTGGCTCCTTGAAGCCCTGGTCGACCACTCTTACCAGCTGACCCAGCACATTATATATCTTCAAGCTCGCCATACCAGAATGTGCCAGACTCACCTTAATGGTCGTTGAAGGGTTAAACGGGTTTGGATAGGCATTGTATAGCGTAAACTTATTGGGTACTTGGGCCGGAGTTTTAACTACACCCGTATAACCTCCACTGAACCAGCCCATATCTCCGACTGGTTTGCCGTCTGTTCCGCCAGTTTTGAGCGAGCCATTCGAATATTGCATGTCTTGCAACTCGGGAAGAGGCCATTGTGGGATCCAATTAGTCCCCGTTACATTTTGGATTTGATACCCGTAGACATCAGTCGAGGCGGTGTTACCTCTTATGTCCATGAAATACTTGAATATCCCAACTCCGTCACCCTCGTTTGGATACAGCATGTTGTCGATCGAGGGTCCGAAACCTGGATCCACAAAAGTATTCCCGCTCTGGACAAAACCGGGCCATTGGGTCGGATCATTGAACATGTGGGCTGTTCGATCGTTCATCCAAGTCGGGAACATAAGCGAATCGTTACCATGTGCTGTGTCGTCATAAGCCTTCCAAAAACCCAACACGGTATCAGGCATAAAGTAGTTGTTATTCTTCACTTCGATGGTTCTCTTTGCCTCAGCCAGCCACAACAGGTTCGGATTTGAAGAGTCCGCAGGGTCGAAAACCTTGGCTTGCGTCTCGGTCAAAGTATCGAGGTCAATTATCGAACTGATGGCAAGCGAGTGGACCTCATTCCAGAACTGAATATATTCCAGATATGTGATGCCACCACACCATGATCCGTAAAACATGTTATTATCGATTTTCGCATCTGTGATCTCCCATATTCCAAGTGGCGGACCCGTGAATGAGAATATATCGGTATTGTGGTCAAATTGGAGATAGTTCGTAAACCATATCGGGCACACATCATAACAGTTAACGGCCATAAAAGTATTATCGTCCATGATAATTGTATCCGCCTTTGCTAAATCTGACGCATTGCGCAAGCCTTCGCCAGAATACCACTCAGTCGCGGAGATAAGGTTCCTGAACTTGCAATTTGTAATAAAGAAGTCGTCGTAGTTGCCGGTATAGCCTATGGCTTCGTTGGGCATATCCTCGAATATCACATTGTCTACGTAAAGCTTTACTGAATCAGCAGACACCTGAATAAACGAACCGATGCCGTTCACATTTGAAGCGTTTATGGTATTGTTCGGCGCTCGACCGGTGAGATAAAGGTTCTTGAAAGTAGCCACCGTGTGAGCTCCGTTGAGGACGAACAGGTAATAGGGCAACGAGCCATCTGTTAAAACACCGGCTTGTATGCAGGGCGGTCGACCGTCGGAACCCAGGACTCCAATTACCTCAAAATTGGACTTTACGGTTATTGGGCCGAGCCAGAGGTAAGTTGTGTCGCGGCTGACAAGTTTATACACTTGGTGTGCCTGCATGCCGGAATTAGTCGTATCGGCGGAAATAACTTCATCGATACTGGGACCATTCGCATAAACCACCAGCGTATCTCCCGCCTGCGCAAGACTCTTGTGGGGGTTGGCGAGGAATAGTGCTACCATAAGCGCCGCCACCACTGAGATCGTACGTTTGTTACTCATGATTTTCCTCCCTCGTTCATTTGTGTTGTTTTTGTACTATTGTTGCTCTTGTTGAGAAAGAGAGAAGCACAATAGGAAATGATTGAAAAATCGTTGCTCCCAGCAAGTGAAATCGACGCCATTGCACCCCTCGGCAGACAAGGGCGATTCCGAACAAGTTCCTTCCATGATGTATCCGGACAATTCAGAATTCTCCATGCGTCGCGGCCCTACTTGATCAGGACCATTTTTCTAACCTGCACTGAACCGTCTCCGTGAAGTGAGCATAGATACACTCCACTAGGAAGTTGTGAACCATCGAATCGAACAGTGTGATAACCGGGATTCTCAGTTTGGTCAACCAAGGTGGAAACAATTTGACCAAGGACGTTGTATACGACGATCTCGACACGACTACGTACCGGCACGTTGAATCCAATGTTTGTCGAAGGGTTGAAAGGGTTTGGATAGTTTTGGAGCAAAGTGAAAGCGATCGGTTGCGAGGGATAAGCCCGTTCAACCCGGCTCACACTATTCACTGTGTAAAGATATTTTTCTGTTTGGAAGCTGTCAGGTGCGGTACTCTCGAGTGAATACGGAGAGGCTGTTTGGTTTGCCTCGAAGATTAGTCCAATGGTGTCGCCTGACCCGTTCGGAAACAGAGTCTTAAGTGGGAGACTAAGAGCAACCCAGCCAGTCGAGTCTTCCTGCTGCATTGATGGGAGAGCTGTCCACGCCCAGTCTGATCCGCCACTTCCCGCGTATTGCGCGAACTGCTTGTTCTCGACTAAGAACTCGGCGCCAATTGAAGCGCTATCATATACGAACCCGGTCTGATGTCCTACACTGTCGTTGTCAGTGTCAATCAGGATGTGGTAGAAGTATTTGGTGAAATTTATGCTGTCGGCAACTTGGTACCTCAAATAGAGATAATTGGCATCATTGGCTGCCCATAAATTGGTAAACTGGGCATCGGGATCTTGGGATTGGGACGGACGCAGATTTGGAGAAGAGTCGAGCGTTGGTACATTGTTCCAATTGATCTTTAGCAGGTTACTGGTCCCACTGCTGGTGCCTCCTCCGCTGCTGGTGATAGTGTCAACCCCTGTGACGATATAACTACAAAGCCCTGCGAAATAGGATGGGAGCGTGCTATATGGATTTGGAAGCGTCGCATCGGTGCAATAGATCCAGCCGATGTTTAGGGAGGCTGCCCTATTGACTAGGCTTTGATAACTGCTGGCGGGTGTATTGTATGGAACCACCAGGAAATTATCTCTGGAGTATTTATTGCACCACTGAGCAGGCGACCATGCGCTAAATCCTGAACCATTTTCGAAAATACAGATTACGTCTGCTATTCGTTTGCCGTTGTAGAAGAGATAGCTTTCTAGTGTGTTGGTTCCAGGATTAGTTGCTACTATTGCAGATGAATCTTTTTGCTTGACGTAATCGTATAGTTGAGCATAATACGACTCATCACCGCTTACATTTGCCTGCTCGTCAAACAGTATCCCGTCTATCGAAGGATAGAAAGAGAACCAAGAATCGATGTCGGCCTCTACGCTGCTAATCGACCTTTTCCCATATTGAGTGTAGACATAACCGATAACTTTGCCTCTACTATCGTGCATACCGGTTATACCGGCTGCGTAGGAAGAGAGATAGCTGGAACCCGGACCGTTTGAGACATTGGCTATTGCGTAGAGTCGGCCGGGCATTTTGGCGGCTTGCACTTCCATTTGATTCCAATAACTCGAAGAAGGACTGAAATAAGCCGGTACCATGACCTTGAGCGAATCTCGGACCAAGGAGCTGTCAACTTTTACCTCCCTCGCGGGAAAGGTTGAAGCAAATGTGACTGCTTCCCGGGTTGACAGGAGGAACAGAATGATACAGGCACCTTGAGCAATTTTCTTAAGTCTCACAAGCTGTCTCACTTGGAGTCTATTCATGATCTACTTGTTCCTTTCTCTTTTTGTTCTCCAGGCGCTTAGAATCTGAAACGGACTCCCAAGTCACCTGTCATGCCGTAATCCTGTTCAGACATTGGGACACCTCCGCCTTGAATGACGCTGACATCATTAGCCCCGTTGATGTTGTAGAGGTCGCCATAAACCTGAGCCCCAACCCACGGCAATCCCTGCTGACATTCAAGGTCCCAACGACTATATGCGGCGGTGTAGCTTCTAAGCTGCGGCCATGGACTAGGACCTGTAAAGATATTGTCCTGGTAAAGCCATGACACCCTGACGGAAAAAGCTTGATAGTCAAAACCTAAGGAGAGGTTAAATAGATTGTCGGGCTGATACAGAAGCCTGTCTGTGAATGAGGTATCAATGTAGTTTATCGATCGCCCTGTCGACTCTATGATCAGGTAGGGGTATTGAGCCTTGGAGAATATGTGTGAGTAATTGACATTGAGAAGGAGTCCAGATAATACACCTGGGAAATACCAAAAATGCGTCTCCCAGTCGAGTTCAATCCCGTAATCATTAATCACATCAGAGTCATTAATAGACGTACTAATCTGATAAGTCCCGGATGGGGGTGAGGTAGAGCTGAGGAGGGAATAAGGGAAGTATTGCTCCGCGTTTGCGGCGGAGGCATAGAAGGTCCATGGATAAATCAAATCACGGATGTTCTTCCAGAATCCGCCGACCGTGAACAATCCCATCGCGTTGCCATAGAATGAGAAGTAAGCATCGTAATTCGTTGAACGTGATGGAACGAGCCGGTAATTGTTCCATGCAATTGCTGCTGTACCTACATCTATTCTCGGAATGATCGCGCTGTAATCGGGATAAGAAAGCGTGTGAGTGTAAGAGAGCCTGATGTCAAACCACGAAAGCGGTTTGTACCTTAATGAAACATCAGGGAGGTAATAGCCGTGATTTTGAACTGCGGTTGTATCGTAATGAGTGTAAGTGCTTACGGCACTGCGGGTTTCAATGCCACGGACCCCCATATACGCTGTCCTCAGATCCTGGTAACGCACGCCGGGAATTATGGTAAGATTTGATCCTATGTTCAGAATTCCCATAAGATACAATGCTGACTGGTCTTCATACCCAGAATAGTTGTAGCTCGTAGAATTGAAAACATCATACCCGTAGGACTGTGTACCATGATTTGCGGTTATGTATTGAAGGCTATCTTGCAAAAGGTTGGCCATACGGGAGAGCATAGCGTAGCTCAGTGGCGCGACCATCTGATAGTTGCCACCGAGGAACTTCCCATAGCTGAAGCTGGGATCCAAGAAAGAAGTCATCGGTATTTTGAACTTCACTGTAGGTGGTAAATTGAACCAGCTGATAATGAGATCGTTCACGATTTCCGACCCGCCGAACTGGAGACCGCCACCGTCGTAAACATTCTGGTTGTAATACCGGGGTTGATACCGGTACATCCCCCCGAATTTCATCTGCACGTTCACCAGCCTCGAGAACGTGATACTTGTTTTCAGGTCAAGCGATCCCGTTAATGCACTTGATTTGGAAAAATAATTGTCTGCATAAAGGCTCTCGAGCAGAGCACTTGGTAGGTCGTATGTTGCAGCCTTGGGAATTTGTTCGGGGTTGACATTCGCCTGGTTATTGAAAGCGGAAAGACCGGCGCCGGAGGGCTGATAGAATCCTATTCCCCAATAGTCATTACTCGTCTGCGAATACGCATGAGAAACTCTCGCGTCAACCTGAAACAGCGAGAACGTGTTTTTAAATTCAATACCATTGATTAAAGTGAGACCCTTTCCGGAGGAGCTCCCGAGACTCCAGGAAAGGCTGTTTCCGCCGATAGCGAATAACTGCTGTCTGGCTTGAGTGCTGGAGATTGTGGAGCTTAAAAAGTTGGTAAGCTTGATTTCTCCTTGGGGCAATCTGTAGTCGATTACGAGTGCGGCATTTCGTCTCTGTATGTCTCTTGGGTTGTCCGAAAGAGTCAGCCCTGTAGTAACGTACTGGGTTTGACTGTTCCCGAGGTGGTTATACGAAGCACCCAGGTCATTGGAAGTAAGATTTTCTCTCTCTATGTCTACTTGGGCAAGCAAACCGAAACGATCGTTGAAGAATCTTTCTTCAGCCGTCCCGACGTATTTGTAATTGTTGAACTTGTTGTACGCATCTGAGAGACCCTTGTAACCTCCCTGCGCTAGAAGATGAATTTGTGGAGTTCCGGGATGTCCACCCTCAGCTTCACGAAGGTCAAAGTCAACAGTACCGCCGATGACATTGGCATCCATATCTGGGGTGACTGTCTTGTAAACCTTAATGCCTCCCAGCATGTTTGATGAGATCCCGCTCAAGTCCGTGCTTCTATCGTTCGGATTCGAGGATGCCATCTGGATTCCGTCAATCAGTATGTTATTGTACTTGGGTGCGAGACCTCGGATGACGACCTCGGTTCCCTCTCCACCGTTGCGCAGTACCGAGATGCCGGGTAGTCTACCTACTGACTCGGCTGCGTTTTGATCGGGAAGTTCCCGGATTCTCGCTGCGGAGACTGCATTAACAATTTGGTTTGAGGAGAGTTCTTCGTTGATTACCTGGTTCTGTCCAGTGGCTTGCGCAGTTACTACTACTCCTTTTTTTTGCACGCCTACCGGCTCTAATTCAAAGCTCTTTTCCAACATAGCACCCGAACTGACACTTATCTGCAGTTCTTTTCTCGTGTAGCCGAGATAACTCACTCTAATCGTGTACTTTCCCGGTGGCACATCGGGAATCAAGAACTGCCCGTTCGCATCTGTGACCGATCCAAGGCTGGTACCTACCAGCCAAACATTCGCGCCGTACAAGGGGGCACCGGTCTTTACATCCGTGACCCGTCCTTTTATGCCCGAACTTGCTCCCAGTGCACTCGTTGTGAAGATGGACAGAATAAGAAAAGATCCCACGAAGAAGGCATTAATAACGCGCATGTGTATCTCCTCTTTTTTTCAACTCAAAAACCAGTATAAAAGGTTTTTTAATTATTGTCAAGTCTTCACTAAAATATTTGTATAATTATTTGCAGACTCCGTGAGTTCCCCGGGAAAAGATAAACGGCCTTTTCTCCAGGGTCTTTAATCATCTTGGAGTTCCGGTATGTCCTTGAAGAACGCCAGCGACTCCGGATTAGACAGCGATTCAAGATTCTGAATCGGTCTCCCGTGTATGACGTTGCGGACCGCCAGCTCTACGATTTTCCCGTTCCTGGTGCGGGGGATATCCCAAACCTGAATGATTTTGGCCGGCGTGTGATGCACCGTCGTATTACGCCTGATATTCTCTCTAATGCGATCCTTCAATCTGTCGTCCAAAGCTAAACCATCAACGAGACGAATGAATAAAATAACTCGCGTATCACCTTCCCAATCCTGCGCTACAGCAAGCGATTCCAGCACTTCAGGAATCCGCTCCACTTGCCGGTAAATCTCTGCAGTCCCTATACGGACTCCTCCGGGATTCAACACAGCGTCAGAGCGGCCGTATATGATAAGACCACCGTGCCGAGTTAATTCCGCATAGTCGCCATGTGCCCACACATTAGGGTATTTAAGAAAGTATGCACTGCGATACTTGGAACCTTCCTTGTCGTTCCAAAAACCGATAGGCATGGAAGGGAACGGCGATGTGCAGACAAGCTCGCCTTTCTCTCCAATCAGAGGCTTGCCGTCTTCATTCCATACTTCTACGCTCATGCCGAGACCCCGGCATTGGAGCTCCCCGCGGTATACCGGGAGGATAGGGTTGCCTAAGGCAAAACAGGATATGATATCCGTACCACCGGATATGGACGATAAACAAATGTCTCCTTTTATCTTTTCATATACGAAATCGAAACTCTCCGGTGCCAGCGGTGATCCGGTCGAAAGAATCGTCTTCAGTGCCGTTAACCGATGTGTCTTACGAACTTCCACGCCAGCTTTCTTAAGACTGTCGATAAACTTTGCTGAAGTCCCAAAGACGGTCATCCTTTCGGCATCCGCGTAGTCAAACAGGATAGTGTCATTAGGATAGAATGGAGAACCGTCATAGAGCAACAGTGTAGCCTGAGCAGCAAGTGCCGAGACCAGCCAGTTCCACATCATCCAGCCACAGGTTGTATAGTAGAATATCCGGTCGTCAGCTCCCACGTCGGTGTGCAGCAGAAGTTCCTTCAGATGTTGAAGTAATGTCCCGCCTGCTCCATGAATGATGCATTTAGGCGTCCCCGTGGTCCCCGAGGAATACATGATATATAATGGGTGATCGAACGGAAGCTGCTCGAATTTAATTTCCTCCGGGATAAACTGATGAAGAAAGTCCTGCCATAATCTGGCTCCCGGAAGTGTAGTCAAATCAGGTTGTCGGTTTCCGTAGGGTATGATGATTAGCTCCTGAACAGATGGCAGACCGCCGCGGACCTCGACAAGCTTGCTAACACAATCATGGATTTTTCCATTATAGAAGTAACTATCCGCACTAAAAAGAACTTTCGGCTCGATCTGGCCGAATCGGTCTAACACGCCGCGCACCCCGAAATCAGGAGAGCACGATGACCATATCGCGCCTATGCTGGCGGCAGAAAGCATTGCGATAACTGTTTCAGGCATATTCGGCACGTAACCCGCGACCCTATCGCCGGCCGTGACGCCCGCAGAACGAAGCGCATGAGCCAAACGCGACACCTCATCGTACAGTTGAGCATAGGTCATGGTACGCTTGATACGATCCTCCCCCCAGAACACAATTGCATCATGGTCATCACGACGACGCAAGAGATTTTCAGAAAAATTTAGACGGGCATCAGGAAACCAATGTGCACCCGGCATCATCGACCCATTAACAAGGGTAACTTCACCTTGTCGATGTGCAATCACGCCGCCAAACTTCCAAACTGATCTCCAAAATCGTTCGGGTTCTTTGATTGACCATTCGTAAAGCGATTCATAGTCAGGCAGTTTTATATGCCAGTTCTGCTCTACTTTTTTCATGAACATCATCATGTTGGAACTTTTTAAACGTTCTTCAGAAGGCTGCCAGACTATAGTGGATTCCATACACCAATACTCAATTCGACTTTGCGACATTTCTCCTACTGTGCTGTCCATCCTCCATCGATGGAGAGCGTCGCCCCTCGTATCTGTGAAGCTGCTTTTGTGCAAAGGAAAGCCACAAGGGACCCGATATCACCAGGTTTTACAAATTGTTTCGACGGCTGCTTCTCGGACAATAGCGCGTCCTCTGCTTCATCAAGAGATCTTCCCCCAGATGCAGCCAGATCGTTAATCTGCTTCTGAACAAGGGGAGTCAACACCCAGCCGGGACAAATTGCATTGCACGTGATTCCCGTTTGGGCAGTCTCAAGGGCTACGGCTTTTGTCAAACCAACCAACCCGTGTTTTGCCGCAACGTAAGCGGATTTGTTTATTGAAGCGACAAGCCCGTGTGCCGATGCAATATTTATTATGCGACCCCAATTTCGTCTCTTCATTTCCGGCAGGACAGTGCGAATCGTGTGAAAACTCGCCGAAAGATTAATCGCAAGTATCATATCCCACTTTTCAGGCGGAAAATCTTCTATCGGCGCCACATGCTGGATCCCGGCATTATTCACAAGGATGTCAATCCCTCCGAACTCTTTCACACAATTTTCAACGAGCCGAGTAATTTCGACGGGCTTCGAAACATCCGCTCCATCATAGCGGACTTCAACTTTGAATTCCGAGCCGAGTCTTGACCGCAGCATTTCGATCTCTTGGCTATCGCCAAAGCCGTTCAACATGATATTACAGCCTTCAGCAGAAAGTTCGCGAGCAACAGCCAGACCGATGCCGCTTGTGGATCCCGTTACGATGGCTGTCCTATTTGCGAGAGAGTGTCCGTTCATGAGCAATTAATCACTTCCTGTCTTTTATTCTCAGAATTTGCGAAGCATTTTCAGAATATATTCTTCTGAGAGTCACCTCGTTTAATCCAAGTCCATAAAGCGGCCAAATAGTTTTGAACAACTTCACGTGATAGAAATGCTCATCCTCTGTTTGAAGAATAGTGAGCGTAACATGGTACATATGAACATCAATCCCCATGTCGGTGGCGTAAAGGAGCCGCTTGCTGTACTTTTGCATGAATTCTTTCGCATACCTCGGAATGGTCGCTAAGTCCGCGTAACTTCGGGAAATGTCTGCATAAAGGTTGGGGTATCTATTAAATAAGTGTCCAATTTTTGCCAGGTCAGTCATTTGATTTGCAAGATGCTCTGCAATGAAGATTGTTTTGGGATGCTCGGCAACCGCCCTTGCAAGATGGGATAATTCCTGATCAAGGTTATAGTCCCAACCCATGGAGAACCGGTGAAAGTAGGCTTCCATCAGGCCATCGTTATTAAGATTCATCGATTCGTAACACCACCGAGGTTCACCAATGCTGATATTGATCGGCATACCAAGCTTTGCGCACTCGTTCAGTAGCGGACCAAGTCTCGGATCATCAATATGGACCCAATATGCCGGCGGATTTTGATGGACAAATCCCCTGCTTCTGTCAACCAGTTCCCCTACGCCTCTAGCACCTTGATCATAGCATCTTATCAGCTCCTTCACGGCCGCTTCTGCAAAACCGGGTTTGTCATATCCTGACAAATCAAATCCGCAAAAGAGTATAAATCTTCCCGGATATTTTGAATAGAAGGTCACCAGCGAATCGAACCGGCTGCCATAGGCGTTAGTGATAACGACGGTTTTCTGGATCCCGCAAGAATCCATATTCTCAACCCAATTTTTCAATTGCTCCTCGGATTTGACATAAGGACGAGAATCCATATCGATCGCGGGAAACAGTGCCCTTCCGACTCTCACATAGGGAATCCTGTAAATGCTTTTAGGCCTGTAATTTTTGAGCAGCAGATACGGCGGAGTGGTTTCGCCGCCAGGGGTGGTCTGACAGAAGAGAGAGCCCGTGACTGAAAAGACCATTGCCAATGCTTTACACAGGAAAGAAAGGGATTTTCTCATTTATGTTGTCCCTCCTGGTCTTGCATCTTCAGTACCTTCTCAGCATTGTCCCAGAATATTCTTTTCAAAGAAGCATTGCTCAGTCTGAGGCCATAAAGAGGCCAATGATAACCAAAATCAAAATTATAGAATTGCTCATCTCTGGTCTCTAGAATGGTGAAAGTTGATTGGTACATCGCAAGGGTTGGACTATTGTCCGTCCCGTAAACGATCCTGTCCTGATACTTTTCGAAGAATGCTTTAGCGTACCCGGGTATGGATGCTATCTCACCGTACCTTGCTCCCAAGTCCGCATAGAGATTCGGGTATTTGTCAAACAGTTTTGCCAATTTGGCGAGATCAGTCACCTGATTTGCAAGATGGCACGTGATGAAGATGGTCATTGGATGTCTTGCCACGGCACGGGCAAAATGATTCAGTTCCTGATCGAGTGTGAGAATTTCCTTTTGGTTATCGAGTCGCCAGTTGTAGGCATTCATCACTCCGTCGTTGGTGGAATCCATCGGCTCATAGAACCACTGAGGTTCGCCCAGGTGAATGCTTATCGGCATTTTCAGTTTCGCGCATTCATCCAGAAGAGGATCCAGTCTCGGATCGGCGATATGCATGCCATAAGCTGGAGGATAACAGAAGTACAGCCCCTTCCCCTTATCTCCCAACTCGCCGACGCCTCTCGAACCTTCTTTGTAGCATTTTTCCAGTTCCTTCACGGCAGTAGGGTCATACCCGGGCTTATCATAGCCGGTGTAGTCAAACCCGCAATACAGTATGAACCGGTCCCGGTACTTTGAAAAGAAATGAGCTAGCGAATCGAATTTTTCCCCCCAGTCCATGGTGAGGATGACTGTCTTCCGAATGCCGACTGAATCCATCAGCTTGACCCAATGATCAAGCTCCTTTTCGGAACTGATATAAAAGGGATGGGAGTGCATATCTAATACAGGATACCTGGCCTTTTTGATGACAGTGTAGGGAATTTTGTAGATGCTAACCGGTCTGTAATTTTTCAAGAGAAGATGATCCAGACCGGTCTGACTTCTGCAGATGCCAGCGAACAGAATGATTGAGGAAATCAAGAAGGAAAAGAAACGGTATCTTTCATTCACAGTCGGTGCTCCTTGAATGTGTACTGGTTGAAGCCGGAGGACGAGGCCCTCCACATTTGCGAGAGAGAGTATAATAGAATTTTTAATTACTATCAAGTGGTTTTCAATAGTTTTATGTAATTATATTCTACATGAAGGATGCCGGCTCCAATCGGCGTCCTTGTCGCACAGTAATTGCACGCATGGTAAGATCTCCCGTGTATGCTCAAACCATAGAAATCAAGGAGAAACATCACAGTAATGAAAACGAATGATCGCACAAGAACGGGCGAGAAATCCGCTCCATACGTGATAAGGAGGATAGATAGCGAGCTACTGCCTGACTGCAACAAGCACAAGGCGGTGTGGCAAACTTGCCCGCCCGCACAAATCGATTGTGACAATACCTGGGAAATGACCTTTATCCCGAAAACTGCCGTAAAGCTCTGTTATGATGACTCCTATTTGTATTTGCTCTACACAGTGCGGGACAAATTCGTACGTTGTTTGACAAACCATTTGAACGGCGAAGTCTGGAAAGATGCCTGCGTAGAATTTTTTTTCAGCCCAGGGATGAATCCCCCGGGCGGTTACTTCAATTTGGAAGTAAACTGTGGAGGGACAATATGCATGGGATATCAAAAAACCCCACGAGGTACCTCCATTCTAATCACGCAGGAAGATGCGCAAAAAATTAAGATATGCCATTCGCTTCCACCCGTGATCGAACAGGAAATTGCTCATCCGATTGGGTGGACGATTGAAATCGGCTTGCCATTCAATATACTAGACCATTATGCTAACGTTAAGCCACCACATTCCGGCGTCGCATGGAAAGCAAACTTTTACAAATGTGCCGAGAACAATTCTCACCCGCACTGGCTAAGCTGGAAACAGATAGACTCTCCGACTCCTGATTTTCATCTGCCTGAATTCTTCGGGGAAGTGAAATTCGAGTGAAAGGGGTCTGCGGCCTGGTTGACCGACTCAGTCCCGCAAGGCGGAATCTTGGCTGCACTGCGATGTGCCGAACGCATGTTTGGGGTGGGTGGGACCTGATGGGAATGGAAAAGAAATGTGGCGACTGACGAGGTGAGGTAACAGAGAATAAACCGTTATATCTGGATTGGTGGCTTTGGATTATTGGTACAAGATAAGCCGCGATGTGAACGCATACTGACTCTTAATCAGTGGGTTCGGGTGATGTCCGTAACTTTGTGTAAAAATTAGGAGGTGCCGCTCCAGTCCCGTCAACGATATTTGTATGTCGGGATCCCGCAAAGCGGTTGATCGGTTAAAATTGTAATTGGCAAAAAACAAGACA
>JAJYIT010000005.1 GCA_021789975.1 Bacteroidota bacterium
CGAAAGCACCTGCAATCTGTCTGGGCGTCTGACCCGCTCTAAGGATCTTCAGGAAATTCGTAACAAATTTTATCCAGAACATAACGCCTCCATGAAATGTTCTAACAAGTCAGCACACGTCGGGCCCCTCATTTTCGGGCACGAACATATGGTTTCATTAATATTATCAAAAACTCAATGCGTTTCCAAATACCCCCATCGGAAAGCACCGGCTCACTTTGAAGTATTCCACCATGTTGAACTCGGTTCAACATCTGGTTTTAGACCCCGAAACAAGCCTGACCTGGACCGTATCAGTCCAGGGTTCGGGGTGACGTGTGAATTGAAATTTAGCCACTACTCATCGGAAGTGGCGAGCTCTTTTTGCTAACTGCATCCCTGGATGGGACAACCCACGTACATATATAACTCACAAAAAGATATGCTCGCTGATCAGCTTAGCGTAAAAACACCTATCCTTGCTTCAAGCGCTAAGAAATTTGAGAGTGGCACATTACTCGCTGACCCGGCTCTTGTTGCCTTTTGATCCTGACTTGACCATCACTCCCCTCCAGGTTATATTTTTCACGATTTTAATTCAAGGAAGTTGCCCGTCTACCTGTGAGCCCAAACAAGCAATCAGAAAGCTCGATAGCCTTGGCAAGTTCCGTGTGACTGGAATATACCTGCCGGTTATCCGTTCCCGGAACTTCAAAAGAGTGAAGTACCATCTTACCGGAATTTACCTTAATTGTTTTCCCGAATTAAACTAAGAACTGCCATGAAATTGTCCCTACGACACTATCTTTCTGTCCAGTTAATTTTTCCACTTGCGTTAGAACTTTGCGTTGCATTTTATTCACAAAAGCTGGTCGCGGAGGCCAATCCCGGCGTTGCAGGAGGCACCATTACCGGCGTAGTAAAAAGCGGCAACAAACCGGTGGTAGGAGCCACGGTTAGACTGATTGGACTTGATCGCGCAACGTCGACCGGAAGCGAAGGTGGCTTTAGTTTCTCCGATGTTCCCCCGGGGACATACAAAATATTCGTCCATTCTATCGGATACGCATCCGAAAGAAAATCAGCAAGGGTGGAAAACAATAGAGTTGAGCTTTCCTTTTCCTTGAGACAGACGGCGATCCAGTCGGAGGAGGTTGTAGTTTCAGCATCGCCGTACGCGAGACTCGCCAACGAATTAGCACAGCCGGCCGAATCGATGTCAAGGACACAACTCGAAATGGCAGCGGGACAAAACTTCTCCCAGGAAATCTCAGACATGCCGGGCGTGAGTGTTCGCTACAACGGGGCGGCTCCCGAGAGGCCGATGATAAGAGGTTTGAGCGATAATGAGGTGCTCGTTCTCCAGGATGGACTTCGTATGGGCGATGTTTCAACTTATGATCCGGCTCATGCAGTTCCCATATTCCCACTCAGCATTTCGCAGATAGACGTGGTGCGAGGTCCTGCAAGCATAATGTATGGGCCAAACGCGATCGGCGGCTTAATAAACATCATCACAAACACTGTTCCCGAGCCGTCAAACAGACCTTTTTCGGGAACGGTCTCCTTGACGGGCAACACTGTCAGCGATCTTTACTCGGGCTACTTCGACGGCGTTTACAGCAATAGCGGAAATGCAGTAAGCGTTTCATTCGGTGGCTCGCACGCCCAGGACACACAGGTACCGCGGGGAAGCTACTTTGACGGGATCCGGAATTTTCAGTTAACCAGAATACCGCAGTCGTTTTATCATAATCAGCAGGAAGGCGCGGGCTACTCGTACACCGGAGGCTTCGGAATGATCGGCCTCGGTTACAAGCACTTTCAAATGACTTACGGAATTCCGGGAACCCCTCCAAATCCTTACTGGCAGACTGATCCGCCGACAACATCACTCATCACGCAACAGCAGAATATGTACGAGATGCGCGGGTTATGGGCAGTGGATGGTTCTCTTCTCAAACAAATTAGACTGAGTGCGGACTTGGTGAATTACCAGCATGCGGAGTATCCAACGGCACAAGACTCCACGGGTGTTTCCAATCTGCAGGCCAATTTCTTCGCCAAAGAGACCTTTAATGCCTCACTCCAGTTGATGCACCAGCAATTCGGCCCACTCCGTGGTACAGTGGGACTATGGACGGAGATGGACAATCTCAAGATCGAGGGACAACAGCCGCTCGGTCCCAACTCTGTCACGTCTGACTTTGCCGGGTATATATATGAAGAATATCTTCTCGGAGAGAACACACGGTTCGAGGGCGCGGTCAGGTACGACTTCAACAATATTCACACGCAGCCTTACGCCGCCTCGCTTGACCCTGTCTTTCAGACGCTCGATGTCTCCCGTTCTCACAACGCTCTCACAGCCTCACTCGGTGCCGTTCAGAATTTTTCGCGTCATATCGTCGGATCGCTCAGCATTGGAAGATCGTTCCGCGCTCCAACTGTGCAGGAACTATTCGCGCAGGGTTCAGACGCGGCAAGCAACACGTACTCTGTCGGAAATGCGAATCTTACTCCAGAGACGGCCTTAGAGTTGAACGCTTCGCTGAAGGCTCACTTTACAAACTTCTCAATTGAAGTGACACCGTTCCTCAATTACATCAACAACTACATCTACGCTTACCTGACAGGCGACACAATTCAGAACCTTCCGGTCAGGCAGTTCTCCGCCACCAATGCCAGGCTCTACGGTTATGAGGCATCGGCGACGGTCGAGCCGCTCTCCGATATCGCATTGGAAGCGAGTGCCAGCTATGTGAATGCCGAGGACACAAAGAATAATGTCCCGCTTCCGTTTATCCCGCCGCTTCACGGTTTCCTGAGAATGACTTACCAGAGTAGCATTTACTCGGGCGTGATCGAGTGGCGTCTCGCGGCGGCGCAGACCAGGCTCGGTCAGGGAGATACTTATACTGCTGGCTACGGACTCATAAACTTAGGGTTCGGTGTTCGATTAGTAGCCGGCGGACTTGTGAACAACGTTAGCCTTAACTGTGATAATCTTCTGAACCAGATTTACCGGGACAATCTTTCAGTCATCAAGGATTTTATACCGATGCCCGGACGAGGCTTCAGGCTGACCTACGACTTGATGTTCTAAAAAGAGATGCTTTGTCAATGCGGAGGGAAGCCGTCCCGAACACAACGGGATGCGCCCGCCGATCATTTTAAACGTCAAACTTTATCGCCGATGGATAAATAGTCCGGCGGAAAATCAGAGTATCTTTTGACACCGGGGCCTTATATAATAAAGGAATGAGTACGACGAGGACCCACCGTATCTCACGAAAAGTAAAGTATGGATTACTCTTTTCGTCACTGGTATTACTCTTCCAATCTCCCGAGGCAAGAGCACAATTCGCGAACGGCGCCGACGTAAGCTGGCTTCCTCAGATGGAGGCTGCCGGTTATATATTCAGGAATCGGTCTGGAGTAGAAATGAACTGCCTGGAGATTCTGAAAGAGGAAGGGATCAATGCGATCCGCATAAGGGCATGGGTAAATCCAGATAGCGGCTATTGCGGCACAAGGTATATCACCAACCTGGCTCGTACTGCGGACAGCATGGGTTTTGACATACTTGTTGATTTTCATTGCAGTGATACCTGGGCCGATCCTTCACACCAATCTACACCGGCCGCATGGGCGAACGATTCGTTTCCTCAATTGCTTACTGATCTTTACAATTACATCCACGGTGTCATGGATACGCTCAAACTGGCGGGGGTGATTCCAAAATGGGTGCAGATTGGGAATGAAACAAATAACGGAATGATGTGGCCACTGGGAAATGCTACTACACACATGTCAAACTTCGCTCACATGATCGACACAGGCTATGCTGCGGTAAAGGCGGTGGATAGTACGACACAGGTGATCGTCCATCTTTCTAACTCTTACGATGATGCATTATACAGGTGGATGTTTGACAGCCTGCCAGCATACCATGCCAGGTGGGATATAATCGGGATGTCTGCATATCCATTCTGGGCAAATTTATCCTGGGAGACCGACGACAGCCTGACACTTCTGACCATGAAGGACGTGATTACGAGATATCACAAGCAGGTGATGGTTGTTGAGGCCGGATATCAATACGACGAGCCTTTCGAAGCAAACCACTATCTGCTGGATCTGATTGCAAAGACAAGATCGGTAGGCGGCATGGGTGTGTTTTACTGGGAACCCGAATGTTACAACTGGCAGAACTACGGGATGGGAGCGTGGGATCCGGCTACGGAGGAGCCGACAGTTGCACTGGACGCTTTCCTCGGAAAGGAAGCCACTGACATTATAGCAGCATCAACAGTCTCAGGCTACAGCTTGAACATCTATCCGAATCCGTTCAATCCGAGCACCGTCATCAGCTACCGGCTGTCAACAAACAGCTTCGTCAACCTCAAGGTATATGACGTTCTAGGCCGTTTGGTAAGGACGCTGGTCGATGCAAATCAACCGAAAGGAAAATATGAAATCAAATTCGATGCGAGCAGCCTGTCGAGCGGAGTGTACTTCTGTAGGATAATGGCGGGTAGCTACGCTGCAACACGAAAAATCCTCTTGCAGAAATAGTTGCGTGGATTCGGTATCACCCAAATAAGAAGCACGAAATTGTCCGAAGGGGAGACTGCTTCGCGCCGCTCGGTATGCTTCACCTGCTCCCACTATGTCATCCTTCGGGCAGGCGAGAACATCGATAGCTTCACATCACGGATGCCCGATTACGACAACCTGAACTGGAAGAGGCATTCCTTTGGGAGCAACAATCTATCGCTCGGGTATAGTTACCGGCATGGGTTGCGCAGCGGATGGGCGGAGGCGGACCCTGAACCGTTCAATCAAGAGGAGAAGTGAAGTACCACCGGCTTTGCCGGTGGCTTCTGAGAGGCATCCGTCGAAGACGGACGCCTCGCGAAAAGCGGTAATCCGCCGTCGGCTGATTTTTGATCTGGACAGTCGTCCATTTCAATGGATGGCTGCTAGATGGCGGGACCCAGCGAAGCTGTCTTCCCATTACCACTGCCATATACAGTGGGTTTCTAAGTCGGAACGGGATTGAACAAGTTAGTCCGGGTGTATGAGTGGGCGAAAAGACGTCTGACTCGAAACCGGAAAGAGAAAGAGCTTGAAGGGTTAAATCCGGCTTTTGCGTAATTTGAACAAGTACATAAGAAAGCTCAACATAAAGACAAGGGATGAGAAGGGTGCCAGGTAAATGATTAAGCACATATCGATTGCTGCAATCTTCATTCTCGGGATAACCGTCAGTTCGGAAGCACAGCTTACTGCCCAGCAGGCCGTCGACGGGATGGCGCGAGGAATCAATATCGGAAATTCCCTGGATGCTTATCCAAATGAAACATCGTGGGGAAATCCTCCTATCATGGAAAGCTATCTTGCCAATCTCAAGAAGGAAGGTTTCGACGCGGTCAGGATTCCAATTACCTGGAATAATCACACGATGTATACACCTCCATACACGATCGACACCACTTTCATGGCACGCGTAGACTCCGTGGTGCACTGGGCGCTTGAGAACGGGCTGTTCGTAATAATAGATGCACACCATGAAACATGGCTGAAGGAATCACTTGCCGGCACGTCAGTCACTCTCGCCGACGGAGATTCAATCGCCCGATTCGATAGTATCTGGAGTCAGATCGCCACTCATTTCAAGGACGCATCCGATAGTCTAATATTCGAAATCTTGAACGAACCGGACCCGATGACGCAGTCGAACGTAAATGCCTTGAACGTGCGTGAGCTGAAGATAATACGAAAGACTGATCCCACTCGCGTTGTCTCATATTCCGGATATATGTGGTCGAACTCGGATCAGCTCGTTACCGCGGAAATCCCCGATTCAAGTTCGAAGTATCTTATCGGCTATTACCATTCATACGATCCGTATCCGTTCGGTCTCAAAGGGGGCGACACTACCGATGCGGCGATCTTATCTGCGGTAAATGGAAAGCTGGATCAGGTCACTGCCTGGTCGAAGAAAACACACATCCCGGTTATTCTGGATGAATTCGGGTTTATGAACAAGTGCATTTACAACACTCGGATGTACGCCTACGCTACGGTAATTGATCAGGCACTTCAACACGGAGTACCGGCATTTGCATGGGACGACGGCGGAGATTTCGCCATTTACAACAGAAAGGCGGGTACATTCAACGAAATAGAGGATATACTAATCCACACCTATCCTCAATCGCCGGACGGGTTGAAGATAATTCAGATAACTCCGACATCGGTAGAACTCCAATGGCACAACCGGAATGCGGAGAGCGACAGCATAACCGTTGAGCGAAGTGTTGCCACTGATCTGGATTTCAACAGGTACGCCGTGGTCCCCCCGAACGATTCAATCCTCATCGACAATTCAATCTCAGGGGCGAATACATACTATTATCGCTTGAAAATAATGATGAAGGATTCGACGGAGCTTCAATCTTATCCGATCATGGTTAATGCAACTCTGACAGGCATTCAATCTATGTCCCCTCTAACGCAATTCGAGCTTTCGCAAAATTATCCAAACCCGTTTAACCCGAGCACAGTCATCGGCTATCAGCTATCAGCTAAGAGCTCTGTTACTCTCAAGGTATATGATGTCCTTGGCAGGTTGGTAAAAACCTTGGTCGATGCAAATGAATCGATGGGAAACCATGAAGTCACGTTCAATGCAGGCAGCCTTCCGAGCGGCGTATACTTTTGCAGGCTGCAGGCAGGGCGCTACAGCAAGACACGGAAGCTCTTGCTTCTGAAATAGAATCGATTCGACTGGTTTATCCGTCACGACGTGTCCGGGTAAAGTCTGGAATCCACCAGATAAAGTGAATGACAAATAGTTCCGTGAGGTTGGTGAGCCAGTCGGACACTTCGAGCTATCACGGTGATATTCTGACTATGCCGTTACCGGTTCCGGCCAGGAGCGTCGGTCCGTCAGATACAAGAGAACCAACAGACAGCGAGTCGAGTACTGTCCAGCTTGCTCCATAATCCGTTGACCGGAAAATACAGGTATTCGATCCAGCAAAGAGAACCGAACCATCGGCATAGAGGAAGTTGATCATGTGGTTCGTCAAACCTGCATAGGCGGGTTGCCAGCTTGATCCGTTGTTCACCGATATAAAAACCCCTCCTGTGGAGTCATCAGAAAATGATGCGGCGAAAACAACCGTTCCGATAGATGCCAGTCCAAAAACTCCAACGTTGTTCAATCCATTATCAGCTTGCGCCCAATCCATGCCGTAGTCAGAAGATTCAAGAATTCCTTCACCTGGAGTGCCGGCAAAAAGCTCTGAGCCAACTGCCATTAATGTCCAGACCTGCGGGGCATGTCCGTAAGTGGTTTCGGAACTGGAAAACAGAGGCCCGTTGTTTACCGGCTCCCAACTCGTTCCGTAGTCTGTGGACAAATAGACTCCGTTGTTCGTTCCTGCAAAGACATTATTTCCGATTGAGGTGAAATCACTTACGTTCTGGTCAAAGCTCGAATCTTTCTCTTCCCAGGTAAGGCCGTTGTCGGCAGAGACATCGATGCTTCCCTCAAGTGCATTCGCCCCGGCAAAAATGTACGACCCGCTGTTGTAGAGCGTGACTCTGGTATCAATAGAAAAGTTTGCGCCCGGAACGCTGTTAACCGAATGAAGAGTGTCAACCGGTCTCCAGGTCAATCCATCGTCAGTAGAAAGAAAAACCGCACCTCCGACTGTACCCGCAACCAAGTTGTTTCCGCTGATACAAATGCTGGGTACAGAATAGTCTTTCAGACCGATGTTCGACATTCCAGGATTAGAAACCCCTTCAGGATTTCCCTCGTTCTGACAGGGTGGCAGAAAGAGGGTAAGAGAGGCTAAACCGACGCAAACAAATATCCTATTTATCATGACCGTTTCTTCTCCATCGTGATTTGTTCCTTGTGCATTCGAGCGTGATGCGGAAGCTCCTCATTCACATTCTATCTCAAAGTCAACACTGCCTTCGCATTTCTTTCAGACTCAATCCGATTTTTCCATCTCTCGGCTCATCGTCTGATACATGAATTGTAGCAGTAACCCAATCCCAGTGTCGAGTCGCATCCACAGTAGTCATCCTAATAAGTGCCGTTGTCGGGATCCATCCACTGCACGATGTATGCGCTGTCTATCTCTGAAGACGGAAGACTGCCAGGAGTTCCTTTGTAAATCAGTCTCACTTGTTCAAAGTAGGTGTCGTTGAGAGCACCGATCGTGTCGTAATCCCAAAGAGCCATTTGCTCTTCGATTCCAATAGGAGGCGATCCAAGGAGCGTATTTGAAGAGTTCGAGAGATCGTTGCAAACGAACCAGATCGTCTGAGCCGCACCAGGGATCCCGGGTATATCATGCGGGTTCGCGTAGTCAAATGTGTCGGTAGATTCGTTATGCAGGACTATACCACTGGAGTCTGCGTACCATGGTGCGCCCTCATCCGCCGGCCAATCCTCCCAATCAGCAACATATTGCTGCCGGAGTTGATCGATTTCATTAATGGTCACCTGGCTGACCGGTACTTGAAAATAGCAGGATGCATCGACTTTCAGATCAGGGACTGAACTCTCAGGCTGATTCGGATACGCGCCGGCGCTATCGGGCGCATTACTATGATTCAGGAATTTGCACTCCAACCAAATGCGCTGGAGTCTTATCCTAAGTGGCAACAGCTGCCTGAGAATCTAGGGATATTTTTTGGCTATGGCATCCACAACATCGACAGACTGCGGTGGTTTCTTGGCGAGGAAGCGGAGAGTGTATCCGCGGAGATAACGAAGTCTTCCTCCGGAATTGAGATCTCCACCATGGCAGTGATAAGATGGCACAACAATGCAATGAGTTCAATATGGAGCAGTGGCGATCTTAAGACACCTGGCTTCCCTACAACCGCATTCCGCGCGACTTGTCATAGACGTAGCCGCTTATAGTGGACGTCTTTTCCCCCTGCGAAAATGCCGGCGCGATGAATACAGAAATACATAACAGTGTCGTAACAGACTTTGTTGTCACGTAAATCTCGTCGAATTTTGTTGACGTACCAAGATTTTCGTTCTTCTACAGAGATGTGGTAAGATTCAGTACGCGATCCCCTTCTGAAAGATAAACACTCTTTTCCGTGATTGATTGCTTCCTGTTTGATTCATCGTGCACAGCATCATGAAGTTAATGCTACAATGAAGATAAAAAAATGAGATTCGGTTGACGCGGGCAGGAAAGTTAGGGAGATTAAGGCAACCAAGAAAAATCTGGAATAAAGACATCTTCGGAAAGTGGTCGCAACTTTTGTTTCCCGGACTCGACGACTTAACTTACCTCGAAATGTGAGTCCGGCTTATCAAGTTCTCTTTTTCAGCCGATGCGTTTGGCCGACATTGCAAATCGGACCGTACCGTTCAATTGAAGGACCATCTTACGAGAAACTTCATCGACCCGCCCATTAACTCAGTTCCACCTCGCATAAAGTCAGACAATCTTGATGGTCGATTATAGCCCCATTCTTCAAGGAGCAAAGCCGACAGTTGCATTTCACGCACGACGTTCGGCGTTTCTCAGGCAAACCGTGCTTCAGTGCCCGTTGAAGCCCGCCTTTCACTATTTAAACGCCGCGTTATGTTTGAAGATTACTGCATTCGGGACCCTCTGTCGAGAGGAACATGACCAAAACTGTCGAATAAGGGACGCCGCCTTCTCGTTTCTTTAATGGAACGGCAGGCTCTCCGGTTCTTCCGGTTCCGAAAAAACTGTACGTTTGTTCAGTTGTTCCTGCGCCTGCCGCGCGTAACTTGGCCGCGAGTCAGGAAGCGAATATCATTTCCATCTCGGAGACGGCTCTGTCCGCCGTACGCTGCACATCGTGGTGCGGTCTCGGTTATTAAAGCAAATTGAAGGAGTGAGAATGAAGTCTTTGAGAATTTCGGTCCGTGTGATCTGCACGGTCTTCTTCGTGATGATGGGTCGGTTCCGCGGCGCGTCCGCGCAGAACATAAACGGCGGCATGGGACCGCGTGTCGCTTTCTACGATTGCGATGTCACCTCCGCCGCGACAGACACTGGAAACGCGTACTCGTCGATGCAGCTCGTGTCTCACTATTTATTCCAGGCAATCGGGAGCGATACGGGTACGTCTCACGTCATCCTCTTATCTTACGCGAACGCCGGCAGCGACACCATAGACAATCTGCTGATCAACGGCTATGCACCCTCGCCGGACACGAGCACGATATTCGGCGCCGACTACTACATAGCGAGTTCCGTCGCCGGGATGACTGGGAGCTACACACTTACAGTTACATTGCGGGACGCGCGTTCGAGGGCTCAAATAGCGCAGGGCACCGCCGCCTTCTCGACTTCCGATACAACAAGCATCAGGACCGCCTGCGAAACGGCATCGACATCGATCCTTCCGCTCATAGCCGTAATCCGGGCGTATCAGGTGCAGGTCCGGAACGCGAATCCGGGGCTGAGTGTGGAGCCCTCGATAAACATATCTCTTCCCGAAAATAAGGTGCCGCTGAATGGAAGCGTGTCGGTCGCCCTGCAGGCCGTGGACTTCGATGGAGTCGGCCTCCCGGACCGGAGCATAACAGTGAGCACATCGAAAGGACATCTGTCCTCAAAAAATGTCTGGACCGACAAGAGCGGCAACGCGACCGTAACATACACGCCCGACAGTACGAGCGGGATAGCCGTGCTCTCCGCGTCGATAGATACCGAGGTTACGGTCACAAACGATACCGAGAACGTGAATAAGCAGGCGTGGCTAATCGTCGGTGATGTGCCGGTTTCCGACAGCACTCAATACTTTACGAGCCGGCTTTACGAGCTCGATTTCCAGGCAAGCCTCAAGGTGACAGGGTACAGCGACCAGGTCATCCTAGGGCCGACGGACCTGCAGTGGGTGCAGCTCGAATGGGCAGCTGTCTATTCCGCCAGCGGCTCGGTGCCCGGATATGGCGTGACCGCACCGACACCGGTAGGAAACATATTCTCCTTCTACGCCGACACTGGAGCCGTCTGGGGGAAAGTATTCAAAACGAAATTCCAGCATAATGTCTCGATTTACGACAACGACCCCTGCTACGACTCCGATTTGATGGAAGCCGAGACTTACAATGGAACCGTCGACACGAGCCTGGTCATGCAATCGACCGTGGGATACCTCTCTTACATCCCGGCGAACCAGCCCGGCGATATTTACGACTTCCACGGGACAATCCCATGGGTCTACAGCGGATCGGACATATCATGGGGCGAGGCCGCCGGCGTGAAGGACAGCAATGGAAACTGCAACCATGGCAACGCGAACAACTATATCTACAGGGTCAGCGGGTACGCGATAGATCCGGAGTTCGATGACACGACGTCGGGTGCATCGTTCACGAAGGTGGGCGACGAGTTTATAATCAGCTACACGAATGTGGAGATTCTTAAAGATACCTCCGATATCCAGTCGGGTATTTCTTACCAGGTCTTGACAACGAATTATACCGGTGTTCTCATGCCGATACAGCCTTTGACTTCCGTGAAGGACGGGAAGACAGGAGCGATACCGCGCGAGTATTCGTTGTCGCAGAACTTTCCGAATCCGTTCAATCCAACGACAGCTATCAACTATCGGCTTCCAGCTGTCAGCAACGTAAGCTTGAAAGTCTACGACGTGCTCGGAAGGGAGGTGGCGACGCTGGTGGATGGACGGCAGAATGCCGGAACGTATTCCGTGAAGTTCGACGGGAGCAGGCTGGCAACCGGGGTGTATTTCTACAGGTTGAAGGCTGGCGGTTACAGCGCCGTGAGAAAGCTGATGCTGGTGAAATGATCGTGTCCCCGGGGCTGTCCGGTGTCCGGATAGACGGACAGAGGAATGCGCGGCCGCCCCTATGTTATTAGTGAAATGTCGCACACGCGCGACGGCCGCGGTGCGAACGAGACGCTCATTGGAATATGGGCGGATCACAAGTATGCTGGTGCCTCTCTTTCCGAGTCGATGAGTTTCTTCAGGGCCAACAAGCCTAACGTGCTCGTATCGACCGTGAAGAAGGCCGAGGACCGCGACGAGGCGATAGCGACGATCGTCGACACGGGAGGATCTGAGTAATAGTTTGTGATAGATTGCGCCTGTTTCTGCCTCTAAATGTTCATTGTTCTATTTATTCTCTCCGTATCAATATCTCCGCTCGCTTACCATGGTACACGACAGGCAGGGTTATGCTCTCCAGTGACTCGTAGTATCGTTCGTTGTTGTAATAATCAACGACGTGTTAGACTTCAGAGCTTACCGGGAAGAATAAGATGAATTCAAAGCAGGGTCCGATAGAAAGCACATACTGGCATTGTTGGTTCATCGGCAATGGAATTGTCAAGAATCAAACTGAACTTGCAGATTATTTTGGAAAAAGCCGCGCGTGGGTCGGCAAAGTATGGAAAGTCCTAAACAGATCCATTTCCATCAGATGAAGACAACCCTTCGCGTCAGTCTGCAGTGCCTGACCAGATTACCAACTTATCATTGGTAGAGCAAGTTCCTGGCTGTTTCATCCTGTTTACGGGAGTCCCACTTCCCTTCCGAAGGTTGGGTAGAAACAAAAAACCCGTCTCACCTTTTTACAGCGGGACGGGTTTACACAATAGAATTCGGTACGGTCAGGGGATCCTGCGCATGTCCATGATGTTTAGCCGGATGTCATTTCTCGTTGGTGGATCATTTGCATACTCTATCGTCCCTGCCCTAAAATTCTATTTCAAGATCGTTTGCGCCCTTCGAGAGAAGGATATTGATTGAATGTCCATCAAACGCGAAGCTTGTCAGCATCTTGCCGTTGAGTTTTACTTCGTCCGGCTTGGATCGCGAAAAGATTGACGCTCTGCTGGCATCCGACGTAACTATCTTCCAATTCTCATTTCCGTCACCAATCTTCCCAACGAAAGTCGCTGGAGCTTCTGTCTTAATCAGATCGTTTCTTTTGAATCTAAAATACGTACAGCTGCTGGCAGCAAAGTGTGAAAGCTTCCGATCTCTTATCGAAACTTCGGCAATCCTTCCATCAGTTGCGACCTGTCCAGCTTCCAACCTGGTGCTGCCCGTTCTGAAGAGTAGCAAGTCAGATCCCATGCCGGTCCTCACATTGACACCAACGCACCCTTTTCCTTCTACTTTCACGATGTCTCCGGAGAGTTCATGCAGCTCACTAGTGCTCTTCACCGGGTAAAGTACAGTCAGGAAATTCTCGTCCTTGCTTTTCCTCGAATTGCTCACCTGCACGTATCCTGGTTCACGCATCGGCGGGCCGAATCGAGTCGGGGCTCCGCAGATTTTTATTTCCAGGTTTTGCGGATAAATTACCCGAGCAAATAGAGAAGCGCGGTCAGTCTTGAAAGTGAAGATGTTGTCCGGCTTCAGGCTGACCTCTTTATGGTTGTTGAAATGAAATAGAAGATCGTATTCATGAGACATACCAGAAGATTTCAGCTTATCATAGATTACAAAGCACTTCCTGTCCAAGAAAACAATATTTCTCTGGAACTCTCCCAGTTTCCCATAGTAAAGATCAGCCAGTTCCCCGGTAACGGACGAGAAATCGTCCGTTGAAATAAAGTCGGTTATTCTTGCCATCCTGTTTGCGGCTTTTATAAAGTGGAGATAGTCGCCGCTTTCCTGCGAACCCGCGTGATGATCCACGAGCAGAGTGTTGTGGCCTACCGGCTGGATGTAGTACCGCTGGTACCATGGATCGGCATAGTAGTTCACGTCACCAGCTTCCGGTATCAACGACTCACCGAACGCATTGAGCTGGAAACTGCCCTGGTCGTAATGCTCATGGTTGTACCATGGCCCACAACGGAAGTTCATCACTATGTCATCCGAAGACCAGCCCGACCTGAATACAACGGCACCCAGCTCGGGAAATTCTTTCGATTCGGGAAGAGAATTCGGAGGTGTTTCGGCGCCGGAATCACTGCCAAACATGAAGTCCAGGATATTGTTGCGAGGACTTTTCATATAGAACCATTGGAACAATGGATCCTTTGAGTGAGTAGAAAGCCACGCGAACGATGAAAGAGTGCTCAACTCCGGATGGCTGTCGCCGTTGTCCAATATTCCCGGCCTAGAATAATTGTAGAGGAAGTACTTGTAAGAGTTAAGTAACCCTTCGCTCGCCAAATCGGGTCCAAGGACATGCCTTATGGCCGAGATGGTCGGGAGGTCGTTTGATAATGCAAAAGCCTGATAACTTATCCCTTCTCCCCAGGCTCCGGCAGTATCCAAAGTGTTATCGAAATACATCTCAAATTTTCTTAATAACCCGGAAAGGTACGGCTCAAGATCGCCCAACTTCGGATTGTCACCGTATATTGCGAGAGCACAGCAAATTCCGCCGCCCACAGTGTTTCCGATCCAGTTCGTTGTAGCAGACGGTGTCCTGTCGTGCAATACGTATTCGTCATAGGCAGGTATAATACAGTTCTTCAGCAAACCCTCGCTGACTTCGTCTCTCTCTTTCACAGTCATGAGAGGATAGACGATGTCATAACAGAACGCCGCACGGACCCCGAGCTCGCCCATCGGATAGTAGGTTTCTCTGTGTCTCGCCGCGAACCAGGGGTGGTTCCAGGTCTTCCATTTCGCAATTCTAATCAAGGCATCCTTTGCGTAGTCGCCAGCCGACTTATCCCCAGTTACAGCATAGATGAGAGTGTTCTCGCGCAAAATTTTTCCCGCAGACTCCATTATGCTGAAATAATGCGAGAGAGTCGGAAGCAAATACACCGAATCGAAGACCGCGAAATTGACATCGGACAAAGATTGCAGACCCAGCTCTCTCGGCGGCACTTCTCTCAGGCTTGAACTTTCAGATCCGAATTTGATCGAACCCACTGTCGATGTTTCTCTCGACTTCGCCGCTTCTTCGACGAGAGAGTTCCACCATGCTTTCCAGTGTTCCGTCCCGATCTTCTCTTTACAGTTGTCAATCTCTTTCTGTCGAAAGAAAAGCCTCGGATGCGGCAGGTTCTCCTTTGCCAGCCACACGTTGAACTCGGTCTTGATCTTCTCTCCCTTCCGATTTTCGCCGTCAATCTTTACAGCCCATTGGCCGGGCAAATCGTGGTCCGAGAAAGTGTAAATATCCTTCTTTCCCCATGAGTTATCGGACAAATTCAAAACCAGGGGGACGTCTTTCATAACAGGTTTGTCTTCCGGATTGATAAGACTGACGTCCGCTTTACTCAATTTCACTCCACGGGGAAGCTTTGCAGAGAGACCGAGCGGCTCTCCCGCGGTGTAGTGGTGCAATGGAACTATCATCCCGAGATTCTTCAGGTAATAAGATACCGGCTTCTGAATTTCAAACTGCACGGCTTCCCGGGCGGCAATGCGGAAGTCGCTCAGAAACAGTTTGTAGGTAACATCCGGGTTGGTCTTCGGGATGTCGGTTGTGATAGAGAACCCACCGATACCGATGCCCGGTTTCATAGCTGCGCTTCCGGCTTTAAAGTCATCAAGGGACACATTTACCTTGTGCCATTTCCTGTCATCGTTGATCGAAGTGCAATAAGAATATTTACTTCCATCCGACCCATACAGGATCATCGTCATCCCTTTGAAGTCGCCGTATCCGTTTGTCTTATAGAAGAAGGACACTTTCGTGGTCGGGCCTGCGACAAGCGCGAGCTTCCTCACAAAACCCATCTTGTGTTCAGTGACAAACGTGGGCCGGTATTCCAACATCAGAGAATACTCGCTTTTTGTCGGTCCGCCGGCTGCTTCGCAATGGAAATACGGATCGAAGCCGGTGTCTTGAAACGGAGGATATGACTCCCACCCCTGTACATTTCCCTCCCTGAAATCTTCTGAGTAGGTTACATGTTTGGTCATAATCGGGGATTCTCTCTGGTTAGGCTTACTCTCCTGCTCTTGAGCTGCCGCGAGGGCATAAACCTGCGCCAAAATCGAGAGGACGCATACTAAAGCAAGCCTCATTCTATCATGCATCACTATGTTCTCCGGAAGATTAGCCGAAGACCGCGACTCACCCCGGGGGTGAGTCGCAATTTTCGTCTCGGAACGTGGACGAGAATCCTTGCGGCCTTAACGGAGTCTTTCTGTGAAAGCGAAATTATGCTGCAAACCTTCCTGGACGGAAGGATTCGTCCACGTCCCAAGTTCACTGGATACTATTTAAGCAGCAACATCTTTTTCGTCAGGATATTGGCGCCCTCGCGGAGAGTGTAGAAATAAACTCCGCTCGCGTAAGTATCCATGTTGACATTGAAGGTGTAGTCGCCGGCGGGCTTGTACCCCGAGTCCACAACCTTGACCAATTGACCAAGCACGTTGTATACCTTCAGGCTCATGACACCTGCCCGGTTCAAACTGACTCTGATGTCTGTCGACGGGTTGAACGGGTTCGGATAGTTCTGACTCAATCGGAATTTTGTCGGGACATCGGATACAGTCGATGCGATTCCGTTGACGCCACCGCCTTCCCACTCCTTCAGTTGGCTTGGGAACCAGTTCAGGTCTCCGACGGCGTAATTGTTGGTGCCTGCCGACTGGAGCGTCGTATTCGCGTACGTCAGGTTTTCAGGCAGAGTTAGCGGAGGCGGGTATACGCTCCCAGTCGGGTTGTACCACCAAAGGTATGAGCCGAGGCCCTTGGTTTTGCTCAAATAGATATAGTGGTCCAAACTGTCTACTTGACTTGTTATGGACGAGGAGAACCCTGGATCGACGCTCATATTGCCCGTGTCCTCGAAATATGGATAACGCTTTGTGGTCGGAAATGTATTCACTATGCTGGTGGTATAAGTAATGACAGTGGTATCCGAGCTCACAGTGGTGTCAGCAGCGAAAGTGGTGTCCGGCGCAAATGAGGTGTCGGCAGCATAGAAGGATGTCGTATCTACCACCGTATCTTCGGATGTAGTGGTCGCACCGTTTATCGTAGTGTTCTGTGTAATATAGTTTGTCGAAATCGACATAAAGGTCGTATCATTGAACATTACTTGGGTAAAGCTTGTCATCCATCCTGGAGCGAATATCGAATCGGCCACCGATTTTGAAGTGTCGTTTACAGAGTTCCAGAAGTTCTGCATTTCCTGAGGCCAATAGTAATCATTATTGTCCAGCGTTACGTGTCTCTCCGCCTCAGTTATTCCGTAAGTTGTCCCGATAGCTCCGAGGCTACCAAGGCCTATTATCGGAATGCTTCCGCCGGCGTCGGTCCCATAGAAGATGTTGTTGCTAATATTCGCCTGAGTTAGGAACGTGATGTACATTAAGTGTGCTCCACTAAGGAAAATGGTATTGTGATCGAAGTCCAGGTAGTTATTATAGTAGACATTCGCGAGTGCATATCCTTCATTACAGAATACTGTGTTGTTCACGATGTAGACTGTGTCCGTGGCAATCTTGCCCGGACTAAACAGAACGTCACCGTAATAGTAAGACGTGTAATCCTGTTGATTCCTGAACACGTTATTGGTCAGCCAGTAACTGTTCCACTGTCCGTTATTGTAAAAGGCAGCGAGCGTCCATCCGTCAAAGGCACAGCTATCGGCTCTTACATTCATGCTGTCTCCGGAAACAAATATCGCTCTTCCGGGTCTGACGGGGGCCTGGTCCGGGGCGACTCCAAACAAGTAGAGTTGTCGAAGGGTAAGACCTCCCTTCTCAAGATTGATAAACATGTTAGGCCGCGAGTTGTCTGAGAGAATTGCGGGCTCTATCACGGGCAACGCTCCCTTGCCGGGGGCAGCGACTATCGTCAGCGGGAAGTTTATGTTCATCGTGCCGGTGAAGAAATAGATCGAGTCCCTGGACAGTTCATAAACTCGATTGGGATTCACCCTCGCACCGGTGGCAGTTGTGTCACCCATAATGAATGTGTTGATGCTGCCCGGCGGCATCGCAGGTACCATGACAGTATCCGGTACCTGGGCGAAGGAACTCGGTGGCATCGCGATGAGGATTACGATCGGCGTAACCAACAATGCTGCGAGTAGTTGTTTCATGATGGTTCCCTTTCTTTTTGATGTAATCAAAAAACGTGCCCTCTGCAAAACTTTTTTACCAGGTCATAATTGGCCGTGCCACGATACGGGGTGCGGAACACGAGAATGATTCCCGCCTGCCGAAAGGCGATTGCCATTGCATTTTCCAAATAGGAGGGAGTTGCCTTTCTGGACCATGACGAGTGGGGAGTAAAATATATGCATGGTATGAGCAGAGCCTTCGGAAACATCTTGCCGAAATCCCTGATATTGCCGGGCAGACTCTCAGCCGATATACCGTAATTGGGGGACAAACCGGCTTTATGCTGGTATCCCCACTCAACTGCGTTTATGTACGGCAGGTATGGTCGAATCTCATTCTTTCTATGCAGCTGATTCTCGTAGATGGTAACCCCGAAGAGAAGATTTTGGTTCTCTCTTTTCAGAATCGCGTAAACCTTCTTGACATAGCCGGGAGTGAAGTGGTTTATGTTGTAGAGGAAATCGTCAATCATTAATAGTGTAAGATTATCGTGTCTCCTGGAGATCTTCGCGATCGCTTCGGCCCACTTCTGATAATCAAGTCCGTGCGGCGGGTACCGCACACCGCCTTCCGACTCGCGGCGCAATCCAGGCTCTTCGGTCGGCGGTACCAACACTACCCATACTTCTATGTGCGCCTTCGAAGCCAGCTTGCAAAATTCCGGCAGAGCATCGAGCTCTGCCTGCGAATGACTGTCTATCAGATAGCTATAACAATTTACTCCGAGATCCTCCAGCCTGGAGATCATCTCTTTGATTCTCGGCTTTCCTTCGGCGTCGTATTTCATGCCGGCGTATACAACTACTCTCCGATGGCGAAAGGGAAAAAGTTTTCTGTTGCGCATCAACCTGACAAGGTGCTCCTCGTTCTCTTTCGCGGTCAATGCCCGGTTACCTCTCGACGAAAGAGAATCCTCTTTCATCCCAGGGTCTGCACTTTCCTCGATGCGATCAGAAGCTCTAACGGATGATGTGCTTGATCGTACACCGGCATCATAGGCGAAGGCAATTTGACCATTCGTGATAGTTACGAAGCCGGCGATCGATAAGGCCAAGATCAAATACCGTACTGATTTCATATTACCTGTCTTTCATGGTTGGAAGGTGTATTCGATGAGACGCTGGGGGAAACAAGTGATTCAGAAACTTGTCTCGAGTCCAACATCGGCTGTCATGCCGTAAGAATTCTCCGACTGCGGGAAGCTGGATCCACCATTCAGATAAATATCTTGAGCGCCGTTGATGTTGTTTATGTCGAAGAAAGCGCGGAGGTGATACCATGGCAAGCCCTGTTTAGTGGCAAGATCCCATCTCAGATAGTTTGCTCCATACTCTCTCAGCTCGGGCCAGAAATTTGCTCCTTGAAAAACATTGGACTGAAACAGCATAGACACACGAATTGAAAATTCTTTGTAATCGTAACCGATCGAGAGATTCGCAATGTCATCCGGCTGGTAAATCATCCGGTCTGTATAAAACGTATCATTCACGACTTGCTGGTACTTTGGCAAATAAATGGTCGTGACCGTCGCACGTGGATACTTGGCACGCGAGAATATGTGAGTATAATTTGCACTTAATACCAATCCAGATAGGGGACCAGGAAGATACCAGAAGTGGGTTTCCCAATCTATCTCGGTCCCATAGAGATTGACAATGTTGGGATTATTCATGGATGTTGACAACGGTTCCCCTTTTGTGTTGCTCGGTATTCCCGGATAATCGGCCGGGTTTACCACGTAAGTGTTCACCGGGAATATCAGATTTCGAATATGCTTAAGGAAACCGTCCACTGTCAGTAAGCCAACGGTGTTGTTATAAATGGAAAAAATGGCGTCGTAATTTGTCGAATGTGCAGGCTTAAGGGCATAGTTATTCCAGACAACGCTCGCGTACCCGATATTGATCCTAGGAGTAATTGCATCATAGGATGGATATGTCAGAGTGTTGGTATACGCAAGATGAACTTGCAGCCATGAAAGGGGTCTGACAATAAGATGTACCATGGGGAGCCAGAATCCGTGCGTTTCCTCGAAGGTTGTATCGTGGTACTCATAAGAAAGCGGAGTCTGTGTACCTCTGGGAGCCGTGTATGTAGTTGAGAGCTGCTGGAACCTTACTCCCGGCAGAAATGTCAAGTTCTGACCCAGGTTCAGTGTATACATGATGTAAGCAGCGCTTTCTCGCTCAAATCCCGAATAGTTATTTGTCGTGGAAATAAAATCGTTTGTCGCAACATCAGTTTGATAGTCATACGACTGCGGAGGTGGAGCTTGGTTGATAACATTCATTACCTGATGCATCAATCCCACATTCAAGGGTGCCCCCATGGAGTATTGACCGTTCAAAAAATTCCCGTAGCTGAAATTAGGATCCACAAAAAGAGTCATCGGCAGATAGATACTGCCGGATGGAACCGAGCTCTGCATCCACGGAAAAGCATTTAGGATCGCCTGAATAGTCGTATCTATGCCGTTTATTTGGAAGCGGTTGGCTTGACTCGCGTAATTATAAGACTTTATTGTGTATCTATATGCTCCGCCGAATTTCAGGACGCTCGTAATATCCCGCGAAAAATTGATATTTGACATGAAGTCGACCTGGGCCGATAGCTGGCGATTTCGGGAGAGGCTGCTCGACTGCTGGGCAGTTTGAAAATAGGTCTGGGACAGATCGTTCTTTGCAAGTGTCGGGACGACCTGGGGATTCAGACGCTGATAGTTCACGTTATTCAGGCCAACATTGGTCTGCAAAAAACTGAACCTCAGAAGGTTCGGAACTGATGTCTGCGAATATGAGTGTGCCAGTTTCGCATCGACCGAGAAAAGCGGGAACGTCTTCCTTATGTCGAGGAGGTCGGTGATGATGTCCAGTATGCTCTTCTCGTCTGTTGCGGAATAGCTGTGTGTATTGTCAACGAGATCGTAGCTCTCGTTTCTTATCTGTTCCTCGGTATTGCCTGAACTGAGGAAGTTCATGAAGCCGACCTTGAATGTGGGTTGCCTGTAGTCCATGACCACTTCAGCACCGTAACGTTCCCTATACCTCGGTATGTCGGTCAGACCCAGGTACTGCATGTAGACGGGGTTGACTTTGCCAAGTTGGGGTGCGTTCAGGTTGTAGGAAGCACCGAGTTCATTTGCAGTCAAGTTGCGTCCTTCAACGTTAGCCTCAGCAAATACTCCGAACCGATTATTGAAAAAGCGGGACTCTGCAGTACCTACGACTTTGTAGTCAGAATGAGTGCTCGTCAAAGCATTGTAGCCACCCTGAGCAAGCAAAGTGCTACGGATTCCCTTGACGGCTTCGCTCGCTTCTCTTAACTGAAGGTTCACCACTCCTCCAACGGCCGCCGCGTCCATGTCAGGAGTAATCGCTTTGATTACCTGTATGCCTCCAAGCATGTTTGAAGATATGTCGCTCAAATCGACGGCTCGACTCGATGAGACGTTTGGAGGAACTTCAATTCCGTCAATCGTAATTTCATTATACTGTGGCGCCAGGCCGCGTATCACCACCTGTGCACCTTCCCCCCCCGACCTGACAAGAGAAACACCCGGGAGCCTTCCAATTGATTCAGCCGCATTTGCGTCGGGGAGCTCACGGATTCGTGCCGCTGAGACGACATTCATTATCTGGTCAGACGAAAGCTGCTGGTTGATTGCAGAATTCTGACCGGCAGCCTGTGCTGTCACGACAACTTCTTTCCCTTTCACTCCAACCGCCCGCAGACTAAAGTCGCGTCTTGTGGCGCCATTTGACAAAACTTCGATGCTGAATTCCCGGTTGTCATAGCCTACGTAGGAAGCTCGGATCCTGTATTTGCCTGCAGGCACGTCGTTCACCACGAAGTGACCATCCTCATTAGACACCGCACCCATACTCGTTCCGACGAGAAGTACATTTGCGCCAAAGAGAGGTTTGCCTGTTTGAGCGTCCCTGACGTATCCTTTGACTATGCCGCTTGCTGCAAATGCTTCCGGTGGAATTGAACACGCCGCCAACACCGCCAGGATCAGTGGTAGAATTTTTCTGTGCATTTTGCCCTCTTGGAGTAGATAATGCCTATTCGATCATGCTATTGCTTTAATTGTATTTCAGGCAATACGATTTGCATTCCTGGTTGCAATTCAACGTCAAATGTCCTCGGTTGATATGGAGCCTTAGCAACCGCGACTTCATATGACGAGCCGCTATTTTTTCCGGCCCAGCCACCGAAGCTATATTCGCCGCCGTCCGAAGTGAACTTTCTTGAAACGAGCTGAATGTATTTTCCTGTTAACCTTTGTACCGTCACGAGTGCATTTGCCACCGGGTTGCCGGTATGAGCGTCGATCACCGTTCCGGTCGCCTCGCCAAGATTTGGATAATAAAGGCTGTCCAGGAACGGAGGAATTGCCAGTGAGTCCCAGCGCTGCTGAGTTATGTACTGTTGGGTCAACCATGGCGCGGAGAAGAGAAGCACTCCATTGATCTCTCCCTGATCATACATGTCTATGGAATTTTGAATCAAGTACTTAATCCCGACCGGCGTCATTTGCTCGAGAGAATTCTTGAAATACACACCCACTATTATCCTCTTGCTAGGATAATTCTGCTTGACGGTACTTATGTATTGATCAAGATTCGTATAGTTCTCGTTCTGATGGTGCATCCACAAATTCACGCCGTCGATAGAGTTGACGACCGACTGGCTGGAAATGCCGAGTTGATCCTCATACACAACCACATAGAGTTTCAGATTCGGAGTAGTGGCCTGAGATGTATCCTCAACATTCCCGTTTCCATCCAGTGTTTTTCCTTCGAGCGCCTCCCTGATCTGCTGCAGTTGAGCAAGAGTTATCTTCCCTTCCTGAAAATTCTCAAAGAAATCGTCGATGATAATGCCCGAAATCTGTGGATACTCCTTCGACAATTCCGAGAACCGGTGGGCGCCCTGGATCATCCCGGGCGATTGTGCGAAAGGCTGGAGAGCTGAGGTATCCCCCGGCTGATTGACCACCCCGCCTTCCGAGGGCGGCCGTAATATTCCGTAGACTTTGTTTGTATTCCAAACCGTGCAATTGTCCACAAGGTTTGTTTGGAACGTATATCCGTAGTACTGTGCTTGAGAAATGACGGCATTGATTCCAAAGTTGAATGCGGTTTGAATCAATTCTCCCGAAGGCCAGCCCCAGCCGCCGTATATCGTTCCGGTCGAGTTGTGGTACAGTCCGATGAAGCCCGGTATATTTTGAGTGACCGGAGTTGAACTTGTAGGACTGACTATCCCGCTGCAATACGGCGATTTTGAACAGCTATCGAGTATTACAAAAGAAACGCACAAGAAAACGATCGCCCATTTAAGCATACTAAACACCTCTGAATTGTGATTGCGGCATGAGGAGACTCCGCCAACCCGCATTACCATGATATTCTCATTTCCCGGTTTGTTCAGACATTCCAATCAACCTGTAACCGCGAGGCATGACTTGTATCTTGAGTGCCGCATTATCTTTCGACTTCGCTAATTCTTTTCCAGTGACGAGATCTTCCCAATCTTGTGTCTCTCCTTTTGAAAAAGGAGTCAGCGGTCTGAGATCAACCTTAAGCTTCGAATCGTTATGGTTCACTACTGCGGCAACGAAACCCGTTTTCGTCTTCGAAACCGCCACGTCACAATTCTGATTTATTCCCACGATGTCAACGTAGCGCTGTACCCCTATGTAGTTTAGTACATCGCGGACAAGGTTCGGGAACTTTCGAGCGGCAATCTGCGCATCTGTCAAAACTGAAACTACTTTTCCCTTTCCATAATCATTCAAAGCTATCGCAGGAGATCCATCTTCAAATTTCGCAATGACGTTTGCGCCCTCGGTTCTCCACACCGGAAGTGTCACCCTTCCGAGCTCCCATTTCTTGCCAGTCAGTGTTCTCCTTCGGAAACCAAATTGGTCTATAACGGCGGTATGTGTCTGGCTTCTCCCGGTTTTTCCTATCCCAAAGAAAAGAGTACGGTTGTATGTCGTACCCATCGGTATCCTGGGGCCGAATGCGATAATGCTGCCTCCTCCCTCAACGAAGTGCTTTATCAACTGGCTGTCCGTTTCATTTAAACCAGATAAGCTTGGGAACACCAATACTTCTTTCTCCTTCAACAACCGCCTTAATACCCGACGATTTTCTTGGAGAGGGTAATATGGTGGGTAAGATTCGTCATGAATTGGTCCCCATGGAAGAATGTCAACCGGGATTCCCATTGTCCTGAATGCATCGAGGGCACTGTAATAGCGGCGTTCCCAATTGTATTCCTGAAAGTCCGTCCAGGAAACATAGACAGCCAGTTGGTTCCGGTGTGCGGAAGCCTTGCCGATCAAATCAAATGCCTTCATCCCGTCAAAGACTGCTTCACGACTCCGATTGAATTCCTCCCGGTACTGGGGATATCGCCTGATTGTATTGTAAATGACCCCGCTGTAATTGAACATGATGATGCCATTATTACGCGGAACCGTCGCGGCGCTCAGGAATTGCTGGTAGATGTTGTTATAACCGGCGATATACAAATGCTTCAGGGCGTTCTCCAGGTAACCGAAAATCTCAACATGTGTCAGGACTATCTTGTTCTGAAGTTCACATGCGCCCGAGGCAATCGAGCCGAAGTCCTTCACCCTCCTGAATGGAAATTTGATGCGGTTGTCCGGCCGGTAACTTGCCATCACCATCCCCTGGTAGATAATTATGTCGAGACTCCTGATGGCACTCAGGTAACCGGCGAGCAGCGGGTTATCCATGTACGGCGCGCACGCGGTGAGCAATCCCGGATCTACCTTCTTAACGTAGTTGCAGAACTTCCTCACATATGGAGCGTAGTAGATGCCGCTCCCTTCCTGATAGGAGTAGAACCCGACAAGAGATGGATGACTCCCGTAAAGGTTGTATAGCTCCTTGATGATTTCATTTGTGTTTTCCATTCGCTCGTGGGGCGGGATCTTTCCGGTCATGTCCCAGCTGACCGACAGCATGACAGAGATCCCGTTTTCGTCGGCGCACTTCAATAGAGTGCCGAGGTAACTCTGATCGATTGCAGGAGAACTATCCATGTTGCAGATTTTCGATCTGTAGTAAACTTTCCGGGAAGTAATTATGGTGTGTGCTATAAGAAAGTTCGCTCCAAAGTCCTTAATCTGTCGGATGTATTTGTCCATATCGGCTTTGAGATCTTTCGGATCGAAGACTCCTATCATACAGAAATCACCGATGATCTTCTTGAGCAGGAATATCGATTTTCCAACGGCCGTCGGATTGGCCTCTTTCCCGATCCATGCCTTAATCGCATAAAGTCCCTGGGGAGCATTTTTGCCGACAATGAAGCGTGAATCGTAGAGGGAACTCTTCACTTTTGTCAGGCTGAGCGGAATCGCACCTTTGTCGGGAATAAGAATCTCAGCGTTGAGCGGTCTTTCGTCCGAGGATTTGATTGTGATTATCACGGTGTCGCCGACAGTCACTTTGGTCGGGTTGGCCGTGACTCTAATAACCTGAGCCGATAGTTTGATAACCGGGAGAGCGGTGATTAGAAACACGGAAACGGCAATGAGCCGGAGAATAATGCGGATGGAGATGTGTTCAGATGTCAATTATGATTTTCTTTTTTCGCCGCTGCAGGCCAAGCAGGCCGCCCGTCATTTCTTATCAACTCATCAAGTGCTAAGTACGTCAACATGAGATGGCGGGGCAAATGGTAATTCTCTATGCGGTCATAATGAGGGGTGAAAGTGACTTTTCTGTCCGCCGCCGTTATCCATAAATGGTATCCATAACGCTTGAGCCAGTATTTGTCAACCATATACTGGTACATATTCGCGAACCACCTTTTTGCCCATTCGTCCCCGGACTGTTCAATGAGCACCATCATGCCGTTCAAAGCTTCTTCCTGCGCCCAGAGAACTTTTGGGGTCCTTTTGATTTCCCAAAGGTCGAGGTCTACGTTGTTCAGGCTTCTGAGTCCTCCCGAATAGACCTGGTCCCACGCGACTTCCACATGGCGCTTGAATCTTTCCGCGGCGGTTCGAAACAGATTCAAATCCTTAGAACTGGCCGCCTGCTCCATTATCGGTCGAAAGGTCTCGATAGAGTGACCCGTATACACAAACTCAGAAAGATAATTATCCGGACGCGAGTAATCGTGATTGAGAAGCTCGTTGTTCAGCCTGAATTCCGGGTTGAAGTGTTTGTTTATCACGGCGTCGATGCACTTTGATCTTATTTCTTCGAGATCCGGGTCGCTTCGGTGTTCAAGCATTTCGTTGATCGTCGTGATCATCACCATCGCATGGCCCTGGATCCTGGCTCCCGGAAAAGTAATTACTTTTGGACCGGAGTAGTCCGCAACGATTCGCGGGTAATAGTCTGGTCGGTTATAGACCTTCCAGCATTTCATCATGATCTCTTTCGCAGTGTTCCAGTACTTCTGTTCGCCGGTGGCAAAAGAATACTCCGTTAGTCCTTCGGCCACGAAAACACTTCCGTAGATTCTCTTCGACGGGGGCGTAAGCGGTTTGCCTTCACGAGAGATCACCGACGGCCAGAGATTGTCACCCGAAGGCTTGGTTTTCATTATCAACTTCAAAGAGTCGGTCGCTACATCAAGGTACTTTTCATCTTTGCCAAAATGTCTGTACAGGAATGAGTAGACCCAGATCCCCCTTCCTTCGAACCAGGTTCGCTTCTTCGTGTTGATCCTCGTCCCATCCCTGTCGTCGTTGCACATAAATCCGCCATATTTATGGTCAATGACGTACTTATCCATGAAAGGAAGGAAATCGTCAAAGAGATAGTAATGATAATCTTCGCGGAGTTTCTTCAAGGACAGGTCGCCGAACATCAGTTGAGTGGATTCTTCCATTCTTTTCTGTTGGCCGAGATCGTCTTCTTTTGCCAGGTTCTTGGCTCCGACATACTTTGCTGCCAGGATGCTTCCAATTGAAGCAGCAACAAACTTCCGCCTGTCCATCTTTTACAACTCCGTCTCAAAGTACGTGCTTGAAGGAACACAGCAAAGGGTGTGACTATCGTTCAAAATTAGGACAACCATCAGAGTTTCAAACCTAACTCTATTTTGTGCTTCGTAAGTAATCCGTTTTGCCGAAAGGGGCAGAGAACGCCTTTCTAACATCAATACTCGCTACGGAGATTTGCGGAATATGGAATTCCACGAGAGCATCAACGTTACCGGTGCCGGCGGCGTTTGCGAATCCACCACCAGGCAAGACACATTCGAGCGTGTCATAGGATTGAGAAATCGGTATCTCAGAAAAGGCTTTGAAGAACGATCCGTTCCAAACCTGCAAGTCGCCCGAGTGGCTTGTGCTATAAACTATTCTTATTTCGTAGTTGGCATGTCTGTCCAACCCATTTATCCAAAAGCGAGGTCCGCCCGTGAGAGTTGAGTAGGTTCCTATTCGGAATGTCATCCCGTTCTCCGTTTGCGGAGCGGACCACTGACCGTTGTAGTAGAATGAGACACCAGGATCGTGGTCGTACTCATTATTATCTATGTATGCAATTCCGCCATAACGGAGCTTACCAGTTTCTCCGGCAGTGACCCCACTCCATCCGTACCCGATCTTCCCTCTCGGTGGCAATGGGGTTGGAGCGACTTGCCCTTGCATGATGAGCCTCGGTTTACCGTCGACTGGGATAAACATTTCGCGTTGTGTCAGACCCAGAGTCGTGAAGCGAATGAAGTATGTGTCGTGTTCAGCGTTGTCTGGAACAGCCAGATCGAACCAGAATTTTCGCTGTTCTCCAGGCAACAGTGTGTAAGGCTTTCGCACGGATGTTGTCTCCTGACTCCATTGACTCGGCAAAGTCATGGTCAAGGTATCATGGATGGCTGTGCTCAAAGCATTAAACAATGTGACCGACACTTTTTGCCTGCTTCCGGTTAACACGTATCTGGTCGACTCGCCGGGATGGAGGATCGGGAAAGTGTTGTTGGACATTACCAGCGCGCCATAATTTCTGATCGTGGGCAGGTGAAGGATGATGTGATCGCCTCTCTTGTCGGGTCTTATGACACACAAATTGTGGTTGTCGAAAAAAACCACGAACCTCCTCCTCATGCTTGAGGGAAGTTTCAGCTCCACATGTTCTGCGATGCTCCCCTTCTTGCTGCCGAGGATTAGGAACAGTGTGTGTGCGTATGGTCCTTTTGTCTGATAACGTTCCAGGATGTAGCTGCTTGGTAAATTGCGAACGGTCATCGGCATTTTTATGTTTTCTTGCACCAGCAACGGCAAAATCTTTGAGAGAAAAGATAGACCTCCAGGGATTATGTAGTGAAGTCCTTTACCTACATGTCTTACGATCAAGGCAGGTTTTCCGCTTGGCCATCTCGCGAAGATGATATCTCTCGGTTTAGCTTTCAATTCAAACCCGCTGGCTATCAGTCCCTTTTCGCTCGATAAGGTCGGTATCCGAGATGAGAAACGTATTGTGTCATCAACGTAGTGAGTGTAATTACACTGCAGCAATTTCTGATAGCCCGGCGAGATTTGATTCTCGCCTTTTCCTACTGTGTACTTCGCCAATGTGAAATCGAAATCTTCATTCGGACTAGGAATAATGTCCGTCTTCGGATCAAGCACAGAAATCAACGTACCGCCACCTTTCACGAACCTGGTTATCGAAGATGTCTGTTCCTCTGACAATCCGATCGGCAAAGGTACTATCCAGATTTTGCTACGAACGTTTGCAAGATTTGTCGCAAACGCTTGTGGAATGTGTGCCACCGTGAGAGGCGTCCACGCCATGTTGACGAAAGTCGTTCCGCCCAGGTAAGTCTCCCGGGGAATAACCGTGGTTACATCGCCTACCAGTTTCGAGCCAGCATAATACGGGACATACCTTTGAACATTCAGAACTCCTTTGCACCAAGCTGCCCACCGCCAAAATGCATTTTTATGTGTAATAATATCGTAGCCGTTAAAGAGATCGAGGTAATTGAAAAAGTGAATGCCGTAGGTTGTTGCGGTAAGCAAGACGCCCTGCGAAACCCTGTACGCCTGATCTTTCGGTATGGCGTGTTCTCCGTATCCATTCATGTAATGTGTGTGAACTATAGTTTTCACTTGGTTCGAAAGCCCCTGAACAAAATCGGTGAGACCACGAAATCCCTCCATCTCCCGATAGTTCGACAGGAAGTAGCTGAATTCGGAAAAATTTCCAATATAGAACTGCACATTTTCGATATTTACTTTACCGGAGTGAACATGATCCAGGATCGTTCTGACTACCGAAGGAAAAGGTCCGTTCGGAAAATCCATTACTTTCAGACCCGGTTTGATCCGTACTGCAGCCTCCGCCAAATCTGAAAACCGCTCGGTATTGAGATTAGGCGATCTGGATTCCACCGGGGGTACAAAGCCTTTGAACGCAGGATAGTTCTTAAATCTTGTTATTACGTCTTCAGTAATATCTTTCAGGTAATCGAAGTACTTTTCATGGGACAATCCCGCAGGCACCACGGCTAAGCCGAGATACCCTGACATATGGTGGACTTCACATTCATCAAGAAAGTCTCTTACAGGTGTATGGCCGAGCCAGAGCTTAACCTGATGTTTCAGTTTCGGATTGTCATTCGGGTACACAGGACCGGTATTTCGATACACGTATGCATACGTCATCATGTTTATCCCGACTTGCTCTAACCTCGTAAAGAGCTTTTCCCTCATCCCGCTTGTTGATATATCCCAGGCTGGCCGTGAGCGAGGCCCATCCTTTGGAGCCGATCCCCAATAGAACGATCCGATATAGTAAGGTGGCACAGGAAGTTTTGAACTGGCGTGAATTTCCTCGATGCGGTGGCCACCAGGTGCAGGAGAAGTCGGCGAGATAACACTTAAATCTTGCGAAGCAACGGAGTTAGAAGCAGCCATGAGAATTAGGCCCAAAAATAATGACGCCATCACGTTCATCGTGGATTTCAGAGGACCTGGTATTTCTTCCAGACTTCAGCCATAGTTCGACCCTCAGCTAATTCCTTTCGAACGACGTTCTCTGTACTTATTCTCTCGATCACCTTTTCTACTACTTCTTTCTCGAGATCTCTTGGAATTACCACCGTTCCGTCAAAGTCAGCAAAGACAAGATCAGCTGGAGAAATACGAACGCCACCGATAATAATTGGAATATTGTAGCTGGTAACTCTTGCTCTTCCGGTTGTATCGATCGGTGAAGGTCCCCATGCGAAAGTGGGAAACTTCATTCCTATCAATTTCCTGACATCGCGGCTGTAACCGTTGACGATCGCGCCTCTGCTCTTTCTGGCGCGCAGTGCGGTGGCGGTTAGTTCGCCCATGATTCCGACATCGAACGTGTCGCTGCCCGTTGTGACAAGTATGGAATCGGGGGGAAGAGAGTCTATGCATTTTATAACCGCATCGTACGGTTCATCCTCGTTGTCGTCCTTCTCATTGAGAAGCGTAACTGCCCTTCCGATAGCAACGAAGGTGCTCTCAAGAGGGTGGATTCTTGAATGTGGGGAGACAACCTGGAAACGCTCCCCCAACTCATCCAACACGTCGGAAAAGGCAGCCGCATATGCGTGTGCTTCAAGGTAAGAGAACAGTTCCGAATCAGATTCAAAGTTCATTTTCAATCCTCGGGATAATTTCGATAGTATCAACTAGCAGACATCAGAAGCTCGGGACAAGATGGCAGCCCCGCTTGGGCCAGTGTTCCGATTGAAAATAATGTCCTGGCACAGCTTCGCCACCTCACTCACAGCGTATCACATCGTGAAACAGTATCTCGTATTCAAGTTACGACATCCCTTGCCCTATGTCAAGAGAAAATCGATTTCCCCCACAGCACCTTCATTCCAGATGCCGAATAACACAAAACACTGCGATGAATAATGAAATGCTATTCCAATTTTTCTGAAAAGAGATGTCGCTATCAGTTCCAACGCATTTCAGACGCGGTTCTCTTCTCAAGTCCGGCGACGGTGGGCTCACCACTTTGCTGTTCCAAATCTTTGCACAAAGTGGAGTAAATTCCCTTCAGGGTCCTTGAAAAAAGCCAGCTTCATCTCTTCGTTTCTCACGGTCATCTCCGGAATCAGATTCTCTCCCCGCCTCGTCAGCCTTTCACAATCTCCCTCGAAATCGTCGGTGAAGATTGCCAGATGTCGAAGACCAGAATTCAGATTTTCGACCGGCAAAGTTGCCTTTGTAGCTGGATACACTTCAATCATCCCGCCGCCTGGAAAGCGAAGAAAGTAGGTCGACCTTTCGTTTATGGAGTGAACGACTTCACACCCGATGACCGAAGTATACCACGCTACCAACTTCTCAGGATTTACTGCGCAAAGCCCTATGTGCTCTATGCCTTTTATCATCGGTTCGCGTTATAACTATATCGTACTTCCCATCAATCGTTGGGACTCGTGACGGCTCCAGTCCTGATCATGATCACGCCACATTCTCCGGTTTTCCCGAAGTGAGCGATCGATGAATTGCATCCAGTATGGCCGTTACACGACGACCATCTTTGGCAGTCACATAGGTCTCCCTGTTCTCCGTTATCGCATCGATGAAACTGTACATACAGGATGGCAACGCACCCTGCCATTTGTCGAAGACTCTATAATTCAGAAGAGTCCGCGGATAGGTGTAGGCTTCTTTCTCTGCCAGCTCAATGGCTTCTGCTTTTCTGTCGGAGAAAACATGTCCCTCTGTCCCAACGACTTCCATGAATGAGTCAGGCATGTAGGGACTCTTGTTGGAATAAATCCAAGCTGATTCAAACGTGGCGAAGAAGCCATTTTTGAATCTCACCTGAGCCTGAATGGCATCATATGTATCGATCCCACGTTTCTTCAAAACCTGCTTCGCTCCGCTCGCATATACTTCATCGCCGTCGCTATCGACCCACCAGCTGATGAGATCAATATCGTGTGAAGAGAGAAACCATGCGGAGGTGCTTTTCCCTGACCAAGGCAGCCATTCTGTCGGAACAAGGATCGGATCACTCTTCTTAGCGTATCCCATCAGACACGTACCGATTTTCCCTGCCTTTATGTCGCTGTAGATTTTGTGGTAGACAGAGAGCCACCTGTGGTTGAACGAGACCTGGAATTTCTTCCCGGTTTCAGCAGCTACTTTTACGATCTCATCGGCTTCAAGAATATCTGTGGTCATGGGTTTCTCGACGAGCACGTGCTTACCGGCTCTTAAAGAATCCACCACCGGATTACGATGAGCCCAATCAGGAGTGTTTACATGCACAGCATCAATATCCCCGTGTTCAAGCATTTCTCTGTAATCGGTATAGTATTTAGTGATTCCCAATTCCCTTGCAACGGCAGCAGCTCGCTCGCCGTTCTTGTCGCAAACCGCTATCACTTCCACGCCGGGATGACGCTGCCACACCATGACAGCGTTCTTTCCCATGATGCCTGTTCCGACGACTCCGATCTTGATCGTCATCTTTTTCTCCATTACTCTCGCGTTTGAGTTTCCTGATCCTTCAAAAGACAAAAACATCCTTCAGTGATTCGCGGCTGCGCGGATTCTTGAACACCCCCTGCCAATCGTCGATCTTCCTCTTCCCTGTAACTATTTTGTCGTATGGAATGTATCCACCTTCGAGGAGTGCTAGGGACCTGTCCCAGGACTCGAACTTCGTGGAGATATTGAAGAAGAATTTCACACCTTTCATCATGAGCTGCCTGTAGGGAAAATCAATCGTGTCGTTGTCTGAAAAGCCTATTGCTGTGAAGGTCCCAAGCTTCCTTATCAGATGTGCACCGACTGCCAGTGCCTGAGCTGACCCGGATGCGTCGATGAACACATCGGCACCGCGTCCATCCGTCAACTCCATTACTGACACCACGACATCATTTGAACTAATACTTAGTACTTGATTGATGGCGGATAGATTTCTGGCTATCGCCATCTTGAATTCATTTCGGCCGATAAGTATAACATGTCGCGCGCCCGCCTGTCTCGCAACCACTGCCGCCATGATCCCTATCGGTCCGGTTCCTGCAACGACCACTACATCGCCCACGGTAATAATGTTGTTCAGAGCCACATCGCTGACCACATTTGCAAGAGGTTCGCATAAGACCGCCTCTTCCAATTGCAGCGATTCAGGCACGCGGTGGAGCAAACGGGTTTCGGGCCAACGCATGTAGGCGGCAAAAGCGCCGTCTATTCCCCAGCCGGGTGAACGTTTCGATGCACAAATCTGCGGATTTCCGGTCCTGCACAAGTAGCATTTGCCACATGCCATCGTGTGAGGTTCTCCGACGACCCGGTCGCCCACTTTCCAGTCTGCGACGTCTTTTCCCGTAGCGGCAATTGTACCTGAGAATTCATGCCCAAGAATTACAGGCGGCCAGTACGGGAATTCATCATTGTATATATGAATGTCTGTCCCACAGATTCCGGCAGACTGAACTTTTATGAGGACCTCGTTGTCTCCGATTTCGGGAACTGCGACTTCCTTTAACTCGAGATAGCCTTTCCCTTTCTGAGTCTTAACTAAAGCCTTCATGGTACAGCGATATCCTCCAGCCCGCACCACCGGTCGATGAAATGGATCAGCGTCATCGCCATTTTTTGCATGTCGACAATCTTGATTTGCTCTTCGTTGGAGTGCGCATGCTTGAGGCTTCCGGCTCCCATGACAATGGTTGGAATTCCAAGCTGATTGTTATAGAACCATGCGTCGCAGGATGCAGTCATAGCGGACACCTCCGGTTCGAGACCCGATTTTCTCGACGCATCCTCCAAACATTTCACAAGCGGGTGGTCGATAGGAATTTCGTTCCCGTCACTTGCAAGCATGTCGAACTTCAATTCAAAATGTTCCCGAAGCCACTCGTCTCCTTGATTTCTTAGAGCGTCAGCCATGCCATCCTGAACTTCCTTCATGTGCACGTTGGGCAGAAAGCCGAACACGCCCTTGACAGTCGCGGTTGCCGGGACAGTGGCTGGCCAATCACCGGCATTCATCTGACCAAAAGTCACCGGCATTGGATTCTCAAACTGATCGAACAGCGGATTCTTTCCGCGCGACCTAGCCAGCAAGTCTTCATGATACTTTTCAAGTGCACTCATCGCTTTCACGGCAAGCTTCAGCGCACTAACCACATCGGCAGATCTTCCACTGTGACCAGGTTTTCCTATGCACGTGAGCGTGAACCAGACTGCTCCTCGAACAGCAGGAATGATCTTCAGCTCTGTCGGCTCCATGACGACAGCCACATCTGCTCTCGGAGGTTCCTGGATCGCGAACAACGTGCCGTTCCCGCCGTTCTCCTCTTCGATCACTATATCGACAGTTACCTTTCCCTTTGGTTTCAGTGCCAGCGCCTTGAGGGTTTTGAATGCAAGATAAATGGCGGCTATCTGTCCCTTGTCATCACATGCTCCACGACCGAACACGATGCCATTTTCAATCATCGGCTCGAAGGCGCCGACTTGATTCTTAGATGCCGGTACCACATCGCTGTGCGCGTTCAATGCCAGACTCCTGGCATTAGCGTCATGGCCGCCGAGAGTCAAACGAACATTTTGAGTGTCATGATAGCTTAGTTCGCTGATAAGCCATCTATATTCCTTATGCTGCTTAAACATCTCGGGAATCTGGACCAAATTGGCTTCGTTCACAAGTTCGCGCATCTTGTCGCGAATGAACCTATTGACGGGACCTTCCTTCCCCCTTGTTGAGGGAAACCGGATGAGATCACAGAGAAACGCAGCGGCATCTTCGGTAATCCTCGTAAGGACATCTTCAAGTCCAACATTTCCCGCAAGTAATTCTTTCTTACCCATTCGCGCTTATCTTATTCAACGGAAACCTCGGAGGTTTACCTTTGACGTACCTTTCCACGTCTTCGATTATCTTTTTTCTTATTTCCCAAGCGGCATCCTCCGAGAACCAGCTGAGGTGAGGGGTCAGGATCACGTTTTCCAATCCTATCAATTCAAAGTTCTCCTTGGGAGGTTCACTCTCAAAGACATCGATGCCCGCGCCGGCCATACGTCCTTCCCTGCAGGCATTAGCCAGGGCTTTCGCGTCAACGAGCGGGCCTCTGGCAGTATTGACCAGGACGGCATCTTTCTTCATCAGACTGAGTTCTCTCTCTCCAATTAAGTGACGCGTGCTGTCATCGAGCGAGCAATGGATACTTATCAGGTCGGCTTCCGATATTACTTTATCAAGTGGAAGTGTTTCAACCCTCAACTCTTTCTGCCGCTGTTTTGTCAAATAAGGATCGCAGACCAGGACTTCGAGTCCGAGGCTCCGCATTATCGTGAGAACCCGGCTTCCGATCCGTCCGCAACCTATCAGTCCTCCTTTCTTTCCGCGCACTCTTTTGACCCCTCCCATGCCGGAAAAATCCCATTCACCTTTCTTGATGGAGGAATTCATACTGTCAATTTGCTTTCCGAACTTGCGGTAGACTGCAAGAAGCAGCATAACGGCCTGCTCCGCCACTTCATCCGCACAATAGTCGGGCACGTAACATACCTGGATTTCACGTTCCGTTGCAGCCGGGATATCAATGTTGTCATACCCGACCCCGTGCCTTATTATCAACTTGCATTTTTTCATCTCGTTGAGCACACTGCCGTTGATCTTAGCCATATTTACGATCACAACTTCGGCATCTGATAGGACACCAGCGAGATTAGCCGATGTGGCAGATTTCAACTGGTAAGACTTGAGTGCACCTCCTAGCGCCGCTATTTGCTTTTCTTCCCAATCTAGATCAGGCTCAATATAATCCGTAACGACAACTCTCAAATTAATGGAACTCCTTTTCTTATATTCGGGACACTTCTTGCATTGCTTTAGAAAAGATTTCAACCGCGATGTCACATTCCTCCTGCTTAATCACGAGCGGCGGAGCAACCCGAATAACATTACCGTACATGCCGACTCGTCCGAGCATAAGGCCGAATTCTGCACAGCGTTTGATGATCTTTCTGCATAAATCCGGATCCGGATCGCGACTCTTTTTGTCTTTCACTATTTCGATCCCGATAACCAGACCCATTCCGCGGACGTCGCCCACAAATTCAAACTTCTTCCAGAGTTCAGTCAGTCGGGAAAGAAGATATTCTCCCTGAATCCTGGAATTCTCAGGAAGGTTTTCTCTTTTCATAATATCGATGACTGCAAGTGCTGCGGCACTTGAAAGCGGATTGCCGCCTGTGGTACTTGACATTTCACCCGGAAGCATGCTCTCGAACACTTTGCTCTCACCGGCCAGTGCGGAAGTCGGGACTCCGCTCCCGATTCCCTTTCCAAGACATATCATTTGAGGTTTTATCTGCTCCCATTCGATTGCGAACAACTTCCCTGTTCTGCCGAACGACGACTGGACTTCGTCGACTATGAGAATCAGGCCTCGACTTGCGGCCCACTTCTCCAACTCTTTCAGCCATCCTTTCGGAGGAAATATGAAGCCCGCTGTACCCTGGTACGGCTCGACGATTACCGCTCCCAAATCTCCCGTCGTACTTGATTCAATGATTCTATCGAGAGCTTTGATGCAGTAGTAGTCGCACTCGGGAAAAGTTTTTTCGTAGACGCATCTGTAACAATTTCCATACGGTGCCATCACTCCACCGGGGAGCTGCGGCCCAAACTTGCGCCGGGTGTTAACGCTTCCGGAGACACTCATCGGCCCGTAGGTCCTGCCGTGGAACGCACCGTAGAACGCAAGGATCTCATGCTTACCGGAGTACCTCTTCGCGATCCGTATCGCAGCTTCCGTTGCCTCAGCACCGGTCGTCAGAAGAAAGACTTTGTCGATATTGTCCGGGAGCAGCTCAACAAGTTTCTGAGAGAGATTAATTCTCTCGGGAGTTGGGAACGAATAACAATTGAGAAGTCTGTGCGCCTGCCTTTCGATCGCGGCGACATGTTTCGGATTCGAGTGCCCGACGTTTGTCACGAGAACTCCGGACGTAAAATCCAGGTAGAGATTTCCGTCGACATCAGTAATCCAGACCCCCTCGGCGTGATCCCACACTACAGGGATTTGATCTGCCATACTCGGGGGTTCATACTCTTTTGCGGTCCGCAGAAATTCTAGAGAACGCGGACCGGGGACTGACCTTTCTACCAATTTAGCCACACATCACCTTGTTTCGTATTGCGAAATAATATCTCGTTTCTAATCTAGCAACATTGTCGCAATCTGTCAAGATCTAACTCGCAACGCCATATATCATACACCACGAGGACTCATCGCTTGCATTCGGCATTAAGCCATTTTATATTGTGATATGACTGTCCAAATCAATCCTCGCATCAACGGGCTGTGGAGGCAATGTGACAACTAAAGTAAAAGTGGTCTCTAAGACTTTCGAAATTCTTGAGGCTTTAGGCGAAGGCACCCGGCTGGGATTAAGAGAGATTACGGAGCGGGTTTCCTACCCGAAGCCTACGGTCTTCAGATTGCTCAGCACACTTGAGCAACTCGGCTACGTCGAGCAGGACAAAAAGGATTTCGCTTACACGCTTAGCTCGAAGCTTGTGCTCCTGACTCGAAGTCTAAGCGGCGGCAGCGGACTGATCGCCGTAGCACGTCCGCACATGGAGATGCTGCACAAGCGCTTCGGGGAGACAGTAAATCTCGCACGGCTTGTAGATGACCGCGCGGTCTATGTAAGCATATTGGAATCAAAAGAAGCGTTCAGGATCAGCGACAGCGTTGGAGACGTCGCACCGTTTCATGCGACTTCGATCGGAAAAGCAATTGCGGCTTTTCTTCCGAAAGAGAAACGTGCCGCTCGCTTCAAGAACTATGATTTCTCGGCATTCACACGAAAAACAATTTCTGGAATTGAAGAGCTGCAGGAACAGCTGGACGAGGTAAAGAAAGCAGGGTACGCATTGGACAATGAAGAAGGACACGATGGAGTTATTTGTGTCGGGGCCCCGATCTTCAATAATGAACATTATGCATTCGCCGCGTTGAGCATTTCAATGCCGAAAGTTCGGGCGAAAAAATCCGTCATGGACGAAGTTAAGGAACAGTTGCCGCGGGAAGGAATTGCCATTTCACTCGAACTCGGAGTCACCGACATTGCAAAGTGCTTTGCAGCCTAGCGCTGCCATCAACGGATCTTGTCATTGCACACTTGATCGATGACTCCAATCAGGATCGGCATAATAGGTTCCGGGTTCATCGCTCGCACTCATGCGGTCTCCATAAAGAGATATCTGAAGGGAGCGGTGCTGGCAGGAGTATCCGGAGGCAAGAGAGCTGCGACTCTCGCTGCAGAATTTGGCGTGACGAACTTCCCTTCAGTCGAACATCTGGCGGCAGACAAGGATATCGACGCCGTAATCATCACATCACCTCACTCAATTCACTTCACGCACGCCCTGATTTGCGCTGAGGCTGGCAAACATGTACTTGTCGAAAAGCCGATGGCAACAACTGTGGACCAATGTGAGTCAACCGAGAATGCGTTTAGTTCGCGCAAACTCGTGCTCATGGTCGCTTTCACTCAAAGATACAGAGAAGCCAACCGAAGAGCATTTGAACTGATACGCGCCGGCGCTATCGGGCGCATTACTATGATTCAGGAATTTGCACTCCAACCAAATGCGCTGGAGTCTTATCCTAAGTGGCAACAGCTGCCTGAGAATCTAGGGATATTTTTTGGCTATGGCATCCACAACATCGACAGACTGCGGTGGTTTCTTGGCGAGGAAGCGGAGAGTGTATCCGCGGAGATAACGAAGTCTTCCTCCGGAATTGAGATCTCCACCATGGCAGTGATAAGATGGCACAACAATGCAATGAGTTCAATATGGAGCAGTGGCGATCTTAAGACACCTGGCTTCCCTACAACCGCATTCCGCTCGCTGGTTATAGGTGAAAAAGGGATGCTGGACGTTGACGGATACGGCGCTCTACGAATGAGCGTCGACTCAAAACCGTGGGAGACATTATTTCAGCAGCCGCCGATAGACTGGCGGGGCGAAGGGATGTTCGCTGAGATCAGGATGGGATCGTTCAACGCGCAGGACCAGGAATTTGTAAACTCCATTTTGGAAGGCCGCAAACCGGCGATCACCGGCGAGGACGGACGAAAGTCAGTGGCCATTGCTCTCGCAGCCTACCAGGCGGCAGCGGAACACAAAGTGATTCAACTTAAATAACCGGACAGGCTGAAAATTGGACACCGGAAAGGCCCTTCAATCATACGACTATATTATTATTGCCGGATACTTCCTGATTATCCTGGGCACCGCCGCCTACTTTTCAAAAAGGACAAAACTGTCTCGGGACTTCTTCATCGCCGGCGGTACGATGCCGTGGTGGCTGGCGGGAATTTCTTTTTTCATGGCAAGCCACAGTGCACTTAGCTTTGTAATGTACGGTCAGCTCGGATACAAGTACGGTATCACCGCAGTGCTTATATTCCAGGTCAGCGTAACTGGACTTGTCCTGGCGGGCCTCTACGTTGCCAAAAGATGGCGCAGATCTCGCACAGTCACACCGATTCAGTTCCTCGAGCGGCGCTACAGCCTCTACATGAGGCAGGCGCTCGCCTGGACCGGTTTCCCCGTCAGGATAATGGATGACGCGATGAAGATTTTCTCCACCGCAATTTTCGTGTATGTCGGGATGAAGCTTGCCGTCATCAGTCTCCCGGCGGCAATCACTCTTGTAGGAATTGTGATGATCATCTACGCTCTCACCGGGGGACAGAAAGGCGTAATCGTCACAGACTTCCTTCAGTTTATTATAACCATGATTATAGTCATTGTGATTCTGGTACTCACAATTCTACGGTTCTACAAATCGGGTTTTTCGGTTAGCCAGCTACCGTCAGGTTTTCTGAGTCCATTCTCCGGTCCCTATCATGCCTTCGACTATCTTTCTTTTATAGCCCTCATGATAATCTCCTACAACACAATGTGGTCACTGGTCCACAAATTCAATTGCGTTCCGACTGAAAAAGACGCCAGCAAGGTTGCATGGCTTGTCGCTGTATTGAATCTCATTGCCCCGATAATATTCTTTTCGCCCTCCATATTTGCCCGGTTAATCTTGCCCAAACTGGCACACCCCGAATATAGTTATGCGGCTATCGCTTTCACTGTCCTTCCCACCGGAATGATGGGCATTCTGGTCGTCGGAATGTTTGCTTCGACAATCGCCACTATGGGGTCTGAGTTTAATGTGCTGGCCGGCATACTTACCAATGATCTCTACAAACGAATCTTCAAACCCGATGCGAGCGACCGACAACTTGTAAAGGTAGGCAAGATTGCCACGATTGTAGCAGGAGGGTTGATCATCCTCATGGCAACGATTGTCGCTAACCTCAAGGGATTCAATCTATTCGACATAATGTTGAAATCGTTCGGAGCACTCCTTCCAGCAACGGCTCTCCCAATCCTTATGGGCTTTTTCTGGAAGAGGATCTCTGCCCGCGGAGCTCTCTACGGCCTAATCGCAGGTGCAATAACAGGAACGGTGCTGGTTATAATAAACGCATTACTGATGGACGCAAATGCTTCGAGGTTCGCCAGCGATCCCACTCTGCAATACTGGTTGAAGCAGGGATGGGATTCCGGAGCGATACTCTTCAACAGCGGTGTAACGATCCTGGCGATGTACTTCGCGTCACTTCGCTATCCCGGCTCAACTGAAGAGAGGAAAACCGCAGAAAGTTATTTCAAAGATCTCGATACGAACATAGTGGTGGATGCTGCAGACTCAGTAATAGAAACGAAGCTGTCTAACGGACAGATAGTCGCTGTCGCTACACTTTTGTTCGGAGCGCTCGTGATAGTGATCGGTGCCCTGCTTGCATTACACGGTGGCTACAATACGGCACCCGCTATGAACATCGGCACCGGCGTTTTCCTCTCTCTGATCGGAATTGCAATATACATCAAGGAGCATCGTGACAAAAGAAAACGATGAGCCGATCCAAATGAGCGAAGCTACCGATCTTCAATTGTTCGACTGTAACTGCTTGGTGGGGAAAAGGGCAGATCGTCGGGAGGGCGAGCCGTGGTCGCTTGACCAATTGAAAACAGACATGGGGTATTATCACATTTCAGAAGCTCTCGTGTCCCATGCGCTGAGTCGCGACTACGATCCGGCGGCTGGAAACAGAGAAATAGTCGAACTCCTCAAGGGATCGGACAGGATCTACCCCGTCTGGGCAATACTTCCGACGGCCAGCGGAGAATTAAGTGACGCCGAACAATTCATCCGGGATATGCTCGACAGTGGTGCAAAAGCTGTGATCGCCTTCCCAAGGTTTCAGAGCTATTCGCTCGCATCATGGTCTCTCGGTAAATTGTTGTCAGCTCTTGAGCATCATCGGATACCGATGCTGTTGCCGTTTCAACAGTTTGACTGGAACGAAGTTTACACACTGTGCCATGAACATCCAGCTCTGCCGGTAATAACAACCGGAATAAATTACAGACAGCTGAGGTATCTCTTGCCATTGTGGGAGACAAACAGGAACCTTTACGTCGATACATCGTGGTTCTCCCTTGCGGACCTTCTCCCCTTTCTCAAGGAGAAAGGATATCTAGGTCAGCTTCTTTTTGGGACTAATTATCCAGCATATACGCCGGCAGCGGCCATCTCTATGATCACATATGCCAATGTTGGAGTGGAAGAAAAGAGACAGGTCGGGAGCGGAAACCTTCGTGCTCTCATCAAAAATATTAGAATCGATTAAGGAACATGCTCACCCTACCCCTTGTCCGCAATCTGTTTATAGGGGGACCACTCCGTGACGAAGTTATCATTGACGCTCACATGCATATCGGCAAGTACTACAATTTTCTGATCCCAAGCACGGGAGTCGCGGCCGTAATAGAGAACGCAAAAAGGATCGGTATCACACGATTGTATGGATCGAGTCTGTTGTCACTCAGAAACGATGCGATTGCTGGGAACAATATGGTCATTGAGGCTCACAAAGCCTATCCTGGGGTGTTCTTCCCGTATCTGGTTGTGAAACCGAACTACGCGGAGGAAACGAGAGACATATTGGATTTAGCCGAAAGAGAACACACGAAGCAGTTCAAGATACACGACGACGGCAATGGCATCCCGTTCGACCATAAGAATTATATCCCGCTTTACGAGTATGCTGATCAAATCGGCGCGGTCATTCTCGCGCATACATATGGAGAGATGCACGTGGCTCCACTCATTAAAGTGGCGATGCAGTTCAAGTCGGTGAAAATACTTCTCGGACATTCTGGAATAACTGATGAAGATGCCTACTACCTCGCAGCCCGCTCATGTCCGAACATTTTCCTCGAGACATGTAATTCCCTGGCATGGTACGGCCTTATCGAACGCTTGGTAAAAAAAGCTGGTGCCGATAGGATTTGTTTTGGAACGGATATGCCTTTCATGTCACCGGATCAACAGATCGGACGTATCCTCGGAGCGAGGATTAGCGATGAAGATAAACGTAGAATACTAGGACTGAATGCACTAGAAGTGTTCCCCAAGAAGCTGTGAACTACCACCGGCAAAACCGGTGGCTTCTGAAAAACACTTTGCATCTATAAGAAGTCAAAACTCCCCTGCTGTTGTTCTTCCTTCTTCTCCTCTTTTTCCTGGTACTTCACGTACCTCCTGATCATCTCCTCGTCTATTCCAACCGTGCTCACAAAGTATCCTCGTGCCCAAAAGTAGTTCCCACAATATGGCTTCTTTCGCAATCCACCGTAACTCTTGAATAGCTTTATCGCCGTCTTTCCTTTCACTGTCCCCACGTATTCTGACAACGATACCTTCGGTGGTATCGATACAAGTACATGAACATGGGCTTCCTGTACATTCAATTCCTCCACTTCACATCCAAGCCATTCGCTCATCCCCTTTATGTCCCGTTCCAACTCCTCTTTCACTGCTCCTTTCAATATCCGGTACCGATACTTCGGTACCCACACTATGTGGTACTTGCAGTAGTAGATCGCATCTGAAAGCTTCTTGTATTTTCCTATTCCGCTTCAATCTAACGCCTTTCTACCGGCGAAGCCACCTTTACATCACCACTGCCTTAGGCAGTGGGTTTCTACGTCGGACTAAAGTCTAACACCCTTGACCTTAATCCACCTGACTCTGATGTGTGAGTGTTCCATCTTTTTGAGGTCAAATGATCAGGGTCATTTCATACTACTTCACGAGCATACGCTTCTTTGTGGACGCGTAATTCCCCGCCTGGATCCTGTAGAAGTAGACTCCGCTTGGCAAATTGGTCGCCTTGAAAGTCATTGAATGACTGCCTGAATCAGCCGTCAGCTTATCGCCGCAACCTTGCGAAGGTCGCCGCGCTTAGTCTCAGTTACCTTCGCAAGGCAACTTGCTCGTTATTTCAAAAGCAGCATCTTCCTCACGGCGCGGTACGCACCGGCTCTGATCTGATAGAAATAGACTCCACTCGCATACCGTGAGCCGTCAAATTGAACGGCGTGACCCCCTGCTGTCTGTCTCCCATCCACAAGTGCCGCCACTTCTCTCCCAAGAACATCGTAGACCTTCAACGTGACAAAGCTATTCGCTGTTATATAGGCTTGCATAAATAAGGCAGCACGTAATATAATAAAAAAAGCCAAAAACGAAGGGGCGGTCATTCTCTTCGAAGACGAGGCGAGTTTCCGACAAGACCCTACACTCTACCGCACATGGGCGCGCATAGGATCTCAACCAGAAATACCGACCACTGGCAAGAGAAACACCCTCAAGATTTTCGGCACCATAGAGTTGTACTGCGCCCGTTTCCTTTATTATTTCCAATCGGTGTTCAACGCCGAAACCTACGTTGCCTATCTCGAAAGAATCGTGCGCTGCTATTTCCGGCGAAAGATATTCTTGATTCAGGACAATGCCTCCTACTACAAAGACCGAGGTGTTTGGATGTGGTTCTCGGACAATCGGAAACACATATAGGTATTCAATCTTCCTCCGTACTCACCGGAACTCAACGCTCTGGAGAGAATATGGCATCACACACGCTTGCACGGGACACACAACGGGTATTTCCCGACTCAAGACGAACTCCGCTCCGTTTTAACCTCAACTTTTCGAAGCATCCAGAAAGATCCCTCTCAGGTTTTTGGATACCTCCATCCATATCAGTGATTGTTATGTCGCTTTATTTATGCAATGATATAAAGCAAATGAATGCCTGAGACTATGAAAATACAGCAACGGATTTAATTTTGCTTTTCTTATGAATTTCTTGAACTCCTTGTTCATCTTATTCGGCTCAACTTGCACGCCTTCAAGAGTAAATACAAATTCGCAGTTTAACTCCTTCTTCCGTCGCGCTAACAATTCGGTTGCGGCTTTGTTTAGAGGTATTGATCTAATCTTTTGGGATTTTGTCATGTAACCTCGGTTTTCCAAAATCAGCCTTCGTTTGACCAAATCCACCCGACTCCATCTTAGATTAATCACTTCTCCCTGCCGACAGCCCGTATTTACTGCGAAGTTGACAAGGTCTGCCAGTCCTGGATTATCAATGACGGACATAAGAACGTGAAGTTCATCTCTGCTTAGAAACAAAGGCATCTTCTCCGGCAACATTGGAGTTCGTATGCCAGCACACGGATTTTCCATGATGTACCGTCTATCAACCGCGTATTTGAAAGATGCAGATAAGTAGGCAAGGCCTTTTCACCCGGCATATATTGAAGTCTCACGGTACGTTTCTCTATAAAGTCTTCGATGAAAGGTTTTGTGAAAGTACTTAACGGAACATTGCCAAAGTGATACAGCAGATACTTGAAAGTAGTCCGGTAGTTGCTGGTGGTCTTCGGACTATGAACTGATTCGGAGTGATTCAGTATCTCGTTCCTGAATTCAGCAAGCGACATTTGAACTGTTTTCTCTCCACATCTTAGCTTTTGTTGTTCTCTGAATTTCACGAGGAATTCTAAATCATCCGATTTCAGTTTTGACTTCGTGGATTTTTTATTCCGTTTTCCATCCTTTTCTACAAAGTAAAGGTAGTAGAAACCGTTCTTTTGTTTAGCGAGGAACATGGAACACCTCCTGTGAATTTTGGAGGCAGAAGCACCAAAAGATTGGGCACCCAATTGGCCACTCTCACTCCAAATTTTGTCCTTAAAAATCTTAAAGTGGAATAAGCCGAAGCTAAAAAATGGGATGGATTTTGAGATTTTCGTAGCGGAGGAGGGACTCGAACCCCCGACACGTGGATTATGATTCCACTGCTCTAACCACCTGAGCTACTCCGCCAATGGATTATTAATTTAAAGAATCAGGGGCTGTCATTCCAGATATTTTTTGCTGACAACGTGCTCCCCGCTGAATTCGTAGACGAGGGGCACCCCGGTAGGTATGTTGAGTTCCAGCACCTGTTCCTTTGTCATGTTGTCCAAAAACATCACCAGCGATCGCAAGCTGTTTCCGTGCGCTACAACAAGCACTTCTTTCCCTGCCTTCACATCGGGCTGTATCTTGAATCTCCAGTACGGAAGAACACGAGCCGCAGTATCTTTAAGACTCTCCCCGTTCGGGGGCGGAACATCGTAGCTTCTTCGCCATATGTGAACCTGTTCTTCGCCGAATTTCTTTGCCGTCTCAGCTTTGTTCAATCCCTGCAAGTCGCCGTAGTGTCTCTCGTTCAGCGCCGTATCGTACTCCACGGGAAGATTTTTCTGCCCTGTTCTGCCCAGAACAATCTTCAGAGTATCGATCGCGCGCGTGAGTTTTGAACAATACCCCTGATCGAATCTATAACTCTTCAGCTTCTCACCTGCGGACTCAGCCTCTTTTATGCCGCGCTCCGACAGCGGCACGTCGACCCAGCCTGTGAAACGATTTTCAAGATTCCATTGCGATTCACCATGACGAATTAGAACAAGTTTAGACATTTCTTACTCCATCAATAATGTTATTTTCTAAATGAAGAGGGATAAAATTATCACTTCACATTGATTTGAAAGCTACAGCGACTCCATCTCGTACCGGCACAATCGAAGAAGTGAATTCTTTCATCGAGAATAGGTTTCTGTTAAACTCCTTGATAGCTTCGGTGGATGCATCGCCTTTTTCCTCCACAACTTTTCCCGACCACAGCACATTATCCGCAACGATAAGACCGCCGGGTCTGACTCTTCCGGCCGCCTTTTGGAGGGCAATCGGGTATTGTTGTTTGTCGGCGTCAATGAACACAATATCGAACTCACCGGATACTTTATCAATTGCAGCGAGCGCGTCGTCTCCGGCATACTGCGCGAGGTGTCCGAGCCCCGCACGATTGAGATACGCCTCTCCCTCTTTTCGGTTCGACTCGCTTCTCTCGGTCATCAAAACTTCACCGCTACCGTTTCCCATACTTTTCATGGCGCTAGCCCACCAGTATGCCGAATAGCCATATCCCGATCCCATCTCAAACACGCGCCTGGCGTTTATCATTTTTGCAAGCTGGTACAGCAACCGACCTACAAGTGGACCTACTATTGGGAACTCTCTCTTTTCGGCTTCCTTCTCCATCTCTCGAAGCACTCCGCTCCGATCGCCATACACCTGGTTAAGGTAATTTTCAATTTTGATGTCCAATGTATTCACAAGTACTCTCCGATTTGGTGCTTAACACAACAACAAAAATCCAGGCGAGTCAATTCACTTCGAAATGCAGTTTGCGCAGGTCAACGATGCGGACAAGTCCGGCACCCAGAGCAATCAACCCGAAAACGATTACAAAGGTCAGTCCTTCTGTCACAAATCTCAGGTAGATGTTGTCAATCAGATTGCGTAGAAAAAAGAGCGGAGCTATCCCCGCAACGGAGATCGCGACAATCTTAGAAAGCTTTGCCCACGGAAAGAAGGCAGTGACCTTAGATTTCAGAATTACAAGCAACACGCTCACGAGGAACGCGACCTCTACGTAAGAAACGAGCACCTTCCCAAGTGCCGCCCCTTCCATGCCGTACAGGCGAAGCATCAGATACGATACCATCCCGCTTAGTATCACTTCAACTGTAGAAGAATACATATAGAGTCGCTGTTTTCCCAATGATAGAAGTGCCTGGCTATAGAACGCCAGTCGCAATGGGAGAAGAAGAAGAAAAATCCGGAAGATTGCGGCACTCGCACTATATTTACTCCCAAAAAAGAAAACCATGAAGTCTTTGGCGGTAAAGAACAAGAAGAACATCAAGGGCAAAAGGAACAGGCCGGTTTTCGACATGGCGTTGCGCCAGAGTTCGACAAATCTCTCGCGGGCGTCAGTGGCACCCAGCTCGCTGAAGACCGGGAATAATACAGCAGATGCAGAACCTGTAATGATACTGATGAACGGGACATCTTTCGAACCTATTGAATAAATGGCAAACTTGTCAGCGGAAAGAAATATGGATACGAGATACCTGTCAACCTGTTTGCTGATTGTCCCCGCTATTCCGCTGACGAAAATCGGAAGCGCATAGATTATCTGTGCCCTCATATTAAGGCCACCTACCGCACTACCGGTCTTTGCCGTGAACAAATACTGCATTAGGAACAAAGACTTTGCGCCCCCGACAATCGCGATCGAAATGAACACAGCAGTCAGGTTGTGGAAAACAAAGGCAGACAGCAGGATACCGGCTGCGAAAAGGACCGAAAGGACGGCATTGCCGGCCACGAGCAACCCGACTTTCTTTTCCGTCACAAATACCGATTCAAAGATCAGGGAAGGAGACGCAAGAACGGAGTAGACCGCAAATATCCGAAGGTACTCGATTAAATTGTCCGATCTAAACCAATGTGCTATGGCAGGGGCCAAAACTGCCAGTGCTGCACCGAAGACCACACCAATTGAAGCGGTGACGACTGCTGCACCGGAGTAGATCCGCAACTTGTTGCTGCGCGACGAAAAATAGTAGACTGAGCTGCTTATGCTGTTGCCGACGAGAGGCAGGAAGGAATTGTAAACCATCCATACCTGCTCGTAATTGCCATATTCCGCGCGGTTGAGCAATCTTGTAAGAATCACCGACGCGATGAGAAGGCCCAGGATGTTAACAAGCTTGGAGATTCCCACAAGGCCGGCACTCTGGGTCAGAGAATAGTCTTCGCCTTGTGACATTCAGCTCTTCTTTAGCAACAAGGCTAATCTGGTAATCGCACTGTTAGCCTTCATGATCCGGAAGTAGACTTGCAGTTCCGGTCCGAACGCGGATTTAAAGAGATTGATTGATGGAGTGTTGGCTCCGCAGAAGTCTACCGAAGCCATCCCATTTTCCTTTTCCGATTTCAAAATCTCATGGTAAAGCAAATGAGATGCACCCCCCGCACCGCCCGCTTCCATCCCACCAACAAACAGGTAGGAGTCTTTGCCTGCACGCAGCGCCGCTATGGCAGATAATAACCGGCCGGACCTATCTTTGGCTCCGGTAGTTTTGAGCAGCCCGCTCGTGTCTAATTTCTCCAGCAGAACCTTCAATGTCTCGGTCGGTATCGGGGGGGTCCGACCATGTCTCCCGTAGCTCGACTTCTGCAAAGCAGCCAGCTCATCGATCCCACACTTCTGCGCAGTCAAACCCGATTCCTTTGCCGATCTTAATTCCTTTATAAGAGATTTTGTGTATCGCTCTTCTGAAAAAGTACTCAGATTAACCTTGTAGGTATACTGAGGCTCGACTTTTGCACCGGCCCATTGGAAAGCCCGTATGTCTGTCATGATAGGCGGGAAGACAATCTGATGAAATGCAAAATTCCTTTCGAGGAATTCCTCGAGAGCCTGGAGGGACAGGAGCTTCTCGTACTCCTGCTTCTGATTTGTAGATTCACCCAGTTTCCTGAATTGAACTCCGTCGTAGGTTCGACCGGGGATCAGTTGGATGAGAGGGACGCCAAAACGCTTCCCGACTGAGAATGATGAGACCCCTATCGGTGTGCCATTCTTGAATATCGAAAGGAAGATGGGCTCGACATGGAAAGCTTCTCTGCATGCGAGAAGAAAAGGGAGGAGTGAAAACGGATCATCGGGAGGATTTTCTTCCAGGAATTTGCCGTACGTGGTCTCGTCGATTTCTTCTATCTTGAATTCAGCCATCTCGGGGAAGAGAAATCTTAGATCCTAAACTCGAAATCTCAAATAGGTCCCAATCATAAAAACTCAACTGCCGAACCGCTCTCCTTCCCAATTCTCGATCCTGAGTTTTGAACATCGGTCAGGATTTGGAAATCAGGGCTTCGATTTCAATCAGAGTATGTATTTGCTGAGATCTCTGTTTCTGACAATATTACTCAGCCGGTCATCGACCATCACGCGTGTGATCCTGATGCTCTTCTCGACGACTTTGTCGGGAACGTCGAACAAGATTTCCTCGAGCAGAGTTGTCATTATTGTGTGCAGCCGCCTTGCTCCGATGTTTTCCACCTGTTCATTTACCTCTGTCGCTATTTTCGCTATTTCCCGGATGGCGGCGTCGTCGAAACCAATCTCAACTCCCTCCGTCGCAAGCAAAGCCGTGTACTGTTTTATAAGCGCATTTTCCGGCACCGTCAGAATCTTGTAGAAGTCATCCTCATTCAGACTGTTGAGCTCGACCCTTATCGGGAATCTTCCCTGGAGCTCCGGAATGAGATCTGACGGCTTTGCGGTATGAAATGCGCCGCTCGCAATGAATAGTATGTGGTCGGTCTTCACCATGCCGTGCTTTGTCATTACCGTTGAGCCTTCGACGATCGGCAGGAGATCCTTCTGGACTCCCTCGCGCGAAACATCCGGGCCGCGGCCTTCCCCGCCGGTACTTGCGATCTTGTCTATTTCATCGACAAACACTATCCCGCTATTTTCCACTCGTCGGAGAGCCTCTTTCACAACGCCGTCCATATCGACAAGCTTCTGAGCTTCCTCCTGTTCGAATATCTTCAGCGCTTCTGTTATCTGCACCCGTCGCGACTTTGTCTTCTTCGGTACGATATTGCTCAGAAGGTCCTGGAAGTTCGCACCGAGATCCTCCGATCCGAACGGGCCGAAGACCTGCATCATCGGGAGAACTTCAGCGTTTACCTGTACTTCAACCGTACGCGAGTCAAGTTCGCCACTCTGGAGCATCTTTCTGAGTTTTTCCCTGGTTTCTTTCCTTACTTCCTCTTCTTCGCCGTTGTCCGGAATTTCCGGTTTGACTTTCTTCGGCGCCTTTGGAGGTATCAGCTCGTCGAGCACCCTTTCCTCCGCGAGTGCCTTCGCGCGGTCTCTCACTTCGGCAGTCTTCTCCGACCTGACGTTCGCAACCGCGATTTCGACAAGGTCTCGGATCATGGATTCCACATCGCGGCCCACATAGCCGACTTCTGTAAACTTCGACGCTTCGACCTTTACGAAAGGTGCATTCGCCAGCCGGGCAAGTCTTCTCGCGATTTCAGTTTTGCCGACTCCGGTGGGTCCTATCAGGATTATGTTGTTCGGCATGATCTCCTCCCGGAGGTCTTCCGTTACCTGCTGCCTTCGCCACCGGTTCCTAAGCGCAATTGCGACAGACTTCTTAGCCGCGTCCTGGCCGATTATGTATTTGTCAAGTTCACCGACGATTTCACGCGGAGTTAGCTCACGTCTCCCTGCATCGCCCTTTGATTGAACCTGCAGGAGACGTTCTGATTTAAGACTCTGCTTTGGCATCTCAAATTTCTTCTATCGAAAAATTCTTGTTTGTATATATGCAAATATCTGAAGCGACGTTGAGGGATTCCAGCACGACATCTTTTGCCGACATGCCGGTATGCTTCAGCAGCACGCGCGCTGCGGCAAGCGCATAATTCCCGCCTGAGCCGATCGCGACAATTTTATCGTCAGGTTCGACAACATCGCCGCTTCCTGAAATGAGGAGAGATGTGTCTTTGTTCATTACCGCCAGAAGAGCTTCAAGCCTGTGAAGATACTTGTCCAGTCGCCATTCTTTCGTCAGTTCTACGGCTGCCCTGCTCAAGTTACCGTGGTACTGCTGCAATTTATCCTCAAACCTCTCGAACAACGCGAACGCATCTGCAGATGCGCCCGCAAAACCCGCCAGGACAGTGTCGTTATAGAGTTTCCTTACTTTCTTGGAATTATGTTTCATGACAGATTGACCGATAGTCACTTGGCCGTCGCTGCCAATGGCACACTTGCCATCTTTGATAACGCCGATCACAGTTGTCGAGAGAATTTTCATACCGCTCCTTGATACTACAGACATACTATCAATTGAAAAGGGAGGCAATCCTTCCGGCTCCGACGACCTGATGTTTATCAAGTTCTATCATCCCGGCCAAAACGCTTCCGAGGATTTCACCGGATGGAGCAAGGCAATTTAGGATTCACGCCTCATCCGGGCAGGTGCAATCTTTAGGTGCTCACGATATTTTGTCACCGTCCGGCGGGCGACCCTGTATCCCTGTTGATTCAATATCTCCGTGATCTTCTCATCGTTAAGAGGACTGCTCTTCTCCTCTGATTCAATCATACTCTTGATCTTGTTCTTTATCTCGCGGGTGGCAACTTCGTCACCGTCAGCAGTCTTGAGGCCTTCACTGAAAAGCTCGCGCAACCGGAACACCCCGTAGTCGGTCTGAACATATTTTGCGCTTACAACCCGACTTATGGTGGATATGTCGAAGCCTGTTCGGTCCGCAATGTCCCTGTATATAAGAGGTCGGATATTATCGGGCCCTTCGGTAAAAAACTCACGCTGGGTTTCCATGAGCGCCTGCATTACAGCGGTCATGGTCTGCCTTCGCTGCTGGAGCGCGTTGACAAACCACTTTGCCGATTCAAGTTTTCTCTTGAGAAAATCTTTCGTCTGAGCATCGGTTTTGTTCCCGCGGGCTTTCTTCATCATGTCCAGGTATCGCGGACTGATCCTGACCTGCGGCATATCCCGTTCATTCAACATGAGGATGAGTTCACCCTGCTCACTTTCACGGACCACAAAATCAGGAACGACCATGGAGGTTTCAAGCGGTAGTTGGAAGCCTTCACCGGGTTTCGGATTCAATTTCTTGATAATTGTATCGGCGGCCCTGATGTCTTCCTGGGCGATGCACAATTTCTTGGCAAGTTGATCGTAGCGATGATTCGAATAATCTTCAAACCCCTCTTCAATAATTCGGAGTGCCAGCACCCTTTCGTTTGCTGCAAGATCTGTTCTGGCCTTTAACTGTACAAGCAGGCACTCTCTGAGGTTCCTCGCTCCAACGCCGATCGGGTCCAGAGTCTGTATTCCAGCCAATACTCTCTCAGCATCCTGCACAGTCATATTCATCTGGAATGCGAGGTTTGCATCCTCAACAATCTTCTGGAGATCCTCGCGCAGGTAGCCGTCGTCGTCTATGTTGCCGATGATTTCTTCCCCCAGCCGCTTTTCATCCCCGTTGAAATCGAGAAGTTGAAGCTGCTGAAGCAGATGGTCATACATATTCTCGATCGCTGGCGGGGCAAACTCAAATTCCTCATCTTCTTCGGACCGGCGTTTGAGATGCGTGTCTGTCTCATCGTTCCTAAATTCATCAAGATCCACGTCGCTGAACTCCGGCTCGTCTATCGGATCTTCTGTCTTGTCGTCGGCTTCCTTCAACTCCGTCTCAGGTTCTTCAACAAGGTCTTCGGTTTCTTCCAGTTCAAGGACAGGATTCTCATCAAGTTCAGTCCTGAGCCTTTGCTGCAAAGCGAAGATCGGTTGCTGTAGCAAATCATAATAAAGTATCTGCTGAGGCTGCAGCCGCAGCTCCTGACTAAGTCGCTGTGTCTGTCCAAACTTCAACATATCAGCACACATCTCCTCCCATCGAAATCCTGCAAATCACTTTTCATCGGTCCATTCAGGTCCCTGCCGTAGAGCACGCCTTGCCGGCACGGGAGTCAAATTACTGATCGATTCCAATTTTCTATACCATTCTTCCCCATATTGTCTCACCAGTGCACTTTTGAGAAACTCTATGACACCAGTGTTTTCATCCTCCCCTTTCTTCACCGCGGGCCTGCACTCCGGAATCTCGTGGTACCTAAGCGAATCTCCACCGAATTTGTTGACCCTAATCGGATAAAGGTGGCACGAGATCGGCTTCCTGAATGTCGTCTTTCCTTCGTTGAACGCCTTCTCAAGCGCACATTTGGCAATGCCATTCTCCCTGTACACGAAAACACAATCTTCATCGTCGATACAAGTGGTTGCGTAGTTGCCCCGCTCGCCCTCAAAGAAGTCTTCTCTTTCAAGCACCAGTTTGTTGACGGTACCCAAGATGGGAATGACCTGAGGCAATGCGCTGCGAATTTCTTCGATTTCATCATCAAGCAACGGTGCGCCCCTCCCGCCTGGAAGACTGCAGCACGCCCCCTTGCACTTCAGCAGATCACAGGAGAATTTTCTGTTTAATAAGTTCCCTTCGATCACCACATTATCTATCACCAATAACTCCCGCATAGCATTTACAAAATAACAACTCGGATCTTAACATGAAAGAAACATGGAACATGACGGAGGTGAGAAGATCTGAAAGGTCTTAAGAGAAATCAGGGAGTCGGTTCGAGGAAATCCGTGTTGCGGATCAACATGAGGATTGAGGAATGACTGAGGATGAAATACTTGTCGCCTTCGTATTCGATCTCCACAGCCTGATCGCGGAGAAAGAGTGCATAGTCGCCGGGCTCTGCCTGAAGTGGTATGTATTTCACAGGATCTCTCTGAGATGTCGACCAGGGCTCTTGATCAATAAAATTAGGGTTGGCAACGGCGTAGCCGGGTCCCGACTGGACAACGACGCCTCCTTGGACTTTCTCTCTGTCTTTGACTCCTGGAGGCAAATACAGACCGTGTTCAGTCCTTTCCTGGTTTTTGTCTGGTGAGATGAGCACCTTGTCCCCCACAAGCACAATCTTCCTCTTGGCTCTAATCTCCATTGAAATCGTATCAATATAACAGATTCAGGCACATAATCTCATGACCGCCGGTTTGAATTTTCGGCACAAATCATATAGAATAAGGTCGTGCTTTGCTCAACATCCCAATAACTAAACGTACCCGAAAGGATCCTTTTCCCAAAAGGGATGGAAACTGTGTAGAAAGCATAGGATGATGATTGAGATAATAGGCGTGAAAGCTATGAAAGAAGGGTAAAAGGGACAAGATGGAACATAGAAGACGCATCATTCCGTAGCAACTGTTCACACCCCTTTCTAAGTGCTGCAACTTAGGCGATCCACGCCCGGATCGGTGAGTAGTGGAACCTTAGGCTACCAACTCACTTTAGCCCTGCAGAGCTCCACCCCATCATTTTCCCGAATTGACTCGCAATAGAAGTAATCCCCTTGGTTTGAAGTGGAAACTATAACCTTATCCCCTACCTGCGCTTCCGACAGGAAATTTATCTCGAGGGAGCGAATGTCTTTCTCTTCCAGAACACTCCGCGGAAAGCTGTCCAATATCCATTTTACATATTGCGAGGAGTTCACGTGGTTGTTCACGTCAATATCTGAATACCTGACGATATGTTCAAAGTCCGTCCTGCTCGTCTCAGTAAGCTCAAGCTTCTCCAATCTCACATCAAGCTCATGCTTGTCCTTTTGAACCGGGAAATCACTATGCAAGAGATCTATTCTCTGGATACGAGACGTTTTTCTGTCGATCACGAGCCACGCGGACGTAGCCGAGACAAGTTTTTCTTCAGAATCGGAATGAATTACAAAATCTCTCAAGCCGAATAGTCTATCTGTTCCCCTGCTCCATGTCTCCACATTTATTTCGTCGTCCCACTTTGGAAACGCGTGGAATGCCGAGAAGAACCTCGAGAGCACCCACAGTTGTCCTTCCTTCCGAAGAGCATCGTAGCTGAACTCGGAATTATTCGCGTGTGCCCATGCGCTGTCTAACATGAAAGACAGTAGAACATCCGCCCTGGCCCGACCCTTCTGATCCACTTCATATGAGTGAAGTCGGAAAGCTCGACGAAGGACGGGCGGTACCGAATTATTCATTGCAGCTTGCAGCAAAGAGGTTACATTTCATGGTACACTCCATCAGTCGGGAAGGATGTCCCAAACCGTCACCACATTATCATTGTTGCGTTTCAACTTCAACACTATTTGCGGGGTTTCTTTCGGGGATTATATTTCATTTTAGTTTCACCGACTCTGAACCCGATCGGGTTCTTCGGCTTGTCGATGCGTCGGAATAGCTCACGCATTGCTTCGAAGACACCTTTGAACTGTCCATCGTACTTCACTTCCAGTGCATCGATGCGTCTCGACAAATCAGCGTTCACCACCATCAATTCCCGCAAGTGTATGAAAGCACGGACCACTTCAACACTAACATGGATTGCCCGCCGACTTTTGAGGACGTTTGCAAGCATGATCGCCCCGTGCTCGGTGAATGCATAAGGAAGGTTAGAGAGTACTTGATATTCTTGAGGTGGTCGCAATTTGCGACCACCTCGGATTTCTCCTCAGGCGTTAGCTGAAACATGAAATCAGGTGGAAACCGATCTGCGTTCCCCTTCACCTGTTCATTCAGCCGTTTCGTTGATACGCCGTACAGATGCGCAAGATCGGCATCAACCATTACCTTACTTCCACGGATAACCAGAATTCGTTTTTCGATCTGGTATCCCAGTTTCAAAGTTTTCCCTGACATTATGGTTCGATCCTTTCCGACAGCAGTTGTCTAAATGGACATAACCTGTCAGGTAATTTAGTTCAACAACTGCCCTAATCATATCGGAAAATCGAAGGCGGTCGATTGCCGACCGCCCGGGATCTGACTCGTACAATTCAAGCTTCCCGTGGGCAACACACCGTGCTTGGCTGCATGAAGCGTCGCCATGGTAAGCTTTCTTCTACTTCGGACTCGGTCCCTCGGTCACTTCTACGAAGTCAACAGGACGGATCCATTTCGCAAAAGCGGCTCTGACATCCTTCGCATTCAACTTTAAATATTTCCTGGCCGCTATTATCGGTTCGTCGAGTGGACGGCCATTGATTGCTCGTCCGAGCAATCCGTATGCAATGCTGTTCTCGCTCGATTCAGAGAGGGGGATCTCGCGCAGAAGCAGCCCCTTTGCCTGCGTCAGTTCCTTGGGGGCCACGTCTTTCTCCTGCATTTGCTTCAAATCACGAATAATTATGACATGGGCTTTCGTTACGTTTCCAGGATCACATGCGTATCTAATATCGTACTGTCCCCGAGTTTTGTTAACATCGACACTGGCGCCGACATAGTAGACCAGTCCGGTATTCTCACGGAGATCCCGGTAGAATCTTGTGGCGTAGAACGCTCCGCCGAGGACATGGTTTCCCAATTGAAGAGCATAATAATCGGGATTTGACCTGGTCATTCCGATCTCCTCCGAAAGGAATACTTTGTCCTGAACCCGGCTCACATCAGGGACTTCTGCGATCGACGGTTTGTTGAGCGGGACTGGAGATAATTCCGTCGGTGGTTTCGGCCCTGATGCTTTCCATCCCTTGAAGGCATCCCATATAACTTTTTTCGCGAATGCCGGATTTACGTCGCCGATAACTACGATGGTCGTCATGTCCGGCCTGAACACTTTGTTATAATAAGCCTTCTCATCCTGAAGGGTAAGCGAATTGACGGATGTAGGTGTGGTCTGTCGCAATACAGGATCGTTTTTCGGAAGAAGACGCGAATTCAAAGCACGCGTGGTGAGGTAATCCGGGCTCTCAAGCTGTCCCGCAACAGTAGCAGATGTTTGACGCTGCAGTATCTTGAATGCACCTTCAGGCAGCGCAGGATGCAACTCGTTATCGGCAAGGAGTTCGACTCCCTTCTGAAAATTACTCGCGAGCAGTCGCAAAGAAAAGCTTGTTCCTCCAGATTCGTCGGCACCGATATCGTCGAGCGCTTTCTGGAACGCGACTCTATCCAGAGTTGTGGAGCCATACTCAAACAACTGGTCGAGGATATCCCCCGCGCCATCCTGTCCCTTTGGCTGTTCCAATTGGGGATTGTTCTTTACGCCGCCTATTACGGTAATTGTGTTGCTTATGGATTCAGGCTGTACTATCAGCTTGATGCCGTTCGGCAAAATTGACACCGTCGGTTTGATAGTCGAGTGGGGAACGGACAGCTTACCAACCGCGACCTCTGCCCAGGGAGGCAATTTGACGGCTCTCGTTTTGCTCGGAGCGAATGATTCCGCTCCTCCAAACCCGTGGGAAGAGATCGGCTTCCCCGATACCTGGGGAGTCAGAACAGCAACTATAGAATGTTGAGGAAGCAAATATTCCCTAGCTACTCGGTCAACGTCAGCGGTCGTCACCTTCTCGATCATCTTTAGATCATCATTCGGCGAGTTTCTTCCCTCAACCGCTACGGCATCCGACCATGCCTGTGCAAGACCCGATACCGAATTCTTTTCAAACTGCGCGTCGGAGATTTGATGTCGCTTCGAGGCTTCAACGAGATCCGATGGTACACCCGTCTTGACTTCTTCACTCAAGATGTTACCGATTTCTGATGTGAGTTGATCCGTGTTATATCCCTTTGGGAAAGCCGCAATAGCGAAACCAAGTCCCGACTTCGGTAATGGATCATACTCGAACCCTGCGAACAATGCCTTCCCTTGAGGCACCAGACCGTACAACTTTCCCCGCCTGTTGCTAAGCACGTCTGAAAGAACCTGACAGGCAGCATAGTCCGGACTGTTGGTGCCCGGCATCCTGTAGGCTAGGACTGCCAAACCGTAAGGAAGATCTGTTGTGGAGTGGATTGTATCGGATTTCACCTTCTCAAAATTAAAATCGGGTCGAGATGGAATCTTGCCCGACGGAATATCTCCGAAGAGGCTCATGACTTCACTGAGAGCTGTCTGCGGGTTGACATCTCCGACTATGATAAGGACTGCATTGTTCGGCACATACCACGTTTCGTGAAAATTGCGAAGCATCTTCGCCGGAGTAGCGTTGAAAGAAGGTCGAGTCCCGAGAGCGTCGTGGGCATACGGCGTCCCGTCGAACATCGCCGAAAGCAATTTTGTGTAAAGCACATACTCAGGGCTGGAAAGATCCTGAGCAACTTCCTGTTCTATTGCACCGCGCTCTTTGCTCCAGAGGCTGTCGGTACAGAGAATCGACCGCATCCGAATCGATTCGACATGTAGTGCCACGTCGAGATCGCTTGCGGGGATCGTGAAAAAGAACTGGGTAACCATTTGTTGTGTGTCGGCGTCGAAGTCCCCGCCCATAGCGGCAGTTATGTCCGCCAGTTGGTTCGCATTCATGCCCGGGCTACCGCGAAACATCATGTGTTCCAGGGCATGTGCGGTGCCTGGGAATCCCTTCGGTGCCTCGTCAGAACCGACAAGGTAGTTGATTTCGGTGGTGACGACAGGAGCCAGAGGATTCCTGACTATCACGACCCTGAGCCCGTTCTTCAGTGTGGCTCGCAAAACGCTTTCATTGTTCGGTCCGATCTCACGCGTGATCTTTGCATAGCCGGAAACCGGTAAAACCGATACTGCAGCCAGCAGGAAACCGGAAAGCAATAGAAAGATTGACTTTGTCCGTCGAATTGACAACCCGAAAAGACAGCCCCTGAAAAAGGAATCACTCGACATTTTCCGCTCCTATACTTAGGTTGGTGGTGGTTCTTAACTTATGATTATCGTGCCATGATAGCTCAAGGTCGAATTCATTTTAACTATTCGAACGGACATTTCATAGGCACCAGATTCTCCATTCGATTCGTCCGTTGGCAGGCGCGCTGCTGAAAAGGACTAATTATCGTACCCGTGTGCCGCGCAAAAAACAGATTGTCGGGACAAGAATCGCCCAAGGCAGAAGGCGGGTGAGAATGCGATCCTGGAATGGAAAATTTTGAAAATCTCAATCGGGAAGAACTAGTCGGACTTGCGAAAATGTTTGCTAAGAATTGGCTGGCACATGATGGAAGATGGTTTCTCGCTGTCGAACAGAAGTATGGGATGGATGCGGCAATCGAGCTTGACGCGGCATCGTGGGAAAGATTCGCGGCAGCAGAAGCGAATAGAATCAAAAAGGGACTTCAGCTTCCGGAGAAGAGCGGCTTGCAGGGGCTGGCAAAAGCACTGCAATACAAGATATATGCAGCTATAAGCGGAGTTCTTGGATGATGGTACGCTTCTCTTCAAGATGATTGAATGTCGCGTCCAGGCTGCGCGGAAACGGAAAAACCTGCTGCCTTTTCCATGCAAGCCGGTTGGACTCGTCGAGTTCGGCAAGTTCGCCAAGACCATAGATCCGAGGATCAAGACATCCGTGGTTCTTTGTCCACCCGATGCGGTGACGGACTTCTATTGCGGCTGGAAATTCACGCTCGAGGCTCCCTGAGGAATCAGGGCAGTTACTTCGAAGCAACTCTATTATCGAGATCGACCGTTGTGACGTTCGCCGCCACTTCTTTGATGCTGCCCTTGCTGACGATTCCCACCCTGGCGGTGAAATCGTTTATTCGGCTTGCTCTTCGGCGGAAGGGGAAACTTTGGTTCGGGCAGCGGCGTCAGTAGATCATCTTCGGGATAACTTGAAGGCACCTCCTCACCGAGAAATTTCTTTATCGCAGGTATGAAGTACGCATCCGTCTCACTAGCAAAACTTATCGAGGTACCCAGTGCGCCTGCTCTGCCGGTCCGACCGATCCTGTGAACATAGTCTTCAGGGTTTTCAGGCAGAGTGTAGTTCACGACGTGACTGATACCCTCAACATGCAGACCGCGGGCAGCAACATCAGTAGCAACCAGGACCTTGATGTTGCCGGAGCGGAAGCTCTCCAGGCGCTTGATTCGTCGAAGCTGCTCTACGTCTCCCGACAGCAGTGCGCAGTTTATTCCGTGAGATGTCAGCCGATCCTTCAAGTCTCTCGCTTCATCTTTGCGGTTCGTGAAAACAAGCACGCGGTCAAGACCACGGTTGGTCACCAGATTAAAGAGGATTTTGAATTTCTCGGAATCTGTAGTAAGGTAAAATACCTGCTTGATAGTTTTCACGACCACCTGTTCGGGTTCTATCTCCACTATGTTCGGCTCCGTGGTCCATCGCGCAGCGAGCCTGTTGACTTCGGGCGTCAGTGTTGCACTGAAAAGCATCGTCTGCCTGTTCGCTTTCGGGGGAGTGCTCTCAATTATCCTCCGCACGTCCGGGATGAATCCCATGTCCAGCATACGATCCGCCTCGTCGATGACGAGTATCTCAACTTTGTCGAGCCTGATGTTTCCCTGCTTTTTGAAATCGAGGAGCCTCCCCGGCGTCGCAACCACGATATCGACCTTCTCACCGGAAAGGGTTTCTCTCTGCTCCCTGTATTCCATGCCCCCAAGGACTGCGAGGACCTTAAGGTCGGTGTATTTCGTCAGAGAGTCGGCGTCCTTCTTTATCTGGAGTGCAAGTTCCCTTGTGGGTGCCAGTATTAGAACGCGAGGAGCTTTGCGGTTTGGCTGTTTGAGCGGCAACTTCAAAAGCCTCGTCAGGATGGCAACCAGAAACGCGGCGGTCTTTCCTGTACCTGTCTGTGCTCGCCCGGCGGCATCGAGCCCTTCCAGTAACTTCGGCAGTATTGCTGCCTGGATCGGAGTGCAGTACTCGAAATTAAGATCTGCAATTGCATGCATTACATCCGGATGAATCTCAAAATCATGGAACCTTGATTTTCCCTCTGCCGGTGGTACCACGTATGCCGAGACGCTCCACGCCGCTTTCGGGCGCTCGGCCACCTTAGTTTTCTCTACCGGGCGGCGCGGATCGTTGTGCGGTTTCCGTTCCGACCTTGGGTTTCTCTGACCTTGTGGCTGACCGCCCTGACGGTTCTGCCTCTGGTTTTGGCTCCCTCTCTGATCTGTCTGCTGATGAGATTTACTCTTGTCGCTGCTCTGCGGAGGTACACTCACCTCAATCTTCTTTATGTCGGTCTGTTCTTTTGAACGGCCGAAAAGCTTCTTTATTAGATTTCTTAGCAAATTACTCCCACCACTTCATTTTGTTATGTAGATTCGATAACTGTTGATCAACTTCATGGGCCCGTCGATACTACTCCACTATGACTGCCTCCCTCTCTAATTTAATTCCGAACTTTTTAAGAACTTTCGCTTCAATCTCTGAAGCAAGTCCTAGTAGATCGGCTGATGTACCACCAAAGTTAACCAGCGCCAGGGCGTGATTTGCGGAAATTCCCACTCGACCGAAACGATATCCCTTATGATAGCCCGCCTTCTCAACGAGCCAACCGGCAGGAATCTTCCTGCCATTTCCGTTGCCGAATGTCGGAGGCACACCCATACCCAGGTCATTCACCTTAGAAAGAAAACCTGCGTACTGACAATCGTCGAGAACAGGATTCACGAAAAATGAGCCGACAGAGCGCGAGTTGGTATCATAAGGATCTATCACCATTGATTTCTTCTTTCGGAGTGTCATCACAGCTTCCCTCACCGCTCCAAGAGTCGTCTGATCGTGTCCCGTTCCTGCACGCCGAAGTGCGGCGTTTCGGCGCTCAGGGGTGCTCTGTGTTCCGTCTTCAGTTTTTCCCAGCAGATCCTTCAGCTCTTTATATTTAACACTCGGCTCCCCATCTCTCTTCAATCTGAAACTCACTTCGACAACGATATACCTATCCTTGTCTTCACGTTTGAACCTGCTGGAACGGTAACCGAATTTGCAGTCTGAGGAGTTGAAGTCAATCAGTTCGAGAGAGCTTCTTTCCAGGACCTTTACCGAGGTGATCGTTTCTCTTACTTCCTGTCCGTACGCCCCGACATCCTGTATCGGAGTCGCACCGACTGTACCCGGAATTCCCGAAAGGCATTCGATGCCTGCGAGAGATTTATCAACTGACAACTTGACAAAATCATCCCAGATCTCACCCGCCTGAGCCGTTACAACTACGCAGTCTCCATCCTCGACGAAGCTAATCCCTTTCAGACTCACTCTGAGCACCAGGCCGTCGAACCCGTGATCTGAAAATACCACGTTGCTCCCGCCGCCGAGCACCATTATCGGATCACCGATAGTCTGAAAGAAATTGATGGCAGAGATGATTTCATCGATAGAGCGACAGTCAACGAAATGACGGGCATTACCTCCAAGATGAATCGTGGTAAGATCCGCGAGGAGAACGTCGGTCCTGAATTCCGCCAATTTGTCGGGCGCCACTTTCATGCACTTAAAGATAAGGAAGTTAGAGGAGATAATTAGGCCTTGATCTGCGGTGCCAGACAGGCTCCCAGAGCGGCCTTGGCAAACATGACTGCCAAGCATATTATCAACCAGGATAACAAAGAACGAGGTCCTGAAAATGAAGGCCAAGATCGCAGCGTGGTGTTCTCTTTTGATTCTCCTGCCCGGTATCTCTAATGCACAGGTACAAACTGCCGTGCCTTTCTTAACCCTTACGATTTCGGTCGAAGGAAACGGCATGGGTGGAATCTCAGCCTCCTTGATATCGGGCGATGCGATCTCGGCTATTTCCAACCCCGCTCAACTCGGACTATTCGGCCAGGACAATTTATTCAGCGCAAGTACGTACACGCCAAAGACGATGTGGCTTCCCAGCTTCGGAGGGGATCTGAGCCTCGATGCAAGCGCGGTGACCGCAGGCCTGCGGCTGGACCGATACATGAAGCTGCCTGCTGCAATCAGCATCGGCATCGGATATTTGCACGTCTATTTCGACCTCGGGACTTTCAACCAAACGCTTATCAACAACCCAACGGTAATTTACACCTGGTACGCTTTTGAAAAAGCGGATATGCTGGCATTCGGAATCGAGATCAATTACTTTGTGAAATTCGGATTGGGCTACAGCTACAAATGGATCGACTCCCAGCTTGCACCGTTTGGAGCCGGGCAGGCAAATGCCAGTGGTGCAACGAAGGCACCGGCTCACGATTTCGGAACGCTGCTTCAAATCCCTGTCGTCAACATCGTATCGCGTCTGCGGCATAAACCTCTAGCAGGCTGTTGAACAATGGGAAATAACGGCCCGCGAAACACAGCAAACACGCAAAAGCACTTTGCGTTCGTGTCTTTTCGCGTCTTTCGTGGGCATACAAAAAGGCATTTCAACTGCCTGCTAATGACAACCTTCGTTTCCGCCGATGCTAACGGCATTGCTAACGTTGCTGCGTCGGCCATCTCCGACAATGCGATGGCCACAATCACGAACCCTGGACAGTTGGGCATTCTCAGCCTTACCGATAATTTCATTGCCGCAACTTTCCTGACCGGAACGAATCTGAACATGTTCGGGTCTTCCTATATCGAGACCTTAAACGCTTCTGCTGTCAATGTCGGTTTCAATCTGGAGGGAGTTTTTCACGGCCCATTTCAGCTTGGCATTGGAGCGGGCTAGTCCCATCCAGGAATCGATGCTTCGAATGAACAATCAAGCTGGTGGGAGCATGATAACAACAACTCGGTTGGAATCGGAATCCGTTGGGGTGGTCCGGCTGGGGATAGGTTATGAACTGTCATCTCTCGGCTCTGAGATAAGCAATATCGGCGGTTCAGGCGACAACGACGAATTCACAATAGGAAGTTCAACTTATGGGGCAATTCTTGATCTCCCGATAATCGACCTTGTCTCGATGATTCAACGGCACCCGATGGAAATTTCAGATGAAATTCGTCCTGTGGTGGACTGTACTCTTGCATGGGCGGAACGGAACGTGGGACGAAGTAGCTTGGTAGCTTCACCGTTTATCTCGGAGCCGATCCCGCGTCAAGCTGTCCTCGGTTTAAACATCAGGCTGGGTCTCAATAATGAAAGTCACAGAAGAAAATGGAAGATCATATCGTTCATCTGGGCAAGGCAAGTTGAAGACGTTCTGACAGCGATTGAAAGTTTCATCATCCGTTTGGACGGCATGCCTCCGATTGCCCGAAGTTATGGATACAAGGGCGGGCTGGGAGATATCGTCCCTATCGAAAATCTGATCCTCGGCAGATCAAACGGCAAAGTCGATCTTGGGAAAGGGTGGCAGTTCCAGTTAGCGGAGTTGTTGTATGTCAGAGGCGGAGGTTTCAACGGTGTGGGCGGAACGAGCTATTCCACATACGGTGCCGGTCTCGGATTAGACGGCTTGATGAAATTCCTTGATGCGTTTCATGTTATTGATGCCGAGGTACCGGGGGCTTACTCATTCATTCTCGATCACTTCGACCTTCAATACGATTTCAGTCAATACACAGGCGCTTCGATCTCGAGCGCGGCATCTGCCCGGTTTGAGAGCTTGAACCTGGTGGTGAGATAGTAATTCGGTACCCTTGTAAAGGGAATGACATCACGGCCCGGAGCAGTCTCAAAAGAAGGAGAACCTCACTCGGCGCGTCATTCCCGCGTTCTCCAACCGGAAATCATATTTTTTTTGCGAAATAGATTCTCCCGAAGGGATTCCTTCGCTACCGACAGAAGCGTTCGTGAATGACGCGGTTGGGCTTTGGTGGCAACCTCAAAGGTCGTTAATATTCTATTCCAGCGCGCTTAGCAGCAACCCCGACAGCAGCTTCGGATAGAAGTACGTCGACTTCTGCGGCATGACGGCACCGGCATCCGCCACTTCCTTTACCTGTTCCACCTTCGTCGCATTCATTATGAAACCCAGCTGCGCCTTCCCAGACTGAACGGCATCGTCTACTTCGCTCTTCTCAATCGTATAATTGATATTGAGTTTCTTCTCCTGTGCCTCTTTCGAGATTCCGAGCGTCTGCCGCAACACGTAATCGTGCAAGAGCGTAACATCCAGCTTCTTCACAGGCGCCGGCAAGTCTTCCTTAACAATCGAAAGAACATCGGAGCCCGCTTTTAATTTCATCAGATAGTACTTCTTTTGCGGCATTACTAATCCATAGGAGTGTGGGCCGGATGTTGCCAATATTTCTGCAAGTTCCGCGAGATTCGATTTTTGTAGCAGGTCAAAATAGTTCTTCACAGCATCCATCAGCTTGTCTTCTGCGAAACCGGCTACGCTGTGGAGCATCCTGTGGGTCGGGTAGACGACGAGTCCTGAATCGAAGATGTTAGTGAAATACATCATTATGAAATTGTACGGCTCATTTCCTGTATGCTCTGGATTCTTCTCGCGCATCTGGCGCCGGTATTCAAGCCCGGTTTCATACCTGTGATGCCCATCCGCAATGTAAACAGGGATTCCGCTCAACAATTTCTGAAACACACCGATCAATTTTCCATCTGTAATCCGATGAACTTTGTTGTTCACGCCATCCTGGTTCGCTTCGAGAAACGGTTTCTGACCGGCAAGTTTGTCATATTCTTTTTCGATAGTCTTCGTTGGATCCCCATATATTCCGAAAATCTGGCTAAACGACGCCTTAGTCGCTTTCATGAGATTCAGACGGTCCATCTTTGGGCCGGAAAGAGTATGCTCGTGAGGAAGTACGACACCCGCCTCAAACGGTTCAAGCCTGATCCATGATATAAAGCCTCTTCTGGTAACTGTTCCACCATCGAGAGTATTGAATGTTTGGAAGTACGGATAAATCGCGGGTATGTCGTCCTGTACCAGCACATTCTCTTTCAACATCCGCTGCATTTCTGCCGCTGCGGCAGGATATGGGTCCGATTCACGATTCAAGTCGAGCCGGACAATATTGTTCGGGCTCTTCTTGTACAACTCCTCCTGCTGGCTTTTGCTGATTACATCGTAAGGTGGTGCAACTACTTTTGAAAGTTCGGTTATGATATTAGTGTTGTAGTGAATTGATTTAAAAGGTTGAACCTCAGCCATCATTTACTCCTTCGTTATTTTAAATCGCGGGATATGCCTCCGCATCTCGACGTCCCGATCAAAAGTTAGAACTCGAAATCCCAATTGTCAAAGTTGATTCGTCAGGACTTCCGATGTCCGACTTCTTGCTCCCTGCCCCTGATTTCAAACCTCCGGCTTCAGACTTCTCCCGAGAGGATTCCTTCGACTTTGTTTCCTATCTATATCCGAATTTCTTGATTTTGTCGGGATCGTCCCTCCAATCCTTTTCTACTTTCACAAACAACTCAAGATACGCCTCGTGTCCGGTCATTTCCTCTATCGCCCTTCTTGCATTCTGTCCAACGCGCTTCAGCGCGGCTCCTCCTTTCCCGATAATTATCCCTTTCTGCGAATTTCTCTCAACGTAGATAACGGCACGAATAAATGTTTTCCGCGTCGTGTCGCTGTCTCGGAACTCCTCGATCCCCACGGTAGTGGAGTAGGGAATTTCCTGCTTGAAGTACTTGAATAGCTCTTCGCGAATCAGCTCAGACGTAAAGAATCTTTCATCCCTGTCGCTCATATAGTCTTCAGGATAGAAAGCATTTCCTTCCGGAAGGTATTTTACGATTGTCTCTTTGAGATCGTCGATGTTCTCGCCGGTCATTGCAGACACAGGCACGATCTCATCAAAGCTGTGAATCGTGTTGAACTTCTCTATGATTGGAAGAATATCGGCTTTTTGTATGAGGTCGATCTTGTTAATGACCATAAACACCGGTTTCTTAGGGAGGGAACTTTTGAGTTGGGAAATTACAACGGAACTTTTTGTGACTGCATTTTTCTCCCCCGCATCCGCGAGAAACATCACAATATCCGCCTCTTCAACCGCGCTTTCCGAAAACGTCATCATGACTTCCTGGAGAGCATAAGCTGGTTTGATCAGTCCCGGTGTGTCAAGAAAAACAACCTGATAGTTTTGGCCCGTAAGTATGCCCGCAATCTTGTGACGGGTGGTCTGAGGCTTCGGACTCACGATGGAAAGCTTCTGGCCGAGAATTGAGTTTAGAAGAGTCGACTTACCTACGTTCGGCTCACCGACGAGCGCCACATAGCCTGACTTAAAGCTCATAGCTCATGGCAGATAGCTGATTGCTGATCCCTATAAAGCCGCTTCCCCGCTTTCTTCAGTACGCACCCGGATTACCTCTTCCACCGGGTAAATGAAAATCTTCCCGTCTCCAACCTGCCCGGTTTTCGCGCTTTTGATTATCGTCTCAACGATCTTGTCCACACCGTCGTCTGGCGCAATGATCTCTATCTTCATCTTAGGGAGGAAGTCAATTTGATACTCCGACCCTCGGTACATTTCAGTATGCCCCTTTTGCCGACCGTAACCTTTCACTTCCGTAATTGTCATCCCCTTGATGCCAATTTCAATCAATGCCTCACGCACGTCGTCAATTTTGAAAGGACGAATGATGGCTTCAATCTTTTTCATTTTAAGCTCCTGAGCTTTGTGAAGGCGTGACTCGTGTCTTTCTTCATTTTCAATAAAATTGCCACAAAATGGGTACAATAGCAAGATTGTATCGGAGAACGTAGCGTGTTAAATTTCTTAAACAGAGAACGGAGAATTATTGAAAGCAAAGCTGGCACTTGCAAATGGAACAGTCTTCACGGGTGAATCATTCGGCGCCTCCGGTGAGACCGCAGGCGAAGTGGTCTTCAACACAAGCATGATCGGATACCAGGAAGTCCTGACCGACCCGTCATATTGCGGCCAAATAGTCACGATGACGTATCCGCATATTGGAAACTACGGCATAAACCCTGAGGATGTCGAGTCATTGAAACCGCAGGTCGCTGGATTCGTCGTCAGGGAATACAGCAAGTTCTACAGCAACTTCCGCGCAACCGAAAGCCTCGGCAATTACCTCCAGCGGAATAATATCGTCGGCATCGAGAATATAGATACCAGGAAATTAACGCGGATAATCAGAGAAGTCGGTGCAATGAACGCCGTCATTTCTACGGCCGACCTCGATGACAACTCTCTGGTGAAAAAGGCCAAAGAATTTCCGTCGATGTCAGGATTGGATCTGGCACGCGTTGTTACTGCTAAAGTACCTTACATGTTCTCCAGAAGCGGTAAGCCGGGAAACAGGTTCAAGGTTGTAGCTTACGACTACGGAATAAAGACAAACATCCTGAGAAAGCTTCACGAACGCGGTTGCGAAGTTACGGTTGTGCCGGCAGGTTATCCCGCCGAAGACTTGCTTAATCTTAACCCGGACGGAATTTTCCTTTCAAACGGACCGGGAGATCCCGCAGCAGTAACCTACGCAATCACCAACGTCAGGAAGCTTATCGGGCAGACGCCGATATTCGGTATATGTCTGGGTCATCAAATACTTGCACTATCAGCAGGAGCGAAGACTTTCAAAATGAAGTTCGGACATCGCGGTGCCAATCATCCGGTGAAGAATCTTTTGAATGGAACTGTCGAAGTCACTTCACACAATCATGGCTTTGCAGTGGACCCCGACACGTTGCCTCAGGAATACGAGATCACACATTTAGACTTGAACGACAACATTCTCGAAGGCTTCCGTCATAAGGACCTCCCTGTTTTCTGCGTTCAATATCATCCTGAAGCTTCTCCGGGCCCACACGATAGCGATTACCTGTTCGACGGTTTCACCGAGATGATGGAATCTTTCGATACCCACGGTCGTTCAGCTTTGAAAGCACAGGCGAAATGACATCTGGCATATTTACTTCAAGCCTCTCGAAGTTCTGGCATGCGGTCAGAGATTTTTTCAAGGGTGTTTTCTCCGACCACAGCGAAGGACCCAGGTGCTGTTGAGCCGCCTCAAAGGGCTCACAACCTTGCCCTCATAATCTCTCTTCCTCTTTACAACTTCTACACGACAGCGCAAACTTTGCAGAGTCAACGGCATTTTGTGCACAACTCCAACCACATCCAAAATCGAAATACGTCAATGCGCTCTCCTTTCAAAGAATATTATTGAACGCTTTCGTGGCACAATTAGTGAAGCATGTAACACAGAAAGGAGAGAATAAAATGGCATTGAAATCTGGTCTGATTTTATTTTTGTTATCGTTTCTTGTATATGGTTGTTCAAACCTGAGCGGGCCGGTTGCTCCTTCCTCATCAACTGGCAATGTCACCATGTCCGTGGCATTCACTAATGCCAATACTCCCGTCGGCTTCAAGAGTGTCACGGCACCATCAGGTGCTTACAGCGTGAACAGCACTACCGGCGTGGACTCGATAAGAATCGATAGCGCAATCGTTGTATTTGCGAACATAAAATTTGAGTCTAACATTGACACAGTACAGGTAAGTCAGGACACATCTGGAACTTTCATAGGTATTGACGATAGCAATTCAAGTATCACCTTCCCCGGACCATTTGTGGTCCATGTTAACGATACCGTTGCCATTGGCTTTGCCAGCAAGACACTGCCTGCCGGAACCTACACAGGGATTAAGCTGCAGGTCCATCGCTTAGCTCCCTACGAGCGCTTCGAGGACAGTGAAGACTTCATGGGAATGCGCATGGGCACACCGCACAGCGACACATCCACATCAGATTACAGCATCGTGGTATGGGGAGCAGTTTATAAGGACAGTGCCTGGGTACCCTTCACATTCAAGGACAACCAGAACCTCGAAATAAAAGTCAGAGGTAATTTCACAATAACCAGCCCGACATCAAACATTAATATAGCCCTCAACTTCAACATGGGCTCCTGGTTTGTCAACTCCAATGGCACAATCATCGATCCGACAAACACCACATTCCGCAACCAGGTCATGATAATGCAGGCCATCAGGGAATCGTTCATGCAAGGCCGTTGCGGCGACTGGAATGAATTCAGACATTGGGGAATGTAAGAAGGGACTATGAGACCCGACTAAAATAGAGTTGCAACTTCAAGCCACACGGGGAAAAGCGAGGCCCGCTGTCGAAAGATGGCGGTCTTCGTATTTATGAGGAAGAACTAATCAGGACACGGATTGAACCGAAAGAACGGATCTTCACGGATTTTACATCTCAATTTCTTTAAGCCTAATTGGATTATTTCTCATCCGTAAATTAGAGAAAGCCGCAAAGAGAAATGGAAAGTTGCTAAGCCGGAGCATATTGAACTCAACAGCTTGGTGCCTCTGCGATTCGGCGGTGAAATTGCTATTTCTTGACTTTACTCGGGCTTCAGCGGACGCGGCTCTCGAAAAGGCTGCAGCAACCTCGGCAATCTCTCAAACATACGCGAGTCGGGAATTCTTCTTATCATTCCCGGATCAATCGACGGATCGGTCGTCAAGATCCGTATGAAGTACTTTGTGTTTCCAACAATGACGCCATCGGAGTCCACCCCGATCTTCGGTGTCGGTAGATTGGTTGAATCCTTCAGCTGAAATTGCGGAGGCAAATGGTGCAGGTTGACTTGAGTTGTCTCCTGGGGTACGCCCGCAAAAACGAATAACAACGAAAGCAGAAGTGCCATCTTAATTCTCCTTTCAGGGAAAAACTCAATTCTTCTTACCAATGCCTAAGAGTTCCGGCACAATCTTTTGCAAAGCCTGCCGGTAACTACCACGCAGATCGCGCTGATGATACCCCGGAACCAGTATATGGCTCCCTTTACTATTCAAATCCCAATGCCTTCACCCGGCATGAGCGTGTCGCTGCTTACCAGCAGGCAGGTTCGCACTTCGAAATTATTCATATCGAAGAGCTTCGACGGGATTCGTTGTTGCCGCTTTCAATGCCTGGTAACCGATCACGAGGAGGACGACAAGCATACCGACAATGAGAGTTACCAGGACAGTAACCATGTTGAAATTGATATGGTATGCGTAATCTCGAAGCCACTCGTCTACAAAGTAAATCGTGATTGGCAAGGCGACCATTGTCGAGACTATCAGAAGTGCGATGAACTCTTTTGCAACAGAAAACAGGATGCTGCCCACGGAAGCACCGAGAACTTTCCTGACGCCAATTTCCTTGACGCGTCTCTGAATCACAAACAACGACATCCCGAACAAACCGAGACATGCGACAAAGATCGCAAGACCGGTGAAGTAACCTATCATGTCTGCAAACTTGAAGTCGCTTCTATACATGTCGTTAATCCTGTCGCTGAAGAACTGGTGATTCAGCTTCTCTCCGCTGTCGAACTTCTAGAGATTGCGAAATGCTGTTCTGAAATAATTAGTCAGCATGATCTAATTGATCCGAGTCAGAACTCACTTCCCTGTGTTATGACCCTTCAAATGTTCTTTGACAAATTCTTTCGCATGTCTAATCATTTCTTCGGCCTTCGACATTGACACCTCCGCCGCATGGAGAAACGCCGAGTAGCTGGCGGCGGCTTGCGCATATTCTCTGCGACTCTCATAGCGCATGCCCAGATTATACATGGAGATCATGCTCGAAAGGATATTGGCATAGCTGCTCAGCTGTTCGGCTTTTACTGACAGACTTTGGGCGTGAGTAGCCAGGGAATCACCCGACCGCAATACCTCTACCGCATTCTCAGGAGATGTGGATTTGGGTGCCAGTTTGAACGTAAACGGTATCACCACCCAGACGGCCACCGGTTTCTTGTTCATGATCGCCGGGGTGAATCTGTATTTCATGGCCGCATCGACGGACGGTTTATCGAATATCTGTTCATCACTTTTCATAACCACAGCTTGATGCGGTTTCCCATCCTTGTCAATCCAGATCTTTACCCACACCCTCCCTTCGATTCCAGCTTTCTGGGCCGATTCCGGGTACTTCGGAATGGACTGGTAGATTATCTGTGGTTCTTTCTCGACCGGTACAAAATCCGGAGGAGCACCTGAGGTATCTTGCGTGCTGATCGAAGATTGCAGTGGATGAACATGGAGGACATATGTCTTCGTTGCTATCCTGCTGTTCTGTGCCATGAGGTCTGATCCAAACGGACACGACCCGAAAATAATAGCGAGCAATGTAATTCCCGTTTTCATCTTGCTTCTCCTTTAGACCCACGATCTATTACCGGATAAACCACTTGCGGCGGCATGGAATAGACGACCTGACCGGGGAAGGATTTCATTAATTCGCTCATCTCCTTTCGCTGGACATTCCCTTGTACCATGAAGCCGAAGGTGAAAGACAGCGCTATCAGGACGACAGCCGCGATAGAGAGTACGTAAGCAGGTACTTTGACCCTGTAACGTGCAATACCGCATTTCGCCTTTATTGTTCTGAAATTCATCGCCTCGTCCAAGCCGGGCGGAAAGTCAACTTGGTCTTTGTGCGCGAGTGAACGCAGCTTTATCGAATCGTTGAAAAAACTCTGGCAGTCACTGCATCCGTAAAGATGGCCCAATGCTTCTTCTATTTCGTCAGTGCTCTCCTCGTTATCCAGGAACGCACTAAGTCTTTCCTGTACATCATCGCATTTCATATCATTCATCTCCATAAAGCTTTCTATAAATTTCGCCCGCTTTCTTTCTTGCCTTGAACAGCCTCGACTTCACAGCAGGCACCGTTGTCTCCAGCGCCGCCGCAATTTCTTCATAGTTGAGATCGTTCCACTCGCGTAGGATCAAGACCTCTCTGTACTCGACTGCCAATTGATCAAGCAATCTCGTGACCATCGCCGCTGAATCATCGTAGTCGGAACTCACAATATCTGTCGCAATTGTTTTGTCGTCATCACTTCCAAGATTTGTAAGCTTCGATCTGTCGCGGATGACATTGAGACACTTGTTCCTCGCCGATTTATAAAGCCAGACCTTGACCGAAGATTCGCCGTTGAACCGAACTCCCTGCTCGTAGAGTTTAATGAAGACATCCTGGACAACGTCGTTTGCATCTTCCGGTCTATTCAAAATCCGGCAGCAAAATCGATAGACACCAGCCTTGTACTGGTTGTAGAACTCTGTAAATTCTTTACCGTTTCCGAAATCAGGCACTCGACCCTCAGCTCCAAGAAAAGATTAGCACACTGATTTACGCGGATAAGACTGATCTTCACTGATCGTGAAAATAGATTATCGGAATATCAGTGGAATTCCGTAGCCTCCGTGTTGATCAGCGTTCAAATGTTTTGAAGCACAAAGTAGCTTTCAATCTTAATAACCCACGAACTAGACAGAAGTTGCCATTCAACTTTGGCAAACCGGGCGTGAAAGTCAACGCTCTCAGGAAATGCCGCAAGTGCAGAACATAGATGATTGGAAGCGGCGAACCTACCTGCCGGCAAAGGCAGGTGGGCTAACCGGGCAGCTGGAGAAAACAAGAATCGGTTTCCTTTCCATCAATCCCGGGACTCTCGTGGCTCCATCTTCCGGTGTCGCCCCCTCCCCGTTTCACCGTCTCGCCGTTTCGTTTTTGCCAAACTTCATACCTCCCTTTTATGTCGCTTCCATTGTCTTTCACCCACCTCACTCCTAAATTGAAGAAAAGAGGAGGGCACCAATTGAAAAGAGAAAGAGTATTTCGTGAACTGGCTCCAGAGCAGTTGACGTGGCGCTGCCCGGAGAACGAGCTGAATTTCAAATCGACGGAAGAACTTGAACCGATTGACGATATCATAGGTCAGGAACGGGCCGTTAAGGCGCTGCAATTCGGAGTTGAAATAAAGAGCCCCGGCTACAATGTGTTCGTCAGCGGAATTGCCGGCACCGGAAGGCTGACAACCATCAAACGATTGCTTGAGGAGATTCACGTCGATTGCACTCCGGCGCCGGACAGGTGTTATGTCTACAACACTAAAGAGGCAGATATTCCACGGCTTCTTGAATTCGAGCGTGGACACGGTGCAAGATTCAAAGAAGATATCGAAGCGACGGTCAGATATCTGAGAAGGAAAGTCCCGGAGATGCTTACCGGCGAGGCATACACCGATGCAAGAAGCAAGATCGTGGATGCCTATGAAAAAAGAGAAAAGGCACTCTTAGTTGAGTTCCAGAAGAAGATCGAGAATGAGGGATTCGCTCTTGTTCCGGTTCAGGTAGGACCCATCACTCAGCCACAGGTGTTCCCGGTCTACCAGGGCAAGCCCATTCCTATTGAGGAGCTCGAACAGCTCGCAAGCGATGGGAAAGTCACAACTAAAGAATATTCTGATGCCGAACAGAAATTGCAGGATTTCAAGAAGGAATTCGGAACGGTTGCCAGAAAAGGCTCTGCCCTGGCAAACGAGATGATGAGAAAAGTCGAAGATATGGAGCGCCAGACAGTCTCAAGCGTGGTGGGACTAATATTCGAAGAGCTGGAAAACCGGTACCGAAACAACCAGAGAGTATTGGAGCATCTGAGGTCGTTACAGGAGTACACACTGAACAATATTCAGATATTCAAAGGGAATGATGAGCAGTCTTCAGATGGTCCTGCCATCCAGCCTGGGACGAAATCCGACATCGATCCATTCATAGTCTTCCGTGTTAATGTAATCCAGGACAACACGGATCGCCAGCCGTGCCCGGTCGTAATCGAAACCAGCCCGACTTACACGAACCTATTCGGAACCATTGAGAGGACAGTTGACGCGCGCGGATTCTTCCAGACAGATCACACTAAGATAAAGGGGGGTGCACTTCTTCGCGCGGACGGCGGATATATCGTCATGAATGCACTGGATGCTTTGACTGAGCCGGGTGTCTGGAAAGCTCTAAAGCGAACGCTGATGTACCGGAAACTTGAAATACAGCCGCTCGATACTTTTTTTCAGGTCAGCCCGGTCGCTCTGAAGCCGGAGCCAATTGATCTCAATGTGAAAGTCATTCTCATCGGCGATCCGTATATTTACAACATACTTTACGACGCTGAGGAAGACTTCAAGAAAATCTTCAAAGTAAAAGCGGACTTCGACAGCGACGCCACACGGGACGAGAAGAAGGTAACAGAGTATGCCAGATTTGTCGCACGGATTTGCAGAGTCGAGAATCTGCTGCACTTCGATGCGTCTGGTGTGGCCGCGGTAATCGAATATGCGGCACGGCGTGCAGGAAGACAGGACAAGCTCTGGACCCGGTTCAGCGACATAGCCGATTTGCTACGCGAGGCAAATTTCTGGGCAAGGAAGAACACTCATGCACTCGTCAATCGGGAAGATGTTAACCGTAGTCTGGATTCACTTATGGAACGCAGCAATCTTATCGAGGACAAAATTCAGGAGATGATAGAACAGGATGTCCTGATGATAGACACATCCGGCCAGCGTGTGGGTCAGGTCAACGGGCTCTCGGTGTACGATATAGGCTACTACTCTTTCGGCAGGCCGACGAGGATAACAGCTGCGGTTGGTATGGGCAAAGCGGGAATTACGAGCATTGAACGCGAGGCAAATCTCTCCGGCAAGATTCACGACAAAGGTGTGATGACACTTTCAGGGTATCTTCGTGAAAAATTCGCGAAAGAAAAACCTCTTTCCCTCTCAGCGAGCATAGCCTTCGAGCAGTCATACAGCGGTGTGGACGGCGACTCCGCTTCATCGACAGAACTCTATGCGATACTTTCCAGCTTGAGCGAGCTACCGATAAAGCAGAGCATCGCGGTCACCGGAAGCGTGAATCAGAAGGGCGATATACAACCGATCGGTGGAGTGAACCAGAAGATCGAAGGCTTTTATCGAGTCTGCAAGGCAAAAGGGCTAACAGGAGATCAGGGAGTCATCATTCCGGAGAGGAACGTAAAAGATCTTGTACTTCGGGACGAAGTGGTACAGGCTGTGAAGGAAAGGAAATTCCACGTGTACCCTGTTTCTCAAATCGAAGAAGGAATCGAGATACTCACCGGCAGGCCGGCAGGCAAACAAGACGGCAAAGGGAAGTATGAGAAGGACTCGGTGTTCCATCTTGTCGGAAAGAGGCTGAAAGGAATGTCCGGGGAAAAGCCGGAGGCTGAGGAGAACAGGAACAGAAGAAAAACCACGACAAGAAGGAGACGTAGGCGCTGATTCATCAGCCTCAGATGCGGAGTTGGGTCAATCCTAAGAGAGCCGGGCTGCTGCGGACAAGAAAAAGTCCCGTTATTGCTCATAAATGCTCGGAATGCTCCCTGATCACGACACGGAAACGAATCATTTTGTGATGTGATCCCGAAGAGTAACCGGGGACATGCGCCAGAATTCACTCCCAGGAAACTATCGTTATGGTCACAGAAGTGAAAAAGAAGGTAAAGGCTGCGGAATACGAAGCACTTCCCGAAGGCCCCCCAACAATTATAGATGGAGAGATTATCAAGTCGCCTGCGCCGACTCCAACGCACCAGGCGATAAGCGGCAAAGATCTGTGAGAATGCCGACCATGCATCCCTTCTTATATCAAAGTCAGGGAATTCCGGCGTTGTTAAATGGAGCGCGGTTTCGTTCGGTTACTCTTTCCGAATACGAAACCAAAGGGGAGCTACCTTGCCGTTGAATCCGAATAGTGACTTGCGCAACAAGAACTCGCCCGGAGGCAAGCCTGAGGTGAACTAGCATTCTTGATGAGAATCCTGTCAATGGCAATCTTGTTCTTAAGCCGGCATGGAGCTAAGTGCCGACTTTTTGCGTTCAGGCATACTCGAGATGTACCTCAGTAGAAAAATATTGCGGTCATAGATCCGAGCCAGAGTTCAAGATTGCGGCGCGACCTGATACTGTTCCAGTTTACCGTCCGGCATCTGGTAAGTCCAGACTCTCAGGGCACGTGTCTTCGTGGCCACTCTAAATGAGCGCTCAATCATTCCGCCACGCTTCTCTTCTCCGACCTGGACAAATTCAGTCGGCTCTCCGAGAGCACCGAGACCGGTCTCAAAATCTTTTAATGCCTGCTTGCTGAAATAGAAATTCGCGTCCGCAGTAAAAAGTGAGCGATCGATGGTTCCCTTCAGAAGGCCGATGAAGATCTTCCGCGCTTGTTCTGTTCGCATCGCAGTCTCTGCATCCTGGGTCTGAAAGAGCATTCGCGCAATTCTAATTCCGATTGCCCCGGCGGCCGAAGACGCGTCCTGATTAGTCAGGACAACCACCGCTGCGCTGTCGTCCGGGAAGACCATGTTGTAAGCGGTGAATCCCGACACTTCACCGCTGTGCGATATTAATCGATGGCCATCCATCATGCCCACCGATACGCCCAAACCGTAGTGTGTACCCACACCGTCTTTCAACAGCACCTCGGTCTCAAGCTGCCTGTAAGATTCGTGGCTCAACACGCTTTGGTCGATCATTGACATGTCCCACTTAGAAAGGTCGCCTGCACTCATCGCAAGCTCGCCCGCACCCGCCATCCAGCCTGCACCTTCCTCAGGCGCGGGACGCAATGGTCCCAAACCATATTGAGTATACCCGGTCGGATCTGCACTCGTCATTTTGCCTTTGTCAAAATTGACCGCGCTCGAAAGATCGAGAGGTTTCAGAATATTGTTGTACAGGAAAGTGTAGAACGGCTCGCGAGTTATCTTTTGTACAATTTGTGCCGCTATAACGAAATTAGTGTTGCTGTACTGCCATTTTGTGCCGGGTTGAAAGTCGAGCGGCTTCCTGGCCCACCGATCCAGAATTTCCTGGGGCGGCATCGCCTTAAGCATCATCGGCGGTACATAGTCTTGAGGCCAGAAATCCTGGTAACCTGACGTGTGTGAAAGTATCTCCCGCACCGTGACATCGTCGGCCTCGGTCAGGTCGGGAAGCCATTTGGATATGTGATCGTTGAGAGAGAGCTTCCCCTGTTGTTCGAGAAGTAGCATGCAGGAAGCTGTGAACTGTTTGCTGATTGAACCGATCGCGTAACGCATGTCGGGCTTCGCCGCCATGGGAGGATCCAGTTTTGCGTAACCGTAAGCTTGCGCGTACGCGATGCGTCCATGCTCGACCATGGCTACAGATGCGCTCGGCGTCCCTGTTTGTCTTAACACCTGTGCTGCCGCAGAGTCTACCTTCGCTTCCAATGAGTCGGATGAAGAGATATCACGCGCAAATGAGGATTGCGAAAAGAAAAGTGCTGAGGCAAGAGCGAGCAGCAAAGCCTCTCCTATTCGGCGTCCTACAACCCGCCTCAAGGCAGAGTCAATTTTCTCAAGGTTCATCTGTAACCTCCTGTTTGAATTGTAATTTCTATACGACTCACGACTCGTGCGCTGCCGTGTGACGACATCGGGACTCATCTCCTCGGAAGATTTTCCCGCCTTATGATGCAGAGAAAGCCTTTCGATTTGAGAACTGCGATCCGGTGTATCGCCCGAAAGCGGAGCCGTAGTAACATCCTTCTCAATGCCGTTTCTTCTAAACGTCGAAGCAGCTCCGAGATTTGCAGGTGCCAAATAATGGTTGCATGCCTCATGACCATAGTCCGGGAAGGCACAAAACTCATTATGGTGTCGGACAGCGCCGGCTGCCAAGAATTAAGTTGCCTAAGACAATTAGAAATTACGGTACCACGCGTTTCACCATGAAGGATGGGCGGCGGCGTCTCATCTTAAGGCTCGCTTGATCATCATTAGCCCTTATCTAACCGCGAAGTTCGAAAAGAACGCCAAGTACTCTGATTTCTTAAAGCCAATATATCTACGCCGATGACGATCCTGGCAGCCAATTTCTTGTCTCGAATCGTAATCTGAACTGAGACATTGCCGAATGATATACAAGCGTCAAGTCCGTACTCCTACCCTGCAGTGACAGCTTGGACCTCCGAAGCTCAACAGGTCTTTGCAACGCTATAGTCGCATCAGTCGCTTGAGGAAATAGTACAACCCCTCAAAATGATCGACGTGATCGGGTGCGGTATTCCCGGCAAAGCCCATTATCTCGAAGTGGTTGCGCCTCGCGTTGCCCAGTTGCTGCATACCGAGTGGCCCCCATCTGAGCACGGCTTTCTCTTTCATTCCGAGTTTCTCGAGAATATAGTGGGTCGCTTCGGTAGTGCTTACGAATGTGCCCGGAAAAATCTCCGAGTGAGTTATCAAAAATCTCTTCCCGGAGGAACGTCGCGAGGCGTCCTGGGCAAGGTGAAGAAATACCGCGAGTTCCGACGAATCGATTTTCCCGCCCTCAGCCAAAACCCGACCTTCCGGTATATAGCTCGCATGGATGCCGTCCAGCAGAAGCACCGCGTATACACGATCGTAGTTGCGAGTGACGCTGAGAATTTGTCTGACAGCTCCGTATCCCGCGCTCCATGCACTTAAGATGATATGCCTTATCTTAACCGGTCGATTAAGTCTATTACGAACTTCCGCATCGATAGAGTCCACCAGGGTTGAGAACTCCGTTGATTTTCTGAACGCGTGCCCATAAACACTCGATCCTTCTCCGAGAGTGACGGATGCGGCAATGAGGGGGCGTGGAAATTGCGTCGCCGCATATCTCACCACATATCCGGCGCCGTGGAAATGAATGAGAAGGTCAAAGTGGGTGCTCCCAAGACTTCTTTCAGGGACAAAGACGTCGACGACCTTCGGTAGAACGCCTGTCAACTTGAAGTCGATGCCAGGATATTCCTGTCTCTTTATCCTCTTATGAGCACGGACATATTCTACCATGGGCGATGGATTCTGATTTGCTACAACCGCGCTGTCCTCTCCCTCCTTTGTGACGGACTTCGCTGCGCCGTCTGAAGTGATCCTGCCTGATCCGTTGGGCGACATTTTCAGAGAGAGGAACAAAATGGCTACAGGCAGGAAAAATGCGGCCCACCGACCTATTCTGGAATGGATCCTATTTATGGTTTTGACCATCTCTCACCAACCTCATAACCAGATTTGCTATCTCGTTTCTAACCGGAGCTAAGTTGTAATAGAAGCCCGCCTTGTCGACACCGACATTCTCACGGTTAGTCAGGAGAAGAATCGATAGCTTGTACTTCGGCACGATCACAATACTCGTGCCTGTAAAACCGGTATGTCCATAAGTGTCGGCAGGCATACCGGAGGCCTGGATCACTTTTGGGTCCATATCCCATCCGAGCCCGTTACCGAACTTGTCCATAGTCGTGAACTCTCTGACGGTTGCCGAGTCCAGATATTTCTTTCCGCCGTACCATCCATAATTCAACATCAGATCTATCAACACCTGAAGGTTGGATGCCGTTGAAAAAAGGCCGGCGTGTCCTGCTACTCCGCCGTTGGCATAATAAGCATTGCCGTCGTTGACCTCGCCTCTAAGAGTGTATTTACGCCACCCTTTGAACGCTCCGACATTCTCATCAGTCTTGTAAATGAAGTCAGGATCGGCAACCATATGGTATTCGAACGGATTTCCATGCGAGGTCGCCGCGATCTGGTCCGGAGAAAATCCGTGCTTCAGCGGGTCAAATACGGTCTCCTTCAAACCGAGCGGCCCGTAAAGATGTCGCGTCAAAAAAACGTCGAGCGGCTCGCCACTTACATGTTCAATGACATACCCGAGAAGCATAAAACCGAGATCGCTGTAGTGTCGCGCTTCTCCAACTTTGTATTTCAAGGGAAGCTTACAAATATAGTGATAAGTTTCGGTTTCATTTGTTGCGTGATAATAGAGTGGCTGCCATTCATTTAGTCCGGACGTATGATTAAGAAGCTCACGTATTGTTATCTTGCTTTTTCCTCCCCCGATGAAATCCTTGAGATACAAATGGACCGGATCATCAAGATGGATCTTGCCTTCGTCTACGAGCATCATTATTCCGAAAGTGGTCGCAAACACTTTCGTCAGGGATGCAATATCGAACATAGTGGAGGTTTTCATCGAATCCGGTTTGTTGAGACGAATCATGCATCCGTCGAGAGAGGAAAATTTCTCGGCGAATCCGTATGCCTTCCTGTAAACCGTCTTGTCATCAAGTGCAATTTGAACAACCGCGCCCCCGATATGGTCGACCATGACCTGGCTGTTCAAGAGACTATCAATAGATTCTTCCGCTGCTACTGACAACATCTGATTTGCAGCGTCAGTTGTAACGAGAAACGAAGTCGGTCGTCCTTTTTGCACCTTTGAATAACCGGGACTTGCCAATCCGGCAGCCAGCACGAACACGGTACACAACGAAATCAGCTTCTGCATTTTAGGAATTCCGTTTTTACTTAAGCATTTTCCAGATGCCTGGATCTTCCTCACCCAGGACCCAGGCAGAAAAACCACGCAGATGATATTTTTGAATGAGGGTGGCTTTCGCGGCAAAGCTCTTCGCGTCCTCAATGTAGAGATACTCAAAAACTCCATCGTTATCGAGTATAGCGTAGTTGATCTTGTCCTTTTTGTCCCAGATTACATTTGCGTTGTAGCGTTCGATAAGCCCTTCAACATCTTCATAGCCCAGCGCACTGGAGGCTGAATGTGCAAAACTCCCGGAGACCGTGCTCGGAGAAGAGTCATAAGCAGTGTACCAGTGCTCTGAATAGAGAGGGATGCCCAGAGATAATTTGCCGGGGGGTATGTATTTGAGGCAGTATTCGACCACCTTCTTAACCCAACCGTAAGCGGCGACCGGTCCGGGAGTCGTGCGGCCCGTGTGCTCGGAGTATGTCATGATAGAAATGAAATCCACTATATCTCCGAGACGCTTTAAGTCGTAGCCGCCACGCCAGTTCTGGAACAGCCAGGCGAGATAAGCGGTATTTCCCGGATACCTTTGCGTTCTGTGAACCACTGCAAGGCTCAACTGAAAGCCTTTCTTGTGCAGAGCATCGGCCGCCTCGCGGCACATCCGGGTGTATATGTCCTTGTCGTTCATATTGAGATTCTCAAAGTCAAACTGGATCCCGATGTATTTATTTCGGGTGCAAAGATCGACGAGTGTACCGATCATCCTGTGTACAGCCGCCGAATCGCTTAAGAGCTGGTGGAGCAAAGTCTGGTCGAAGTTCAAGTTTGTTATCAGAGGCATGACCTTCACGTCATGGCTTTCAGCAATCTTGATCACCCTCGGATCGACTTCGCCCCACACAACTCCTTGAGCATCCACTTTATACGATTGAGGAGCAATAACAGAAATCTCCGCTATATGATCCTCAAGACTCTTGAATGCGCTTTCGGTGTCGACGTAGTAGAAAAGCTTCTCTCCATAACTTTCCGACTGCGCGTATGCGCTGCTTGTCAGATTAATAAAGAGTATAGCCAAAAACGAAAGTACAAGATATTTCACGATAATCTCCTCGTTTCTTCACTGCTGCTACGGCACCGACTAGTTCTACGCGAGTCTCGAAGTGCGCAGCCAAGCTTCTCAATCAGCTGGATCGGCCGGCGTATTCGGGTTATTTATCCTCTCCTGGAGCGGATATGGATAGTAGTTTCGATTACGTTCGACCGTGCTTGCCGGGGGACCTGGCCTTCCGAGCCGTCTGCTGTCTTCAAGCCGCATTCCCTGCAAATAGAGCTCTGCACACCGCTCAGCATAAATCTCGGTTAGAAGCGAGCTTGCTGTCGTTGGACCGCTATAAGCCGGAAGCGATGCACCGATCCCGAACGGATCCTGTGAAGGTGTCTTCGTGCGAACAATATTGATCTCGCTGACGGCACTTGACAAGTTGCCGAGCATTACGTCCGCCTCTGCTTTAATGAGGTGGATTTCACCGGGGACATAAGCAGGGATAGGGCTGGTCGCCGTTTTAAAGAAACCCAGGAGAATATCGATCGGGTACTTGTTCGGAGTACTGAAGGCACTGTCTGCTTGCAGGTAGAAATTTATCCTCTGGTCGCCGGCCTCGGTGAGCGGCGTGCCGAAACTGTCCTGCGCCGCATAATACTTTTCAAGGTATACTCCCCCGTAAACCGGGTTTTGGCTCAGCGTCGAATACGAGAAGACCGAAGTCGCGCCGGCGTTGACGTTGCTGGCTGCATTGATTGCATCCTGATAACGGCCGGCGAACAAGTCATACCTTGCCAGGTAGAGTTGTATTGTGTTGGCCAGATCGAAGCCGCTGCCGAGCACCTGGGATTTGAACTGAGAGGATGGAGGTGTGGCAGTGATAATCTGCTGGGCAGTGTCAAGCAGTGAAATTGCCTCGACAAAGACCTGCGAGGACGGGACGAACTTAGCGTTGCCCGATGCATCCACATCGAGTGGCGCCTGTTCAAAATCTTGCGCAAGATTTCCGAGAGCCATAGCTTTGAATAAATACGCTTCTGCCATGATGCCGCTGCGAGTGCCTGGATCAAGACTAACATTCGGAGTGTTTGTAATCAACTGATCGGCCATCCCGATTGTCGTGTAAAGGTTGCTCCAAAGCGCGGTCACGTTTGCGTTGTTGTTAAGCAGAGAAGACTCTCCGGCTTCAAGCTCCACAAGATTTTCCAGGGTCGTGTTGATTGCAAGCTCGCGCGTAGTGACTCCGGTCGTAAGAATAATAGAGCCGAGAGCAGATGTTGAATAGAATTGTTGTAGCCCGACCGCAAGTGCCATGATTCCATCTGAGTTAGTGAGCACCTGCTGGTTTGTGGCGGCGTTAGGATCGTTTATGTTGAGGCTACAGCCAGGAATGAACAGTAATAAAGCGGCCGCCAGCGTAAAGCCGATTGAACAAATTCTTTTAGCCATTTGTTTTTATCTCCTTTTCAGATCGCAGCCATTTCTAGAAGTGGAATGTGAGTTCTGCAGCAATGGTGATGGGTATCGGCACTTCGACGAAGTCGAAGCCGCGCGTTCCCGTCCTCTGGCCGCCGACATTTGTTTCAGGATCGTAGCCATCGTAGCTCGTGAAAACAGCCAGGTTTCGTCCGATAAGGCTGACATCAAGACTGGATATGTCCAGTATGTCTGGATACAGTGTGTGAGTTACTGAGACTTGCTGCAATCTTACGTACGATCCGTTCTGAACCCAGTTTTGGAAAATCGAGAAGACGGCCGCGTTATATCCTTTTGGAAGGTTGCCTTCCAGCTCCTGCTGGTATCCTGCCAGAGTTCCAAATGCCGGATAGTCACCCAAGCGATCGGTGAAATTGAAAATATCCTGACCGTAGACCGCATCGAACTGTACCATCACGTCCCAATTGCGTCCGAGGTTGATTTCATTTATGAACGATCCGATCCATTTCGGGTTCGGATTGCCGATAACCTGGTTCTGTGTGGCCCTCTGTGGAATGCCGTTTACGTAAACGACGTTCCCGCTCGCATCGCGTTGGAATGCTGAGCCGTAAAAAGTCGGAAATGCCTGTCCGTCAATAGCCGCTGCTATGCCGAAGCCGGCGGGCATCAGAAATATTCCACCCGGCACATTCTTTATCTCGTTGTGGTCGGTAGAGAAAGTTATGGTAGAAGTCCACCGCACCCAGCTGTCGACCGGAATGGCTCTTACCAAAAGTTCGGTTCCCCAGTCGTCCAGGGTTCCGACGTTTGCGAGACCGCTGGAATAACCAGTAGAAGGTGAGAGACTTCTCGTGAGAAGTAAATCCGACGTTACTCTCTGATAGTATGTGAACTCAATTCCAATTCTATTCGAGATCAGGCTGAAGTCGGTACCCGCTTCCAGCTCTTTCTCTCTTTCCGGAACTATATCTGAAGCACCGAGCTGAGTACTGGGCACGAGACCGGCGATTCCTCCGTATGAGACCGGATTGTAAAGTGTAAACCTGTCATATGGACCGATGGCCGTTAGCCCGCCGGATTCACCGAATGCCGCCCTCAATCTGAAAGTGGGCATCGCAGCGCTAAGAAAGGAATTTTTCCAGAAGCCTTCCTCGGATAAAACGTAGTCGGCACTTAACTTAGGATAGAATTGCACTCTGTTATTCACTCCAAAGATGGATGAAGCATCCACCCTTCCGGCCGCTGTTACGTATAGCCTGTGCAAAAATCCCAACGTCTCCATTGCGTATGCTCCGTAGAGCGCCCACTTGCTATCCAACTGGCGCAGCGTTTGCGTGGCGCCTGCGGGTACTATTTGGGCAATCGGCGAGAGCTGAGTCGCAGCTCCGCTGAATAAAGTGGAAGTCTCGTAGAGAAGCTGTCCGCCGATTGCTGTAGTAGATCGGAGCGACGGTGCGATTTCCGTTTTGTAAGACGCGTTGATATCATTTTCAAGATGCAGGAAGTCCAGCTCGCCTCTTTGTGCGAAACCCTGGGAGTAACCGGGTGCGGATGTTCCAATAGGGATAAAGGCATTGGCTTGCTGCGTGTAAGTGTCGAAGCCAAGCGTATAGTTTATGTTGAGGCCCGGAATAGGGTCGGCAATCAGACGCGTGCTTCCAAGAAGGCGGCTCACCTGCTGCGTGAACTTATAGAGGTTGATAGCTTCGACAGGATTAACTAAAGTCCCTTTATGAGGGTATACACCGTTGACCGGTTCGGGATTGTATGTATTGGGACCAAAAATAAATCCGGTAAGAACTCCCCATGCAGAGGTCAGACCACCATTGGGAAGATCCTGAGCGCTGCTATTGGTGTACATTGCATTGACAGACAGAGTGAGCCAATTCGCTAAAACCTGGTCGAGACCCAGATTCACATTTCCTCGCTCATAGTCTTCGTTCCGGATAATCCCCTGGTTTCCAAGATAGGATGTGGAGACAATGTACCTCGTGCCGCCGCTCCCACCTGAGATCTGCAAATTTTCCGTCGTGCCTACAGCTCGTCTAAAAATATCATTCTGCCAGTTGTAGCGTTGGACCGGAGTCCCGGTCGCCGTGTAAGGATACATATTTACGGGCAGAGTTCTTCGTACTGCGTTCATGTTCACCCCTGCCGACAAGGTAACCCTCGGTCCGCCGGGTTCCCCCTGCTTCGTGAAGATCTGCACTACGCCATTGTTGGCAAGCGAGCCGTAAAGGGCTGCCGCTGCGGCTCCCTTCACAACCTCGATATGGTCTATCATATGGGGATCAAGATCCGTCAACCTGTTTTCGGCTCCGCCACCGAGGTCTATCAGGATTGGAGAGTCGTTGTTGACAATGACTCCATCGACAACGTACAGCGGATCTGCACTGCCCAATACCGTGCTAGTCCCGCGGAGTCGCACACTGACTCCCCCGTCCGGGGCACCGGAATTTGCCTCCACCAATGCTCCGGGGATTTTTCCGGCGAGTTCCTGGTCTACAGAAGTCGCGCCGGAGTATTGCAATTGCTGTGCACTCAAAGTCGAAATCGCGTTACCTAGTTCACGTTTCTCAGTCGCCACTGCCGTTCCGGTAACGACCACCTCGCTCAATCCTAGTGCGTTCGGCTTCATCGCAAAGTCGATAGTCACGGTCTCGCCGGATCTTACAGTGACTTTATGGGCGACTTGTGAATATCCTATGTAGCGGGCCACAATGCTATAGGTTCCGGCGGGAACATTCTCGATTTGGTATTTGCCCGACAAGTCGGAGGCGGCCCCCATGTGGGTTCCTTCCAGCAGGACCGTCACCCCGACCAGTTTTTCATGTGTTCGTGCATCTGTTGCGGTACCTTTGATGGCACCGGTCTCAGATGCAAAAGAAATTGTTGAAGCAATAAGACAGATAGAAAAAAACGTCAACAAGAATCTCATGTTAGCTATACTCCTCTCGCGAGTTTAGCGTTCGTGTTGGGAATGAATTGTTTGGGGGATTCCCTAAGAGGGATGCAACCAGTAAGTTCTACTCGATCTTTATCTCCATGATTTAGGTAAACTGAGTATAGGATTTAATTCACTCAAAGTCAAGAATCGAGCACCAGAGCATGTTAAGTTCTGGAATTGTTCCTAGTCTGTGTTTTAGTGTAGTGTCCATCAAGAACTGATGTAAGCAGAGAAGAAACATTGGAATCATGTCCCTCGGAGGGGAACATGGCACATTTTAGTTCGACAATCGATCGTCATAGACTTGGAATGATGAATTTGGTTTTCGCTGATCAATATCCACATGCTGCAACAGCTAGATCAAGAGAGTGTCGTAAGGCAACCAAAATGAACTGCCATTATCATTCACACAGCCGCCCTCACGCATTCCCTTGACATCTTCCGATGGCTGATGTCAGCCTGTACTTTATCCAGAAGATGCTGGTACACCGGTCGATAGAGACGACAACCAGGATATACGCTCACTTGCAACCCGAGCCATTGTTGAATGCGGTGAAGGCGCTAAAGTACTGAAGCGTATCGCCATACAATCGCAACGGGACTTATTCAAGGATAGTCGAACGAGGCAGGGCCACAAGAAATCCCGCAATCTATGATGCATTGCGGGATTTTGGTGTGAGGCCGGTTGGGATCTCCACCAAAGGCGGATGCGCCCATGGCGCAGAACCAACGACCCTCTGCTTAAAAGGCAGGACCAAGCCTAATGCATGAAGTGAAATCGATGATTTTAAGAGAGTTTCGCGTCTTTCGTGGTACTGAGAGGTATACTTTTGTATGAAAGTGTGTCAAAGGTGTGGGGTATATGTGGAAGAATTTTGGGTGCATCTTTGGATCTTTTCCTCTGCAAATTCAGAGTTTGTACGGTAAAATTGGACCCCATGCGTCAGCCATGGCTCGAAGAGTATCGCAGTTTCTTGCCGCTCTCTATGTTACTTGTGAACTAGGATCGGACAAAAATGGATACTACGCAGCATGCTGCAAACTCTGGCGCGCATCATAGATGTCACATGCCACCTGAAGGTTCATCCAGAACTCAGGGGAGTTTCCGAACACGCGGGATAGAAGGAGTGCGGTCTCCGCAGTCATGTCGCGTTTGCCATTGATCAGCGTGTTCACCCTCTGGATTGGGACATTCATCCGGCGGGCGAGCTCCACCTGACTCATGTCGTTGGGTTTCAAAAACTCTTCCAGAAGTATTTCTCCAGGATGAGATGGCTTTCGATTTTTCGGTATCATATGCTGATCCTTAATGATAATCTGTTATCAAAACGTGGTTCGCAACGCCGTCAGCCCACCTGAAGACTAAGCGGAACTGGTCATTTATACGGATGGAATAATAGCCGGTCAAACGTCCTTTCAGAGTTTCAAGTCTGTTTCCGCGAGGGACGCGTAAGTCCGCAAGTTGATGAGTTGCTTCAATCATATCTAGCTTCCGCTGTGCAACATTCCAGATCGGTCGTGGAATACGCCGCGCAGGCTTAGTATCGAGTCCGTCATAAATATCCGCAGTTGTCTGATCAGCGAAACTGGAAATCACCAGTCAATTTAACGATTTAACACCATACGTGCAAGCAAGAAACAGAATCAACGCACTGATCCCAAGAAGGCAGGACCAGCCAGGGTTCTCTCGCCGATATCATGCGTCAAAAGTACTCAGTGGTAAAGCGAGAGCAATATTATATTCAAGTAATTGCTCTGAGGCGCCGCCGTGCTTCTGCTGGTTGTGTGTAGCAATTCGTTCCTGACGGCTCATCAGATACAAGTTAGCGAGGAACTCCTCAGAGTGTTCCGGCTTATCGAACTTGCAGCTGATCTCGATGCCTTCAACCTCTTAAGGAACAATGAAAGTCCTGGAATCTTTCCGGAAAGCATACCGTGGGATCCACCCGCCCTTTTAAAGGTATAGGGAAATGAATAGATTTTCCACAAACCTTTACAAAACTGCAGCACTTCAGTCAGAATATCAAGAGGAGGTGCCGTTCTCAAGAATTTCCCCGCCTCAGTCTGGTTGACTGAGGCGGGCTTCTTGGGAGGCAAGCTGGTGGGTAAGGTCTAAGTCGTCTCGCCATTGAGAATGCGAACAACGAGGAAAGGGGTCTGGTGAACGATGATGCCTGCTTTCTTAGCCACTCGCAGCTGCTCTTCGAGGTGCTTGATCTTCTGGAGTTCATCGGAGTCGTACTCTCGTTGCGGGCGGTAGGAAACGTAGACGTCGTTAGCGACGAAACGGCCGGACGTAGCATGGGCGACACCGGTAAGGTAATCGAACGCATCGTCCTTGATCGACTGCTCTTCCTGTTCCAGAAGGTTTTTCTGATGCTTGATTTAGATAATCCTCTCAAAGGCCTTCTGGAGCCTTGTTTCAGTATCCACTTCCTGGATGATTGTTTCGGATTCCATGATCATTTCTCCTTATGATTGCAGGGTACGCCGGATTCCAACGGCGTACCCTGGGTTATCAGTTCCGTTCATCTTTATGCCGTCCGGTTGATGAAGAGAGTAAGGGCCAGCTTGATGATGTCCTGCGTAGAGAATCTAGCGGAGTCAACCTGCTCCGTGATCTGGACAGCATCCTTCAGGCACCTCAGGAGCTCTTCCCGATCGCTCTCACCGTAACCAGAGTCTGCGGCCGGGATTTCCATCCGCAGAGGGTCCTTCGGAAACGGTGGAGCGCTTGACGGGCCTTGTGCGCTCGCCTTACCCTCGTTCTTAGGAATTTCCTTAACCTCAGTAGCCTTCGGCACAGTGGCGGCAGGCCTGGTGGAACCATTTGCCGGGGTGACTTTGGAAACTTCGTTGATGAAGTTCTTCGAGGAATTGAACTCAATCAGATCGCCTTCATGGAGAACGGGAACGTTCGACATGAACTTGCTGAAGTTGAACCACTCACCGTTGACCTTGATGCCCTTGCCGTTCACTCTCTCGATTGTTCCACTGACCGGAACTTTCGAGGTTTTCTTTTCGATCTGCTGTACCATGACAGCCTCCTATCGCTTTTGTTTGACTAAAGTTGGGCAGCTAACTATCTGCCGCTACCTTACTATGCAAAAATTCAGAGAAGATGTTTTCCGGCCTTCACTCTCAATGAGGATCAAATGTTCTCAAAAGTCTTTGAAGAAATCCGAAGCTCCTTGCATATCTCCCGGACCGAATAACCGGCGACCAATTCCGAAAGGACCTTTCGCTCTCGCTCGTTCAGCGAAGATGTAAACTCTTTCGCGACATAATCATCGAATGGAATGCAGGAATCGGAGGCGATGACTTCATCGAGCACTTGGTTATCTGAATCCTTCTCCGAAAGAGACAGTATTTCTTTATTGAATGCCTCGAGTCGTCTTTTCCCGACGTCCTCAAGAGGAAGGATGCTTCTCCCTGAAATACTTTTCGCAGATAAGCGCATATAATTGATCAGCAAGGCAAGGGCACATTTTGATCCTAGCCCCAAACTCTCTTGATATGCGAGTAACAAAAGCTCATCCGCATCATCTTCGGTATGCGCGGAGAATCGGGCGTAACTTTTCAGTGTTACAAATTCCCTGGTGGTCATTTCGGGCCCCCCCTCGATCCCCCCTGGTTGTAGGGGGGAGGCTGTTCCCTCTCAAGCTTCAAGAGAGACATGGCGACATCCCTGCTTTCGGTTACGAAGTACCCGGACCTATCCCAACCGCCACCCGGGAAATCCTTAGACCAGCGGGAGAGATGAACGAAGAATTTACCGACGAGGAGATTTTCGATGACTCTGACTTGAATTCTGCCGTATTCCCTTCTCTGGCGATCAGCAAACTTCCTGAACTCTACCTCCGAATCGAATCTCATTTCCATCTTGCAGCTCCTTTCGCGCGCGCAAAAAAAAATTGAATGACCGAACCTAAATGAATTAAGAATCGCCGCATCCGACCGGCGAAGGCACCATGATGTATCTTCGTCAGCGAGCGACTATTGCATGGCCTTGACAGAACGAAGCGTAAGCGGAGTGCCCCCGCAGAAGTGCGGGGCTGTCAAGGCTCGCTCGCTGAGAAGATTCCGAAAAGCAGAAAATGCCTTCGCCATGATGTATGTGCGGCGATTAAATTGTTTTGGGTTCGGGCATTCATGTGTGGATCCCTTTTCTCGCGTCAGCGATAATCCGATCTACGCTCGGTCGTAGACCGAATAGAAAGGTGGTGGGCTGTAAGGCGTTGGGGTGTTGGTACGGCGGTGATTTGGAGTGATGGAATAACGGGATAGTGGATGGTTGGATTGATAAATTGGGCGGATGGGTGGGGATAGATTTAGGTTGACCGGTGTTCTGGCGCGATACCTGATTGAAAGCGCGTCTGTCGACGGAGGAGGCAGTCGCGCTGTCGCTGCGTTTATCTCTTTTTCGCCGAAGGCAGATAGGAGATGCAGGGAGGTTCGGGCGGTGTGATAAATATATAGAACGGGGCGCCTTCCTAATGGATGGCGGTACTTCCTTGGGAGGGCGCGGCGATTGTGGGATACGGCATGAAAGAATTCATCTTCAAAACCTCATCTGTAATTGCCCGTGAACATGTACTCCCATAACTTCAGGAATCTGGGAAAAAGTGTGGAGACATGATGGGTCTGGATAGAAAATTGTTTGATAGAAACGGATGATAGGCACGGATGACTTCGCGCGATTTCACAATCACGAAACTCTGTCTAGTGCTTGTCGGATAAAGATTCGGGCGGCCAATCCGCCTTGAACACTTGGCGGGATAGGTATTTTTACCGGGTGGCTGACAATGTGCGTTGCTTGGACGATGTCTCTTGGGGTCTCGTCGAGCTTGACAGTAAGTCTAGCATGGATGTATAGCGGATTTGAAACAATTCCTCAAATGCAGTCACGCTGCCACTGCGAGCGCAAATTTCATCAGCAATTTGAGAATTGACCTGCGTTGGTATTGAGTCTGAGATTTTCACTGGTCACCTCGAGTTCCTGAATGGGAATCACTAATCATTTCGGGTTCGGATAGTATTCTCCTCCTCTGCTGATGAAAACACCCTGATTCAGATTCGCGTCGAATAGATTAACCATTTTGTTCTGTAACTCCTCCAGTTTCTCCGCGCCGCCTTGAACGTATGCGCCCGCCATTCGCATCGAGAGATCCCCGATCCTCAGGTCGAGGGTGGTGTACTCGAGGGAGAGCGATAGTTTGTGGAGGAGGAAAATTGCCTTGGAATCCGTCGCAGCATGTGCCTTCTGTTCCGCATCTTCAAGGAGTTGCGCACAGGCTTTCAGGTTCCTCAAATAGTCTTCGGTCTGCTCGAGACTCGGAGTTGTATTGAATGCTACCCTGTTCTGAAAGGGCAAAGTCTGTTCAATAATGTTGAAAAAGTTCTCCACGTCCGGACCTGCCGCACCGAACCGGTCGATGCAATATCCCCTGACAAGTGAAGGGATACTGCCGTGGACGTTCCATGACAGCCTCGCGATCGCGTAATGCTGAAGCTCGTACGTAAACCAATCGCCAGGTTCAGAATAGGATCTCATTCCCGTCACACCCAACGAATGGTACCACCGCATTTCGGAGGCAATAAAATTCGGAAACACGACGGGGAGCGACCTCCAGACATATCGGCGATAATAAGAGTATATGCCGATATCTCCTTTGAACACGTTCCGCTTGAACCATTCCAGCAGGGCCTCGTGATACGCCACATTCTGCTTTGCCGACCAATCCCAGATCGGTCGTGCGAACGTTTGGCGGATCGGGCAGAAATCCATGACAACGTTGCTATCGATTACCGTGTTCTGAGGCGGGGTGATATACGTCTGATAGGCGATGAATTCGATCTTCACTCCGGGAAATCTCTTACCAACAGCTTGCGCGACCGTGTTGAGTATGATTGCCTGACGTACTGACGGACTACCCTGTTTGAGGCTCAACGCATCCTGCGACCATTCTGCGTTGTCGGGAGGCCACAGATCAAGGATGTCGATTTCCGGATGGTCACCGAGATATTTAAGGACGTTTTGTGTGAACGTGGCAAGTGCCTCTCTGTTGGACGTATTGAAAACAGCCCGCAAATCCGGAGTGCGTTTCCCGTTTATCTCGGCAAACCAATCGGGATGCGCCTTGAAGTATTTTTCAGGCGGAAGAAAATTTGGGTACCCATGTTGTCCGACTTCGATAAGTATCCCCCGCTTCTTCAATTCCGGGATCAGGGCCTGCCTGACGCTGTCCCAAACGACCCTTCCCTGGTGGAACATGTCCATCGGATAGCAAAAGACGTTCAGTCTTGCCTTTGCCATCCAATCGATCAATTCCTTCATGTTCTTCACAGTGTATGTCCATCCTTCGTCCACGTCTATTTTTCTGTATTTGAATGATGGGTGTTCCACTTTATCGAGGTATGGCAAGCTGATATCCTTTAACTTTGGAATGACTTCACCGCCGACTTTATCGTAGAACGAGAAGTTCGGAGCATACCATCGGCATCCCATCTGCTCCAACAAATAGTAGACTGCATAGAGTGTCCCCCGCTCTTCACTGCCGGCAAGGAGGACATTCCCATTCAGTGTCTTAATAACAAACCCGTCAAGGCCAGGATAGTCACTGTCAATTTTCACCCCGAATAGCGGCGCAAATTCCGCTCCCACATAGAGCCCATGTCCGCCTCTCAATCGATTGCCAGGTTCAACAGGGATCAGGGAACCTGAAATCCTGTCGATATACTTCTGTAACTCATGAGCCGAGAATTCTTCTACAACGGAAGGCTTCTTTGGCGTATAAATAACATAACTTGAGCTTCCCTCGTTGACCAGCCGGAGGCCGGAAGCAAATACAGGCTGCAGGAAAGAAATTTCCACCGCAAAAAAAGCAATCAGAATGTTTCTCATGAATTCTCCCTCCATTAATAGATGTGGATTTGCTTCAAACCTCAGTTGTCGGCCATCTCTGGTCTCCATGACCTTAGCTTGTGTCCCTTCAGTGCATAAAGGAGTATCACGGAGTAGCAGGGCAGCAATACCCAGTATGATGTCTGCGGTGAATACGAATCAGACAAGAGCCCATACAAAGGAGGAATTATCGCGCCGCCTGCAATTGCAGTAACCAGAACGGCGGAACCGATCTTCGTGAATTTCCCAAGGCTATCCAGGGCGAGAGGCCATATCGTCGGCCATACCATGGCATTCGCAAATCCAAGCAATGCGACAAACATGACAGAATTGGGTATAAGGGAAACGCCCGTCCAACCAAGCAGCACCCTGGAGATCCCGTAATTTGTCGTCGATGAGAACAACACACCGATGCTGAAAATAATCCCCAGCGCCGCAGAAACTGCGAGCGCAGTCTTCTGAGCAATTACTCTCGGGATAGTCAAAATTCCAGCCAGGTATCCAATTACCATAAATGCCATCGTGTAAGATGTTAGTTTACCAAAAAATGAGATACCGAGAGACCTCCCGTACATGCCGATAGTATCGCCAGCCATCACTTCCACTCCCACATAAAAGAACAGGGCAATTGCGCCTAGAATCAGTTGCGGAAATTGCAGAATACTCTTCTTATCAGTGTCGGATTTGCCTTCGGTCCCATCATTGCCATCGGTGTCTATTTCCGGTAATGGGGACACTCTTATCATCCCGGCGAGAAGGACCAGAATTATCGCCATCGCTATATAAGGCAGGACCAATCGATCTGCCAATTGATTGTATGCAGCGATCCTATCTAAAGAGCTCATTAGTCTGAGGTTGGCATCGCTGTATTTCCCTATTCCCTGGAACATCAGCGCCGTGAAAATCAGAGGACTAAGTATGCCTGCAGCTTTATTGGCAACCCCCATGAAGCCGATTCTCACTGCGGCGCTTTTTCTCGGCCCCATTACGACCACGTATGGATTTGAGGCCGTCTGGAGGAGAGTCAGACTCGTTCCCGTCACGAACAACCCGAGAAGAAATAGCAGGTATATTCTGGTGTGGGCGGCAGGAATGAATATCAAAGCTCCGATAGCCATGCCGACAAGGCCGAGTGCCATGGCTTTCTTGTAACCTGTTCTCACGAGAACGGCAGCCAAGGGAAGCGCCATTATACTGTGTGAAATGTAAAATACAAGAGAGACTAGATAGGATTCGGCTTGATTGAGTTCACAAGTAATCTTTAGGAATGGAATTAAGGAGCCATTTATCCAGGCGACAAATCCGAATATGAAGAACAAGACTCCGATTATGCTAATCGATACGAAATAACCTTTTCGAGATGAGCCGTTTTTGTACGAAAGCACGATAATCCTTTCCCATTTCCTTCATTCGTACGGGCAAATGGATCAGTGTCCAACTAGTTCAAAGGTAGAGCTCTACTTGTGCACCAAAGAATTCAATACTTCACCTTATAGCATCAAAACATCCACATCAATGAAAACCGTGGGCTGCCAGCATGCGATGTGCGAGTCAGTCAGAATCCCCATCAATCAATGCTGGCAGACACCCGCACCGTGCATAGAGGGCAGAAAGACCGGTGCAATCGCCGCGTCAGCTGCCGGCACCGATCGCTTCCAAGTCTTCCTTCTTCACAACGTTCATCCTGAGATCATGCGAACCGTCTGCTCTCGAGCACTCATAATAGACGTACAATTCATCGCCTACGGCGACTGCGCTTGCATATCTCAGCGACCCGGTGCCGTACGGCGAGACGAGTGCAGGCCGTTCGGAAGAAACACGGTCATAATGAACGAGATCCTTGCTGGTCGCGAGCCCTGTAAACTCTTCATAGTTACGCTTACCATCCGAATATCCATCATAGAAGATAACAAAGCCACTTCTGACCGGCAGGACACAGGTGATGCGCGACGTGTGAGAATCCCAGGAAGTACCCACCGACAATACCTCCCTCAGCCATTTGAAAGAGAGACCGTCCTCGCCCACTGCCAATCCGGACAGGGATTTGACTTTCCCAGTATTAAAAATGTCTCGGGTAGAGTGCAGTTGAGCCAGATGTTCAGCTGTGCCGTTCTGCGGCCTTCCGGCGTAACTGAAGAACATGTAATACGCTCCGTCAATAATGAGAAAATGGGGGTCCTTTACCCCTTCTACTTCCATCCCGTCTCCATTCATTATCAATCTTCGTTTTGAGATATCCAGATCTCGCAGGTCGTTAGCCTCTACCAAGTCGATGCGCCATTTATTAGTGACGGGATCAACATAGCTTATATATAGCCGATGCCTTCCGTCAGGAGTAATCATAATAGCGGACCGTTCCATCGAACTGGTTTGCAAATCCTCTTTCCGCACCGACCAGATATCTGTGAACTTCAGGCCGTCCATGCTCTCGGCGATGCGGCTTTCAGATCCACGCTGTGGGTGAGGCTTTCGCAGCCGGTAACTGAGGTAGAACTTCCCTTTGACGTTGTCAAAGTAAATGTTCGGCGCTCCAGCCCAATTTCCCGATCCTTTCCCGGGAGGCACAATTATTATATTTCCATCTTTTGGATCAAATAGCGTTGTTCTTTGGAATTCTCTTTCCCTTACAGTTGACATAATATTTCCCTATAATTTTTTTAACAGTTTCAATTTTCTAATATATACTTGAAATTTTCTTTAGTCATCTCCTACTTTTCAGGATACGGCGGCAGAATCATCGGCGGGATCGGCGGCTGTGAGAAGTCAAAGTCGTTAACGAGATTGCCGAGCTGCTTCATATCCTCCCGTACATCCGGACGCGAATCCGGACGGCCGTCTGTCTTCGGATCAAGCCGCTGTCCACCCATGAAGTCGTCCTCAATAAACTTGAGGTACGCATCGTGACTGAGAATCTGATGATCGATGAAGCCCTTCTTTGCATACGGGCTTATCACTAAGCCCGGCACGCGTATCCCGTATCCAAGTTCGTCCACTTTCGGCGGAACAACATGGTCATAAAATCCTCCCCAGTCATCCCAGCTTAGAAATATCGCCGTGCTGTTCCAGTCGGGACTCTTCATGACCGCATTGATCACCCTGGTGACGTATGCCTGCCCGACGCTCACCAGTGCCGGCGGATGCTCCGAATCCTTTATGTTTGGTATAACCCACGAAACTTTAGGTAACGTTCCCTCCTCGGCCGCCTTGAAGAAGTCAGAAATCGGCTTGATGTTGCCGATTTGGCTGTCCTGATGAACGGTTACGAATCCCGGCAGAACATTCCAGATCACAGGAACTTCCCCTGTACTGATCTTAAACCAATTCTGACTCATATCTGTATCGACTACGGCGCCCTCATCAAGATAATATGCCCAGCTCACCTGATACTTGTGCATAAGATAAGTTATATCCGTCCAGGCGAACGGGGTCGGATCGTCGGCAGTACGGTCGGGAGGGTTGAGCCTGTTTACGCACGTCATGGGATCACCCGGAACTGTGGCGAGTGCGGACCATGCTGAGACCATGAAAAGGTGTGCAGGAAAACTCCAGGAAATTATCGGCTCGAACATATGGTCCTGAAGGACAAAGTTCTTCGCGTAAGCCCAGTAGTTTGGTATCTCACGCTGGTCATGATACCCCATCACATCAAGGTATGGGGGTCTGGGAACCGGCCTGTTGTCATTAGTATGCAGAAGTTTCTTGTAACGCTCGGCGAGCCCGGGTGTTCTGAGGAGCCTTCGGTACGACCTCTCTGCCTGCGCAAGGAAGCCGTCCATCTTTCCACCGTCGATATCGGCAAATGCGTTCAGGACCATATGCGGTCCGTCGTAATTTGCGTCATCCGGGTCGTGGAACGGCTTCACTCTCTTCCCCGTGATCGGATCGGGGACTGAAACCGTCGGCACACCGTTCTTCATCGGTATTCCGTCGGCACCGGGAAACGTTCCGAAGTAAGAATCGAAGGTGCGATTTTCCTGCATTATGATTATGACATGTTTGATCTTGTGGATTCCATCTTCCTGTGCCTTTGCAAGTTTTACGTCGCCAAAGGCAAGTATGCCGATGACTGTTAGCCATAAAGTTGTGGTTCTACTTAGATTCAGCATGAGATTTCTCTCCCTTGTTACCGTTCTTATTAGTATCTTTGTCCCAAAATTTTGCGCAAGATGGAAAAGAATTTGCACACAGATTGCATGGAAAAAACGTGATGACCACAGATAAAATCTTTTCATCAACAAAAAAATCTGTGAGAATCTGTGCCTTTTCTGTATCATCAGTGTGCCGTTTTTGGTTTCGGCTCCGCCGAGTTAGGATATAGCGGCAGAATCATCGGCGGCCTCGGCGGCTGGGAAAAGTCAAAGTCGTTAAGGAGGTTCCCAAGCAGCGGATCATTCTCTCTTACATCGGGCCGCGAATCCGGCATTCCATCTGTCTTCGGATCGATACGTTCCCCGCCGAGGAAGTCGTCCTCGATGAATTTGAGATACGCATCGAAACTAAGTGTCTGATGATCTATGTAGCCTTTCTTTGCGTAGGGACTGATCACGATCCCGGGGACGCGAATTCCATAACCCAGCGAATCGACGTGCGGTGGAACGACATGGTCATAAAACCCGCCCCAGTCATCCCATGTCAGGAAAATCGCCGTGCTGTTCCAGTTTGGGCTCCTCATGATCGCATTGACGATTCGCGTGACATATGCCTGTCCGACGCTGACAAAACCGGTCGGATGCTCGCTGTCGCGTCCATTAGGAATCATCCAGCAGACAGCAGGCAGCGTTCCAGCTTTTGCCGCCTTGAAAAAGTTAGAGGTCGACTGAAGGTTTCCCATCTGGCTATCCTGGTGGACGTCCACAAAACCCGGGAGGACATTCCATATCACGGGAACCTTCAGCCAGTTCGGATTTTTCTTGGACCGTGTTGCAGCGAATTCGCCCTTATCAAGCTTCGCACCCTGGTCGAGATAATACACCCACGAGACACCTGCTTTATGAAGAAGGTATGTGATATCGGTCCAGGCAAACGGCGTGGGGTCTTTCGCGGTTCGATCCCTCGGATCCAATTCGCTGATGCACGACATCGGGTCGCCAGGCACCTCCGTGTTCGCCGACCATGCAGAGACCATAAAGAGGTGAGACGGGAAACTCCAGGATGCTATCGGCTCGAACATGTGATCCTGCAAAACGAAGTCCCTGGCGTATGCCCAGTAATTCGGTATCTCATGCTGATCGTGGTATCCCATCACTCCAAGGTAGGCTCCATGATAGGTAAGATTAGGGTTGTAGAACTTTGGCTTCTTTCTCCGGAGCATTCCCGGCGACTTTTCCAGTGCTTCCTTAATGAAGCCATCCATCTTGCCTCCATCTACGTCGGCAAAGTCGTTGACGGCATTGTGGGGACCACCATAGTTCTTGTCCGATGTATCGTGAAAGGGTCTTACCATTTCCCCAGTCTTCGGATCAGGAACCGCCACCGTCGGTACGCCGTTCTTCATCGGTATTCCGTCAGCGCCCGGAAATGTCCCGAAGTAAGAGTCGAAGGAACGGTTCTCCTGCATGATAATTACGATGTGTTTGATCTTATGAATCCCCTCGTCCTGAGCACGCGCTACACCGGCAATGCTCATGACAAGCGAGACATAGAGCCCTGCCCGTAAGGCCCTGTATCCAGCGAAGCTACGCCTCAGACCGCCAAGCTTCGAGTTTGAGTCACAGCAGTAATCCGGGTACGTAAAAGGTTTGTGACCGACCTGAGAAAAAATGGCGTTAAGAAAATTTCGGAGCGGAGCGTCAAAAAACGAATACTTGTCTCCTGTGTCCTTTAAGGATGAGATGTATTTTATTCGTTTTAGCTCCGCGAGGAAATTTCTAGCCATTTTTTCTCCAGCCTTGATTTTATCTTTGGTTCTTTCTTTTGTATCAAGACAAAAGAAAGAACGCTCTAATAATCTGGAGCGATTGCCAAACCTTTGAGAGTAGATGGGTCGTGCTGTTTGTCCATTTTCTATTGCTCGCCCAAGAGAAAATGGACGAAAAGAGAAGGGCGCCCCGCGAAAATAGTTCCGACAATTGTCATTGTCGTAACCGTCCCGTCCCCCTGTACGGTAGGCGATTTTAATATACGGTGGTTCGTCAGTCTCTGAGGAGACTCCCAAAATCGCCTCTTCAGGTAACTTGAGAGCTTCTGCGGAAGGGGGACGGGACTCCATTTTCGCAAGGGGAATTCCTGAGCTTCCAATTTGCAACAAAACTCGGCTCATTTGTCTAAGTTTTGCTATATGAAGGTACCAAGTCGGCGAGATCATTTGTTCCTCACTTTTGTTTTTCTAAAACATCGTTGACGGACCTTGTCAGGGCCTCAACTATTGCTTTGTGTACCGCCCTTCTGAGCGGCAATATCTTAAGATTCTTCCGTGTAGGACAGACACGGTTGGTCAGAAGAACTGCGATGATTTTCTTTTCGGGATAAACGTAAACGGACGTGCCTGTGAATCCGGTATGGCCAAATGCATTAGGGCCAAAGGCTCCTCCAAGCGCACTCTTTCCGTACGGAGAAAGAGCGTTATCGAAACCCAGGCAGTAATTATTAACCTGACGTTTCGTGAACAACTCGACCGTCCTTTTGCTGAAAAACCTCCTGCCGTTGTAAGTCCCTCCGTTCAATATCATCTGCATGAGAACCGCGAGGTCGTGTGCGGTCGAAAAGAGTCCGGCGTGTCCTGAGACACCGCCGAGTGCCCTCGCATTTCTGTCATGGACGTAGCCATGAATATATGTGCCCAACGTACTGTCGTACTCGGTCGGAGCGATCCTGTTAAGCCAACGTTTCGGAGGATTGTAAGTTGTCGATTTCATTCCGAGCGGTTTATAGAATGTCTTCTTCACGTATTGGTTAAGGGGCATTCCAGTCACCTTTTCCACCAGCCTGCCAAGCGTAATGAAATCAAGGTCACTGTATACCATAGTATCTATTCCGGCTTTGTATATCAACCGCGTTGCATAAAGAGAATCAAAAACTTCCTTCGGCGTGCTGCACATCCGGTAAAAGGGGCGGTCGGGAGGAAATCCTCCGTCGTGCATGAGGAGGTTCTTGATTGTCACTTTGGCATTGCCATTCTCCGCGAACCGCGGTAAGTATTTTGCTATGGGGTCATCAAGGCCGATCTTCCCTTCGTCATACAGTCTCATTATCGAGATTGTAGTCGCCGCGATTTTCGTAACCGATGCAAGATCATAAATAGTGTTCACGGTCACTTTCTCGGAATGAGGTGAATATGTGAATCTGCCGAAGGCCTTTTGATATACGATTACGCCATCCCTGGCCACCAGCAGAACCGCACCTGGAGTCGCCCCGTTCTTGATAGCGTGCCTCATAATCGTATTGAGTACGGACAGTTTCTTTGCTCTGAACCCGACTTGTTCAGGCTTACCCATGTGTAGAATCGGGCTTGAGTCGGCATCTCTGCTGATACGCACCGGATTTCCTGGATTATCATTCTTGCCATTTGTCAGCCCGGCAACGGGCAAGGTAAGAAATACCGCTAATGCCGAGAGAGCGAAAATATTTCTTGAGAAGCCAAAGAAGTTAAATCTATTCATACCGAACCTCCTTCTCTTGAACATCCTTTCAAAATTGCACTCTAGCGCCGACCTGAATTTCACGTGCCGGGTATGCGGCCGTGGGCTGCATGAAGTTGAGATATGGATTCCCTTGCGCGTCATACATCCGCGCTCCATAGGCGGAAGCATCGAACCAGTTGAATGCATTAAACGCGTCTAGCTCTAGCTTCACCAAGGTACCAGCGACGGGAAACATCTTTGTAAGCTGAAGGTTCACGTTTTTGAACCAGTTCCTGATTCTCGACAGGCTCGGCCGACCACTATTGCGCTGACCATTCGGCCAGTCATCGCTGTAATTGTTGTCGTTGTTCAGGTCCTCACCTATAATTACGGCGACAGGGGTGGGGCTTCCAAGACTCGCAATGCCGCTCAGCTGGAACTGAAGCGGAAGATCCAGGATAAAATTCATGCTAAAATTGTGAAGCTCATCGGATATGGCCGGGGCCCAGGTGAAACTGGACAGGAATGTATAGCCGGAAGACGGGACATCGACAGTGGAACGCGCCTCTGATAGGGCATAAGAAAACTGGAGCATCCATCCGTCACTGTATGGTTTCGTTATATTTAAAAGAATGCCCTGATAGAAATTACTCCCAAAGTTCCCCCAAAGGTAAATATTTCCGAATTTGTTAGTGATAGTCCTGCTCTTTGTGCTCGGCTGGTAATAATTCAGAATGTAATCCGAATAGTATCTGGTACCGAGGTTGTTGACGTAGTCTATGCCTAAGCTCAAGTCATTGGATATATACTGGCTGACGCCAAGCGAGAATTCCCGCACCATAGGGTTCTTAATATTGATGTCCATAAGGTCCACATTCGGCTGAGCTGCGCCCTTGCCTGATAGCGCGAGATTTCTAAGCTGCGCGGGATCCATCGTACCGGGATTATTAATTGTATAGGTGATCCACCGGACGCTTGTCTGTTCCGCCGATGCATAAGCATACGCTACCTCGTCATAGAAGATCCCAAAGCCGCCGCGGAGTGTTGTTCGCCCCGTACCGAAAATATCCCATGAGAATCCGAGCCTCGGGCCAATGTCGGAGAGATCGTTTTTCCTGTCTGCACGATTGATATAGTTCGAAGGAACGTTATTTGTTATGGTCGTGTCGTTCGCCAGCGGATTAAAGAAATGATTGTTCAGCGCGTTGAACTCGGCATCCCAGCGAACTCCTAGATTCAGAGTGAGGCGCGAAGTCGGGTTCCAGGTATCCTGTATGAAGAGGCCCAATGATGACGAATTACTTACCGATCCCGCGTTGCTGGTTCCATTCGGATCCGTGGTCCCGACAGAGATCAACGCTTGGTAGGGCACTGTGCTGGTATCTGTCTTAAATTTGAATAACGGCTCTTGGTAGATCGGCTGCCAGAAATTCACATTATGGATTCCCAATCGAACTCCTGCTTTGAAAACGTGATTCCCCAGCCAATTGTCTTTCATGTATGTGAAATTATCCATCAGGTGAAAACCGTCTTCCTTTACGTGCTCCGGATAAGAATCAATCCTTCCTCCTAATATTATACCAGGATACTGCAGCTCCGGCAAAGTGGAATTCAACTCAGAATACACCCTCCAACCGATATACTGCAGTGTCAGTTCGTTAAGTGAGCTTCCCGAAAGTGTCCACGTGTCTTTCAGCAATACATTGTCGACGTACTGATGGGAATTGATACCCCCCTGCTTAGGTCGTAAGCCTCCCCAGAACCGGGAGCCGACCGAATAGCGCCCCTGCCAGATGACGTCGACCAGATGATTCGAAGACGGTTGACCGGTGACGCGCAGATCCCAGAGATTGTCGGTCCATGGAGACGCTCCCAATCCCAGATATTGGTTCCACTGATTGGGATTGTAGCTCGGTTCGTATGGCGTTGTCTGGATGAAAGTTGTCGTCCCCGTCCTCTCGTATGTTCCCGCGAAAAAGAGCTTATCCTTCATAATCGGACCCGAGAGGGAAAGTCCCGTCTGGTAGCGTCTGAAATCGGGCTTGATTTTCTCGAACGGACCCCTGGAGTCGAGAGCCTCGTTGCGAAGATAATAGAATGCATCGCCATGCAGGTTGTTTGTACCGCGCTTTGTCACGGCACTCACTATATATGCGCCGCCACGTCCATATTCAGCGCTGTAGTTATCGGTCAGGACACGGAATTCCTGTATCGCATCTTGCGGGACCACACCACCCTGTACATTACCCATCGTATTTCCATTGATGTGATTCTTCCAATCGGCTCCATCAACGTATACGTTGATGAATCGGTATTGATTGAACGCACCGAATGAAGGGACCCCACCGGGGCGCAGCTGGAATCCCGGCGCCAGTCCTGCCAGTGAGATGAAGTTGCGGCTGTTAAGCGGCAGATCGTGTATCTGTTCCTGACGGATGGGCATAGAAACAGCAGCCTGGCTGAGTTCAACCGGCGCTATGCGAGACGCCGTTACCTCAACTCCACGCATTTTGACTGCTGATGAGAAAAGCTCGAAATTCAAACGCGTGGTTTGCCCTATTGTTATTCTAACGTTAGTGCGGACTGATTTCACGTAACCGACAGAGCTGACTGAGACATCGTAAATCCCAGGAGGTAAAGCCTGGACATCGTAAGTCCCATTTATACTTGTCGAATTACCGCGCATCAACCCGGTGCTGTTTTCGGTCACAATTACAGTTGCACCGGGAATCGGAGAATTCGCGGAATCAACGACCGTTCCCTGCAGTGAACCGGTCGAAATCTGCGCCCACGATTGCGATGCTTCGAATGTCCCGATAATTAGGATGGACATCATGATCATTCTCATAGAGAACCCGCCAGCGAATCGATTGCACTTCTTCATGTTACTTGCTCCTTTCATGAGTTGTTCATTTGCCAGCACTACCTACCTATGTTTCGCTCGACGATGTAGCTATTGAGACCTTGTCGAGTCTTGATAATCCAGACCTACTATCATTGAACGATCTTCCCGTTTTCCGCATGGATACTTCACGGAGTCAGTACAAGAGAAACCGGCGGCGCTCCGCCGCGAACTTCTTCAGAGCCGGCTGCCAGGACTTTTCGATGGAATCAATTGGGACGTCATGCTTTATTTGTTCGATGAGCTCTCTTGATCGGGTTACGTGCCATATCTCGCCAACATTGAACTTTCCAGGATACAACTTGTACAAGGTCTCCAATACTTCGATGCCGCATGCAACCGGGCGAAGAGCGTCCCGATTGACGACGTCGACGGCCACTCCTTCACACTCCTGGCCGAGATACTTCTCGTTTAAGTAACTCTCTTTTGCCGGCACGAAACGAATGGGCACAAAGCGGACACCGGGAATCTTGCGCTTATTGAGTTGTGCCGCCAATTGAACCGCGTTTATCCATGGCGCACCGAACTCTTCAAACGGACGTGTTAGTCCTTGCTTGTCGGTGACGTCAGTTCGCTCCAGAAGCCCGATGCCCGGATAAAGCTCGGCCTCGTATAGATCTATTATCTTCGGAGAAGGAGAGACCCAGGGAAGACCCGTCTGATCAAACCACATCCAACGCCTCCACCCCTTCATCCTGATCACATGCAGATCTGCACCAATTTTCCCTTCTTTGTTGAACATCATGGCCAGTTCGCTCACCGTCATGCCGTGCCTGATAGGGATTGGAAACGTCCCGGCTAGTTCAAACACTTGGGCGGGATCAAGCACGGGTCCTTCGAACTGCAAACCATTTATAGGATTCGGCCGATCGAGCACGAAGAACTCAATATGGTGCTTTGCCGCTGCTTCCAGACTCTCTTTCATTGTCCCTATATATGTATAGAATCGTGCGCCGACATCCTGTATGTCGAACACGAGCGCATCGATCCCCTTGAGCATTTCGGCAGTGGGTTTGCGCGTTTTTCCAAACAGACTAAAAATGGGCAATCCTGTAGCACTGTCTATACTGTTGGATATCGCGGTCGTTCCGATCCCCCGAATTCCGTGTTCCGGACTGAAGAGGGCAACAAGATGTACCCCTTTGGCACGATATAACAGATCGATGTCCGACCGCCAGTGACGGTCTACCCCGGTTTGATTAGTGATGAGTCCCACGTTCTTTCCGACAAGCGGTGAAAAATGTTCGGCCTCAAGCACGTCTATTCCAGTCAGCACACGGTAATCCTGCGCACTTGCAGTCATCGTACTGCCGAAAGCCACAGTGAAGAAAATGAGATAGGACGCTATCTTGGGAAATATATTGCTGTGTATCATTTCTTACCTCTCAGTTTCGGATACGGCGCAAGCATCATCGGCGGCCTCGGCGGCTGTGAAAAGTCAAAATCACTTACCAGGTTGCCCAGCTTCGGATCGTTCTCCCTCACATCAGGCCGCGAATCCGGTCGACCGTCCGTCTTCGGGTCGATCCTCTGTCCACCCAGGAAGTCGTCCTCGATGAACTTCAGGTACGCATCAAAGCTCAGTGTCTGATGGTCTATATACCCATTCTTTGCATACGGGCTGATCACGATTCCAGGCACACGGAGCCCGTACCCGAGTGAATCGACGTGGGGCGGAACCACATGGTCGTAGAACCCGCCCCAGTCATCCCATGCGAGAAATATCGCACTGCTGTCCCAATCCGGGCTCTTCATTATTGCATTGATCACATTGGTAACATAAGCCTGTCCCGTACTAACAAGGGCAGTTGGATGCTCACTGTCTCTTATGTTCGGGAGGACCCATGAAACCGGAGGGAGAGTACCTTCTTTCGCAGCCCTGAAAAAGTTGTCGATTGGCTGAATGTTCTCCATCTGATTGTCCTCGTGAACGTCCACAAAGCCAGGGAGAATGTTCCAGAGAAATGAAACGACGCGCCTGTCCTCACGCGGGGGAGTTATGCTATTGTGCTCCCCCCTGTTATCGTCTTCATCATTCAAGCTCGCGCCCTGATCCAGATAGCACACCCAGTTCACGCCAGCCTTGTGAAGCAGATAGGTTATGTCTGTCCAGGCGAACGGCGTCGGGTCTTCTTGGGTGCGATTAGGCGGATCTAGATCACTCATACAGGACATCGGATCACCCGGTTTGGTTGTCTTTGCCGACCATGCCGATACCATGAACAAATGTGATGGAAAACTGTATGAGGCAATCGGTTCAAACATATGATCTTGCAGAACAAAGTTCTTCGCGTATGCCCAGTAGTTAGGTATCTCGTGATCATCATGGTAGCCCATCACATCGAGATACAATTTAGCGTCCACGATAACTCTAGGAGGATAGTAATCCATTCCTTCCCTCGTGAGGCCCTCCCTGCCTCTCGACGATTCCTTTATGAACCCATCCATTTTCCCGCCATCAATGTCCGCAACTGCGTTGACAGCATTATGGGGCCCGCCCACGTTCAGGTCGTTCGGATCATGATATGGCTTAACCATCTTCCCGGTCAACGGATCCGGGACGGCAACCGTCGGCACGCCGTTCTTCATAGGAATTCCGTCCGCACCGGGAAACGTCCCGAAGTATGAGTCGAACGAGCGGTTCTCCTGCATGATGATTATGATGTGCTTGATCTTATGGATCCCTTCGACTTGGGCATTTACTGCTTTCGGCAGGCTGAAGGCGGCCATGGCAATAAAAGCTATCCACCTGGTAAAATCCTTTCTTGACGGCATACGAGAATCCTCCTTTCATTCTTGATCAGTAACACAGTAAGCGAAGTCATCGAGCGAAGTGCATCTCATTCCCCTTCGATAACAGCTCGCTTCACTTTAGAACCTTCCAAATCCCGGGGTCCTCAGATCCGAGAACCCACGCAGAAAAGCCACGGAGATTGTACTTTTTTACGAGCCCAAGCTTCGCTGCAAAGCTCTGTGCATTTTCTATGTACAGATACTCGAAAAGCCCGTCATTGTCGAGTATCGCATAGTTCACGTCATCCTTTTCGTCTAGGTGAGCTTTGGCTTTGTATTCTTCTAGCGTACCCTGTACCTGGTCATAATCAAGTGTCATGGCAGTTGAGTGTGCATATTTAGTGGAAACATTGCTGGGGGAAGAATCATAGGCGGTGTACCAGAGCCTGGAATAGAGCGGTATGCCGAGAGAGAGTTTTTCGGCAGGAACGTATTTTAGAAAATAATTGATCACACTCTTCACCCACGGGATGGAGGCTGCTGGACCGGGTGTCGTAAGCGGCGTGTGCTCACCGTATGTCATGACAGACATAAAATCCACTATGCCTGCAAGCTTCTTCAAATCATACCCGCCGCGCCAGTTTTCAAATATCCAAGCAGTATAGTTGGTTGTTCCGCCTGACATCTCAGACCTTGGAACTACAGCGAGTGTAACTATCAAACCGTTTTTGTGAAATGCTTCGGCTGCTCTTCGGCACATATTTGTGAATAGGTTTCTGTCACTTATGTTGAGATCTTCAAAGTCGAATTGAATGCCTACAAACTTGTTCACAGTACAAATGTGAAGGAGACTCTTCAGCATCCTGCCTACGGCGACAGAATCGCTCAGAAGTTTGTGAAGCAGTTTCTGGTTGAAATGCCAGTTCTTCACAAGGGGCATGACTTTTACGCCATGTTTCTGCGCAAGCTCAACGACACGCGGGTCGACCGATCCCCACACCGTTCCCTTCGCATCGACATCATAGGCCTTCGGCGATAGAATTGTAATTTGATCGATATGCTCTTGGAGGCTTTTAAACGCGGACTCAGTATTGACATAATAGAAAAGACGTTCTTCTTTCTTTGGAGTCTCGCCGTGTCCCTGGCTGACAAAGCATGCCACGACAGCAATTGCGATAGCGACACATAAGTGTTTCATTGGTATCTCCTGTTTCTTCCGAATCTATTTGAGAATCTGCCAGATTCTTGGATCCTCCAAACCCAGCGTGAACGCGGAAAACCCCAGCAGGTTATACCGCTTATAAAGGTCTTTCTTGTATGCGAATCCTCTGGCATCTTCAACGTACATGTACTGAAAAGAGCCGTTGGTGTGGAAGATGGCATAGTCCACCCCATCTGTGCTATCCCACTTGACTTCAGCATTATGGCGGTCCACCAATCCCATCGCTGACTCATAATTGAGGGAAGTGCGCTTGCCGCCATCAGACCAGTACCTTGAGAAAAGGGGGATGCCAACGGATAGTTTGTTCGGCGGCACAGACTTCAGCGCATATCTTATCACATCAATTATTCCCTTACCATGTTTACCGTAAGCCATGACCGTGACGGAATCCGTAAGTTTGGCGAGTTCACTTAAGTCATACCCGCCGCTCCAGTTTTCGAACCCATGTGCGCTGGCCTCAGTCGGACCGGCGAAATCACTGGCTCTGCCGACGATCGCCACACTGAATTCAAGACCATGGGCGTGCAGTGCTTCCGATGCTTCCCTGCACATATTCGTATAGAGATCCTTATCAGCCACGTTTAGATTTTCAAAGTCGAACTGTATTCCAACGAAATTCTTCATCTTGCAAAGATCGACCAAAGTTGACAGCATACGCTTGATAGCAGCCGGGTTAGTCATCAGCATGTGCAGCAGGACCTGGTTGAACTTCGCGTTATGAACCAGTGGCATGACCTCGACTTTATGCCTTTCTGCCAGGTTGACTGCACGTGGGTCGACTTCGCCCCAGACAACGCCTTCTTCATCCACATTGAAAGCCGTCGGTGCGAGGATATCTATTTGATCGATGTGCTGCTTCAGATCTCTGTAGGCTGATTCTGTATCATTATAATAGAACAGGCGTTGCAGCTTGGTTCCGGCCTGCACAAAGCCCGGCCTCGCGCAACACAGCGCCGCGAATATTGCAGCACCCACGAGATAAATCCGCCTTGAGCGCATTATTGATTCTCATTCCTTTCATGATTATTTCTTCTTTGTCCAGCAGCTTTCAGAAGCTATCATGAACGCCAACTCACAATATCGCGTGACGGCAGTCCACCATTTTGTCGGCCTCGGAGCCGACCTCTCACAGAAGCGCAGAGAGATCGGCTTATCCAGGCACTTGACGGGTACCTTAGCATACCCCTACTTAAGGAGAACCATTTTGTTCGTCATGAGATTCGAACCCTGTCGGAGGGTGTAGAAATAAACACCGCTGGCAAACCTGTCCATGTTTATGTCGTAAATGTATTCACCTGCGGGTTTGTAACCCTGATCAACCACCTTGACCAACTGGCCCAGCACATTATATACCTTCAGACTGACCACGCCGGATCTTGCCAGGTCTACCTTGACCGTTGTTGATGGGTTGAATGGATTGGGATAATTGTTGCCCAGCTTAAACTTCAAGGGCAGAGAATTTGGTATTTGATGGACAGCCAATGGAAGCTGATCCGGGAACCAGTTCAAGTCACCCAACGCTTTTCCATCAGTGCCTGCATGCTGAAGAGTTGTATTGGTGTACGCAAGGTTCTCAGGTACGGGATAATTCTGCGTCGTTGCCCAATTCTGAGGCACCGATGAAAATACAGTCAATGGATTATCGGACAACTGGCTCCAAACATAGGTTGCCAGTTTGCCGGTCCACTGCATGTTAACGTACTTAATCAAGCTGTCGAGCGCAGGCGTCACCAGCGAAGAGGCGAATCCAGGGTCCACGCTATCATTGCCTGACTGCACGAAACCCGGCCATGTATTATGATCAGCAAACATTCCTTTCGTCCTGCTGTTCATCCAAACCGGGGGTACAATTACACCAGGACCGTTTGCAGATGCGGTGTCGTTAAGTGCTGTCCAGTTGTCATAGAGTGCCTTCGGCCAGAAATACGCGTTATTCTCAACTGTGAGCTGTCTCTGGGCTTCAGTGAAATTATATGGAGCCGCTGCAGCTGTAGATAAGGTATCGAAACTGATTGTTCCTGAGCCCTGTCGGTCCCAATCGAACCATCCACTTTTTATCTGGGCAGAATCTTGACCCATGGCAAGTGTACCATAGAAAATGTTATTTGCGATGATTCCATCGGTGAGTTGCGGAGTATAGAAAGGATTCACACTTGTCAAGAATATCGTGTTATGCTCAAACTTGACATACTTATTGTAAACCACGGGAGCGAACGCATAAGAATTTACGCAGAAGAAAGTGTTGTCTACCATTTCCACCGTATCGGTGGGGACATGACCAGCTGTAACAAAAGCTATCCCATGAAACCACGATCTTGGGTGAATGGCATTTCTGAACTCACAGTTTGTGATGAAGAACTTGTCCCAGCTTGCGCTGGTCGTAAACGATTGCCAGTTCCAGTTGTCAAATACGCAATGGTCTGCAACGATTGTCATGCTATCGCCTGCCACCTGTACCGCGACTCCCTTGGCTATAGCTTCTCCATCCGTCCTGACACCCAGCAGATACAGGCCCTTGAGAGTGACGTCTCCCGTATCGGCCAGTATAAACGGCGACGGCGACGAGTTATCCGGATTGATAAACGGCGCTATTACCGGCGGTTTGCCTGTAACGGGGTTTATCTTTCCGATGATAGTCAAGTTAAACTTGCTGTACATCGTGGCATTGAAAAAGTATGTCGTGTCCACTGAACCTGTCTGCTGCAGTACATACACGCGGTTAGGATTGTTTCGCTGACCGGTAGCGGTCGTATCTCCCATAATGACAGTGTTAATGTTCCCCGGCGGCAACGCGGAAACAACGACTGTGTCCGGTGCCTGGGCAAATGACTGGTTCGGTGCCGCGAGCAGCGCCACCATCACAATTGTAAGTATCACGGTAAATAAGGCTTTCATAAAGGATTCTCCTTTCAGTTGAACTCTATGTTACCTGCGACTCATGCGGCCGGCACATTTGGCAATCCCTTCTGAGGTTGTCCGTGCCGAACTCATCTGATAAAAGATATTCCTACCACCTCCTTTTACAGCCGGCAAACGAGGGGCATCCCGTTGCCTCTGCGTGATTCGAATTAATTCTTAAACGAGACTTGTATTGACTTTGTCTCATCGTGTAACATGATCATCAACTTCTTCTGAGATCATGACCGTTCGGCTTCAAGACTGCTACCGCAGGCTCCAACGAAGCCCCAAATCTGCAGTCATGCCGTAGTCCTGTTCCGATTGAGGGAAACCGGAGCCATGAATCACGTATATGTCACTTTGACTGTTAATGTTGTTGAGATCAAAGAACGCCTCGAGTCCAAACCAAGGCAAATCCTGCTTGGCAGAAAGGTCCCAACGGGCGTACTTTGCCTTGTCGGAACGAAGTTCAGGCCAAAAGTTAGTCTGATTAAACACGTTAGCTTGATATATCATGGAGACCCGTACGGAGAATCCGAGGTAATCATACCCCACCGACAGATTAGCGATGTCATTGGGTTGATACAAAAGTCGGTCAGTGTAAAATGTGTCAACGTGCGACGGGATATATGTTGGATAGACACCTGGAACCGTGAGCGTATACGGATACTTTGCACCGGAGAAGATATGAGTGTAGTTCACATTCAATACTAGGCCGGACAAAGGTCCGGGGAGATACCAGAAATGAGTTTGCCAATCGAGTTCCGTTCCCCAGACGTTGACACGATAGGGATCGTTGATATAGGTATTAATTAAGTACCCTCCCGTACTGCTGGGAATTCCCGGATACAGAGAAGGATTGGTAATATAACTACTGGATGGGAAGATCAAATTATCAATCTGCTTCAAGAATCCACCCGCAGTGAGCAGTCCTATAGTGTTGTCGTAGAATGATAGGTAGAGATCATAGTTTTGAGAATGAGCCGGATTGAGCGCATAGTTGTTCCAGGCGACAGAGTTCGAGACGCCTATGTCGATTCTAGGTACAATAGTCACAAAGTCAGGATAAGAGAGTGTGTTAGTGTAGGCGAGCCGCACATCGAACCATGACAACGGTTTGTATCTGACACTCACGTCCGGCAGCCAGTAGCCGTGGTACTCGTTGAACGTTGTATCGTGATAGGTGTATGTCAGCTGGGACGCCATTGTCTCGACACCTCGAGGAGCAGTGTAAGAAGTTAGTAAACCTTGATAGCGAACACCGGGTACAATGGTTATTTCCGGCCCAATATTTACAGTGACCATGATGTACCCAGCATTTTCATACTCATTTCCTGAGTAATCGTGGGTTACGGAAGCGGCGGCGTTAGTGGAATACGATCCAAGAGTACCGTACTTTTTGGAAATGTCAATTAACTGTGACAGCATCCCGAAATTTGTTGCTGGTCCCATCGCATAATTACCGTTCAGAAACTTGCCATAGCTGAAGCTTGAGTCTTCAAATGCAGTGATGGGAAGTGGAACCGTGCCGTCGGCCTTCAGGTTATATGGAGGCTGTGCCATCCATGGGAAGGCGCGGATGATTGCCGCACGCAGGTCTTGACCGCTCGCTAAGTATAAATCACCATCCCCCTCGTTATAATTATATGACCGGTCCGTATAACGAAACTTCCCCCCAAATTTCAATATGCTGGTAACCAAATCCGAGAAATTAATATTCGATTCAAAGTCGACGGCCCCGGTAATGTTCCTCTGTCTGGAGAAACTATTGCTGCTTTGCGTGGTATATACGAACATGTTGTTGGGATCTATCTTGGACGTCCCTGTCTTAGCAATCAGTTGTGGGAATTCACTTCTGGGAACGGTAGACAAGCCGGCTGAACTCTGAAGGAAAGTGATCGTCCAGTTATTGGGCGAGATATTCTCCGAGTATGAGTGTGATAGCCTTACATCCAACTTGGATGCAGAAAATGTTTGCTCATAATCAAGGAGATCGGTTATGACGTTCAGCGTATTGGGCGAATTTCCCGCCGTGAAGCCTATTTGGCTGTTGACCAGGTCATAAGATTGGCCGCGCGATTGAGTCACTGTGTTACTACGACTGAAGAAATTCATGAGCTGGAGTTTACCCCTGGGTAACTTGTAATCCATTACAACAGTGGCATCATAACGTTCCCTGTTGCGCGGGTGGTCAGTGAGATTCAGTTGATTAAGGATTGTTGGATTTGGTTTCCCATATACCTTCGTGGACAAGTCATACGTTCCGCCCAGATTGTTGGATGTAAGGTTAATACTCTCAACATCTGCTTGTGCAAAGACACCGAAACGTTTATCGAAGAATCTGTCGCCTATGCTCGCGACCGACTTGTAATCGTTGTACGCGTCCTGAAGGCCGTTATACCCGCCTTGGGTAAGGAGACCGATCTCAGGTCCCCCTGTCGCATTTTGTTTTGCTTCCCTCAGCTGGAAGTTCACGACGCCCCCTAGAACCGCCGCATCCATATCAGGAGTCACTGTTTTGTAAACCTCTATTCCCTGGAGCATATTCGAGGAAATCATACTCAAGTCCGTGCCGCGGTCCCCTATATCTGTCGCCGCCATTTGTACGCCGTCGATCAGAATCTGGTTGTACTGCGGCGCAAGTCCTCGAATTACTACAGAGGCTCCCTCCCCGCCTTCTCTAATCAGCGAAACTCCCGGTAGTCTACCTACCGATTCGGCCGCGTTTGCATCAGGGAGTTCCTGAATTCTGGCGGCAGATACTGAGTTCATAATCCTGTTCGATGAAAGCTGCTGGTTAATCGCCGCATTCTGCCCACTCGCCTGCCCGGTAACAACGACGGTCTTACCCTGTACACCTACTGCTTCGAGCATGAAATCACGTTTGATATCAACGCCTTGCTTCACATTGATGGACACTTCCTTGTTCCTATAACCAATGTATGTCGCCCGAATGATGTACTTGCCCGGCGGCACATTGTGGATCACATACCTCCCGTCTAAGTCTGTCGGTGCTCCGAGGCTGGTACCCTTCAGCATGACATTCGCACCTGGAAGCGGACTTTTAGTCTGTGCATCCAACACACGTCCTTCAATGTTGGAATTCGCCGCCGCAAAAACCGAATTCCAGGCCAACGAGATGGTCAAAACAATTATGCCTGGTACGAGAAAACTCTTTCTGCGCATTTTGTTCTCCTTCTCATCTTTGGATCATTTAATCAACTTCCAAATCTGTGGATCTTCATATCCCAGAATGAAGGCGGAAAATCCACGGAGGTTGTATTTCTTCACGAGCTCCAGCTTCGCTTCAAAACTCCTAGCGTCAGAAATGAACAGGTACTCGAAAAGACCGTCATTATCGAATACCGCGTAGTTGACTTTATCCTTCGCGTCCCAGTGAGCCTTTGCTTTGAATTGCTCCAACATCCCTTGTGCCTCATTGTAATCAAGCGTCTTGGCAGTAGAATGTGCAAATTTCGTTGAAGGGTCACTGGGCGAAGCATCGAAGGAGGTATACCATAATTTGGAAGAAAGCGGTATGCCTATGGATATCTTGTCAGATGGGACGTATTTCAATACATACCTAAGCCCGGCCAAAACCCAAGGAAGTGTTCCGCCGGGCCCCGGCGTCGTTCTGCCGGTATGCTGTGCATACGCCATAAGAGACATGAAGTCCATTATTTTGCCAAGCCGCTCCAAATCGTACCCGGCTCGCCAGTTTTCATAAAGCCACGCCAGATAAGTCGTCGTGTTCGGAGATTCCTCAGGCGTAACGGGCCTCACGAGTGCCAGGCTGAGTATCAAACCGTGCTTGTGAAATTCCTCGGCTGCCTTCCTGCACATGTTCGTGAATGGATCTCTATCGTCAATGTTGAGGTCCTCAAAATCGAACTGGATACCCGCAAATTTATTCTGAGCGCAGATGTGTATAAGAGTCCGAAGCATTCGGTCAACGGCAACAGGATCCTTGAGGAGGCGGTGAAGCAACTTCTGATTGAAGGCTCTGTTGTGTATAAGAGGCATCACTTCGACATCGTGTTCATGCGCAAGCCGGATCACACGAGGGTCGACCGTTCCCCAGACTGCTCCCTTTGAGTCAACATTATATGCAATGGGCGCGACGATGGTTATTTCATCAATATGTTTCTTGAAACTCCTGAAAGCAGATTCCGAATTTCCACAATAGAACAAGCGCTCTATTCTCTTGGTTGGTTGCCCATATCCCTGACCGATAAGACATGCGGTGAGAGCAAGGGCAATCGCGGTCACTAACCTTTTCATAAGTTTATCCCCTTCATGCTGGAACGGTGCAATGCAGTTTAATTATTGCGTTCAATATATGCCTTGCATCGGGCACTTATTTAAATCCTCTGAATAACAGCCCAAAAAATTTCTGCGCGTAAGTATTCGACGGCCAGCCAACAGTATCAAGTACCACATAGTGATACAAATCTCATTTGGGTTATGAAAACGTAAGGAACTAGTGAACAAGAATTACATCCCATCAGCTTATGTGCTTGACCTCGTCAACATTTCTATTGGACAAAAAAAAGAATCCCAAATTTCTCTGGCTGATGGAAGTCTGCGCGCCATATCGGGGACCATGCATTATTTACCTACCCAATGGGGAGGAGACAAAATCTTGTATGATTGAGACCGCCGAACCAAGAGCGCTGGCATTTTCACCCAGTTCACTGAAGACCACATCAACTCTCTTCCGAGGCAACTCAAGGGCCTGCCTTGTTAAGACGTCTTTGATAGCCTCGATTATCAGATCACCTGCTTGAACAAAGTCTCCCCCGATTATTATCAATTCTGGATTGAGGAGGTTCACCAGGCTTACTATGCCCTCACCAAGATAACGAGCAGCATCGGTGAAGAGCTTATAAGCGAGTTTGTCCTTTTGCCGTGCCGCCTCAACAAGGACAGGAAAAGTGATCGCGTCAGGATCTCCACCAGCGATGTCGGTAATTGCGGTTGTGACCCCCTCGGTAATGAGCTTCTTCGCATTTCGGACAAGGGCCGGTACGCTCGTGAGAGTCTCGAGGCAACCGACGTTGCCGCACCCGCAAACAGGGCCATGATCATCGACAGTGATGTGGCCGAATTCACCTGCAGTACCGCAAGTCCCTCTATAGAGCTCTCCGTTCAAAACGATGCCCATCCCGATTCCATCTCTGATACTGATGAAGAGGAAGTTCTTCCTGCCACGCCCGAGACCAAACCACAATTCACCAAGAGCAGCGGCGGCAGAATTGTTCTGAATACTTGTATTGAGATGGAACTCTCCTTCCACGATGTCTTTGAGTAGAAAACTCCCCCAGTTTGGCAGATGAGAAAGTATTGAGACTGTGTTATCCTCCGGGTTAACCAGACCGCCGACGCCAATACCTATGCCAAGAAATTTGGCTGTCCCTTCTTTGTAATTGCTAAACTCGTTTCCGAGTTCCCTGAGGAGGAGATTAAGGAATCCCTCTTTCCCTATTTTCTTGTGGAAAGAGACATTCCTTTGGTTCACTGTATGGCCCATGAGATCTGAGACAATCAGATGAAGCTTGTCATGCTCTGCCTCGATTCCCATCACGTATCGGTAAGTTGGTTTACATTTGTAGAGGGCAGAGGGGCGTCCGCCGTTTGAGGAAGACTCAATGCTTTGTTCAACGATCCCCTTTTTCTCCAACATCGAAACGTTAGATGCGACGGTAGGAAAGCTGAGGCCGGATATTCTTGAGATTTCGCGTTGGGTAATCGGTCCGTTGTAGAAGATGTTGGCAAAGATGACGGACATATTGTGCTTGCTTAATGAAATAGCACGAACCGAAGGACTTATTCTCTTCATTTAAATCAGCACGTCGTTTTGGCTTGATGCCAGCTCATATTATTAAAAAGACTTCGCAAGTTACAAACCTATCGTTGTAATGTCAAGAGGATAATTAAAGGATTCTTAATAAATGGTAAGACAGGTAATCATCCGCCTTCACATTGGCATGCAGAAAATCAGAGGAGATGTTTTCCGGCCTTCACTCTCAATGAGGATCGAATGTTCTCAAAAGTCTTTGAAGAAATCCGAAGCTCGCTACATATTTCACGGACCGAATAACCGGCGACCAATTCCGAATCGTCCGGCAGCAGTTTGGGGCGAAACCTAATTACCGAAAGGAAGTGCCTCCAACCGTTTCTGGACTTCTATATGCAAAAAGAAGAGCACGAAACGGACCTGTCTGCGGCTTACTTTGTATGTCCTGACGTGACTGACTGTTCGACTTATCACGATATCATGCGCAAATGCGATTGCAGCAAAGAGGCGGCTAAGCTGAGGATGGTAGCTGAACAAAAAAGCATTTATGGAGGATTGAGCCATGGCTTTCTTAAGAAAGAAAGGTAAGAACTATTACACTATATTTAAGTATCGGGGACAGAGGTATGAGATCAGCTGCAGGACAAGTCAACGCTCGGTTGCTGAGTCCGTTCGGAGAGAAATAGAAAGCCAGGTCGTCAGCAAGACTTTTAAAATCAAAGATCTTCGCCAGGGGAAAACGAAACCGTTGTTTGATTACGCTGAAGAATATCTAACTTACTCTGAATCAAACAAGGCCCATAAAACCTACGAGCTGGATAAGTTGTCTTTAGAGAGATTGAAAGCGGCCGTTGGGAACGTCCCTGTGGATGCTATCACAACTCAGCAACTAGACAAGTTCAAGTCCGAGCTTTCGAAGACGTATTCGGTAACGTCTGTGAACATGAGTATCCGGTCATTGAGGGCCGCATTTCAGAAGGCTGTCGTTTGGAAATACATTCCGGATAACCCGATGAAGGAAGTGGAATATATCCGCGTGCCGGAAGAAGAGGGGCCATTCTTGACCATTGAAGATATCGAGAGGCTTCGCAGCGCAACGCCGGTGGGGCTATACAGAGATTTTATTGAGACTGCGCTTTTCACGGGAATGCGCGTCGGAGAGATATGCAACCTGAAGTGGGATGACATTGATTTTATCCAGATGAAGTTGCGGGTTAGAAACACTGAGACCTTTACAACTAAGTCAAAGAAGGAACGGACCATTCCCTTACATCCGAAGTTGTCTGAGATCTTGATTTCACGCGGCCAGACGGACCATCTTCCATATGTCTTTGTGCGGCCGGACGGCAAGCTGGTCTATCCTGGAACAGCCAACAAGAAATTTCGGAAGTACTGCAAGAAGGCCGGACTAGATGAGCGGTTTCACTTCCACACACTCCGGCACACCTTTGCTTCGCATCTCGCTATGAAGGGAGTGAGTTTGTACTTCATCCAGAAGATCCTGGGTCATCAATCGATTCAGACGACAACAAGAATCTACGCGCACCTTCAGCCGGAGCCACTTGCTCAGGCAATCAAGGTCCTGGAGTATTGAGTGTAACTATGGCTTCTACATTTCTAAAAAGTCGTGCAGAGGTGTGGGGTATATGTGGAAGAGGGTTTTTATTTAGATGTCATCTAAATCAGAGGAACAAAAAATCCCGCAATCTGAAGTGTTTTGCGGGATTTTGGTGTGAGGCCGGTTGGGATCGAACCAACGACCCTCTGCTTAAAAGGCAGATGCTCTACCACTGAGCTACGGCCCCGTCAGTCAGCTTTGGGAGGTATAATTTATGAATAGAACTGTACCCGTGCAAGGCACGCCGGGACAGCGCACCATTAGCAGCGTTTCGAGATATAAGAATAACCGCGAGGATCGCCAGGTATGCAAAGGCGTCTTTGGTAAATGGATATGCTTGGAGCTACCTGTGAATTCGAGGGGCGGATAATCCCTTCAGCATCCAGAGACTCAAAGTTTCCTGAAAGCAACCGGTGTCTACCCTGCTCTGCATCTAAGTACTGGCTCACTTGGAAGTATTCCGTCATGTTGAACTCGGTTCAACGTCTGGTTCTAGACCCCGAAACAAGCCTGACCTGGAGCGTATCAGTCCAGGGTTCGGGGTGACGTGTGAATTGAAATTGAGCCACTACCTGCGTCTCTCTACACGTGATTATCGCCTTGATAGTTCCTAAATTGGACCAGGATGAAGAAATTTTTCGCGAGTCTATACGATCTTACATCTTTCTCGTTCAGGTTTTTCAAGGAAGGCGCCGTTCCACCTTACGAGATCGGGGAGTTCGCAGGACACCTGGAGAATTTCGGTTCACGGTCCCTACCGCTTGTAAGTGCGATCGGACTGCTGATGGGTTTGATACTCGCACTCCAGACAAAGCCTACGTTTGAAAGATTCGGGGCTGAATCCTTTCTCCCTGCCATGGTTGCAATCTCTGTTGTCAGAGAACTCGGCCCGGTAATAACCGCGTTGATCGTTGCCGGCAGAGTATCCGGCGGGATCGGTGCAGAGATTGCGTCGATGAAAGTGACCGAACAAATCGACGCACTGGAAGTCTCTTCGGTCGATCCTTACCGGTATCTTGTGGTCCCAAGGGTCCTGGCGGGAATCTTTGCTCTCCCTTTGTTGACGGCCTATGCCGATCTACTCTCGATAATCGGCGCATTCATAGTCATGTATGTCACCGGCGACATGGGCTGGCAGCTCTTCACTACCTCGACTTTGCACTCGCTCTCAATCGCCGATGTTGTCCCCGGAATCGCGAAGACGTTCGTATTTGGATTTATTATTGCAATAGTCGGATCGTACTTCGGTTTCCGCGCGAAAGGCGGTACGGAAGGTGTCGGGAAGGCTGCGACTTCAGCCGTCGTGTTTGCATCGTTCCTCGTCATCGTCACCGATCTTGTACTCGTCAAAATCGGGATACTCATTTTCGAATAAGACTGATATGATCGAGATAACGAGACTCGTCAAGTCGTTCGGCTCATTGAATGTCCTCAAGGGGATGGAGATGAGAGTTGAGAAGGGTGAAATATTTTCAATACTCGGCAAGAGCGGTTCGGGCAAAAGCGTTACGCTGAAATGCATAGTCGGTCTCGTGGTCCCCGATGCAGGAGATATCGTCGTGGATTCAGTCAGAGTCGATGCCGATGACAGGAAGAGTCTTGCCGCGGTCAGGAAAAAGATCGGGTATCTTTTCCAGGGCGGCGCTCTCTACGATTCTATGACCATCCTTGATAATCTCATTTTTAATCTGAGCCGCCACCGGAAGATGCAGCGCTCCGAGGCCGCAGACCGATCGAGACATTACCTTTCACTCGTTGGCTTGAAAGAATCGTTGAACAAGCTACCGTCGGAACTGTCGGGTGGGATGAAGAAACGCGCTGCGCTTGCTCGCGCGCTCGTGATTGAGCCGGAGATCCTGCTTTGTGATGAGCCTACAACAGGCCTCGATCCGATCACGTCGCGAGAGATCAGCGAGCTGATCGGAAGTCTACATCAACAATTTCACGTGACCGCGATCGTGGTCACTCATGATATCCTGTGTGCGGGGATCCTGAGCGACAGAGCTGGCGTTTTGGACGACGGGATGTTAAAATACACCGGATCGATCAAGGAACTTGCCGCTATCCAAGATGAAGAGGTGGCGGGCTATTTCAAAAGCCCTCTCCAGTAGCCAAAGAAAGTCTTGCCAATGAAAAAGACCTATGCAGCACTTCTGGGATTGTTCATAGCAGTCGGCGTCCTGATAGTAGTCGTCGCAGTTTTTCTGATCGGCAGCAGACAGGGCGTATTCACGAGATCCACCGATATCTTTGCGCGGTTCAATTCCGTTGAAGGATTGAGGAAAGGTGCAGCCGTCCGGTTGCTCGGAATTGATGTCGGGACTGTCTCCGATATCCGTATCTGGAACAACGTGGCACTGGTTAAGCTTAAGATTTTTTCGGATTCCCGAAAATTCATCAGGGAGAATTCGCGGGCAACCCTTGAGACCGAAGGACTTGTCGGCAACAAGTTCGTCGTCCTGACGCCGGGCACAGAAGGCAATCCCGAGATACGGCCGCTCGACACCCTGAGTTCGATAGAAGAACCGAACCTGTCTCAAATCATTCTCGAAACAAGAGAGACAATATCGAGCGTCAGGAACATGGTCGACCAGTTCTCAGCGATTCTCGCGGACGTTCGCGAGGGTCATGGCACACTTGGGAAGCTTGTGACCGATGAAAGCGTTTACTATGCTTTGAGACGCGCAACCTATGAAGCCGGCTCAAGCCTGAAAAAAGTATCAGACAAGTTCTCCGACATGGCAAACGTGGTCACGGGATTGAGCATCTCATTCAGTCGGCTGACACAAAAGACCGATTCTGTACTTTCAAATGTCAATCTCGTCGTCAAAAACTTCGATACGACGGCATCAACGGTCAAATTGATGGTCAGTCAGATCGACACCGGAAATGGTCTCGTCGCTTCTCTAATCCATAACCATTCTGTCTATGACACGACGATGCAGGTAGTCTCAACAACCCTCGCGGCAGTCAAAGAAGCTCAAATCGGCCTTCAGAAATTTGCCGGCAATATGGAGGCACTCCGTCACAATTGGCTTTTCAGCAGCTATTTCGCCGGGCAGGCGCAGGATGAGTACACGAAGAAGCAACAAGAGCTCAGGCTGATCGAAACTCAAATCGAAGCACGAAGTCAACAGCTCGACATGATGGAGAAAAGGTTAAAGGAAATCCGGTCGGCGATCGAGAAGTCTAAGAAGGAATGAGACAGCCGAAAGATGGAATATTGGAACGGCGGAATGATGGAGAAATGAATTCACGGACTAATGTACTAAAGTGCCAGCAGACGTCGTAAAGATCCCTTTTGACCCATACGACGTAAAGTCATGTCTCGATCGACTCACTGCACGTTCCTACGATATTTCAGATTAGCCACAACCGATTTGACTCCGAGGATCATCAAAGCCAGGCCCCCAGCAATAAAGGTGGCATAGAAGTCGGTCTCCAATGGTACATTTTCAAATTTGCTGACGACTGTCCAGGCATGCCTTATCACATAAATGAAGGTGATCACACCCATGCTGCCTATTAATAAGAGTATGCATCCCAGCACAACGTTGGCTAATGACTCAAGCATCGGAAGTTTCGGAGGGAACTTCGGCATCTCCCTGCCGAGGTGCTCATACTCGACCAATAACTCAATTCTTTGACGTCTTTCCTGTTGATCGAGGAACGCAGAAACGACTACCGCGACAACGAAAATTGCGATGAACATTGACTACCCTTTCCTCAGTGTTCTTGAGTCTCTGATCGCCATCATAAACAAAAGAAGATCGAGAATTGCGAATCCGACCAGCGCTTCCATTATGAAGCTTCCATAATGAAAACCTATTCTGGCGACCAGGATCCCACCAGCTACGATCACGAAGAATAGAAGAACAGCGGTCGCGATTGTTGTGCCTACTCTGTTCCAATCCGGAGGCTTACCCATCTTCGGCTCGATATTTTTTTGCAGGTCCAGTAAAGATTTCTTGTGACGAATTTCTCGTTCGCGGTATTCATAGATTCCCCACAATGCAATTGCGCCGGCGAAGACAGCAACCTCAATGTAAGCGCTTGTGAGATTCATTTTATTCTCCTTGTTACATCTAATTGGACTTCGCGCGGCAGTTTTTTCTTTCAATGAAAGAATTTTACTTTTCATGCAGTCTAATCTAATATGCGAAGATCGGGTCAACCGGGCGATCTGATTTTGTCCGATAATACGCAACGAACTGAAGAAGTTGGTATTTCGCTCGAAGCGATTGTCGAGCGTTATTCAGAGCGTGTGTTCAATCTCACGCTAAGGATCCTTCACAACAGAGAAGATGCCGAAGAAGCAACCCAGGATACTTTCATGCGGGTTTTCAAATCGCTCGGAAGTTTTAAAGGGCAATCATCACTGTCGACATGGATATACCGAATTGGCATCAACGTTTGTTTCGATTATCGAAAGAAGAACAGAACGGATGTTTCAAGCCTTGACGAGATGCGCTTTGATCCCCCTGATGGTACGATTGAGAACCAATCACATCACGAGAAGTCGCTATATGACCGTGAGAATACTGAAACTATTAACCGGTCCATCTCGCTGTTGCCGCCGAATGAATCCGCTATCATCACGATGTTCTATCTGGAAGGACTCTCCTATCAGGAAATATCCGAGCTGATGAAGATGCCCATCGGGACTGTATCTATCGAACTCCACAGAGGAAGGAAAAGACTGGCTGAAATGTTGAGAAAGAAGAAGGATGATTTATGAATTGCGATGATTTCAGAAAGAGCCTTGATGAGATGGCCGACAATAAGGAATTAACCGGTAGACCGGAATTGCCACCTGAAATGGTCTCGCATCTTGATAATTGTGCCGAGTGCGGGAAACTTCTCGCCGATGCGGTAATCGTCCAGGAATACTTGACTAACATGAAACGTGATAGCATCCCTGGAGATCTTTACTGGAGCTTGATCCAGACTTCAAAGAGAAGAGACCTTTATCAGATGAACGTGTTCATTAAAGGGATTGCCATTAGCACAATCAAAATCCTTGCACCGGTTTTGGTTCTGTGGATCACGACTCTCTTCTGGCTGCCAACTGCTCGATTATTTGCGGATATGGCTATTTATGTTTTCGGCTTGACACTCTTGTTTGAAAAGCTTGGAAGAAGGTTGATAACCGACCACGTCTGAAGAAACCCGATTAAAAATTTGTGATGAGCACAATCGAGTAATTACGTATCGGCGCCATATTCCCGATCATCTCCACGTAATAATACTCGAACGCATTGTTGACTATAAAGGCGATAGAGACCGGATAGCCGACCGATGACAGGTCAACTCCGGCTCGCAGGTCAGTTACATATGCCGGCACGCGATAGTTGCCGTTCCTCACGATCCCGAGATTTACAAGCTGCTTGTCATAGTTCTCAAAGGCGCTGATATACCGGAAGTCGACGGAAGCGCGATAAATCGATTTTGTAAAGTCGGCGGAGACATAGAAGAGCTTGCGCGAGCGGTATTTCAGTATCTCGTGAGTGGTCAAATCAAGCGGATAGATATACGTGTAGCTCGCTTTCAGCGTTAGTAAATCGGTGCCGACACTGCTGGAGAGGTCAAGCTCATACCCCTGTATCCTTGCACGGGTCACATTCTGAAATGTTACCTGCCCGGTATTTGTGAACTCAGGTTCGATCATGTCCCAGAAATCATTCTCGAAGATGGAAGCGTCCACAAGAGCGAACCATGATACTGGGAACCTCGCGCCGATCTCTTCAGACAAGCTCTTTTCGGGAAGCAGATCAGGATTTGGAACGATCGAGACGCCGCCGGTCTGTGTTGAGGCGTACGTCTCGGCAAGACTCGGCGCACGAAAACCCGAGCCGATGGACGCCCTGAGTGCCGCCTCACCTCCAAGATCGTACACCACGCCCAGCTTGGGGCTGAGCTGAAGGAACCGTGATGCAAGCTGTATCTTTTCATAATCATATCTTGCACCGGCAGTCGCGCGCAAACGACCAAATCGCCTTTCCGCTTGCAAGTACAGGGCAGTTGAATTGCTCTGCTTTGAAGTGAACAAATTTGAGTTGAGAAGATCGAGCTGCTCCACTGCGCCGAAGGTCAGTACCGTGTATGGATCCATCGTCACGGTACCCTGCATTTCCAGGTAGCATAGATTGGACGTCGAAGAATCGCCGATCCCGGTTGGAGTCTCTCCAAAGTTGTCGAACCAGTGGTTAAAATAGTAACTTCCCCTGATCGTCAGCAGCAGATTATCATTCACAACATTAGAGTAAATGCCGGCAATGTCTGCGCGTGCCGAGTTCACCCATTCACCGAGCGTGCTCGCGTCCGGCTGCAGCGCATGATTGATATCTTGCCAGTAGAGAAAATTTCCACTATGCTGGTAGAAATAATCGCCGAACACTTTAAGCGTTTGGTTCCTGGCCAGACTGCCGGAAGATTCGGCAAACAGGTTGATCCTTTTGAAATAATCGTTCTGTATGTACCCGTCGTCTCTTTTGTAGCTCAACGATGCTGTCAATCCAAAGTTGCCAAGGCCTATCGGCTGCGAATGGGCGATCGAAATTCCCTGGAAGTACCTCGGCTTTGACGACCATCTCCACTGCGCATATCTTGGTTGTTCGTATAATCCGCCGTATAATTTCGCAGTCGTTGAATTGACATCGACATTGTCCCTGGTAATTACATCGATTACGCCGCCGAGCGCATTAGAGCCATAGAGAGCGGAGCCGGCACCTTTGACAATCTCGACTCGTTGTATGTCCGACAACGGAATCGATTCCCAGACCGCCTCTCCCGTATCTCCCGCAAGAAGCGGTATCCCGTTTATGAGGAGCAGCACGCGGCTTCCGATGCCGCGGGCGTACCCGCTCGACCCGCGGATGTTAACCTGGTCCTGAACGATATTCACGCCGGGCACGTATCGAAGGGCATCATCAAGAGAAATGATATTTCGTCTCTCAATTGATTTGGCGCTGATGATGTCCACGCTGACGGGCACGTTGGCAAGAAGCTGTCGACGCTTGCTCGCAGTCACGACCACTTGTTGAGTTTGAAAAGGAAGAGGACGAAGGTAAATCTCTTCCACCAATTCTTCCCCTTGCCGGACCGAATCTTCAATCACGAATCTTCGGAATCCGAGCATCGATACAATGAGCCGGTATCCCCCTGTTGGAATGCCTTTGAAGTTGAACTTTCCGTCGGGTCCGGTGATGCCCCCGATCCTTGTCCCTTTGGCAGGAGGTTGTTTGACCAGGAGTACGGTCGCACCTGCTATGGCGCTTGAATCTTCTGCGGAGCAAACAACTCCCGCAATCCTTCCCTGTGCTTCAATCTCCCTTTGAAACAGAAGTACCGAGAGGATTAGGAGGCAAATTTTTGAAATCGACATCAATATTTATTCCATTCACAAATGTATTCTGTGGAACAACCACCTGCGCAGGCGATCCGGCTCCGTGAGAATATCCGTAAGCACCTACGACCTCCCAATCGGCAAACAGATTTGTGCCATATTGCATAACTACCGCAACATACTTGAATGTAGATGCGGAATCTAAATTGAACTCATACGATGCGGAATCGACAAACGTGGGAAATGAGCTCCCGCTGATGGGAGGATAGACCTGCGCGTGACCCGATGTAATCTCGGTGATGATATTCTGGGGAGGATAATCACTGAACGCTACTACACGAAGATTGAGCACACTGTCCGGAGGCGGCCACGCCGAGACGAACCTGACTGTACCACCAAATCCGGGCTGAACGTTTATGGGTCCGAGTCCGTGAGAGCATCCTGAGATTCCAACCATCGTCGCAACTAAGGAAAGCATTGCCAGTGAACTAAGGGTAATCTTATAGTGCGCTCGAGTAGTCTCAACTGACGGAAGCGCGCTCCTGACGGAGGTTTTATCGAACGGTATGTCGTCGAACCCAAACAAATTCATGGTGAAATGTTAGCCGTTTGGTGGTTGAAGATCCACCATTTTATCGTGTATTTCCAACCAGTTAATCATGTCCCCCGGACAAGATTCCTCCCGACAAAGGCGGCATCATTTCTTCGCAGCAAACAAAGTCCAGGGAAAGGAAATCATGTTGTGCAAATCTTTCCCCATCCATTTGTATCTCGGGTGCGCCTCGAAAAACTTCGACGCTATGAAATTATCGCCGTCCGGATGCCCCATCCTCGCCCAAAATTCCATCTTGTTAGCCAGGCCGGTCGTCGTGACTTTGCCCTGAACCGCTCCGCCGGGGAAATACGGAGTCCATCCCCACTGCGGTATTCCATCCGGGTCGTTTTCAACTTCCCCGCACAAAGACCTCGCACCTGCAAAGTCTCTCTTCCGCACCACGTCGTAGCGGTCGGCAAGAAACTGCTCGGCATTCTCCACATCTATCTTCCCCTTATACTTCTCCATCAGCTCTTCCCATCTCCTCTTCCGGGCGTTCATCGAGCTGTTGGGATTGTTTGCCTGGAAGCCGGTTTCATCTCTGATCAGCGCCGGGTCGCTAGGGAAATTCGAACCGACGAAGTAGCCGTTCTTCGTCTTCCACACCCGATGATGCTTCAAGCCGACTTCGACGCGCGCGATTTCGTTAGTCTTTGTGTCGCCCACAAGCCAGTCGTTCGCGTACGCACCGTTGTTATCGGTTGTCATGATCCTGGCAAAGTCGTCAATATTTTTCGCATACTGTTCAGCTTCCCTCGCTCTCATGAACTCGGGTGTGCCTTTGGGATCGAATCCTCTGAACTGCGCGATAGTAGTCTCGGTAATCAACAGGCCGGCGCTGTTCTCCGCAAAGTCATCTCCACTGTCGATGAATCCTGGGAAGGCATCCATCATAATGCGGTATCCTCTTTCGGGGACGATATCCTCGATGATGTTCCATCGTTCGCCGGCTACGTAGTCTACCCAGGCATTGTGTGCCATCACGATCTTTCCGTCCGCCGTGTAATTCCCCGTCGCAATGAACGCACTGCAGTGGCCGGGAGCCTTGTTGTCTCCTGTGCCTGGTATCGTCCCCCTTCTTAACGCGGGCAGGTAGTATTGGGCAAGCTCCATCCAACCGTTCAATGCGGTTATATCGATCGCATCATACCTCTTCCCTCTCGCACGCAATCCCTGGGCTATTCCTTCTATCTCATCGCGGTATTCTTTTGTCAGTTTGGGCCAAAACATCTCCCTGGCCTTCTGTCTGTACCAGCTCCAATCTTTTCTGGTGCCGATAGAAAGGTAATATTTCATCGCCCTGAGTGCGTCATCGATCTCGGGAGCCAGGAGGTAACCATCCTGGAAGCCAATCTCGTTGGGCGACCCCTGTAAATGTACAAACACCCATCCGTTCTTATCCTGGCGATAGGACCCGATAAGTCGTGGGTCCGCCTGAAAACGAACCGCGCACAAGAACATAAGGAGCACAAGTAGTCCGGCTCTATATTTCATTTACCCGTCGCGACTCCTTCCTCTTTTGTCCCGCTCTCACTTAGAAACATCAAACCGCAATGCCGGGTTACAAAGACTTTTGAATATCCGGAGATATCATTTCTCGAACCCCGATAAACACTTTTTGTTAGTGCCCGGTCGATTCCCTCCCGGGCGCGATTAGATACTCTTCAGCGCGATTTATTGCTTCCGATCTTTGGGATTTCTAAAGACATTGTCCGGTACAGGCCACGCATCAGGAAACCCGTGACTTATCACGTAAGTGATCGCCCTGTCGGCATCATACCTGCTGCGAAAGTCACCCACCCGCACCTTGTAGTACGGGGCATCATACACAATATACACATTATAGTTCGGAAGCAGACTATCGGCTAGTGACTCCGTGCTGATCGCCTCCAGCAAGTTTTGAGTGGAAGATACCTGTACCCTGAAACCTGGTACCGTGTTGGCTCCGGCCTCGCTCGTAATTATGTTTAATGTGTCCTTGCGTGCTGCAACCGTGTCCCGCTTCGTCGAGGTAGTATCGTTCCCGCCTACGAGATTAGTGTCCGGCATTGAGCTTAATGTGTCAGCAACTCTTAGTGTCGTGTCCGAAAGCGACTTCATCACGGTAGCCGAATCCAGGCTATGAGTACTGTCCTGACTCACAACCTGTGCTCCGGCAACCGGCAAACGAAGAACCAGAACGGCCGCAATTGAAGTCAGGACTTTGATAGACTTGAAGGATATGAGGTTCGAGAAGGATGACCGAAACTGCACGAACATCTCAGGAATAAATCAGCGTGTGTAGAGAAGTGACAAGAAAATAGATTGAAAGAAGGACCAGGACAACGCCAAGGCCGTAATTAACCCGTTTCATAATCTCACTTGAAATAAATTTCTTAGCCCAGTGGAGCATGTTTGCGAGAGTAAAGAGGTAAGAGGCTAATCCTAATCCCCCGGCAATCAGGAATAGCAGCGAAACCCTTGGAGCTAAATCTGAAACCAATCCGAGATCTCTTACGATCCTTCCACCTATAAGCCACCACACTACCATCATAGGATTTGTTACCGCTAAGGAAAAACCTGTTACAAAAGAGAGCCTTTTGCTCTTAAGAGTGGGATGGGATAGCTCTAACGCATTTGCCTTTGCGCCGTCGCGAAAAGTCAGAAAGGCAAGCAGCCATAGTATGACAGTCGCTGCCAGTCCGAAAATTCCCACCACTGTTTTTTCCTTGAGAAAAGGAGCGACCCCAAAGAGAGCGATCGCACCGTACATGACGTCCGAGCTTACGGAACCGAACGCCACCATGTATGCGGCCCGGAGATGATTGTTAAGAGACCTTTTCGCAATCTCAATCTGGGTGGCTCCTATCGGGATTGCAGTTAAAAAGCCCATGACGTAAGCCACAATTATAAACAACACGATGTTCATTCGGTAAGATCGACTCCAGAAATTCTTTCCGGTAAACTGTTACTTCGCGACAATGCCGATTTCCCTGGAGTAGCTATCTCTCGTGACCCGAAGATAACGGGAAATTTCACTGACAATTCCCTTCACATCAAGCTTTTGAAAACACCTCACCTCTTTGCAGGTTTTTGCCATTTTGTTTATGCAGGTAATGTTTCTGCATGCAGCATCGCCGATAAACGTTCTCGAAGGCGCGTCCTGGTTCGCGGGGAAATAGCGAGGGTCGGTGGAATCGTAACCGTATATCCTCGGCGGAGTACCGCCGAAAATCGAAAAGACTGCCGTCTTGTTTCTAAGTTCCCTGCCCGTTTCGCGTGAGTACTTTCGCGCCGCGGCAAGATGCAGCGGCCCTGTATCGCCGCTGATAAAGGCATCCGAAAAGTCGATAAGCGCGGAGTAGGCATCGATATTAAAAGAAGGAGGTACAAAAACTATTCTGGCTCTCTCCTCGGCCGACAAGGAATAAGCAAGCTCGTGCTCGATCAGCCTCTCCACATGTCCCGCGCCAAGTAGAATCGTGCATTCCAAATCTGACAACTCTCTGAGAAGGCTGCGCTGAATATCGAATGGTATCCTGGTGAACCTGGCAGAGGCGTCGGGATTAAGGAACACCTTTGGACTCCAGGTATCGACCCCATGGCCAGCCAGGAAGCTTTGAGCTTTCTCAATGGCTCCTGCGGACAGGTATATGCTTGACCCTCTGTATTTCTCATCGGAACCGCTGGTCGCATGGTCGCGAAATGCCTTTCTCACGAACGCATAAGCCTGGTAAACGATGCTGTTAACTCCTTTTCCGGAGCCCTCGTTTCGGATGAGTTCCGAAGCCAGTATCGAATAGTTCAATACGCTCTTATCATCAAAAATAGAATCGTCAATCATCGGGCACATGTTGATCACCAGGTCATAGTCATGTCCCCGTACTATCCGCAAGACCTCTTCGATGTCGTTCTCGGTGGGGAATGGCGCCCCGACGTAGACCGGGAAAAGGTTAGTGAGATGCGGATTGCCTGAGATAATGTCCTTTGTAACTTTCTTTACGATGTAATCAATACGTGCCGATGGAAACAGTTCGCGCAGTGCCAACACCACGCTTTCCGCTATTACCGCATCGCCGATATTAAGATCACCGACGACCAGCAAATTGTCGAACTTACGGGTCTTGGCTAGTGATTTTCTCGCCTGACGACCAACCGTCCCGGAAACAATCCTGTTGCCAAGAGTGTACTTAATGAAGATATCAAGAAATCGCCCGCCCCCTTTGGGGAGAAGGTCGGTAACCAAGCTCGACAGTCGAAAGTAAGCATTTAATTGGGTCTCTTTATTCATCGCAGGTTATTTATGTTCTCCAAAATAGTGAATCAAAAAACGAGATTCAGGACTCCCGCAACATAAACGGTGTGACTTCCGGAAAAGCCAACCGCTCAACATTCGCCGCCCTTTGAATCGAGAGACGCAACAACTTCGAACCGCTATTACCGATCAAAAACCAAAATTGAGCTTACTGTCAGTGCAGTCAAATATTGCACAAATTCTCCTCTGCCTTTAAGTCGCAATCACGAGGAAGCATTCAAATCGTGCCTTTTCAAGCTTTGTAAAACGGCTGTGGTTCAATTTATATAATTCCGATGAAATAAAAATGAAACAAAAAATAGTTCGTAGTGCAACCGCACCTTCCGCCTTCGGGAGATGACATAAATTGAGGTGTATCTAAGAAGGGATCAAACGGCCTTCGGAATCCTGAGAGCTGGAAATTTGAGATTTCAGTCAACTGAAACTGATACACAACTGTGTTATGTCGTCGCTCTGGGGAGCACCTCCCACAAACGCGGCGATCTCCTTTCGCACCTCTTCAAGTATATCACCGGCCCCAAGTGTGCTATTTTTCAGGAGAACTTCCGCCAGCCTTTCATCGGAAAATTGTGAGCCTTCGGCATCGAGCGCTTCATTGACGCCGTCGGTAAACATATATAAGACATCTCCCACGGCAACGGGCTCTCTCCCTATTTCATACTTGACATCCGACAACACTCCGAGCATAAGTCCCCCTTTGTCCAACCTGAGTACCCTATCATGCTTGATAAGAAAGGGATAGTTGTGTCCTGCGTTTATATATGTAAGCACATTTTCCGACCGGTCGTAGATTCCGGCAAAAAGAGTGATAAACTTATCCATGTCCGTGTTGGCATGAACGATGTTGTTGAGTCTTGCCAGAATCTGGTCAAGTTCGAGTCCGGTTGCGACAAGAGCTCTGAACGCAGACTGCAGATTGGCCATCAACAAAGCCGCAGGAAAGCCTTTTCCCGAGACATCTGCGATGGCGAAATAAAGGCGATCCTCGCCCACTTTGATAACATCGAAGTAGTCGCCTCCCACTTGTTTGCTGGGGATATGGAAAGTGGATACACTGCAGCCGCTGAATTGCGGCATCTCCCTCGGCAGGAGTTTTTCTTGTATCGTGTGAGCAAGGCTGAGCTCTTCTTCGAGGCGCTGCTTCGCAAGGGATTCCTGGAAGAGCCTCGCGTTATCGATCGCCATAGCCGCTAGATTGCACAGAGAGGAGAGAAAGCTGATTTCCGAATCGCTGTATGGAGCATGCGAAACGCGGTCACCAAGCAACAATATGCCGTCGGTAGCACCTTGTACATGAAATGGGATGAGCACTTTGATTCCAAGCCTGGAAAGCTCCTCAACTGTTTTTTGCAGCCCTACCGCATTTGAATTTGGCGCTCGATCTTGCGGTGCCTGCAGTAGCGTCGAAAGCCTGACGGCTTGCTCCAGCGGGCATAGCACAGTAAGGTCTGTAGACCCGATACCAATGATGCGGTTTACAACCAAACGCGTTTTGGACTCGTACATCAGACATATTGCGAATTGCCTGGAGCCTGTTTGTCCCATTATCGAAAATTCGAGAGTCCTGATCGCACGCGGCTCGTCGATAAGCTGACTGAATTCTTTGCTGAGCTCGAACAAGGTCTGAAGCTCCTGAACGCGTCGCTGCATCTGGAGGTTCGACTCTTTGTATTGCTCAAACACGCTCGCATTTTCGATCGCAGCTGCCGCAAGATTACAAAGAGTGACCACAAACTCTATTTCAGACGGGGTTAGCGGCCCTCCGATCATTTTCTTCCCGACAAGCAGATAACCGAGGAGCCGGTGAGCGCTTCTGAGTGCGAAAACCCAGGTTACACCTGCTTTCGTCAACCGAGTGGAAAGTGAGGCGTTGAATTGGGATGGGTCTTGGGGTGATTCAAGATCAAGCAAGAACAACTCAGCAATGGTGGCATCATCCGCAACGATTCCCTTCCCAATCTTCGCGAACTCAGCCTTGCCATCCGCTGCAGGCAGGTCCTTTTTGATGATCGCTGCGGTCCTTGAAATTGTGAGCTTGCCCATGGAAGCGAGCATTATGTGATTCAATATGAAACCGGAATCAAGAGAAGAGTTCAGTATCTTGGCAGTCTCGATCAGTGATGTAAGCTCGACGATTCTGTCGCCGCCGTGCTCAGGATCTTTGATCATTCCTAAGATACCTGACAAGCCGAACTTCGTTTACTTTGTCTTTATCCCGATACTCTACGGTATCCATAAGCCTTCGCATGAGATAAATCCCAAGTCCGCCGGCTTTATGTTTCCTGGCCCTGTCGCGAATATTCGGCACCGGGACCTCTTCCGGCTTGAAACTGTCCCCCCAGTCCCTGACCACGATCTGAAATTCCATGCCGCTGCCGAGAACTCTCACAAGAAACTCGGCATCCGGGTTTCCCTTGTATGCATGTTTAATGACGTTGGTGCAAGCTTCGTCGACGGCCAATATTATCTCGGATACGTCCTTGTCCCCAAACCCGAATTCGACGGCATACCTGTTGACAAACTCACGCACTTCGGAGAGTGCAGTTGTCGTACTCCTGAAAGTTTTCGAATCCTCTATTTTATCGATTCGTTTCACATTCACTTCTTCGTTAGTTCAAATGTCGATCACTTGCTGTCGAACTTCTTCAACGCTTCGTCCTGATCCGGGTAAATTTCATAGAGGAACGGAAAGCCGAGGAGATCGAAGACGTTGAACACTTTCTGCTGCATGTTAGTGAGTTTGATATCGCCGTGATTGTTCCTGACTTCGTCGATATACGCCATAAACACGCCTAGCCCGGCGCTGGATATGTAGCTAAGCCCATTGAAGTTGACTACTATGTTGTATTTACCCCGGCCGATAAGGTCAGAGAAAGATTTCTCGAGATCCGGTGCGGTATGGGCGTCAAGAAACCCATGTAGCTCCATCACTACAGCGTTGCCCGAATCTCGTGTCAGCACTTTAAACTCATTCATTTTTTCCTCCGTCTGGTACCATCAACCGATCCCCGATCTACTACGACCACAAGTCAATCGGGAATGGCAATTCCTTTCCATTTCAATATAAGCACGGTCGTGTCGTCGACTGCGTCGGTTCCCTGTGAAAATTCAGCCAGGGCCCGGATTATGCCTCCTTTGATATCCGTCGCCGATCCGCCGCTGGTCTCCTTCAGCAAACCATAGAAGCGTTCTTCACCGAACTCCTCGCCCTCAGGATTTCTCTGGTCGGTAACGCCGTCTGTATAGAGGACAAGAGTGTCTCCACGCTTCAGACAAATCTTCTCTTCCTCAATATGCTTCCCGAAGTCTTTCGAAGGTTCCAGCCCGAGTCCTGCTCCGGCAGGTTTGATCAACCGGCAAACACCGCCGCTTATCAAAACGCCCGGCATGTGCCCTGCCCGGACTATCGACAACTCTTCTTCTTTCTCTCTCAACAATACATAAATAAGTGTAATGAAGAAATTCTTCTGCAAGGTATTCTCAATAGCGTCGTTCGCCTCCATCATGAATTCGAGCGGAGACTTGAGGGAAGCGGAGAGAGATTGGAACACTCCCTTCATGTATGCCATATAGAAAGCTGCGGATGTTCCCTTGCCCGAAACATCTCCAACGACGAAGGCATATGTTCCGTCTGCGATTCTCGAATAGTCAATATAGTCGCCTCCAACTTCAAGTGCCGGGAATGAAAGGAAATCAGTTTCGAATTTTTCGGAGTATGGAAGCGACTCGGGTAGAAGTTTTAGCTGCATCTCGTGGGCAATTCGAAGCTCGTGTTGAAGCCGCTCGTTCTCAATGGACTTGGTGAATAGTAGCGAATTCTGGATCGCGACTGCCGCCGTGTCCGCAAACGCGCTTACCGTTGAAGTCTCTTCCTCATCGAATGCGTAAGGCATGTCATGCGATGCATAGAGAACTCCGATAAACTCGTCGTGAGCCGTAAGCGGGACTGCCAGCAGCGATTTCGCCGGAAATTCCTTCAGACTGAACCTCGCCAGTTCGGCCGAGTCGTTCACTATCACGTGATTCCGTGCGGCAACCGCCTCACGCACCGCGCTGAAATCAAACGCAGACAGCTCATACTGGCTGGTCTTGTGCGTCGCACTTATCTCATATTTGTCGCCGGGTCCCGCCAGCGTTCCGTCATTCCTCAGTTCAATCCATACTTTGTTAGCCTGGGTGACGGTTCCTACGACGGTTACCGTATTGTTCAGTACCTCCGTCGTGTCGAGCACATTGGTGATGACCTTACTCAAGTCCTGATACGAGTCTAGCTCACGCTTCTTTTTTTCGAATACCCCGCTTGTCGGAATGTGAAAGAGGGTAACGACAAACGCGAGTGAAAAGTAAATCGTCATGAAGAGAAAGCTGATCTTCGCGAACTCATCAAGAGGACCGCTGTAGAACTGAAGGATCCCGCCCGCAAGATGGGCCGGGCCGGCGGATGCGAATGAATAACCGCAGAGAAGGAACAGGAACAACGTGTGCACGAGCGACTTGTACTTTTCCTTGCGCGTAAGGAAAACTATCCAGTTCATGCTGACGATGTGAGAGGTAGCGATTACGACAGTGATTACGAACGCAATTGTTCCCAGAGTCCCCATCAGCGTTGACCCCTTGAAGACACTTAGGACTGAGGCTGCAAATGCAAAACACAGGAACAATCCGAAGCGCCTCCTGACTCTCTTATCCGGCTTGAGATCCATGAGATTGCTCGTGAGATTCAGCAAGACGGCAAGGAACGCAGCGACCCCGAATGAAAATACTGTTGTCGCTATAAGTTGCCAGACATTGCGCGGGATGAACTCTCCTTCCCCACCCACGCCCGCGAGCAGTATCCCGAATATCGATAGCAATGCTGCCGTAAAGAACGCAAATCCAACAAGCTTGCGCAGTGTCTCAAGCGGACCGTGGAGTTTCCTGCTCAGGAAACTCCTGAAAGTCCAGTAGAAAAGGGCGAACATTGCGATGGAAAGAAGATCATTCAGACCTGTCAGAAACGCCGAATTGAGATTAACCGCCACCCTGATCCAATCATACACAAGCAGAAGAACCGCAATCCCGCCCGCAAGCGTGAAGTATAGGCTATTTCGAAAACTGATTCGCATGTGGACTCATCTAATCTAAGTCTACTCTTCGCATTCTGCAACCTATTGTTACAGTATCGCGAAGAAGGTGGTTGGTCACAGGTTGTAGGACGTGCGTCGTGAGTAGTAAGTGACGGATCGCGCGACCCTACTACCTACTGAAATCTTAAACCTCCGAACAACATGATCGTACTAATTGTTATTCGAAGAGAGGAAAAAAGAGATGCAGATGGTCAAGTACATTCTACCGATAGCGTGCAGCATTACTATTGTCGGCTGCGCAGCGCAAAACAACACCACTCACTTCCGCTACCAACCTCCGGCACAGGAAATCATTGCAGTCCCAAATTCTGTAAACCAATCTTTCAATAACGACCGGAAGATTGCCGTTCTTATCAGACGAACAAGTTTCGGTATCGTGCCCGGAGATATCAAATACGTCGCGGAGGAAGGAACCGCAAATTACCTCGGTCAGCAGTTGAATCCGGAGTTCATTAACGACTCGCTGTGCGACACAATGATCGCGGAGCTTCCCGTCATGACCATGACGCCAAGGCAACTGTATGAAAATTATCCACCTCCCTTTCTGATCAAGAATAAATTCGGCAAGGACGCGAAGATAGATCCACGAAGATCCACAAGGGAGATTATTCGTGAGCTTGAAATAGCAAATCTCATCCGCGACGTCTATTCGGAGCGGCAACTCCAGGCGATCATGACGGAGTTCTGGCTAAACCATTTCAACATATACGCAATCAAGGGCCTCGTACCATATTACCTGGTTGACTTCGTCAACACGGTCCGGGCAAACGCGCTGGGTACTTTCCCCCAACTTCTAAAAGCTGTAGCCATGAGTCCCGCGATGTTGATTTACCTGGATAACTGGGAGAGCGCAAGTCCAAATTTCAAATCCCGCAAGAGATTTGTCGTGATGCGGCTTAGGCAAGAGTGGGGTCCGTTCACAAACAGGCAGGAATTGCTCGATCGCCTCGGCGCCGCGTTCTTCATGAGCCAGGGTCTGAATGAGAACTACGGCCGCGAATTGATGGAGCTTCATACGATCGGGCTGCATTACACGCAGCGTGATGTGATAGCTGCGGCGAGGTGTCTCACAGGCTGGACAGTCGCACCCATCCAGGACGGCGGAGGTTTTCTTTACGACGATGCTATGCACGACAAAGGACCCAAACAGGTCCTGGGTCTCCACGTTCCCGCCGGCGGCGGTTTCAACGACGGCATGGAACTGCTCGACTACCTGGGAGACAGTCCCCTCGCCGCACATTTCATCTCCCGCGAGCTGTGCCAGTTTTTTCTTTCCGACAACCCGCCGGCAGATCTCGTAAATAATACAGCTAAAGTGTTTCTCGCGACGCACGGCGACATAAAGAGGGTCCTGCTGTCGATCTTCACGTCGCAAGTCTTCACGAGCGCGAAATACTACAAGTACAAGAATCCGTACGAGTATATAGTCAGCGCCATCCGTGCCGCCGATGCTTCGTTCTACCCGTCGAAGCCTTTGTTTGGATTCGTACGCTCAATGGGACTGATCCCGTTTCTCGTCAACTCTCCGAAAGGCTATTCGGAGAACTCAGCGTCGTGGATGGACTCGGACCTGCTGCTTGAGCATTCGAACTTTGCACTGGCACTCGCGAAGAATCAAATCAAAGAAATCGATGTTAACTACAAAGAAATGTTCCCGAACGGGCCAGTCGGTTCGTCGCTTGAGATGGAGAGAGATTTCAGTAGCCAGGTAGTCGGCTCTCCCTTGGACGCGAAAACGAGCGATGTAATTGCCGAGCAGATCAGGAAGAAAGATATGCCGCTGGCGGAAATTTATGCGCTGCTTTTGGATTCGCCGGAGTTCCAGGAAAGATGACTCATTTTGGACACTAGTGTTCATGCCTGCATGCCGAAACCATTCCGGCATAACTTCAGCGGGCAGGTACGGATCAAACGGATTTTCAAGAGCATTTTGAAATTGTAGTATTTAAGGATTCGTCCGGATCCGTTGCTTCCATGGTAATCCGTGTTCAAATCTCTTTAAAGCTTTCCGGGAAGTCGAAAAAAATAGGAGGAGAATATGAACAGGAGATATTTCATAAAGTCGACAAGCTTAGGCGCAGTTTCACTTGGCTTTGTCGGGATGCCGAAGTTCTTCGTCAATACGCTTCACGCACAGGAACTGGGCAACGCTACACCAGGGATTTCCACGAATAGTTCTGACAAAATACTCGTGAACATTTTCATGAGAGGGGCGGTTGACGGATTGAATGTTGTTGTACCCTACGGCGAGGACAACTACTACAAATTCCGAAACAGCATTGCGATCCCGCGACCATCCGCATCAAACGAGGCGGCGCTCGATCTCGACGGCTTCTTCGGCCTCAACCCAAGGATGCAAAACATACTGTCGATGTTCAAAGACAAAGAAGTCGCCTTCGTGCACGCATCCGGTTCCCCAAACGGCACACGTTCGCATTTTGAGGCGCAGGCATTCATGGAATCCGGCACACCGGGCGTGGCCACCACCGAAACCGGTTGGCTGAACCGTACCATGACACGGGTTCCGAAGGCTGAACTCGGAATCAGGAACGCTAAGTATGACCCGTTCGAGCTGGTAGCGATCGAGCCGATGATGCCGCTTAGTACGCGCGGGGATTTCCCGGCATTGAGCTTCGACTCGATAAACGAGCTCAGGTTCAGGGCAAGGAACTCCGATAATTTTGCGTCGGCGCTAACTGAAATGTATTCCGATAATCCGCGGATGAGCGAGTCGATGACGCTTCTCAAAGAAGCCATGAGAATTGCTGAGAAGTCCCGCGAAGTCTCAATTAATGACGGTGCATATCCGCCATACCCGCTTGCGTCGAAGCTCAGAGAAGTTGCGAAGCTCATAAAAATGAATATTGGGTTGAAGATAGCCTTCCTGGATGTCACCGGCTGGGATACGCACGTAAACGAAGGAGGGATCGAAAAAGGCGTTCTGCCTAATCTTCTGAAACAGTTCGATGAATCGATAAAAGCATTCCGCGACGATCTCGGCGACAAGTTCGGCGATGTTGTAGTTGTCACTCTGTCGGAGTTCGGACGTACGGTTCACGAAAACGGGAATGGTGGTACCGACCACGGCCATGCAAACGTCATGATGGTGTTCGGCGGAAACATAAAAGGCGGAAGAGTCGCCGGAAGGTGGCCGGGACTGGCGAACAACGAACTGTACCAGGACAGGGACCTCGCGGTTACAACGGACTTCAGGACTGTTCTGTCGGAAGTGATAACGAAGCACCTCGGAGTAAAAGATATCCAGCCCGTGTTCCCGGACTTTGCGTACCGAGGATCGGAGCTGGTGATAGGATAGCCTGACCATTATAATAAGCCACCAAATGATCGCGTGCGATTGGGTGAGATAGGCCGGGAAGCGCTGCGGGCCAAATGGAACTCAGCGGGCGAACGGCGGCTAGAAATGCCGATAGGTAGGATGCCCCACATCGGGAACATCCTTCAACTTTTGGTTTTTCAGTTATCCCCCTCTATATTTTTGAACGTTGGGACACAAAAACACAGGGATATTGTGATGCGAGTAAATTCTGATAAACCCGATTCATGGAAATCAGACATCGCGAAGTCTGTTGACTACTATAACAAATGGTTCATGCGGGTCTGAGAGCACAGGTAGACGCTCTTGAAAAGTTAGGGCTTTAGAGTGTGAGTATATCTGACCACATACTCGAAGTAAGTCGCATAGAGGCACAGGAGAAACTCGATTCGGAGAAAAGCCATGCCGAAAGAAACAGGCTCGGCCAATTCGCGACTCCTTCCGCTCTGGCTTCGGACATGCTTACGCTTATCAAAAGTGAACTCCCAAAGAACTTTAAGATCCGCTTTCTTGATCCTGCCTTCGGGACCGGGGCATTCTATTCCGCTTTGCTCAGCACATTCCACGAAAGCAGAATCGAGAGTGCATCAGGAATAGAAATCGATCCTCACTACGCCAATCATGCCCTCGAGCTTTGGAAAGGGTCTTCTCTCAGTCTCCAAATCAGTGATTTCTTCGACGCGAAGCTGCCTGCCAAGGATAAACCAAACCTCATCGTCTGCAACCCGCCTTACGTTCGCCACCATCATTTATCCTCGGAGCGAAAAGGAAAACTCCAGAAGCATGTCGCCACTGCAGCGATGACAAAGCTGAATGGACTCGCCGGACTTTACTGCTACTTCCTCCTGTATGCTCATGCCTGGCTTGAAGAGGGAGGATACGCCTGCTGGCTCATTCCCAGTGAGTTTCTTGACGTCAATTATGGAGCCGAGGTAAAGGATTACCTATTAAGTAAAGTGACACTGCTGCATATCCATCGTTTCGATGCGGCCAGCGTTCAGTTCGACGACGCTCTTGTCTCATCCTCAATTCTCTGGTTCAGAAAGTCGGCCCCGCCTGTAAACCACACAGTCGAGTTCTCTTTCGGAGGCTCACTTACAAAGCCGGAAATTCTCAGAACCGTTCCGGCTTCGCGACTTAGACAAACTGCCAAATGGAACCGCGCTGCGCTCAGTGGGACGATGGCTAAAGAAGAAACGAAGGTGAGATTAGGTGACCTGTTCGAGATAAAGAGGGGTCTTGCGACTGGAGCGAATGATTTCTTTATCTTATCCTCTGAAGAAATCCAGGAGCATCACCTTCCGGAAGAATTTCTAATTCCGATCCTCCCGAGTCCGCATTATCTCAAGCAGGAAATTATCGAAGCGGACAAAAGAAGTAATCTCATTATCGATCAACAGCTCTTCCTACTCTCCTGCAGTTTCCCCGAGAGTGAAGTGAAAAGCCGGTACCCGCACCTCTGGGATTACTACAAGACTGGCCTGGAGAGAAAGATACACGAGAAATATATATGCAGCCACCGCTCTCCATGGTACACACAGGAGTTCAGGGCGCCCGCACCGTTCCTCTGCACTTACATGGGAAGGAACGGTGGAAAAAGGGAAAGCCCGTTCAGATTCATCTTGAACTATTCCAAAGCGGTCGCAGCAAACGTTTACCTTATGATATATCCCAAACCCGCACTCAGCAAGTTCATCAAAGAGTCTCCCGACTCGGTGCAAAAAATCTGGGAAGCACTCAACGCAATTTCTGCCGACTCGCTGCTCTCCGAAGGCCGGGTCTATGGTGGCGGGCTTCACAAGCTGGAGCCGAAGGAGCTGGCGAATGCGAGCGCGGAGAAAATGGTACAGAAGATCCTCAAATTGGCAGAATATCAGAAGTTTCAAGAATACGATTTATTCGACAATGTCAGGACACCGGAATTACTTCGAGAAAGACTTCGACCGGTGCGACGTAAGAAGTGAAGACCACCTGCGCTGTCATTCCCGCGTCCTCGAATGCCATTATGAGGGATCATTAGCGGGAATCCAGATCCTCCTCCGGTGTGAATTCCCGATTGGAGCATTCGGGAATGACACTTTGAGTCGGTTGCTCCATTACAACCGGTGCTGAGTGAGAACCAACCGCCCTGTCATTCCCGCGAAACTTGTCCTCACGCAAGTGGGGGGCGGGAATCCAGACCTTCTTCCCGTATGGATTCCCGGTAGGACCATTCGGGAAGGACAGTTTGAGTGGGTTGCTTCATTACAACAGGAGCTGAGTAAGCACCACCCACTCTGTCAATCCCAACCACAGGTCCGAGAGTGTGTAGAATCCACCGTACCATGTCATTCCCGCGTGCTCTAAGCGGGAATCCATCTTATTTTGAAAGGTGGACTCCCGATAGAAACATTCGGGAATGACAAGAAAACAGTGAGCCATCATTTACCGGGAAACCGCTCATCATACAAGTCTCCACCCGCGATTCTTCGATTCGCTTTGTTCAGTCTGCTACATCCTGTGCCAATTCTTAATCTGCTTCTCCTTCATTCGCCTCTTCCTCCGCCGCAAACTTCTTCCTGAGCCTCGCAATCGGATCCGGCATCATGAAATCTTCCTTCGTGCCAGCACCGAAGTACTTCATCAGCATCGGGAGCGATGAGACAATACTTTCTTTCTTCCTCTCCTCAACCGCGTCACGAAGCTGAAACAAACTTTCGCACCCTGCCTCGCGGAACAATCCCCCAAGCTCTTTATTGCTCCTTACATCCGATCCGACAAAGGTGCTCAATTTATCTATCGCCAGGAATTCCCTGTCAAGTCTCTTTATCCCGCTCAGCTCCTGCAACCTCTTTCCTTCCGGCGCTCCACCATTTGTAATAAATAGAAAAGTGCGAATGACTATTACCCCATCGAGCATCTCGGCAACTAAATATCCTGCTTTCGTTCCGCAAACCCTGTGTTCGAACATAATTGTTCCGTCATCCCGGATGAGTGCTTTTGGTTCGTCGATCGAAGCGCAAAGGTCCAAACTGTTAACACATGAATCGAGACAGTCTAACCGTTCGTTTAATCTTTTCAGAGCGTGCATTTGAACATAGACGTCAACCGGATGATCAATAGCCGGGATCCCTATATCGGATGGTTTCACCTGAACGGGAAGTATACCACCGTAAGTCCAAATCGCCCAGCACGCTTTCAGCGCAGGTCTGGAGATACCATCAATAGAAAAGGACCTTTTCTCCGGAATACCGGAATGCGCAAGAAGAACATTCTCATATCCGAAAGGATCATATTTTCTCAGCGTCCTCTTCCGTTCCAACCAGTACAACCGGGAATTCAAATCGCTCCATTCGGCGCCAGTAAATGCGATAGCTGCTATGATGGACTCCTTTGCAACTGTTGCGCCCTCTTCGAATGAAGCGAACGCCGCGAGTTCCTTCTTCAATTCAGCCGCACCACGAAATTCGTTATCTTTAAGAATGTTAAGGTACAGCCTGAAAGTTGACGCTGCACCAATATAATGGTACAGCGCAACCTTTGGACCATCTTTCAACAGGCACACTTGATAATATTTCAAAAACGAGGAATACCGATGTCTCATCCTCTTCAAAATATCATCCGGAATTTGTTCACCCGGAGCCGCTTCGATCCTGAAAGGAAGATCTCGCAGCCTGTATAGAAGCTCAAGTGTCCTTTTGGGCAGCATGTGATATGCGTCAGGCTTCCCGACCACTGTACATACGGCATTTATCTTCGCAAAGAAGTGATGCTTCTGTTCAGATCTATCGTATTTCTGATGGTGATTGCTCTTGCTAGTCTTTAACATCGTGCGCTTTCGTAATCTGTTCTCGACTCTCCACGAATGAACCGATCTCTTTAAAGACCCCGTATGCCTCAAGACCCATTCAATCAGGTTCCATCCAGTCGATTACTGTCCCGCTGCACTCCGGCGCGTTCGGACAACAAATGTACTCGAAACCACCATTGCCCTTGAAGACCTTATAGTCGCCGACCGTGATTATCTTCTCACAATGAATGCACAGCATCTTTTCAGTAAGCTCCGGAATTCCTATGAAGGGGTAATTCTCTTCCAAGTATTTCTGCTTGTCTGTTATGATCAACTCTTTCATGGCACGATCCTCGATTTGTAGTTAAAAGAAGTTATTCCTTCAAAGCCTTTGACGACCAAAACCTTGACAAAAGACGGAGACATCATCTCCACCTTGTCATTCCCCCGAGAAATTGTCACCTCCGCGAAGGCGGAGGAGGGAATCCAGATCTTCTTCCCGTATGGATTCCCGATAGGAGCATTCGGGAATGACACTCTGAGTGGGACGTTCCATCACAACGGGTGCTGAGTGAGCGTCAGTCAGCTTTTCATTCCCGCCGATGCGAGCGAACACCACCCACTCTGTCATTCCCAACCACAGGTCCGAGAGTGTGTAGAAACCACCTACCGTGTCATTCCCGAGGACGCGGGAATCCAGTTCTGCCTTTGGCATGGATTCCCGATTAGATCGGGAATGACAAATAGAGAGAGAGCCATCATCTTCCGGGAAATAACTCGTCATATAAGTCCTTCCAATCAGGGTTCATCGATTCAATGAGTTCAGTCTTCCACTTCCGGAGCCATTTCTTAATCTGTTTCTCCCTAGCAATTGCATTTCGCACATCGTTCATAGACTCGAAGTATACCAGCCTGTAAACTCCATATTTCTTCGTGAATCCATCATTTGTTCCGGTTTTATGTTCACCGACCCGTCTGATGAGATCGTTTGTAACGCCTGTATACAGTGTACCATTACGCTTGCTCGCGAGTATATATACGTAATACGTGTTATCCTCTCTCATAGCTTGGAACTCCTCTTTTAGTCATTCCCGCGAACGCGGGAATCCAGTCCACGGGTAACATGAGTGTCTCCTTCACCATCGAGATGCTGATGCGCCTTTAGCATGGATTCCCGATAGAAACATTCGGGAATGACAGTAACACAATGTCCTGTCCAACTCTCGCTAGTGCTGAGCGAACACCACCTACTCTGTCATTCTCGCGAAAGATTGTCACCTCCGCGAAGGCGGGGGCGGGAATCCAGTCTGCGGCCCTCCAGACTGAGATGACAAATGGGAGTATTACTTCACTCGTAATCATGTACCATGACAGATTGAGCGGCGGAGACCTCCCGGCCTCTGCCAAATAGTTTCGAAAATCCCGTCAAGGACGAAAATGAACCTGTCGATACCTTGTCAAGGTTTCTCTTCACCTTGACAAGGTTAAAGCACAAAACCCTGGCAAGGTTTCCATCCCTACCCCGCCTGCGGTGCCGGTGGCTCCGGCGGCTTGTTCTTCCCTCTTCCCCTTCCCTTCGGGATCGGCTTGAACTCCTCGAGAGCGGCTTTGTCGTTCTTGAACACGTTCTTTGCAAAATCGCGTATCCCGCTGACCGTCTGCTGCAATGCTTTCGCGGCGTAGTCCCGACGCTCGGTCGCGGCATTCCGCAACTTCTTTGCATTTTCCTGCGCTGCATTCGCGGCAATGAGAGATGCGTAGAGTGTCCCTACACTCGCTATCTCCTCTTCCGTCATACCGTTTGCGAGAAGGACATCATGGTTCTCGACAACCACTCCCGAAAAGTAATCGAGCCATGAGGTCATCGCCTTCACAGACTGCGGCGTATCAACCCCGATCTTAAACGTTTTCAAATTGATTTTGTTCTCAGGGTCCTTTGACGCAGACTTCGCAGCGTTGCGTATAGAGCCAAGCACGCTGTTCGCCTGGACCATCCACTCGTCTTGCTCCCTGGTTTTTGTGTCAAGAAAATCTTGTGCTTTGATCTGGCCGGTGTTCAGCTTTGTCAAGCTTGTAATCCCGGCCGCAAGGTTGTCCCGCTTCTTTTGGCCGCCGCGCGCAATGATTATGTCGATGTGATTGTCCATCGCCTTGCCGGCCCCTCCGGCATCTTCAAGAACGTTGTCGACTATTACTGGCATGTGATTCCTCCTTACTGACAGAGTCTATGCCCTGTCGCCAGATGTTGTTTGACAGTTCGTTTATTTGACCGGCTTCCTTCCCTTTAAAGCATCTCACGGAAAGGAGGAACAGCCATCAATCCTGTACTACAACAGAAAAAGAAATGTCGAAAAGTACTTGACTACCCAAAATGAAGATGATACCTGATGTCCGAAGCACGAGTCTGAAGGAAGATGCTGACAACATCTTCGAATGAATATGCTAAATGTTCCCTGAATGTCAAATATTGGAGCGGAAATTACTTGGCATTGTCCCCGGAACAAAAAAATAGCCAAAAATGCGCGATTTGGAGAGAAATACTGGTCCCGAACTGACAATGAATATCTCCCAACCAAGAGGGAATCATTTAAAACAAAGAGGGAAGCGCTTCAAACTTGTGGGTGAAGGTTCCACATCGGGAGGGGAACGTTCCAAACTTTGAGATGAGCATTTTAAACTAACAGGGGAACGCCCCAAAATCATGGATAAGTGTTCCGAAATGAGATGGGACCATTCCAAAGCAAGATGAGAGCTCTCCCCTAGTTCTTAGAAAGTTTTCCGACTCCGCAGGAAACGCTCCCGACTCGTGGCGGATAAACTGCATTGAAGATTTCAATCCCCCCAACGAATGGACCAGGGGTTTTCACCAAGCATGAAAACGTGCATATCGGCTCCGATTTCTAATCCATCTGAATCTATACTGATCGGCATTATCAGTGCTCTGCAGGCAGAAGCATGGCTTCGCCAATGTCTTTTCCTGAATGATTCAGTACTTCATTTCCCCGGCGTCGATCGCCACATCGATGTGGTTCTCGTCGGGGACTATCGGGCAGCTGTAGTTGTGGTTGTATGCGCAGTATGGATTGTATGCATAATTGAAGTCGAGCTTGTAAACACCTGAGCTGTCCTCTTGCAAGTCGATGTATCTTCCGCCCGCGTAAGAAGTCTTTCCACAAGTTTCGTCTACAAACGGCACGAAGAGCACGTTCGGATCATCTTCCAGCATCTTGTACACGTGAAGAGCCACCGACTTTCCGTTTACTTTGAACCTGAACTCACCGTACTCAATCGCGGGTCGAGTTTCCCCACCGGTAGCCAGGATGCCGGTCTTCTTCTGCGTCGCACTCTTTAGCAGCTTTACTTTGAACACCAGGTTCAAGTTCGGCGGATAGTAGTTCAAATGTTGGAATGAAGCTCTCTGCTCGGCTGTAAGAGGCGACGATGGTCCCCTCATGAAAAACACATTTTTCCGTTGACGGAATGACGCCAATTCGTCTAAATATGACCTGGTCTCCTGGGGAGTGAACTTAATCCGCTCAAAGTCGCTGGAGCAGGAAGACAAAACCAGCACAACCACAATGACGAGATATTTCGCCCGCCTACTTACTGTTGTCGAGGATAAGCTCAAGAGAGATCCGGTGTGTGTCGCCAAGGCCGTCGGCATATGCGAACCTCGCAAACGAATAATCGATGATGAGCTTCGGGAGGTGGATTCCGGCACCGACGGTGAATTGTTTAACGTCGTTATAACCTGCACGTATCGCGATGACGTTCTTGTAATTAATTTCTATCCCGGTATTTGCATCGGCACTCAAAGGTCCGAGGTGAACGGTCGATCCTGCACCGAGATTATCGATGTTGAACAAGAGATCGAGTGCCGGAGTAACTGAGACGGGACCGATCGGGAGCATGTATGCAGCGCCCGCCGCAAGCGTTGGGGTCGTCAGTTCCGTGGTGCCCGTCGTCCATGCTACGACTGTCGTCGTGGCATTCTGCAGGTTTGCACCGAGCCGAAAATTTCCGAAGGGTTTATATAGCGCACCGATGTCAAAACCGATTCCTGTTCCATATGTCGATCCGATGCTTCGACGGATGAACTTGACGTTAGCCCCATAAGAGAAATCATCGGTGACACGCTTCGCATAGCTGCCAATCACGGCCACATCGGTTGCATTGAAGAACGTTATCTTGGAATAGTCCAGGCGGTTCGTCGGGCTGAGGACGCCCGAACCATCATAGTTGATAAGTGCATTAAGAGTATTCGGAATTCCGCTGACACTCAGGACAATCGCGCTGAGTCCAACCGTTTCTGTCTTGGTCAGAGGAAGAGCGACCGCTCCATAATTGTAGCTGACGATGTCGCTATACCTCTGGTCGTGCATCAACATGATTTCCGGGTACTTCACTCCCGTTAGACCGGCGGGATTCCAGTATCCGGCAGTTACATCGTTGGCGACTGCAGTGTAAGCGCTTCCCATACCAAGAGCTCTTCCCCCGACACCGATGGATAGGAAGTCGTTGGAATACTTGGCAAAGGTCAGTCCCTGGGCAGCCGCAGTTGAAGTGAGACAGAAAAGAATCGGCACCGCTAGCAGGGACGAAACCAGACTTGAATATTTATGAATCGATCGGCTCCGCACCAAATTCATCCTTTAGAAATCGCACAACCGGGCTGTCGGCCCCGGTACCGGCAGACTCAGCCGGTTCGTCATGATTACTTATTACGAAATCGATAGCAACCCTCGTCCCCAACACTCTGTGGATCACATCCTGAATATAAGTTTTGTATGGTTTTGTCATTCCGATGACGACATCGTTCGGCGCACCTAACATCAACCATCCGTTTTGAGTCCCGAGAGGCTTGAGGTTTATCAGTTGAGACCAAACGCCGATTCTCTCCTTGCGAACAGCCATCAAGAGCTCATCCCATCTCACGGCGATTTCCTGGAATGTCGATTCGTTCGTCCCATACGATCCTCTGACCTCTGAGGCCTTCGTGGCCTTTGAGACGTCCGCCGATGCTTTGTAATCGGCAGCATCACCTCGTGCGGCTTTCTGATTCGAAGTCTGAACTGTATATGACTTCCGGTTCGAATTTGCAAACGACTCGGTATTACTCGTGTTTACGTTACCGGTGTAATCTTGCGATCTTGAAGCCGACTCATTCCCGTTGAGTTTTTTTTTCAGCTCGTTTACCTGCTGAAGGAGGTCCTGAATCCGGACCGTCTTCTCCATATTTACGAGCTGAAGGAGTGTCATCTCGAACTTTATGCGCGGCTGGGTGACATATTTAATTTGCTGCATCGCTTCACTGGTCAGTTTCAGCATTCGAAGCAGATCGAGCGTCTCAAATTTCGCCGCTGCCTCCACATATCTCGCCGGGTAATCGGCGGAGGCTTCTATCAGGTCTGCATTACCGGTTGTAGATGCCATCAAAAGATTTCTCAGATGTTCCGACAGTCCCGCGAGAAAATCAATGGCATCATATCCCCTCTCGACTATCTCCGCTGCCAGCTCGACCGCACTCTTCGAATCGTTTTTCTCGATAAGATCGGTCATCCTGAAGAAGAGCTCAATATCCACCATGCTAAGCGCACCGACCACGACCTCGTGTTTGATGTCGCCGCCGCAAAATGCCGCGACCTGATCGAAAATGCTGAGCGCGTCACGCATCGAACCGTCGGCTTTCTTGGCAACCGTCACAAATGATTCCTCATCAACCGAAATCTTTTCTTCTTTGGCGACGAATCTCAACCTATCGATTATCTTGCCGATCTCAATACGCTTGAAATCAAATCTCTGGCACCTTGTGAGTATGGTCGGTATGACCTTGTGGGGCTCGGTTGTCGCAAGTATGAACAAGGCATACTCAGGCGGCTCTTCCAGAGTCTTCAGGAGTGCGTTGAACGCCTCCTTCGTCAACATATGCACTTCGTCTATAATGTAAACTTTATATTTGAGGTGAGACGGCGTGTATCTCACCGACTCGCGCAGATCTCTTATCTCATCTATACCGCGGTTCGAAGCTCCGTCTATCTCGATGACATCCAGACTTCTTCCTTCGGTGATTTCCCTGCAGACGTCACATTCGTTACAGGGTTCTCCTTCTTTGACGTTCGGACAATTGATGGCCTTTGCGAGGATGCGAGCAGTGGTTGTCTTGCCTACGCCGCTGGGACCACTGAAGAGGTAGGCATGCGCGATGCGGTTCTGCACTATAGCGTTCTTCATCGTGACCGTCACGTGTTCCTGTGCAGTCACTTCGTCGAAGCGCATCGGTCGCCACTTTCGGGCAGTTACCAGATAAGTCAACCTCTTTTTTTCCTTCCGCCTGAAGTTGCCTTCAAATTCCCAAATGTATGCTTTATTGCATCTTCTATCTTCTCAATCGGTACCACCTCTAAACCTTCCTTCACTTTCTCAGGTACCTCGACCATATCTTTCAGGTTCTCTTTCGGGACCAGGACTTTCTTTATACCGTACCTCTTAGCGGCAAGCATCTTTTCCATCAGACCGCCGATCTGGAGGACTTCACCGTTGAGGTTGATCTCGCCCGTCATTGCGACATCTGTTTTAACAGGTTTTTTCGTAGCCGCCGATATCAGAGCTATTGCCATCGTGAGACCTGCAGACGGCCCGTCTTTCGGCGTTGCTCCTTCCGGCACATGGATATGAATCTCTTTTCCTTTGCTGAAATTCTTTGGTATTCCGAAACGTGAGGAGTTTGCGCGGACATAAGTCAGCGCCGCCCTTGCAGACTCCTGCATAACGTTTCCGAGACGTCCGGTCAACTGCAGTCTGTCTCCTCCTTCGATCAATACGGCTTCGATGTTGAGAATATCGCCACCTCCGCTGGTCCACGCAAGACCAAAAGCAACGCCTACCCGGCCTACCGCAGGAATTCGCTTGGAGTGGAACTTCGGCACTCCGAGAAATTCTTCGACTTTCTTTTCATCAACCGAGACCGGCAAGTGGTTGGTTCCGCGATGGGCCTTGCGGGTCACCACCTCTTTCGCAATCTTCCGGCAAATACCCGCGATGGAGCGTTCCAGATTCCTGACGCCGGCCTCCCATGTATACTCCCGGATAACTTTCATGATCGCAGTCGGCTCGATCTTCGCGAATTTCTCATCCATACCGTGCGCGGCAAGCTGCTTCGGTATAATGTGGCGCTTTGCAATTTCGACCTTATCATAATCAAGATAGCCAGGCAATTCTATCACTTCCATCCGGTCCTCAAGAGGCTCAGGAATATTATCTCTTACATTGGCGGTGGTGATGAACAAGACCTTTGAAAGGTCATAGTCAACTTCCAGGTAGTGGTCCTGGAATGAGTGGTTCTGTTCAGGGTCGAGCACTTCCAGCAGTGCCGAGGACGGATCTCCGTGAAAATCATACGCTAGCTTGTCAATTTCATCCAGAAGCATGACCGGGTTGACCACACCCGCTCTCTTCATGGCCTGGACGATTCGACCCGGGAGCGAGCCGACATAAGTCCTCCTGTGGCCGCGGATCTCAGCTTCGTCCCTGATGCCTCCGAGTGAGATATGAACAAATTTTCTCCCGAGCGCACGAGAGATCGATTTTGCAAGAGACGTCTTTCCAACCCCCGGAGGGCCGACAAAGCAGAGGATTTGGCCGGACGGGATCCATTCTTTAGAGCGATTCTCCTTGACAAGGTTCAGGACTGCCATCTGCTCAACGATCCGCTCCTTGGGCTTCTCCAGACCATAATGATCCTCGTCTAATATCTTCTTAACGTGCTCTATGTCAAGGTTGTCGTCTGTCCTGTTGTACCATGGCACATCTGTTACCCAATCCAGGTAATTTCTGATCACCGTCGCCTCAGGTGAGAATGCCTGCGTCCTTTTCAGTTTATCGAGTTCTTCCAGTGCCTTCGCTCTCGGCAGCTCCGGCATTCGTGCCTTCTCGATTTTATCCTTGAGTATTGCGATATCTCCAGTCGGATTCTCTTCACCAAGCTCGTCCTGCATTATGCGGACCTGTTCCTGAAGGTAATACTTCCGCTGGTTCTTCTGAATGCTGTCCTGGACCTTGTCGTCTATCTCCTGCTCGATCTTTAGAATATTCAACTCTTCCGCGAGGACTTTGATCAACCTTTCATATTGTATTACCAAGCTCTTCAGACCAAACAGGTCGATCTTTTGTTGCATAGATAAATCGCTGTTGGCAAGTATGTAATAGAACCTGCGGTCCGGCTCTTCCATGTTCTCCAGCGACATCATGGTCTCGGGAGGAATATCCCTGCTGTTCTTGATATATTCCCGGAATAACTGAATTGCATGTTTTACATGCGCATCGAGCTGTGAGTTCTTCTTCGGTTGTTGAGAATTCAATCCATACTCGGCATGGAGGTTCCCATTCTCGTTGTAGAACTTCTTGACAAACGCTTGGGCTACTCCGTCTACGAGGACCTTGAGAAGGCCATTGGGAAGTTTCAATACCTGAAGTATCCTTGCCACCGTGCCTACCTTGTGTAGATCCTCAGCAGACGGTTCGTCCTTCGCACTTTCCTTTTGTGCAACTAGAAGAATGAATTTGTTTGACTTGGCCGCGCGCTCGACCGCCTCGACCGACTGCTCACGCCCAACAAGTATCGGAAAAAGCATATAAGGAAGTACAAGCGAGTCCCTCAGAGGTAGTACTGGGAGACGGTTTGGTATGTCCTCTACTTTTGTTATTTCGTCTAAATTTCCTATATCATCGAATTCGTTCAAAACTTACTCCAAAGAGTGATTGATTTTCCAGGCTTGGCAGTAAAAATATAGCAGAGTCTGCATGGTTAAACAAGATTGGGGCACGTTCCGAATGCTTTGAACTTTCCGAATGTGCTGACTAACTTTTTAAAGATCCAAGATCACGAAGCTGTTTGACAAATTACTGCCGAGATGATGGACGTAAATGCCGTGATGCGACACCCGGTAAGACCGGCGGTTCGTCTCACAAACGGCGACAATTTCCGACAGCCTCGGGTATGCACCAAACAAAAAGGAGTATCCAATGAAAATCCGCTTGGAAGATGCTCTCCAATACCACTCGAGTGGCAGAAGGGGAAAAGTTGAAGTTGTGCCGACTAAACCGTGCATTACACAGAGAGATCTGTCGCTGGCTTATACCCCCGGAGTCGCAGAGATTTGCAGAGTAATAGACAAAGATCCTGATTCAGTTTACGAATATACTTCAAAAGGCAATCTAGTTGCAGTTCTGTCGAACGGTACCGCAGTGTTAGGCCTGGGTAATATCGGTCCGCTAGCCGGCAAACCTGTCATGGAAGGCAAAGGCGTGCTCTTCAAGAGATTCGCAGACATCGATGTATTCGACATTGAGATCGACGCAAAAACACCGGAAGAAATTGTCGCGGTGGCAAAGGCACTTGAGCCTACGTTCGGCGGGATCAACCTCGAAGACATTAAGGCACCTGATTGTTTCTACGTCGAAGAGAAGCTCAAGGGGTCGATGAGCATCCCGGTCTTTCACGATGACCAGCACGGAACGGCAATCATCAGTTCAGCCGCCCTGCTTAATGCAGTCGAAATCGCAGGGAAGAAGATTTCGGAGGTGAAGATCGTAGTAAACGGTGCCGGCGCCGCTGCCATCGCATGCTCAAAGCTTTACCTCAAGCTCGGAGCCAGGCTCGAAAATGTCACCATGTGCGACTCAAAAGGGGTAATCTACAAAGGGCGCACGGCATCGATGAACCCATACAAGGAACAATTCGCGGTGCAAACCAATGCCCGCACGCTCGGACAGGCTCTTGTGGGCGCGGATATCTTCGTCGGCTTGTCCGTGGCAAATGTCGTAACCAAAGATATGTTGCGCTCGATGGCACCGGACCCCATCGTTTTTGCAATGGCTAATCCCGATCCGGAGATTACTTATGAAGATGCTATGGAAGCGCGAAAAGACGTCATAATGGCAACTGGAAGAAGCGATTACCCGAATCAGGTTAATAACGTCCTCGGCTTTCCCTTCATTTTCCGGGGAGCACTCGATGTCCGTGCGAAAACTATAAACGAAGAAATGAAGGTCGCGGCGGTAAACGCACTCGCATCGCTGGCGAAGGAGACTGTTCCGGATTCAGTCAAGAGAGCATATGGTGGAATTGAGCTTGGATTCGGAAGGGATTACATAATCCCGAAGCCGTTTGACCCTCGTGTTATCACAAGAGTTGCGCCCGCGGTTGCAAAGGCCGCGATGGATAGCGGTGTTGCAAGGTTGAAGATCGAAAGTTGGGAAAGATATGAATACCAGCTCGAAGAGAGAATGGGCATTACACGAGAAGTGGTGCGGACGGCAATCACCAAATCACATCGAAGCGGAAAGAGGATCGTATTCCCCGAGGGAGAAGAGACGAAAATTCTTCTCGCCGCCCAGCTAATAGTAGATGAAGAAATAGCAAAACCTGTTCTCCTTGGAAACAGGTCGCGAATAGAAACGAAAGCGCATGAGCTGAAAGTCGATCTGGACGATATCGAAATAATCGATCCGACAAAATTTGAAAAGCGGGAAAGTTATGTGGACGCACTATTTGAAATGAGAAAGAGAAAGGGGTTGACACGGGCAGAGGCGGCAAGATATGTTGAAAGATCAAACTACCTTGGCGCCATGATGGTACACATGAACGATGCCGACGGGTTGGTCTCCGGGCTGACACAATCGTATCCGAACACCATTCGCCCTGCGCTGCAGGTCATCGGGATGGCAGAAGGAAGAAACCGGGTCGCCGGGCTGTATATAGTAATGACTAAACGCGAGCAATATTTCTTCGCAGACACAACGGTGAACATAGACCCAACGGCAAATGAACTTGCAGAGATCGCGGTGATGACGGCGGAGGTGGTGAAGAGGTTCAACATTGTGCCGAAAGTCGCTATGCTGTCGTTCAGCAATTTCGGAAATACCCGCCTTCCTCAATCGATCAAAGTCCAGGAAGCGGTGGAAATTGCTCACAGGCTTGATCCAAATCTTACAATCGATGGTGAGGTACAGGCCGACATCGCGCTTGCTTCCGATGTGCTCGAAGAAGTCTATCCATTCTCGTCTCTCAAAGGTGGCGTCAACACCCTGATCTTCCCCGATCTCAATGCGGGAAACATCGCATATAAGCTTATGGGAAAAATAGGCGGAGCCACATTGTTGGGACCGATTCTGATGGGAATGAAGAAACCTGTCCACGTGTTGCAGCAGGGTTGCGACGTTGATGCCATCGTTAACATAGCAGCGGTCTGTGCTGTTGAGGCAATAGACCGGAAAAAATAGCAGATTTCGAAAGTACCGACGCGCTTGGATTTTCGGTCCCTCGGCGTAGTTGAAAACCGGGGGACCGAAACCGGAGCGAATGTTCTCCTACTAATTCATTCTGAACGGCTTCACAGTTCCCAATATTCATTCAGGAGCGCGACAATGCGTTCTCGTTCAGTTACCAACCAGCTCTTCAGTTTGAATGACCAGGTAACGCTCATAGGCAAATAGTTGCCCGCGCACATCGAGAACTTAGAGTTTTTCGGGATTCAGCCCCTGGATAGAACATCGTTTCGGGCAAAAACTTTTGAGACGCGTGAGAAGCGTCAAGAGAATTGGAACTTACTTAGATCTGACTTCAGCTAATGAGTGTTCGATTCGCTGCCAGTCGGGCGTGATCTCAGCTCCCAAGGTAGACAACCTTGACTTCCGTTACATTCCGCAGGTCGGTCGCCGCAAGCGTCTTAGCCTCGCCGTTTTGGAGATTCAACCGGCTACTGCGATTGTTTGAATCAATCTCTACCATCAAGCTGCTGCCGCTATGCAAGATGATTCCGCCGTCGGGCGTCGATACCGCGCTCGCGACGGACCTCTGGTCGGAAAGCTTACTCGTTCTTTCAAACGAAAATCCTGGGGCAGCCACTACCTTCACCGATACGGTTGCTGAGGCTCTCACTTGAGCATTAGCCGACGCCGCGAAGATGATCGCACCGAAGAAGACGACAAGTAGCTGTATGGTTCTTTTGGTGTTCATTGGTCTCTGCTGCTGTTTCTTCCAAAACAGTGCCAACGCTCGGCAAAGTTTCCTGCGGACCCGTCATCCCGGTAACCAAGATAGTTTCAGATGTTTGCATAGAAGCACGATTGAGATAGCCGAGAATAAGATCGGTCTCAAACAGGAATTATTTTCCTGTGCCGGTAATAATTGCTTAACGGATTCTCAGGGGGAAGCCCTTCTACGAACCGGTTGATGAAGATGATTGGATATTTAGCATGCTACCTGCAAAGTCGCCATTCCGAACGACAGACTACTAACCCAGGTCTTGCATTGAGAAGATCGGCGAACCGACAAGCATAGGAAAATGTCACGCGTGCATACATCGGTTGCGGGTTAGACACGGAAATGGGGAGTATTCGTTGGATGAATTTGATCAGTGATCTTTGGCAGTACCGGGTTCAATCCGATTGGCGGGAGCTAAATCACTCGGGCGTTTGAGTAGCGTGTTCTGGAGAGTAACTTGCGCAACACTTCAGTTGCTTCACGAGCAGTCCGGTAGGCTCGCGTCAAGACTTTAAAAGCGCGCGTAGTCCTCTAGTAGTGATTGCGGTAACGAGTCTCTTCGAATCTTTCAGGATGCTTGATAGCCTGGTAGCGTCGGTCAATGATTTGAGCGACACGAGGCGTATCCAGTACAGAAAATTTGATGGCTGGCGAACCACAGGGACAATGAACGCATCACCGAAGCCGCGAATACCAGCAACGTCATGAAGCGTTTTAACTGCCTCACGATCCTCCAACATAGTGTCCGATTGGACAGCATACAGATCGGAAACATCATTAAATCTCAAGTGAAATCTCATACTGGTTTTCTCGGCGGCAAACCTCACAGACCGGACCGCGAGCAGACTATCTTTGAACGCCCCAACCTGTATCGTGTAGCCTTCGCGTTTTGGTTGCGTGAGCGAGACTCCGTGCGGTTTCGGCGCAACTTTATCCTGCTCCGGTCCAATGACCTCTCCCGATTCGGTCGATTTCTTATCTCGCAGAAAAATGCGGAGACCTTGCACGAAGTCTCCATTCTTCGTTGTTTTGACGTTGAACTTCAAAATGGCCGGATCGGAATACATGTCGACTATTTCAAGCTGGCTCGAATCTACATACGCCTCGTATTCCCCCGGGGGAATTCCCATGTAGTAGAAACTGCCGTCGTTGAAGACGGTGATTGTTTTTGTGAAGTTCGAGTTGAGCGATCTGACCATCATGATCAACCCTGAAACAGCGGTCTCCGCCCCGTTCGATTTTCTCAATACCTTTCCCTCGATAATGCCTCCGACATAGAAAGGTATATCGATCCGTTTGTAGGAGTCAGGATCGGTAACAAATGAAAATGATTTATCCTTCGGTATCCATAGCGGATTGCTGATTGAGTTGACGTCCACGTCGGCACTGTACTGTGTATAGGGAAGAAGGTTCCAATCGCGGATTATTCCGTTCCGCGAAGTCGATGAAGAGGCAGACTGTCTGAGAGTCACTTGCCCGTCTTTTATTATTTCGTCACCCTTAACATACCTCCCGTTCCCGACTGTGTCTATAAACATTCTCATTGAAACTGCCGAGTGTCCGACCCATGGAATATCCGAGAACTGGAAACTGCCGTAGTTTGCGTCGAAGCCGACCGAGCCGGTCAGGTTCTCGGTGTACCATCCTGCACCGTTTTGCGACTGGGCAGTACTTGTCGAGCGAGTGAACGGTAAGTCCGCGGTAATTTGAAGACTAAAAACCGTAAGCTTATTTACAAAATCACGATCAGCGGATACGCTTAGCCGTATATATCTATCAATATTCTTGGAGAGCTGAAAATTAATATCATCCGGTGAGGTCTTGAGAATGCCATACCTTGCGTTAACACCGAGAAGAGAACCATCGAGAAAACTAAGCCCTCCTTCTCCAAAGAAGAGAGAATAAAGGACCGATGCGGTGACGGAGTATGTGCGCAAAGGAGGCCCGCCTGCGTAATCCGTAACCGACCCGGTATAACCGACGGATGCATTGATTTGAGAAAAGCTTGAACTCAGGTAGCCCGAATAATTGTAATTAGTCAAACCTGCTGAATAGCTGACCGCTTCGCCGGCGCCGCGCAGATTGAGACCAAGATCTCCGATATCTAGTGGGAGATAGAAATCCACATCTCCTTGTTGTGTCCTTCCGCTTGGGTTGTACAGCAGATTGTTTTGAAATTTCTCATACATCAGATCGAATGATGCCTGTGACGCATACAAAGCGGTGAACGTAGATCGATAGAACGCAGTCGGAGCGGCATCAGCGCTCAACATATACTCCGGGCTAAACCTGACGGAAAGTGAGTTGTAGAAAAGCGGCTTTGCAAACAGAGGGTTATCCACGTAGTCCATGCCGACCTTGTCGGTCAACCAACCTGTTATGCCGGCAACTGCATTCGCCGAGAGAAAATTGTAATCTGTGTTGTTAACCTTTCCGGCGCTGAAAGTGTAGTTGATCTGACCTGCCGGATTGAAAGTGAAAGGCACCTGAATGCGCCTGTCGCTCTCCCGGAACTCCCCATTCGGGCCGTAGTATTTCAGTTGGACAAAAGTTGTCCCATAAACCAGGGGGAGATTGAAATGAGCGAACCCGTTGGAGTCGGCCTTTGCGTATCCGACAAGGCTCCCATTCATATAGAGGTCAACATCCCAGCCGGGTTTAGTCCTCGCTTCAATCGAATACTTGCCAAAGAGTGTTCTGATCGTGACAGGTTCATTCGATATCTGAGCTCCTCTGAACCCATACTGAGTCAGCCCGTCCGAATAGAGATTTCCGAGAGCCGCGGAAGTGATGTAGTCCGTCGAGTCAAACACATACCGCCAACTAAAAGTACTTGAAGCGATTTGTGAACCATTTGGAGAGGCTATGCCGAGAATCGATCCCTCAGCATCGCCTCCCAAGACCTCGGTGCCTCCGTTGAACCCGTAGCTGTATGACGTCTGGCCAGGTCCATGAAACGCAGACAATGAATAGTCTAATATCCCTCCGTTCAAGAGTGATCTCTTCATCGGATACATCAAAGGGGCCTGAATCAATTCAGCTTGCGGCGACTTTATCAGAAAGTTGCGCTTGATTTCTCTATCATAGTCAGCGACTATCGGCAATTTGAGATTGGTGCTCAGCACAAGATTCAGGGAACTGAAGTCCACAACAAATTTCAACCCGAATACTCTTCTGAAAACCGACGGGAGGAGATAGTAATCAAGTTGCCCGGCGATTGTCTCCGCTGTGTCGAGTCTAATTTCCTTGCCGCCGATTGTGGCCACACCAGACTTGAAATCGACCTCATATAAATCGTCCGGCTTAATAAAGAAGCCGCCTATCTTGCCTCTCTTCATATCAAGCTTCTGGTCGATCTTGAGCTGCTTGAATAGTGTAGAGATAGGAATGTATACAGAATCGCGGTAGTAGATCGCTGTAACGATATTATTTATCAGGCCACTGTAGCTGAAGGACAAGTATACTTCCTGAGCTTCTTCAGGGATGCGCGGAGCGGCCGACGACGTGGACGTCGCGGCGAGAATTCCAATGAGGAAGACAGCCCGGTAAAACTTCAGTCGCAAGCCTGCGTTCTCCTAATGTTGGTTAGCCGTGACAAGAAGAGAAATGCCGGCTCCGTAAATTTCGTTCCTGAATGAAAGATGTTCCTTCCTGGAACGGTACTCTCCAGCCAAGTCCTTCGAGAAAGACCTCAATGTGATTAGATCCCTCTCACATTGAAAGAAGCAGATTGGAAAAGTGATTGACACAGGTTCGACCAGGTATTCAAGGATCACCTTCTTAGCTTCTCCGAATGTTTGGCGCCCTCGAATTCGTGATCCGTTACTTTGTTGTAGTCTTTTGCTTAGCATCACTTGGGGAAGCAGTTAGGTTTAGATGAAACCCGATATCCCCGTGTCGAGAATCTCGCGGGTAACACTCAAAAACTCCAGGGATAACGCTTCTAAAAAATCACCTTAGCCTACTCAACGTAAGATATGTCCCTCTCCGGAAAACCCAGTTGACACGATCTTGTTTTCTAAAGGTGCGGCCGTCACTGGACGGAAAATGTAATAGCCTTCTTAATGGGAGCAACTTTCAAAAGATCTTGATCAGGGACATCAGCCCTCCTGGATTTCAACTTCAACTCTGCAGTGTACCTGCCACTCTGTAGCTTCGCTAGAGGAATATTGAATCTCGTATACATGTCACTTCGGTATATAGCAATCACCTGCTGGTCCGAATACACAACGCTATCGACACGGTTCTTTACGACGGCAGAGATAGTGCCGAGGAACGGGGAATTACCTCCGCGCGAGATGTGAGCTACTAGGGTGAAAGAGGCAGAGTCCGGATATGCACTTACCTCGGGGATAGAAACACTCGTGTTGACATTACCCTTTTCATATATCACGGTCGTCACTTGCTGGAGAACAAAGGTTATGTTTGCGGTAATCCCTCCTTTTACCGTGTCGATCATCTTTGCCTGGGGAGTGGAACTTGTTATCAGTCGAGTCCAATACTCTCCGTCAGCCATACCGGGAGGGGCAGATATCAGCAGCCTGACAACTTGCTGCTGTTCAGGGTTGAGAATAAATTTCTCAGGAAATCCTCTGATCCAGCCTTCACACGAATGCTTTTCAGCCGCCAGGCTGTCGTCGTACTGCATGCGCACGTTTCCGAGGGAATCCGATTCGGGATAACCAAACCTGAACGAGACAGAAATTTCCTGAGGGACTGTCGATTTGTTTATTACAAGGAAAGTGCCGAACGGCGAGTGGTCGCTCATAAAGAGAATTGTCGGGGCTACTACTACCTGCGCATTTGCCAGCGGGCCCCAAAGCGCTACAAGCACGAACAAGAGAAGCTTTTTCATGGGAATAAGTTAGATAATAGTGGATTGCTCTGCAATTATCAGTTCGTATATGTCACTGTCAGCGTGAATGTACCGGAGTACACCCCGGGTGACTGGTTACCCGGAATGGGATCAAGGGTTCCTCCCAGCCAGAAGAAATAGAGCCCCTCGCCAAAGAAATCACTAAGAGTTACAGCCGATCCTGAATTGACAGCCGTGGAACTTGTTTGGCCGAAAAAGCTTCCGGAGCCGAAGACGCTGGGTAGAAATGTGATCTGGTTGTGTTGAGCATCGTACATCGGAATGCTCTGCGAATAAGACACAGCCACCGCGTACCCGCCTGCTCCCAAAGCCAGGAAAAGCGGGGCAGCACCATTCGTTTGAGCACTCAGCGGCGATGGCGTGGTACCGGCTATGATTGAACCGAAATTAAGAGTCCCGTAGGCTGTCAGCGAGAGACCCTGGATAACAGTAGCGCTTCCGGTAAGATCCGCCGAACCTGCCCCTCCCCCTGTTGTGTGAGTCGAGGTAACGGAGAGAGTAATCGGCCCGCTGTAGTTGCCCGTTTGCTGTCCGGGCCCGGGACTCACTGAACCGCTGATCCAGACATAAAGCGTAATACTTCCTTTGAACCTGGTCTGAATCGTATATGGTGTCGAGGGATTGAATGTGGTACTCCCGGAGAGAGAATTCGTCGTGTTCCACGCTGCTGAATTCGATCCAAAGGAGACCGTCAACGTACTCCTTCCCGTGGTAAGAATGGCCGGCGAGCCAAATGCAAGTTCGACGTTATAGTCTCCCTTGCTGGACGGCGTAACGACAATTAGATATTCTCCGGCATTGGCTGCATCGGAAACTAGAATGGTCTTGCTACTCCCTGCGGCAACATTGCCGAAGGATAACGACTGAAGTGGTTGAACCGTTATCGAGGTAGCAGCGGTTGAAAAAGCAGGGAAAAAGAGACCGGCAGAAAGAAGTGCGCACGATAACCGGAAAAGTATGGTACGGCTAATCACTGAGTTTCTGACATTTGGTTTTAGCGCGGATGGTAAAATGACAACGCTCATGACACTACCAGTACGAAACCGAGACAGTGTATGTGCCGGAGTATGCACCTGGCGGAACATTCGTAACGTTGATCGAACCGTAGAGATAGACGTAAGCATAGCCGTACCACCCTGAAGGGTTGGCGCTTAAATAGATTCCGTTCTCTGTCCCGCTCGGCGTTGACCACACGGTTGCTCCAGATGGATTATCGGCCATACTATTGTACGCGGCCGCCGGAGAATAAGATAATGAGTCGAGCCCATTTGTACTAACAAGCGATGGGGGAGGCGTCAATGTGACATATACCGGGAAGAACCGGAACCCGGAAATTGTGACCTTGCCCGTGTTGAAGTCAGTAAGCGCGACGTTGTGAGCTCCGCTGCCGGCGACAACAGTGCCGAAGTCGAGCGGCCTGTTCACGTAAGCCGAAAGCCACGTGGATGCGATGCCTATCGAAATTGAACGGGACTGCGTCGCAGAAGACTGCGCAAAAGAAACGCCACTGAATCCCAGAGACAGATAGAACGCCACTTCTATGGCGAGCCGGATGTACCTCCACGGATTCGGCGTCATCCGCTCCCTGCAAACCCCTATTGAGAATCGCGCCTCCATCAGTACGTCACCGTCAGGTTGAATGTGCCGCTGTAATTCCCGGGCTTCCCCGAGCTTGGTACGGTTACATAACCGCCCAGCCAAATGTAGTAAAGTCCCGACGAACTCATGGTAATTACTCCTCCACTGCTTATGCTGGTTGCAGAGGATTGTGATGAGGACAACTGTGCTCCAACGATTGACGGAATAAACGACAGACTATTGTTCAAGCTGTCCAGCAGGGTAACCGTTGGTGAGCTGAAGGTAGTGGTCATTTGAACATCTGAGCCTGCATGAACGGTAAAGAGGCTGGCATATGTACTGGTCCTGGAGTCAATCGTGGCGGTATTTCTGGGTAATACCAGACCGAAGTTGATGTTCCCCGAGCCATCGCTCCCGGCCGAACAAGTGATGGAAACGGCAGGAACCACGGAAGCCGTAACTTGCAAGTTTCCTCCTGCACTACTTTGAGCATTCGCAACTGTGCTTGCGAAAAAAAGAAGAAGGCCTAACCATTTGGTTAAGCCTTCTTTCTCGGTCAAAATATCTCTTATAAAATTAACCACAGGAGGGTATTCCCTGCGTTCGCTTACTGATATGTCACTGTAAGTGTGTAGCTACCAGAGTATGAACCAACGGCCTGAGTAGCACTCGGCGTAACAGATCCTCCGACCCAGATGTAAACAGAAGTCACACCTGCTCCCAGGGACATGATTCCACCGGCGACTGCGCCGAAAGGATTAGTACCGGTTTGAGAGTTCGATGTATTGTAGACCGGGATATCCGGCGTGAAGGTCAAGGTATTTGCACCCGACGTCAAGTCAGCCGGTGCTGCGAAGACGTAGCTGACACTTGAGTTCAGAGTTCCGGTCACGGTGAATGCACCGGCATTTGCACTGGTAGGTGCAACGGAAGCTGTCGCACCCTGAACGACTGTTCCAAGGTCAAGGTTGTGAGTATTTGAACAAGAAATTGACGAGACAACATTTGTATTCACGGTGACCGAAGCGTTTGCAGTCGAGGACTGTGCGAACGACATTCCGGCAAAGCCGAACACTACCGCCGCTGCTAAGATGAGTTTTTTCATTTCGAACCTCCTGTAGGTTGTTTTATTTTATTGTATTGAATTCGTTGGAGCGATCTTTGCGCATCCATCTGAAAACTGTTTTGTCAAGTTCATCTTCATAATCAAGCACAGTCGTTGCAAGACCTGTGCCAGACCAAAAACAGCCAAAATCACCCACTTCTGAGCATGTTTTGATGCTCGCACGGCTAATTGTTACGAAATCGTAGCATACTGATTCTGCATCGTAACAGAGGATGAGTCTTTCAAACCATGGGATGGGGATTATCAGAGATGGGACTAATTGAGCGCATCAAATCCCGGATTGCGTTGGGTCGCTGGGAGGCTGCGCGATGTAGTGAGATGGCTGCGACTCGCTTCTCAGGATATAATCTGTGCAAAGCCAGCCGCAGTATCTAGCAAAGAGATGTGTTAAAACTGGATCTCTTTTACTCCAGCATCGAATGGGAAAGTGAACTGTACCATCTTACCCACATGATGAATCTCAGCTCTTTCTTCCTTCCCATCTCTCGATTCCAATGTTGCGGATCCTGAAAACTCTGAAGGATCTGCAGCAGCAGGTATTTGGACTGTCAAGTATTTATACTTGGGATCATAATCACCTTCACGCACAAAATTCAAAGATCCGTGGGGGCCTTTCCTGTCATACGTAACGTTCAAATCCAGGTAATGGCCGTCTTTGAATGCGTAGGTCTCGCCATCGTCGAAGTAGCAGTTTCCCCGGGCAGTTAGTCTCCCGTAGATTCTCAGAATGAGTGAATCTGCGTGCGCGCTGGTTGACTGGACAACGCTTTGAGTAAACAACACTGTGCCATCTTTCACGAATACCGGAGTTAATCCCAGCGGTGCATCTATTTCGTTCCATCCGGCGGCTGTTCTACTTCCGTCATAGAGATAATCCCAGTTGCCGGGCGGCAGATAAACTCTTCTCTTGACTACACCTGAATCAAGGACAGGGGCAACGAGCAGGTCTCGCCCGAAAGTGAATTCATTGGAAATCCCGTAGACTTCCCCGTCGTTCGGAAAATCAAGATATAGCGGCCTGAGTATCGGGAGGCCGCTCAGATGAGCATCACGAAAAGCGGTGTAGATGTATGGGAGAAGTTCATATCTCCGGTCGATGATCCCGCGATTTATCTTCGTGTACTCCGGGCCGAACACCCAGGGTTCACGCGGCTTAGCACCCTTCACACTGTGAGTCCTGAAGAAAGGAGTAAAGACACCGAGCTCCAGCCATCGTGAAAAGAGGTCCGGGCTGGGATTGCCGACAAAGCCGCCGACATCGCTTCCACAGAACGGCTGGCCGCTTACTCCGATATTGAGGAACATCGTTAGGGCGAGTCTCATATGCGCAAACGTTGAGACATTATCCCCCGTCCACATGGCTGCATACCTTTGTCCACCTGCATAGTTAGACCGCGTCAGGACGAACGGCCTTTTCTCGGGGTCAAGCTTCTCAACCCCATCCCTCGTTCCACGGGCCATCTGCATGCCGTATGCATTGTGAACCTCCGCATGGATTACAGTCTGACCGTCATCGAGATGATGGACTACCTCCAGAGGAAATGTTTTGTCGGGTCCATTGAATACACTCGGCTCGTTCATATCATTCCAAAAACCATTGACACCGTCCTTCAGCAAAACACGGTATTGACTTCCCCACCATTCCCTTGCCTTCTTATTAAAGAAGTCGGGAAAAACGCACTCCCCCGGCCACACTGTTCCAACAAAAGGTTTTCCATCCGGCATTTTCACAAATACGTCTTTTCTTGTGCCGCTGTCAAACACTCCGTACCCCTTCTGATCTTTGATTCCAGGGTCAATTATGGTTACGACTTTGAATCCGAGATCGTGAAGAGTGTCAAGCATTAACCTGGGTGTGGGAAAGTTCACAGGACTCCACGTAAAGCAACGATACCCGTCCATGTAATCTATGTCGAGGTAAATTACATCACATGGTATTTTGTTCTGACGGAAACCATGTGCCAGTGCAAGGACTTTCGCTTCAGGGTAGTAGCTCCAGTGTGATTGCTGGTATCCAAGCGACCAGATCGGAGGCATGTGCATCCTGCCTGTGAGGTCAGTGAATTTCCTGACAACTTCGGCCGCATTTTTTCCGGCGATCAGATAGAGTTGAAGTGCTCCGTACTTTGCAGTGTAGACGAACCTGTCGCTGTGCGTGGCGCCAACATCGAACGTTGTCCGGGAAGCGTTGTCAAAGAAAAGTCCGTATGCCCCGCTGGAATCTGCTTTCAGCAGGAAGGGGACTGTCTCATACAAAGGATCGAATCTCGCGGTGTACGCGGGGAAATCTGAATTCCACATCGTACACCTTGTACCATATTTGTTGAACGGAAGTGTCTTCTCACCAAGGCCATAGAAATTTCTGGCCCCGTGTATATCAAACGAAACAGTGCAAAGCGAATCTGTAAAATCAACATGCGTCATTGTCAGGACGTCGGATCCGTCTTTGCCAATAAGGCGAAGCTCTCCGGTTTTCGAGTCGTATTGCAACATGCCGTCGGAAAGGTTGAAACGGACATTGTCTCCTGAGATGACAGGGGTGGACTCCGTCAGCTTCTCCGGTTGTTCAATCACTGAAAACGACTCTATTTTCTGCCATCTGGAATTCCCCGGTAATATAGTAAGATGGATAATGTCCGGTTTGAAGACCTGAAGTCTGGCTTCTCCCGAATCGTAACGTACCACGATAGCATGCGGGGTCTTCCCCAGGCTGACGAAATTACCCAGCGGTTTTGTCACTCCGCCCGATGTGTTAGAAACCGAAGTCATACCAAGAAGCAAAAAGAGACAAATAGACATAAGTTTGTCCTTTCGAGGTTAATTCTAATAGCCTGGAACATTACAAATGCGGCATTTTTTCATGGACGAGATTCCGCCGTAAGAGAGAGTCCCTGCGCAGAGCGCGTTGATATCTGCGTTGCGTTTTAAATAATCTTCAGGTGCAGCTCCATAAGCTGCTCTCGGCTGACATCACCAGGTGCGTCATCCATCAACGATACTGCGCTGGCCGTCTTCGGGAATGCAATGACATCACGAATGGATTTGCTGCCGGTAAAGAGCATGACAAGTCTGTCGAAGCCGAATGCGATACCGCCGTGAGGAGGCGCACCATATTTGAATGCCTCGAGGAGAAAGCCAAATTTCTTCTCTGCTTCTTCCTCAGATATTCCAAGACATTTGAACATCTTGCTCTGCAACTCCGGATGGAAAATCCTGATACTTCCGCCCGCAATTTCGTTTCCGTTCCACACAAGGTCATATGCCCTTGCACGCGCGCTACCGAGAGGATTGTCCTGGGTCCATCTCTTCTTTGTTTTCGATTGATTAAGTGCCTCGTCGAGGATGCGGACATCTTCGTCACGGGGTGAAGTAAAAGGATGATGCATCGCTACAAATCTTCTTTCATCCTCAGACCACTCGACAAGGGGAAAGTCGGTAACCCACAAAAGGGAATTCTTCTTCTGATCGATCAAATCGAATTTTTTTGCCGTTTCCAGCCTGAATTGACCGAGAGTCTGAAAGATCTGTCTTTGCTGCTGAGTAATGAGGAGAATCAAGTCTCCGTCATGAGCCTCAAACATCTTTCGCAGATTTGACAACTGCTCCGCGGAGAAATGTTTGGAAACGGGAGACTCCAGCCCCTCCCCGGTAGATTTGAAGTAGACGAGTCCGGATGCGCCGCTCGACTTCGCAACCTCTGTCAATTCATCGATCTGCTTGCGGCTCACCCCGGCGTGCTTCTTCAGGTTGAACCCACAAACGAGGTTTCCGTTCTGTATCGCCGTCTCAAACACTTTGAACTGAGAGCCTTTTACGATTTCGGTCGCATCCTGTATTTCGAGACCGAACCTCAGATCAGGTTTGTCGCTGCCGTACCTTGTCATCGCCTGGTCGTAGCTCATCCGGGGAAATGGCGTCTGAATATCGATTCCCTTTACTTCCTTGAAAAGATTCTTCACGAGCCCTTCCGCCATCTCGTAGATGTCTTCCTCAACGATAAACGACATCTCGATATCTATTTGAGTGAACTCGGGCTGACGGTCCGCCCGAAGGTCCTCATCTCGAAAGCACTTCACTATCTGGAAATATTTGTCATAGCCGGACACCATCAGTATTTGTTTGTACGTCTGAGGTGACTGCGGCAGGGCGTAGAATTTTCCGTGATGGAGCCTTGATGGTACAAGGTAGTCTCTCGCACCTTCAGGGGTGCTCTTCATCAGGAAGGGCGTCTCAATTTCCAGGAATTCAAGTGAGTCGAGGTAGCGGCGCACCAACTGTGCCATCTTGTGTCGAATGACAAGATTCTCCTGCATTTGCCGCCTACGCAAATCAAGATATCTGTATTTCAGCCTAAGGTCTTCGCTCGTTTCAATCTCGTCCTCTATAGGAAACGGAGGGGTCTCCGACTCGTTAAGGATGAGCAAATCATCCGCCAGCACTTCCACTTCGCCCGTGGGAAGAGATTTATTCTCCGTGCCGTCCGGTCTTCTTTCAACTTTGCCGGAAACTGCGATTACGTCCTCACTGCGGAGTTGTTTGGCAATCTGATAAACCTGTTGATTATGCTGGGGGGCAAAGACGACTTGTGTCTTCCCGTACCTGTCACGCAGGTCGATAAAAATGACGCCGCCAAGGTCTCTCCTGCCGTCAACCCAGCCGTTAAGCGTAACGATTTTGTTTACGTTCTTAGCTCTAAGCTCGCCACATGTGTGGCTTCTTTTCTTACCGCGTAATGTTTTTGTTTCGTTCATCTCTTGTTTCATCTAGTTAATTCAGAAATTCCTCGGGTCATTTCCCCTTCTTTTTATCTACCTTGCTCAATTGCTTCTTTGCCCATTTCTCGTGCTCCTTTTCCATGTCTAAAAGATTAGCAAGGACATTTGCGGTAGCTTTATCGCCAATCCGGTTCGCCAGGAAAATCGCGACGTTGTAAGCACGAACACTTGCCGATTCGGCTTCCTTATTGTTGAAAATTATTTCTTCGATGGTCTTGGCAGTCTTCATTTTGCTCAGGCTCGGTACCGCAGGTTCTCCACCTAGCGACATAATACGCTTTATCAGAAGCTCTGCGTGGAGCATCTCATCGCCTGCCCCCTTTTCCAACGACTCGTGAAGGTCTTTATACCCCCAGTTTTCACACATGTGGGCGTAGAGAGTGCAGCGCCCTATCGTGACGAGTTCGTCGGCAAGAAGCTCATCAAGCAGATCCTTTATCATTGACTTATCGCGCGTCATAGGTACACTATCCGGCATACATATGTGTTACAGTCGCCCGAACCTCTTATCAAGTTCAAGAAGAGGTATTTTCACGAGTACCGGCCTCCCGTGCGGACAAACATAGGGTACTTCTGCTTCGAGCAACTGATCGATTAGGGCACCCATCTCTTCGACCGTCAATGAGTCGCCCGCCTTGACAGCAGCTTTACAGGCGTAAGTCTTGCAGAGCTTTTCTCTCGGCGTAAGTCTAAGATCGTTGTCGCGCTTGTAATCTTCAATTATTTCAGTGAGTATCGTGCTTTCTCTTCCTGCCTTAAGATCTACAGGTACTCCGTCCACCACTATGGTCGCCCCGCTGAACATCTTGATACTAAAGCCCATCTTGTTGAGATCAGGGGCTATCTCCTGGAGGATCGTAGTGTCTCCCGGGTCAAGATTAAGACTAATGGGGAAGAGAAGCTGCTGGGTGTTCTGCCCCTGTTCGTTGAATCTGCGGAGTGTTCTTTCATATATAACCCGTTCATGGGCAGCGTGTTGGTCGATGACGAGAAGTCCCGTCGAAATCTGGGAAATGATATACTTGTTGTGTAGCTGATAGATAACGGTCGCCGATGACCCGATGCCGAGATCAGAACTCCTGGGGTGTTCCTCGTCTCCGATTCTGTCTGCTAAGGGTAGTTTTTCGCGCGACGTAGTAGTCGAGAGAGAGAAGAAAGGATCAACTGCATCTGTAATTCCTTCACTTTCGAAGCGACGCTGCTGCTGGCCTGCCCCAAACATGACAGGAACGATTCCGCCTCTTGACGATTCAGTTGTTACACGGGTGGCGAATCGTCCATTGTCGGCATTCATTGCCATCTCCGGCACCAGGTCGCTCTTTACGAGGGAGCTTCTGGTGGCGGATCGGACCGCGCCGTAAATGCTTCGCTCGTCCTTGAACTTTACTTCCAACTTTGATGGATGGACGTTCACATCGACTTCGTTTGGGGGTAAATTTATGAAAACCACGAAGAACGGGAAGTCTCCCTTGTCAATCAGGTTCTCATACGCCGAGAATACTGCGTGATTGATGGCTTTAGTTATGACATATCTTCGGTTCAGGAAAAAGAATTGTTCGCCGCGAGTACGCTTGGTATACTCGGGCTTCCCCAAGAATCCGCTTACCTTGAGTCTGTCAAAATCTTCTTCAAAGGCAACTAGCGAATCGGTAAAACGCTCACCGAAGACCTCATCAAGTCTACCTCGCACTGTATCAGCTCTTGCCTGCAGGACTGTCTCATCGCCCGACTTCAGAGAAAACTCTATTTCCGGAAATGCGATTGCATACCTGGAGACTGTCTGGTAGATATGACGAAACTCGGTCGGATTTGCCTTCATAAAGTTCCGTCTGGCAGGCGTGTTATAGAACAAGTTTCTGACTATAATTGTGGTGCCTGCTGCATGCGCAGCTCGTCCTACCTCCTCCCTGTTGCCCCCGTCTATACGCATATAGACGGCAACGTCGCTGTCAGCAACTCTCGTCTTCATCTCCACTTGAGAGACGGCAGCTATCGAGTAGAGTGCTTCGCCACGAAATCCTAAAGACGAGATATTCTCAAGGTCCTCATAAGAATCTATTTTGCTTGTCGCGTGACGTCCGAATGCGGAGAGTGCATCTTCCTCAGCCATCCCTGTACCGTCATCCGTGACACGGATGAAACTCTTTCCTGCATCCTTTACCTCGACTTCAATCTTCTTTGCTCCGGCGTCGATTGAATTTTCAACAAGCTCCTTGACCACCGACTCCGGTCTCTGCACAACTTCACCGGCAGCGATCTTACTCGCGATCTCTTGTGGTAAGACTCTTATTTTGCCCATCGGTCTTTCACTGTGAAACCCTCTTTGAGAAAATATCTGCCCAGACATAGATCGTTTCTACGATTGCCAGGAATGCGCAGTCGGCGATTGAAAGCAGCGTCCCGCTATTCATCGTCGTCCTTCCCATCGGCTAACTTTTCAGAGAACAAAGCATCGACAAACACTTTCTTGTCGAACGGCTGAAGGTCATCTATCCCTTCGCCGACGCCAATATATTTCACCGGAAGGTTCAACTCCTGGCTGATGGCTACCACGATCCCGCCTTTGGCTGTCCCGTCGAGCTTTGTCAGGACGATACCCGTAACAGATGCTGCGGCCATGAATTGCCTTGCCTGGACCAGACCATTTTGCCCGGTGACTGCATCGAGGACCAGAAAGACTTCATGAGGCGCCTCTGGGATCACTTTCTGGATCACCCTTCTAATCTTCTTAAGCTCTTCCATAAGATTGGTCTTTGTGTGCAATCTTCCAGCCGTATCGATGAGGACCACATCTGCTCCGCGCGCCTTTGCTGCATTCACCGCGTCGAAGGCAACTGCTCCGGGGTCGGTCCCGGGTCTCTGCTGGATGATGTCTACTCCGGCTCTGTCGGCCCATATCTTGAGTTGCTCATTCGCCGCCGCGCGAAAAGTATCTGCCGCCGCGATGAGTACTTCCTTGCCTTCCTCCTTGAAATTATGAGCAAGCTTCCCTACCGTGGTCGTTTTTCCGACCCCGTTCACCCCGACTACCATAATTACAAACGGCTTCGCCCCTGGCACATCAGTCCCATTAGAGGCGTTCAAATACTTGGAGATCTCTTCCTTCAGAAGGGTCTTCAGCATCCGGACATCTTCAAAACCGTCTGATTTCACCCTTGTGCGAATATCTCCGATGATCTTCTGAGTCGTGTCGAAGCCCATGTCGCTCGCGAGGAGCGCTCCTTCTATTTCCTCGATTAGCTCATCATCTATCTTGGTCTTGCCTGAAATTACTCTGGTAACCTTGTCTACAAGAGTAGAGCGGGTCTTGTTGAGACCATCCCTAATCTTCTTAAACCGATCAAGCAGTCCCATACTAACAGAATATGTTTCTTAATGACTTGAGAGAGTCAGGTATTCGCACCTTGCATCATATCCTTTCTGAAAATATTTACATACACCGCGAATGAGACGAAGACCGCAAACGTGCTGAGGTATAGGAAGATGCTCGTAATTTGCTGCAGGACGCCTACCTTCAGAGTTGCCAGCACCAGGTAAGCAGCTATGAAGGTGACCGTCAACTTTCCGGTCCAGACTGACTGTACCACGATCCTGCGGCGACTAATTATCACGGTGCTTCCTATCAGTATTGCGACGTCTCGTAACAAGACGAGCAGGGCAAACCAAACCGGAACGTCGCCCGCTGCCACAAGTGCCAGCGAAGCGGTTATGACGCAGATTTTATCGGCTACAGGGTCAAGGATCTTGCCGAAATCTGTTACCTGGTTGAGAGCTCTCGCCAGCAATCCATCGAAAAAATCAGTAGACGCGGCAAGAAGCATGATAACCACCGCTGCCACTCGATTCTCCGAGCCGGGCCTGAGAATCATAATTACAACCGGAACCAGCAGCACAACACGGCTGAGACTAAGCATGTTTGAGATTGTCCAGCGTTTCTCAACCTTCAAGACATATCTCCGGAAAATTCATATGACGAATAGCCTCACTCCGTAATATTAGTGAGTCCTGTTCTAGATCCACAGCCACCTATCCCTGATCTGGATCAGGCCAACGTTGTCAGACGATCGCAGTATCAGACCCTCGCTTCGTTTATGTTCGCCTCAAATTCCTCTTTAGAGTTGATCTCAACAGGCGTCGGATAATCACCGCTGAAGCAAGCCGTGCAATACCCCCTTTGTTCGTCCGCGGGTACTGACTCAAGGAGTTTTTCGAGAGAGAGATACGAGAGGGAATCCACGTTGAGCTCTTTTGTCATACGTTCGATGTTTCCCTCAAATTGATTTGCGAACAACTCGTCCTTGCTCGGAAAATCCATTCCGTAATAGCAGGGATACATTATCGGGGGAGAACTGACCCGGAAGTGGACTTCAGCCGGTTCGGCCTCCCTTACCAGCTTTACAAGCTGTTTGCTTGTGGTACCCCTGACGATGGAATCGTCCACGATTACCACGCGGCGCCCTTTAAGCACACCTTTTACTGTGTTGAACTTCATCTTGACTTTCAGGTTACGCATGTCCCGACCCGGCTGGATGAAGGTCCTCCCGATATAATGACTCCTGATCAAGCCTATTTCGAATTTCGCCTTGATCCCCATTTTCTGACTTTGCGACACATAACCGAGAGTTGCGGTGTTCGAGGAATCCGGGACACTGATAACGACCACCTTTCCATCTTCCTCTCCGTTCAGGGTCTTAGTCTCGCCTGCCGAATTGCCCACAGGCGCTTCTTCTGCCAGTCCCTTTCCAATTTTTCGTCTGACTTTGTCGACGCTTTCTCCGAAGATCTTGCTGTCGGGCCTTGAAAAATATATGAACTCAAATATGCAATGGTGCGACTGACTCGGGATGCCGGGAAGAAACATCGAACGAGGCTCCTGCGAACGGAGCGCATCATCGTCAATAACGATTATCTCTCCCGGCTCGACGTCTCGCAGGTACTCTGCACCAAGCACGTCAAATGCGCAAGTCTCAGACGCCGCAACATAACCGGTTGCAAGCTTTCCGAGTGCAAGCGGCCGGAAACCGTGCGGGTCGCGGGCGACTATCAGCTGGTCGTCAGACAGGATGACAAGGCTGAATGCTCCCCTGATCGTTTGAAGAGCATCGTAAACTCCGTCTATAACATTTTCCTTCCCGCTTCGCGCCACGAGATGAAGTATTATTTCAGTGTCTGTGGTAGTCTGGAATATCGTCCCTTCTTCAGTCAATTGGTCGCGCAACCTATGAGAATTCGTAAGGTTGCCGTTGTGCGAGATCGCGAGATTTCCCAACCTATAATTGACAACGATGGGTTGAACATTTTTCAAATTATCGGCCGAACCCGTAGTCGAATAGCGGTCGTGGCCGATTCCTGCGTCTCCCCTCAAGACGTCGGTCAACAACTTCTCATCTTTAAACACGTCGGCCACCAGCCCCGGGCCTTTATGCAGGTTAAAGAATGTTTTCTCAGCAGTCCTTTCTCTCGTGACGATACCTGCCGCCTCCTGACCTCGGTGCTGCAGCGCGTTCAAACCGTAATAGATGTATTTTGATGCTCCTTTTACTCCGTAGATGCCTACAATTCCGCAATATGTTTTCGGTTTCCTGATGTCAATGGTTCTCTCATCCATTTCGAACTTCTCCGGCAATTCTCCTCAAAAATGTCTTTATACCCTGGTTATCGAACTCACCTTAACTATCGGAGGGTTTCCAACAAGGTCAAATTAAGAAAGGCCGGAAACGAAAACAAACCTCCGGTAGCGAGGTCGTTTTGAGAATGAGATCGCACGAGGGTTATCTATTGATTCTTCTTTACAAGACCGGGGGTCGAATCGTAGATTCGTGCAACGATTTCGTAGAGATGGCATGTGTGCCGTCTCTACTCAGCAGACATCGGCTGCAGATCAGTGTTTTCCAGATTGCCGAAGGGATTCTAGAAAAGTGTATATATGAATGGCGCGAGCGCGGATCCCTGGGTTAGCACTACGAAGAGTCCGAGGAAGAGGAGTATAATTATGATAGGACCGAGCCACCACTTTTTCCGGACTCTCATAAATGCCCACAACTCACCGAAGATTGAAAATCTAGCTGCTATGCGGGATACGGTCTTCTTAGTTTTCGACTTCTTCTTTGGTGCGCTCATAAGAGAAAACTCCGTTTATGTTCAATCAAGCTCAAATTGTTCTTCGGCCGGTTCTGGATTGTAAGCACCGAGTTTTCCTTTTTCCAGCACGAAACTTCCCATAACCAAGCAGTCCATCTCTGTTCTAACAAAACATCGCAAAGCATCCTCGGGAGTACAAACAATAGGCTCACCCCTCACGTTGAACGAAGTGTTGATTACTACAGGACATCCGGAGCGGTTTTCAAATTCCTCAATAAGACCGTAGTACAATTCGTTCTGCTCCCTGGAAATTGTCTGCAACCTTGCAGAGCCGTCGACGTGCGTAACTGCGGGGACCGTGCGCCGATCCGGACGAACGTTAGCAGTGAAAAGCATAAAGGGAGACGGGCGGTCAAACTGAAAATAATCCTGTAAACGTTCTTGCAAGACAGTAGGGGCAAACGGACGGAAGCTCTCACGAAACTTTATCTTAAGGTTGACAATAGACTGGTTCTTCGGATTTCGCGCATCTGCAAGAATGCTGCGATTCCCGAGTGCACGCGGGCCAAATTCCATTCGCCCCTGGAACCACCCAACAACTTTCTGTTCCTCAATCATTCGCGCAGCTTCTTCAAGCAGCTCTTTCCTTCCGCACTTTCGATAGCTGACGCCATTTGACATCAGAAAATTCTCTATCTCTTCGTCCGAGAATTCCGGGCCGAGGAAGACATGGTTCATTACATACTCTCGTTTATTCCCGAGTATGGTGTTGTGAAGGTAGAAAGCAGCGCCGACAGCACCGCCGGCATCTCCAGCAGCAGGTTGAATGAATACATTTTCGAATGAAGTATTCTCAAGTATCTTGCTGTTGGATACACAATTAAGTGCAACACCGCCTGCCATGCACAGATTTTTCAAGCCGGTCTCGCTTTGTACCTGTCGGGCCATCGCGATCATGATAGTATCGGTAACCTTTTGCAGCGAGGCTGCTACATCCTTATGGAACTGTGTCAGCCCGGATTCAGGTGCCCTCACAGGTTGCCCGAACAGCGAGCTGAACTTCCTGCCGGTCATCTTCAACCCGAATTCGTAAGTGAAGTAGTCCATGTTCAATCTGAAACTGCCGTCAGGTTTCAGGTTGACAAGGTCCTTCATAATCAAATCGAAAAAGCGGGGCTCGCCGTAAGGTGCGAGTCCCATGACTTTATATTCCGCACTGTTGACTCTGAACCCGAGATAATATGTGAAAGCCGAATATAGTAAGCCCAACGAATGGGGAAAGTGAATTGAATGCGTCAGGTTAATATCGTTAGACCGCCCGACACCGTAAGTAGTAGTATCCCACTCGCCGACCCCGTCGGTAGTAAGAATCGCTGCTTCCTCGAATGGAGAGACAAGAAAAGCGCTCGCTGCGTGCGAAAGATGATGTTCGGCGAATAGGATCTGGCCATCAAATTCAAGCTTGTCTTTTATGGTCTGGGGTATCCATATCTTTTCCCGTATCCAGAGAGGCAAGGCTTTGAGAAACGACATGAGACCTTTCGGCCATGTCGCAGCATAAGTCTGGAGTATGCGGTCAAATTTCATGAACGGCTTGTCATAGAACACCACGTAATCCAGATCTTCACCCTGAAGTCCGGCGCATTGCAGGCAAAAGTCTATCGCGTTTTCTGGAAATTCCTGGTCGTGCTTCTTTCGGGTAAATCTCTCTTCCTGTGCTGCAGCGACTAATTTCCCGTCGACCACCAACGCTGCAGCAGCGTCATGATAGAAACACGAAATGCCGAGTATGATCATAAAATGGAGTTAAAATTGATGACGCGCTTGTTCGATCGTATGAGCAACCGGGTCTTTCGCTCTCCAATAAGTACTCGCCTCATCTGTTCGATGACTCAACAAGTCTTTACGGAGGAGCCGGATTATCAAAAACATTATGCCGATGACTGTAAAGTATACGATCGTCAATAGAATGGTGGCATTAACGATTCCGAGGGCGCGTGCGAATGCCATCCAGGACTTATAGAGGGATCTGAAAAGGTTCTTGAGAGAATTCATGACTGAATCATTTATCGATTGGAATTTATCGAAACGAATGTCCAAATACAATCAAGCCGCATCGTATCCGTAGTAACTCTCGCTTCCTGGACTCGCGTAGAAATTCTCATGAAGCTCATGTGCGGCAAATCCATCATGCTAATCGACCGGATGCCGGAGATTACCCATGGATACCGGTTCTACTCTCTTTCGATCCATGGCATCGACACCAAAAACAGGACGCGGCAGGACGAGATGGAGCGGTTAGATTTACCCTCTCTTCCCTCATGCTGCCGCGCATAGATCTCAAGCCTGTTTCAAAAGATCACAACTCAAAATATGTTTTGCTCAAGGGCCCTAACGCTCCGGAGAAATTACACTCGTGCAGCAATCGCATTACGGAACCCTTGACAGGCTTACCGTGGGCGCTCTTAGTTCGCAACCGCCGCTTCGGCTCTGGCCTGCGGTTTGTCTTCCTTCTTTGCCGGTCGAAGTGCGAAGCCAAGCACTTCAGGCATCTCGCCCACGAATTTGAACTTCACCTGGTCGCGGACGTGTGCGGGCACCTCTTCAAGATCAAGCTCATTCCTCTTAGGAAGTATCACCGTCTTTATTCCGGATCGGACAGCCGCAATGACTTTCTCTTTGACTCCGCCAATCGGGAGAACTGCTCCGCGGAGGGTTATTTCTCCTGTCATCGCCAGATCGTTTCTGACCATTCTTCCTGTAAGTAGTGATACGAGAGCAGTCAACATCGTGACGCCAGCGGACGGGCCGTCTTTCGGTACAGCTCCCGCAGGGACATGGATGTGGATATCATACTTTTCCCGGAAGTCGGGCTCGACTCCAAGGACTTCTGCATTTGCGCCGATGAAACTCAACGCAGCCTGTGCAGACTCCTTCATAACGTCGCCAAGCTGACCGGTAAGAATCAGGTTTCCCTTCCCCTTCATCCTGGTAGCCTCAATGAAAAGGATGTCGCCGCCTACGGGTGTCCATGCCAGTCCAGTTGCGATCCCGGGCATGTTTATCCTTTCAGATATTTCCGGGAAAAATTTCTGGTGGCCGAGATACTTAACAACTGCATCCGAATCTATTGTAAACGATTTCTTTGACCCGGCAGCGACCTCCATTGCGACACCACGGCAGACATCCGCGATCTTTCTTTCAAGGTTCCGAACGCCTGCCTCTTTCGTGTAACCCGAAATCAGGAAATGGAGGGCATCGTCTGCAAACTTGATCCGGCTATCATTGAGACCGTGTTCACCCTGTTGTTTCGGTACCAGAAAGTCCTTCGCAATGTGAATCTTCTCGTCCTCAACATAGCTGGGTATCTCAATGATCTCCATCCTGTCACGCAAAGCAGGGGGGATCGGTTCCATCATGTTTGCAGTTGCAATGAACATTGTCTTGGAAAGATCGAACGGAATCTCAAGGTAGTGATCGCTGAACGAGAAATTCTGTTCAGGGTCGAGGACTTCAAGAAGTGCACTCGCAGGATCACCACGAAAATCAGTGCCAACCTTGTCCACTTCGTCGAGCATGAAGACCGGGTTGTTCGACCCCGCCTTCTTTATTCCCTGGATTATCCGACCGGGCAGTGCACCTATGTAAGTACGCCTGTGCCCGCGTATCTCGGCTTCGTCGTGAACCCCTCCAAGCGACATTCTGACAAACTTCCTGCCCAGTGCATTCGCGATCGATTTGCCGAGGCTTGTTTTTCCAACACCCGGAGGGCCCACGAAACAGAGAATCGGTCCTCTCATATCGTTCTTCAGCTTGCGCACCGCAAGATATTCAAGAATTCGCTTCTTGACTTTATCGAGACCATAATGGTCCTTCTCAAGAGACTTTTCCGCCTCCTTGATATCCAGGTTATCGGCCGTCAAGTTGTTCCAGGGAAGATCCAGTATCCAGTCTAGATAAGTTCTGGCAACGGTGTATTCCGCACTTGACGGATGCATTCGCTGCAAACGATCGAGCTCTTTCGAGGCAGTCTTCTTCACTTCCTCCGGGTAACCGCTCTCTTCTATCTTCTTCCTGAGCTCGTTGACTTCGACGTTCTCTTCGTCCTCGCCGAGTTCATGCTTTATGGCCTTCATCTGCTCCCGGAGGAAATAGTCCCTCTGATTCTTGTTAATCTCATCCTGCACTTCTGTCTGAATTTTGTTGCCAAGTTCAAGACGCTGTACCAGCTTACTGAGATACAGATTTGCTTTCTTCAGCCTTTCACCGACGTTCAGTTCCTCGAGGACTTCCTGCTTCTCTTTAACCGGGATATTTATCAGCCACATCGCCATATCGGCCACCTGGCTCGGATCTTCGGTATTCAAGATCAGGCTGAGATGTTCCGGCGTCAAATCGGGAGCCAGTTCGACCGCCTTCCTGAACCCATTCTTTATAGTCGCGACAAGAGCTTCAACCTCGATCCCCTCGCTCTTCGTCTCTTCTACTCTCTGCACAAACCCTTTCATATAGGGGTCCTGCTGAACGAGATTAAAAATGTGCGCGCGGTACAAGCCCTGTACGAAAACACTCTTGGAACCGTCCGGCAGGTTGTAAACTTTCAGAATCCTGGCCACCGTTCCATGTTTATGGATGTCATCCTGAGTAGGTCGTTCCGTGTTCGCGTCCTTCTGTGCGACGATCAAAATCGGAAGATCGTCGCGGAACGCCTCGTCGACCAACTGGATCGTGCTCTTCCTGCCGACAGAGAGCGGCATCATCTGACGCGGATAAAACACAGAATTTCGCAAAGGCATTATCGGAAGTATTTCCTGAGTGTAAAGCTTCCCCGGATCTTCCATCACTATTTGTTCATCCTTGTTAAACTCTTCGTTTGCCATACTAAGCTCCTCTCAGGACAACCTCATTACTATATCGGTAAGTTCGTCTTTCTGCCTTTCCATATCAAGAACGACCGCAGCGAGCAGATCAACCACTTCCTGAAGTGTCGTTTTGTTTCTCTGATGTACCAACTGTTCTGCCAGAGTCTCATGGTCATCGACATCGTGGACAAGACGCTTGATATTTTCCCGGAAGGCCAGGATCTCCCTCTCTCTAACTTCAACCTGCGGCGGTTGCGCACCAAGACTAACAATCTCGGCCCGGAATAGTTCAACCTGATTCCTCACCTCTTCTGCAATTTTCTTGAGACGATTCGACAGGAATGGATAAGGTATCCATCTTGAGTGAGATCCCAGGTTAGACGCAATCCGAATTGCCGCTGCATAGTCATCGCAAAGATATCCGATCGCCGCTTTGAGATCTTTGTCGGGTAAATTCCTATTGCCGAAATGATCCGCAATGAAGCCGTGACTGCCCTTCTCTTTTTCAACAAGCGTTTGTATTGCCATTGTCAATCCTCTTATAAAATATAATTAGAGGTTGTCCGCGCGAACCCGCTCCAACGAGCGACACGCTGGGGAACAACCTCCGTTTAATTGGATCACTTTTATGATACTTTGACTTCGATTTCTTTCGGCTTTGCCTCTTCGACCTTCGGCAATGTTACGGTCAGGATACCATCTTTGTAAGATGCGTCTATTTTCTCACTCTTTACGCTGGTAGGCAGAGTGAATGACCGTTCAAACGAGCCGTAGGCGCGCTCGACACGGTGGTAGTTCGCATCTTTCTGCTCGCTCTCCTGCTTTTTCTCGCCCCTTATTGTCAGGACGTTTTCCTGTAGTACGATTCGAACGTCGTTCTTGCTGACGCCCGGAAGCTCTGCTTTGATCGTATAGGCATCCTTGTGTTCCATCACATCTACTCGAGGTGCCCATCTTGAAGCGATCGATCCATCACTATCGAAGTCTGAGAACAGACTGTCAAACACATGACCCAGGTCCTTCTGCATGTTTACTAGATCCCTAAAAGGGGACCAAGTCACGACGTCGTTGTCGTTTCTCCATTTAGTCAGTGCCATTGTTAAATCCTCCTTTGTCTTTTTTTGTTTTCGTATGACTATAAGACAATAGGCGTGCCGGAATCAGAAAGCTGAAAATAGAACCTGTTTGCGGAACAGTAGAAGCCGCGCGTATCGATCATGACAAAATTCAGAAAGGAAAAGACAGAAAGAGAATTATTTCTGCCGGTCTGGTGACAAGTTGGCAGTGACATACGATATGGCACTTCAATCCAATTCCGAAAAGGATTCAAACAATGCGTCTGCAGCTAATTGATTGCCAGCGAGATTCAAGTGTACTCCATCAACTCTGAGGACGCCATCGGCCGGTTTTCCCGGTTATGTTTTGCGAGGTATGAAACGAAAACCTGCTGAAGGTCACGTAACGTGATTACAATTTTTGCAGCAATCCCGCGACAGATCTCCGAGTACCCGTCAAGCACCGCGTCCGATGGATTACCAGGATTATTGAGTTCACCGATAACGCTCGGAGTGCAAAGAATTGAACGCACACAGGATGATGAAATCCAACCAATCAGATTTGTCATCTCTCTCTCAAACATATCTTGCGGCGTTCCGATATGCCCGGGTAGAGAGAAGTGCCGGACATCATTTATGCTGATGTAGACGATCACTACCGATGGACTCTCCGATAAGACATCTTTGTCCAGGCGCGCGAGTAAATCGGTCACCTTGTCACCGCTCCTCCCGGAATTGATAGCCTCAGGTGCATCCATGCCCAGCTCGGCGTTCAGGCGACCCGTAAAAATTCTGACATAACCTCCCGGCAAATTACCCATTTCGGTAATCGAATCGCCGAAAAAAACAATCCCGTCAGATTTCTTCAGTGTCATCTAATTCTCTTATTCACTCGGTCATTAGAAGCGCTATGCCTATCGGGTTCAGTTGAGTTCACTGTCATTGCACGACTGAATAAGCGCGCCCAGAGATTCACCCTACGGTCTCTTTCAATGCGGCCTCCATGGCCGACACGTCTGCCGGCGGGAGTCTGAAATCGGCTTCCACATTTTGTGCTACCTGTTCGGGGGTTCTTGCGCCGACAATCGACGAAGTGACTGCGGGATTCATATTGACCCATGCCACTGCCAATTGCCCCACGGTCTTTTTATGTTTTTCTGCGATCGGCCGCGGTCTCTCAACGAATGCAAGTTCTTTCGAAAGCCTGGGTTCCTGGAACACCCTGTCCTTTCGCCGCCAATCATCAGGTGCGACCTTTTGAATATCAAATTTTCCGCTCAACAACCCGGACATCATCGGACTATACGCGACGACGCCGATAGAGTGTTGACGGCAAAATGGTAGGATTTCAGATTCGACTTCTCTCTTCAGGAGGTTGAACGGGGGCTGCAGCGATTGAACCGGGGCGATGGCCTGGCATCGCATCAATAGAGGTACATCGAAGTTACATACGCCTATGAACCTGACCTTTCCCTCTGCTTTCAGCTCGACCATAGCTGTCCATGATTCCTCGACCGGCGTCTCGGGGTCCGGCCAATGGAACTGGTAGAGGTCGATGTGCTCACGTCGAAGTCTCCGCAAGCTATTCTCTACTTCTCGCCTTATACTTTTCGGGCCGAGATGGGTTCTGACCCTCTTCCGGTCATCCCAAACCATCCCACATTTCGTGGCGATGAAGACATCTTCAGTTCTTCCCTTCAGCGCCTTGGCCACTATTTCCTCGGAGTGGCCGAGCCCGTAGACTGCGGCGGTGTCAATCCAGTTGATTCCAAGATCCAGCCCTAGAGAAATCGTCTTCATCGAGAGTTGATCATCTACCGCACCCCAACCGAATTCCCACGGTCCTCCAATTGCCCAGGCACCGAAGCCGACGACCGTGAGCTCAGGACCTCCTTTTCCGAGAACGCGCGTCTCCATATTCGCCTCCACAATTTTTCTATTCTTAGTTAGGCTCGAATCGAATAATAACCATCACGTACGCACACATTCCAACCGTGTTAGCGTCCTTGCCTTAGTTTAGAATGAATATTATACTAAAACACTCGAGCGACAGACTATGATATTGCCAATCTGACTCTTTTGAATGGATCAAACACAGACAAAGCACAAAAATTTCGAGACCGAGATGCTGCCTCACATGGCAGCACTCTACAACTTTGCCCTCCGAATGACCGGCGACCCGGACGACGCGAAGGATCTTGTTCAGGAAACGTTTATGAAAGCATACAGATTCTTCGACAAGTACGCTCCGGGAACGAACGCGAAAGCGTGGTTGTTCCGAATAATGAAGAACTCATACATCAATCGGTATCGCAAAGAATCAAAAGAACCCGACAAGATTGATTATGACGATATAAAAGAGTTCTACGCCAGTGTCAAAGCCACGGCGACCGATAGTAACGATTTACAGGAAAAGATTTTCGGTAACCTATTTGAGGACGAAGTTGCAAAGGCCTTACAGGACCTTCCTGAAGATTTCAGAACAGTTGTCATCTTGTGTGACATTGAGGGGTACACCTACGAGGAAATTGCCGACTTCATCGAAATTCCGATCGGCACGGTCAGGTCACGATTGCACAGGGGCAGAAAGATGCTCCGCTCCATGCTCAGAACCTACGCGCTGAGTCATGGTTTCAAAGATGTGGATGATGAATCAGACCAGGATTGAATATGCTCCCGCGGAGCGGGATGAGGCGTGTCCGGAGAATTATTTCGGACCGGTTCAAAGGAGTCGACAGAGGTGGATTGCAGGGAATCCCGTGAATTGATGAGTGGAGCTGTAGACGATCAGCTTGCAAGAAATGAGTCGTCAGGCTTTTTCAGTCATATAGAAATTTGTGGAAGTTGCAGAGACGAATTCGAGCTTGAAAAGCTCACAAAAGCCTATTTGAGAAAAAAGATAACTATGGTTGAAGTCCCGGACGATGTGGAGAAAGTGATAATGGACGACATAAAAGCGATGAATTCAGGAGAGCTGGGACATGGCGGTTCCGAAAGAATCGTTCCAGGAAGCCTGATGCAGCCTCTCCTTGCGGTCGGGATCGTCCTTGTCGTCGCTGTTGTCCTTTTCATGACTAACATGTCAAACATCGTTATGCCGGAGTCGAAGATTCAAGCCGGTCAGTCGCAGGGAGCCACCGACCAGACAATATTGTCGCTCGTTGAAAACCGTTTTCAAGACGTGCTAAGCGGTCAGTTCAAGCCGCAGATAACGGCTCTTGCTGCATCAGACGTAGCAAACTACATTGAACAAAACGCAGGGTATGCGCCCCGACTTCCTGCCGTGCCGACTGCCGACTGGGTCGGTGGTAGTGTTTCGGAGGTAAAGGGCGGAAAAGTTTGCCAGATTGTGTATAAAATGGGTGAGACGTTCATATACATCTTTGGCTTTCCAAAACAGCTTCTCAGTACAAAGAGCGTGACTCTCCCAAAGGATTGCATCAGCTCAATCGACTCGAACAAAAAGTTCTGGACGATGGACGAGGATGGAGACACGCAGGTTATTTGGGGGCACGGAGCTCATATCTGTGTCGCCGCTTCAAATCTTGGAAGAACCGAATTGGCAGGATATCTACAGACTTCAAACGGATCCGCACAATGAAAATTGCATTGATGTGTCTCAGTATTTTGGTTCTCAGCTCTTGCAGCAGCAAGCCGAAGGGAATACCTCAGGCAAGTGCTGCCAAGTCGTCGAGCCAGAAAAATTACTCCGCAAACGTGTCTCTTGTTTCAGGAGTCACTCCTTCGACAGGCACAGATGCATCAAATTTTTCGTGGTATGATGACTCCGGAAAGCTTGTCTCTCTCTCAGACTTCAAAGGCAAGACGGTCCTGGTAAATTTTTGGGCGACATGGTGCGGCCCCTGCAAAGCGGAACTGCCTGACATAGAAGCAGTGAGCAGGGAGTATGCTTCGAAAGGACTCGTGATAGTTGGGGTCTCAGAGGACAGAGGCGACGGACTCGTGCAGAGTGTAGCGGACTTCGCTGCGAAACACGGACTCACCTACCAGATCGTTATCGACAACGACAACATCGCGAATGCCTACGGCAACATCAACGCAATTCCCACATCGTTTCTCATTGATAGCAACGGGAAGATAGTTGATAAGTGGATCGGGGTACGGAACAAGGCGTTCTTCGAGTCGACGGTGAACAAGTACCTGGATTAAGCTCCAAGCATCGAGTTCCAGACAAGTTCCAACTCTCGGAACATAAAATCAAAATAGAGACTAATTCGGAAGCAGATTGAGCTTTGGATTTGCAGGGTGGACTTTAATTGGAACAAGTAATGTGAAGGTTGGATCTGTCCAGACCCTGTCGGGACAGTAGCGCTAACGGGAGTCGAACCCGTGTTTTCGCCTTGAGAGGGCGACGTGTTACATTCTACTAGTGGGCCTAGTAGTGCGCATCCGCTCTCTACTCGTAAGTGCGTGAATTTGGAATACCCGCAAGCAGCAAACCCATCGGGCCGTACCCGCCTCTGAAATCCGCTGGGGTTTTCCGGTATTGTTGTCCGATCTTGTGGTACATTCGAGGGTTTCATCGATTCTTATACCCGCTTTCCACCTCGCTCCTAAGCCATTCTTAACCCAAAAACCTAAAAAACATACAAATAATCAACAAAAATTAATAATCACCATAATATCACCAACTAATTACCTATATCTTTCGATTTTTTTATGTACTTAATAATAGGGTATTTATTCTTAATTTTTAATTTTTCTGGCAAAACAGAGCAAATGAGCGGTTTTGAAATTAAAAATGGGTTAAGAATCAGTGAAAAATGTAAATTACACCTCTCTCCCCTGCTCTAAGCCAAGAATCACCGAATTCTTAGCGTATTAGCCGTTATTATACTATTACACCATTACACCATGGAGCTTAACGCTTAGCTCAATTCAAGATTCAGCGGGATACCGCTTTGCCAATTCCTCCAAAATATTCGTGTCTATCAAATAACAGCGCTGTGTATTCCCCTTGACGCTTACACTCTTCTGCTCTATTTGATGGTGGCCCAGCAGCTTCGTGAGTTTGCCCTTGTCACCTTTGAGCCACTTAAACTCAGGCCGGTCCTTCAAGAAATTGAAAACGACTTCCGTCAGATAGGTGCGCACTGTCCCATCCTGCCTTAGCGGTGGGGTCCCTTTCACAAGATCCTTCAGCGCCGAAATCGTCCTCACGATGTCACTTTCACCTGAGTCAAGACTATGAAGGTATTCATCCTGCTTATAGTAACTATTGACAGAGTCCATTACCTTCGTGTCTCCAATAATGTCGGCTATAATAAATAACGGAGTCCATCGTTCTCTGCCTCGATTTTCCAACCCTTCCAGAATAGTTAAATCATCAAGTCTGTTCAAATAATCTGACGCGATCTCCGGACCTTTTGCTAAACCGAATACGTACAAGCTGTCCCTGGTGTGTTGGATAAATTCGTCAAGTTGATTGCCTTTGCTGTAGCTCGAGATCTTCTCCGATTTCAGTTTCTTTACCATCCTCAGCTTGATGGAACGATCCGACAATGTGTCGCTGATAGCATTGATGCCGGCAAAGACTTTGGGGGAATAAGTATCATATCGAACCATTTTGCTCCCTGACTTGCGCGGTACAAAAGCTCCCTTCTTGTAACCACTGTTAAGTATCGCTATCAAATCGGCCTTGCTGGTCCCGCCTAGCTGTTCAACCTCATCGAGAAAAAGGGTCGACGAGTTGTGACCAACTTCCCAAAATACTGTCGCGGATGTCTGACCGACAAAGATCTTTCCATTAAATGCGAGGTCCGACATGACCTCAAGGAGTGTTGTCTTGCCGGATCCCTTCTCCGCACTGACGTGAAGATAAGGGAAACTGCTAAACATTCTGTAGATATATGTTCCCAATATCCACAACGCCAGGACGGTATACAGGTTGACGTCCTGCAGGAATATATATTTCCTCAGATGTTCGCGAACTGTTTCGAACAACTTCGCTGGATCCACGCTCCGATTTCCTAGAGCGTATCTGGTAATCCCTGCAGCACTAAATCCACTACTTGTCGGAGCTTCACTCGGGATATGGAAGTTTCCCTTCCCTCTCAAATTATCGAGCGAATCCACTTCACCACGTGAGTTTATCACAGCATCAATCTGTCTTATCTTGATGCCGAAAAACATCGTCTCTTCGAGGAAATCCTGAGCCGGATTCAAGTCAAAGTGACCTGCCCCCGTTTGTTGTGCCAACGATAAGTTAGTGATCCGGTCAGGCCTGACTGCTCCCCATCTTTGATCCAAATTGAATAAGAACAAAATCGTGGTTAATGTCAAGTGACTACTGTCCTTTG
>JAJYIT010000028.1 GCA_021789975.1 Bacteroidota bacterium
GACATCCGAGCAAATCGTCGGCCCAAGAAGAGTGTGGTATACCATCGAATAGAATGTCTTCATATTTGCAGTAGATCCGCCTGACACCTGGACACGGTTTAGCCAGGAATTCCAGATTCTACCCGCCTTTCGCACGGATTCGAATCCTTCAGAGAATCTTCAATCCTGTAATTGTGGGTCGAGCTGGATTCGGTCACGCTGCCATTTCCCCCGCACCACGACGGCGAAGAGAAGACAGCAACGGTTGCAATTATGGAAAGGAGCTTCAAAGCACGTTGTTCCATCTCATCCTCCCTTCCTCATTTTGCCTCTTCCGGAGATTCACCGAAATCCAGTCCGCCGACACCTGATATTGCTTTATCCGCGGATCCACCCTCGATGGCTTCACGCTCTCGCGTCAATTCCTCCGCGACCTCCGCAAAAGCCCTTGCCGGAGGTGGGGTCACCAGGCTTACGAGTATAAGAGCAATAATTCCCGGCACTGCGAGAATGACCGCATTGTTGAATGTGGACTTCGGGAAGAAGAACATCACGGCCAGAGAAACGACGGGTGTAATTACTTGTGCGGAAAGAGCGCCCTGCCATGTCGACCGTCTCCAAAACCTGCCGAGCACTATTATGATTGCCAGGCCGCTCATCGTCACGGGAAGGAACTTGATCACGAAGCCGACTATCGTTCCTGCGTGGAGCGCTATGAAAGTGCAGAGAGTAAAAGCAACCACAAGCGACAGCCTCGCAGTCATGAGGGGCCGCCTTGGATATCGTCCAGTCGCCAGAGGAAAAATATGACGGACGAAAAATGAGCTGACAGCCATCGCGTTACCGTTAGCACAGGAAAAGATCCCGGAAGTAACCGATACCACGACAAGTGCCGCAAGCCAGACCGGCAGAATGTTCATCACCAACCAAAGCAGCGCCTCGTCGGGTACTGCCAAGTTTGCTTTAAGATGATACGCGTACATGCCGGTGATCCCGATAACCACAGAAAATATGATTACCGTTGTCCCGGCAGTGACCATTGAAGTACGCGCGCCTCCTTCACTTCTTGATCCGTACATGCTCAGTCTTCTTCCCGGATCTGCAAGCACGCTCAACGAAAGTGCAGCGATCAGGCCGGCAATCTTCCATCCACCGTATGAGCTTACTCCTAAGAACGAGAAGTAAGTGGTGGGAACCGTATGACGTAAACCGGGCAGTCCCCCGGAAGCGTGGAGAGCCACGTAGGTCATGACACCAAAACCGGTCAGCAATATCGTCGCTTGAAGAAAGTCAGTATAGACAACGCTCTTGAAACCTCCGGGTATTGCGATGCTCGCCGTGAGAATTCCTGCGACCACTACGCTCATTCCCAGGCTCAAACCTGTAACGGCAGCAATCACGCTCGCTCCCCCCATAATCTGAACCGTCAGCCAGCACAATTGTGAGAGGAACAGAGTGATGTTTGAGAATTCGACCACTATCCTCTTATTATCGTAATAGGAGGCAATCTCTTCGCTGAGTGTCATGAACTTATGTCGCCGCATGACAGCAAACATCAATCCTGCGAGCGCCGTCCCTAGACCAAGTCCAATCGGATACGCACTCCCTGCCCAGCCGTGTTGATACGCGAGTCCCGACGCGCCGATAATCACTCCCGTTCCAATGCTGCCGGCAGTAATGTTTCCAGCAAGTACCCATGCCGGCAGATTCCGGCCCCCCACCAAATAGTCTGCAGGTCTCTTCACACGTCTCATCCAAAAAATCGAAATCGCCAGCATCACGATGCCGTAGATTCCCAATCCCAGAAGAATCGCTGCATGGGTCGTCATAGGGAAACGCCAGTCATGATGATTTCAACCTCTCATTCTCGCTCTATAACTGAATCACACACAGAAAGTGCAGACAAAATTGAAGACACTAATCACAACACCGTAGAGAAGCTTGAAAATAAACATCCTCACGGCAAGCCGCGAGGTACTCTTGGAAATCCAAAAGAGCCATCATGTCATTCCCGATCGCTCCTGTCGGGAATCCACTTTCCTGAACCAGATTCCCGCTGAGAGCCTGCCTACCGGACAGGCGGGCACGCGGGAATGACGCCGCGAGCGACGGGGAATGTAACCCCAAGTAATTCAATTCAAGAATTCATAGAATGATAAACCCTGGGGAAATGCTTTGCTGGACTTAGCCATATCAGGATTACGATTTTGAATATGTCTAGAATTTTTTCGGGAGGAATGATTCGGAAGGGAAAAGAGTTTAGACTTTGGTCGCGTCCCTGTTGCGTTGGAAGGGGTTTCAGGCGACTTCACATTTACCTTAAGTCGTATTCGCACTATTGCGGCAGTCGTTGGTGGAACCATGACAGCACGATCGCCCTTATCACCTGACCAAAGATGAATCCAGTTTGCATGCCATACACCGTCGCTATTGATGGCCGCCCCTCCGAGGGTTATCCCCGTTGTAGCAAAAGGATCACTGCCGGGAGCAGCCAAAACCATCTCGTCGACACTCTCCCAGCGTCCACCGTCTCTGAAGGTGACTCTTGCGCTCTGGGCGCCATCACCATGCTCTTTGTTTATGATCGTGATAAAAAGCTCCTTCCCATCAAGAGCTGCGTAGGCCGTCAAATCCAGGTTATGAGGGTTTGTTATTGTAAGCTGTTCCAACTCGCCGTGACTCCCTATGGAGAAAGCCTTTATCCCATATGCCATTGGATTGACGCGATAATTTCCTCCGCTGTCTCGGTATATCGTGTCGTTCAGCAACCATTGCTTGTTGTGGAAATTAACTCCGCTCGCATCATGCTCCGCCCACCAGTAAAGATAGTCCAGTGAATAGAGTGCCGTCGCGAAACAATTGCTCCCGCCCTGAACCCCGCCGGTAAAACTGTTGGATTCAGTTAATCGATAATTGAAACCGTCTTTCAAAATTGGGGCGCAGCTCTCTGAGTACAATTCTTGATAGTAGTTAGCGTCCCACGTCGGAGACAACATTTTGTCAACCATTTCCTGTGCTGTGTTGTCAACCGCTGCCTGTCCGGTATAGTTGTGTAGATAAACCTTGTCGATAAGGTCAGAACCCTTCGTGCTATCCGCGAAAGCTATAGTCCAAGGCTTCCCGTCAAAATATGTGTTCTTTGATCCCGGGATAGGATAATTGCTCCCTGTGTCCGGGCCGCCGAACTTTGCATCCGGAACCGAATCATGGATCACGGCGACAAACTTCTTCCACTCTGCAAAATAAGATGGGAATGCCGTCCCCGGAACGCCCGGAGATGTTTCATAAATGTGGGGATCGCGATCGTGGTAGTGCGGCCAGTCGGGCTCATTCCCAACTGCAAATGCATCTACATAATGTCTGTAATGAGTCCAGATATATTTGGCGATGCTCGCATCCTCGACTGCATTCCCGTTGAGAAGGCGAAGGGAATAAATCACACGCAGCTTCGCAGCCTTGACGAAGCCGAAGAGCGCATCGATATCCTGACGGCTTGGATTGACGCGAGGATTGTCGACTGTCCCACCACCGATACGGATATTCCGTAAGCCAAGGACACCGAACAGATCAATCAACTGTGTGTTCGTTGAATCGAAAAGATATCCTGGTACCCCCGCATGATCTTTCAGAAGGCTTGCGGTCTCGAAGCTCAGGCCCAGAAAGTCTTTCGGTATTTGCCTCCCCCGAATTTCCCGATTGACGGTAATTGTAACCGGCCCCTGCCCGAACACCGGTCCTCCAATTGCGGCAAGGACACAAAGGGTTAACCAGATTCTCGTACAACTCAGAAAGCAAATCCTTTTAACATGGGCAACGTACAGACAACTTGGCCAATTGCCCCCACACCGTCCTGCCCTCCTGGAAGGAGCTGGCAAGGCAGGTGTCCCCCTTCTTATGTTAAGAGGAAGTGTAGCGGGATTGCTTAGCAAGAAATGACCACCGGAGTGCAGAAATTCTTTAGCCCATCCCGCCGGATTTGCCGGCAGTAGTCCACTCGGCGAAGCCAACTTCACTATCACTTGTGAACTAGTATTCTCTCCAGTTCTTCAAGGCTCTTCCCCTTTGTCTCAGGCAGCCTGAAAATGACGTAGATCAGAAGCAGAATGCACATCACTCCGAAGATCCCGAAGGCGGCTCCGCCCCCGAGCCTGTCGAGTACCACAGGGAAAGTCAGTGAGACGAGAAATGTAAATGTCCAGAGCGTTACGATTGCCACGGACATCGCTTTGCTTCTAAGCCTGTTGGGAAATATCTCGGCTATTACCACCCAGGCGACGGGACCGATCGAGACCGCAAACGACGCGATGAAGACCAGGATGAAAACGAGTATAAGATAGCCTTCGAAGTGTTTCAGGAAAAAAGCACCGGACATGACCAGGAGAGATACGATCATACCGATTGCCCCAACGATCAGAAGCGGCTTTCTTCCCCACCTGTCAATAAGCCGGAGGGATACGAGAGTGAAAATCAAATTGACTGCGCCCACAGCGACGGTCTGAATAAATGCAGAGTTCGTCCCGTTCCCGATCTTCTGAAAAATTATGGGAGCGTAATACATAATTGAATTAATCCCGGTCATTTGTTGGAAGAAGGCCAGGAGCATTCCAATGACGAGAATAGGCCTCAGTTCCTTTGAAAAAACGTCACGATAAGTCCCTGCATCTTCGCTCGCGATGCTTTTCTCTATTTCGGCCAGCTCATGATTTGCACTCTCGTCGCCGCTTATTTTGCTAAGGACTTTGAATGCATCATCGATCTTGCGTTTTTGCACCAGCCACCTTGGACTCTCGGGGACGAAAAACAACGCGACAAAAAACAACAATGCAGGAAGACCCATAACCGAGAGCATCCATCTCCAGTTATCTCCCCCGGTCCCCACAAGAAGATAGTTCGTAAAGAAGGCAATTAGAATTCCGATGACAATTGCGAGCTGGTTGAGCGAAACGAGCGCACCGCGTCTCTCACCAGGTGAAATCTCCGAGATATACATCGGAGAGAGCATCGATGCCGTGCCGACGGCGATCCCGCCGAAAAATCTGAAGGTAATGAAAACCCATAACCTGGCGGCAAGTGCCGATCCGGCCGCTGAGACCACGAAGACGAGCGCCGCTGCACGGAGAGTATTTCTCCTTCCGAACAGATCACCGGGCTTCCCGGAGAGCGTCACGCCGACAATACAGCCGACAAGAAGGCTGCTCACCGTCCATCCGAGACCAACATCGCTTAGATGAAAATACGGTTGGATGAACGGCGTAGTGCCTGAAATGACGGCGGTATCGAACCCAAAGAGTAGTCCGCCAAGTGCAGCCACTACAGACGCCACAAGTAAATAGAGACTATTTTTTTCTTTCATGAGATCACCTGATCCTATTCCTGGCTAAGGCTCTCGTCACGTCCGGACAAAAGCCTTTATCGTAGCGCACTCTTTTCCCTCACTCCTGCCGAAGGGACTTACCGAAAATGTTCCGACGGCCGCCGGAACTATGAATGTTTCTGCGTAATGCACGATAACTGGGTCAAACCCTTTTGAAGGACTTTCCACTATAACTTCATCACCTTCAACAAGATTTATGACGTTAACGCTCCCGTTTGTGTTATGTACAACTCTTTTGTTGAACCAATGCCTTCTAGTCTCTATGAATTCCCGTTCGTGGAGTCCTGTGCGCTCTTCAACCCAACCATCCCCGGCGGCAACTCTTTTAATTCTGTTCACCAGGTTCGCCCGGGTCCACTGTGTGATCCTGTCCCACTGAATCACATTCTTCCCGTGTGCCACGTTTATGGGTCTTGGTTTACCGTCAAGACCAAGCCTTCCCCAGTCCCACAATTTGAACGTAAAAATGTAAGGCGTTGCACTTATTTCCAGCACCATGCAGTCTTTGCCGGAGCAATGGACTGTACCTGCCGGAATTAAGAAATGGTCATGCTTCTTAACCGGCCAGGTCTCGACATACTTTTCGGCCTCAAATCGCTTCTCGCCGCCCTCTGCGGTCTCGAGATCGTGCACCATCTTTTCAGGATCGGTTCCCTCTTTGAGCCCGAGGTAAACGACAGCACCGTCCTTTGCGTCCATCATGTAGTAACTCTCGTCCTGAGTATAATGTACTCCGAACTTCTCCTGGATGTACTCCGTAAGAGGATGCACCTGAAGACTCAAGTTTCCTCCGCCCATGGTATCAAGAAAATCGAACCGAATCGGAAATTCGTCTCCGAATCGTCCATGGACAGCTTCACCGAGAAGACTCCGCGGTTCGATGAAGACGAGATTGATTGACGGCAACTCGATGATCTCGTTTTCAAATTTCAGCAACAAGCTGTTTTCTTCCGGAACGCAGTTGAAGCACCAGCCGTAATTATTCTCACGCGGTTCGAGATTGCAGAATTTTTCCATCCACTCACCGCCCCAGGGTGCAGGATCGAAATATGGAACGACACTGAAAGGTCTTTTCAGGCATTGCCTGAGCCCGTCACGGACGGCCCCTCCCAGCACAAGTTTCGGCTTGTCTCGATCGTTTGTGTCCAGGACAAAATCCCAACTGTTCATCAGTTTCTTCTTCAATTTGTCACAGACGCGCCAATCCACGAAATAGCCCTGCTTGTAAAGGAGCATCCAATCTTCAACATCCTTGTTATTTACGCCGAGGTTATTCACTTCATGCCGACGCATCCGAAGCTGGATTTCCCACCGTGCCATGTCCGCGTAAACCAGCAAATCGTATCTCCGCGGAATAACCGCCGCGCCTGTACCGACTATCAAAACTGTCCCTGTGGCAATATCGTCGATCTGTTTTCGCGCTTCCGCCAACCTTCCCGGCTCGAAATAGTCGTCAATCTCAAGCCGCGACATGTATCCAAAGAGCCGATCATCCGTCACCTCGGGATGGACCATCTCCTTTATCGCGTCACGACATTTGTAAAGTGATGCCGACCTTATCGCCAGCGAGGGGCCAAAGCCTCTTTCCAGTTGGTCTGTGATTTCATCCTCGAATGCACCCGGATAAATCTCAACGACGACGACTTTTTTTATCCCAACAACCTCATTGCAAGCCCGAGTAAGTCTCGCGGCAATTTCCTTCCAGCCGGTGGTTACCCTCTCGGTCCCTTTTACAACTATGTGAGGATACCTGTCAAAAGCGGTCATCAACTACTCTCATGATCAAAGATAAACAATGTCAGTGTTCATTTTAGCCATTCAACTGAGCAAGGCACAATCTCATTGGAACACCTACGGAAGTAGAGTTCTGCTAACCTTACGCACTTGGACTTACTTCAAAAGTACCATTTCTTTCCTTGCGATAAAATTTCCTGAGTGCATGACGCAAAAGTAGGTCCCACTCGCAAGTCGATCTGCATCGAAACTTACCTCATAATCACCAGAACTCTCAAACGAGTTAACCAGCGTCCGAACCTCCTGGCCTAGAATATCGAACACTATTAGAGTAACAAAGCCTGACTTGGGAATACTGTATCTTATCGTCGTTGTCGGATTGAATGGATTCGGATAATTCTGGTCAAGAGAATACGAATGCGGCAACTCACTGGGGACATTCATTATGCCGAGAGTATGTGAGGGAGTCACAAACGGCCGTGGTTGGGAATACGCGCCAGCACCACTATCATTCACGGCCTCCACACGCCAATAATATTTCGTGCCCAGGTATAATTCGCTGCCTACTAGATTCCGCAACGCGAATGTTGTGTCGGTTATGCCGGCAGAGTCAACGACGGTACCTGGGAAGGCGTCGGACAGAGAGACCTGCAATTTATACGATTTGGCCCCGGTGACGGATTGCCAGACGAGTGCCGTATCAATTGCACTCAATGTATCGCCGGAGACAGGCTCCAGTAAATTGGGAACTACCGGGGTTCCCATCGGGTAGGACGGCGGCGCGTTTGAAGGTTCGCTCGACCAACTTGAATCTGGAGAGGAGGCGAGCGTATAAACTAGCGTGCCACCATGGGAAATGTCTGAGAACCTGATCCATGGCTTGTTCCATGACGCTCCGTTCACAGTGAGGCTTTGAACATACTGAGCGTCCGCACCGTTGCCTACTATGGTCAGGTCGCCGCCAGCAAGGTGAAAGACAACTTTCGGGAACAGTGGACTGCCCAGCACAAGAACATCAGACCCCGGTAGCTCGGGGTACATTCCCAATGCACCCCACATGTACCATGATGACATTTCGCCAAGGTCGTCGTTGCCGGGGTACGCGTTGTCGTTCGAAGAGAACAATGTCGTCATTACCTGGCGCACGACAGCCTGAGTCCTGTACGGCCGGCCGAGAAAATCGTATATCCACGGAGTTTCGAGCGACGGCTCGTTCCCCATCCAGGCGTAAGGCTGATTCTGTCCTGCATTCAACTGCGTGAAGAAATTATCAAGCCGGCTTACCGCTGGGCTCTGTCCGCCCATCATGTATGCGAGAGTTCTGAGGTTGAAAGGTACCATCCACACATATTGAGCTGCGTTTCCCTCAACGTAGGCCTGGTCGTTATCATAGGATGTGGCAGTGTTGGAGAATCCGGGAGCCCAGGAACCATCACCTCTGCGCATCTGGATGTATCCGGTTGCAGGATTGTACAGGTTCCTCCAGTATTGAGCATGATCCATCAGGAGAGCACTGTCTGTTGTGTCGCCGAGCGCAGCGGCGAGCCGGGACACTGCAAAATCGTCGGTGTTGTATTCGAGTGTCATGGAGACGTTGCCATAGCCGCCCGATTGGTTCTCAGGTACGTAGTGCAGATCAAGGTACTGACTGAGTGCATTGCGCTCGTAGGTCCCTGAACCTGTGGCATACACGAACGGGTTCGTGGCCGCCCGCACGATGCCGGCTAGTGCAGCTTTCACGTCAAAACTGTCAGCGCCAAAAGCATAGAAACCGGCGATAATCGGAGCGGCAGGATCCCCCATCATGATTCCGGAATCCATATTGGGGACGCCCCAGCGAGGGAAAGTTCCCCCTTGTTGGTAGTCTCTCAATAATGATTGCGCCATTTCACTTGCGTGGTGAGGTGCGACCATGGCCAGAAATTGACACTCACTTCGGTAAATGTCCCAGCCTGAGAAATCGGCATATTGAACCCGGCCGTTCGTCGTTGTGTGAACGTTGCCGTCATAACCCAAATACTGACCGTTGACATCCGAACAAGTGCTCGGAAAGAGAAGTGCGTGGTAAAGCATTGAATAGAAAGTAGCCAGCTGATCCGCCGTGCCTCCTGTTATCTCTATCCTGCTCAGCCAAGTGTTCCAGTTTGTTGAATCAGCGGCCACCGTTTCATCAAATCCACCGGAGTAGAAGAGCGAGTCAGGGAGTTCTGTTTCGAGATTCAACTTTGCGTTGGCAACGCTTACATACGAAATTGAGACCCTTGCGAGAACGGTTCTGGTCACGCTTGTATCAAAGGTAACGAATGCACCGCACGATGCGCCGTACCCTGTTGTGTCCCCTGTTGTCACGACGCTTCCGCTCCATGCAGCGTACGAGACGAAAGGCTGACTGAACACCGCATAGAAATAGGTCGTGTTCAATGACCCGCCGCAGAAAACCTTGCTTGTCGCGTATCCGCTTATAACATGATCTGCTGTATCAATTTTGATCGACGAGAGAACCGTTCCATTGACTGCGCTTGCCGCATTTATCATAATCGAGGCAGCATGACCAGAGGTATAAGTGAATCGTCCAAACCCGGCCCGTGTCGTAGTTGTGAGTTCTGCCATGATCCCGTCAGACAATGTGACCTTGTAGTATCCGGGTCTCGCAAGTTCGTTAGAGTGTGAGAAATAAGTGGCAAACGTCGTCCGGTTGGGAGCTGAACTTGGGATGGGACCGAGAAAAGGCATGATCGCAAAGTTCTCACCGTACTGACATCCGGCGCCACTAACGTGATCGACGCTGAAGTCGGAGATTTCTTCGTCAGTATCGGAGTACCCGCCTTTGTGAAGACCCGTGTCCGGGCTCCATTGTATCATTCCGAAAGGCGCATCTGCACCCGGGAAACAATTATTGAAATCGCCGGTACCGCACATCGGATTTGCATATTGTACAACTTGGCTCAGCGCAGGGTAATTCACCAACATAATTGTTAACAGACCACACAAGAGCTTCGTCATGATTTCTCACATCTCCATTAATACCGCCGCCGACCTTGGCGGGATGTGCAATACACCGATCGACGGGACTGCTGCTGGATGCTCAGGAGTTGCTATTACCAAATTGTCATGATCCGGCATTTCCACTTTCGCCGTAATTTCCCTCCGCTGATCCATGTTCACTACCACAACCGTTTCTTTCCCCGCCTCGGTAACGAAAACCGAATAACGAAAAGGGCCGTCTGCTCTGACTATTGCTCCAATAGTATCATTGAATTTCGCATCCCACAAGTAGGACTTGTACTTCTTTCGCAGAGCATCCACTTTCTTGCCATAGGCGAGCGTCAGCGGAAAATCGGATAATTTACCTTTGAAATTGTAAGGTTCATACTCAATGATATAGCGATCGAGAAGGCAAAGGTTGATCATCTCGCGGTCGTCGAATCCGTTCGCGGCCACCATCATCGGAAGATAAGGATCGATATAACGTTCGACTGGAGTTGACGAAGCATTAATCCGGAAATACGAAAAAGGATAGTATTGAGTGAGCCAATCCTGAGGCCCTTCCCCGGCAAAAAGAAAATTCCGATCTACCGAGTCGGCCGCTGCATGAAGCTGCTTTCCAAGTGGAATCGCACCGGCATAAACATAACCGGGTGGCCTGTAGCCGTGACCATCGGCAAATGAATAAGCGTGGTTGGGCGGCTGAACACAGACTTCATCATAGAGAAATCCGTCGGCACCGAGCGCCAACGCTTTTCTGAATTGTCCCGTCGCAATTTCACGGTATTCAGGATCGAGGAGATCCATTACGGCAAACCTATGCGTGTTTATGCCCGCGAGCTGAACGGGTGTGATATAACTGTCGCCGCCACCCTGATAAAGTATACCGTAGGGATCGACAGTCTCGTATTTGTACAGCTCGTCCTTGTACCACTTTGTTGTCAGATCGGCCCAGGGAAACTTGTCGAAGAGTATGATGTGCACGCCCATGGCCTGAACCTTTTCAATTGCATCATGAAGCTGCTGCCACATCCCGAGGCCGGGGTCGGTATCCATTGACGGGTTTCCTCCATCCTGACCGCCCTTGTTCCAGCCGACTAACTGGATTGCATCAATTCCGTTCTCAGCGCATGCTCTGCCGTATTTCACCAGGTCCACGTAAGGAACACGGTAATTCTGTACAGGGGTGTTCACCTGAAGCTGTTGCCAGGAATTAACTTTCTTCGCCCACTCGGGTACGTGCGCGGGCTTGTACCATGTTGCTCGCCACTTCTTGTAAATGTCGACTCCGGCGTGCCAATCGCCACTGTAGGGTTCGATTACAACAGGGACAAGATTCACGGTCGTATGCGGATGAGCGAAAACGAAGTGGCATGTTCTGAATTCCAGATGAACAGGCTTTCCATCAACTGAACCGGTCTGAGGGACAACATTGGTAACCGCCGATAAAACGCCCGGATGCTGCTCAAAGGTATACTCAAGGAGATAAGGCGGATCGGGATTCTCCATTTCCACATACAATCCTTCTTCAGGACATTGTATAAGACAGAACTCGCTGTAACTGGAAGCAAAGTTCTTTGTCGGGTAGAAGACTCCCCAATAACCCTGCCCTTTTGCAAACTTCGGATAAATCTCATCCGACTGGAGATTATCGTACCTCATAGTACGGACGCTCATCGGAGTTTCATTCGTAGGAGGAGTGAAGTCGCCGAAATATGGATACGAGACCGTCTGAACCATGAGATTGGAATTATTAACGATCGTCCCACCGAAAGTGAGCGTGCCATCATGCAATCTGACCGTCGCCGTGAATTCGATTGGCAGAACGCCTCTCCGACTTTGTCGGGATCCCGACTCGATTGTGCCGAGTGGGACGTGCTGGCTCTTGAAGTTGTTCCACTTTATCACAATTTCAGAATCCGAAACTTTTTCCACCTTTGCCGCATGCTGTCTCTGTCCAAGAACGAAGTTGTCCTGTCTATCCGGCAGCGGAGCAAGCATCCTAAACGAAATTCCAAACTCGGGATGTGGCTCAATCACCCAGCCGGTTTTCTTGCTTACCAGCCGGGTTAGTGCTCCAGACTCGGAGTCGAATGAGACCAGCAGCTCATGGTCTTGAAGGATCACTTCTCGTGCAAAGCCGATTTGAACGACAGAACAGAATGCAAGAAGGATACTTAGGATATATTCGTATTTCAAGGGTTGGTCTGCAACTTCTTCTACTCCCAAAAACATAGGGACGCCCGCCTCTGCAAGAATTCATATTTATTAGCAGCAGAGGCAAACGTCCCGAGATAAACTTCCCGGGCCAACGGGCAGTTTGCCAGCGTCACTTCAAAAGAAGCATCTTGTGCACAGCATTGAAATCATTTGTCCTTAAGACATAGAAGTACATGCCGCTTGCAAGCCGATCTCCATTGAAGGTCACTTCGTAGTAACCTGGCCGCTGTTGCGCATCTACGAGTGTCTCGACAAGCTGCCCGAGGACATTGTATATCCTCAGAGTCACCATCTGTGACTTCGGAAGATCATATTTGATGACCGTGCTCGGGTTGAACGGGTTCGGGAAATTCTGGAGAAGCGAAAATTCTTCAGGTATTACCCCGACCTCGTTTATCGACAAGACACCTGTGCCTGTTGTGAATGAATCGACGGCAGAGTAGGCGCTCGTGTAAAGGCTGTCCTGACCACGGACACGCCAGTAATACTCTGTGGTATCGCTCAGCGGACCGGACAGCTGAGTTGTCGTATCCGTCAGTGTTGTGTCAAATACTGTCGATCGAAATTCAGCGCCCGTTGAAATCTGCAAGCGGTATGAAGTCGCCCCCGATGAAGGATCCCAGTTGAACGTGGTCATTCGCGGGACTCCTGTTACTCCTCGTGGCGCGATTGATGCAGGAACACCGAGTGCGATAAAGGGACCGCCGATCCTCACGACAGCGGCGGTCGCGTACGGCACCTTCAATACATAATCGCCGGATTCGACCGTGTCAATGGGAGACCATCTTCCAACAAATGGTCGAGTGTTACTTATGGTTGACCCGCCGAGCGTCATGCCGCCCGTATCCAGCACATTGTCTCCAGGCGCCCTGAGGAACATGACGGATGCGGTGTCTGGGGACCCGTTTGCCAAAATGGTCACCTCTGCGTCCCTCGGTTGGGGAGCGTAAGGTCGCCCACTCACGTGTTCTTTGTTAATGATTGTTACAAACATTTGCCCGGCGCTATCAGTTGTTGCGTAGGCTGTCAGATTTAGTAACGTGGGATTCGCTACCGTGACCGAATCCAATGCTCCATGACCGCTGATGTTGAAGGCGGCAATGCCATAACCCATAGGATGGATCAGATAATTCCCGTTTGAATCCATGTAAATAGTGTCATTCAATACCCATTGCTTGTTGTGAAAGTTCACACCAGAAGCATCATGTGCGGCCCACCAGAACATATAATCGAGAGCAAACAGTGACGTGGCATAAGAATCGCTTCCGCCCGCCACTCCTCCGCTGAAGCTATTGGATTCTGTGAGCCGGTAAGGCAGTCCGGCCTGCAATACTGGGAGACAGTCAGACTGGTACAATTCCTGATAGTACGTGGTATCCCAGACAGGTGAGAGCATAGCATCGGCCATTTCTTGCGGAGTACTGCCCGATGCTCCCTGTCCCACATAATTGTGAAGATAGATCGCGACAACGTTGCCCAGACTTTTCGTATCGTTCATGAAATCCACATCCCAGGGCTTTCCGTTGTAATCGGTGTTGCGTGCACCAGGGATTGGATAATTGCTTCCCTGGTCAGGCCCGCCGAACTTTGCGCCGGGTACAGCAGCAACCACAGCCGAGTCGAAAAGTTCCCACTGGTACAGGTATGAGGGATAGCCGGTTATGAGACCGGTCGAGTCACGATAGGAAGGCCAATCAGGTTCATTGCCTATCGCAAGCGTTTGTAGGTATTGGTGGTAATTGCCCCATACGTATTTCGCGATGCTGTCATCTGTGACTGTGTCTCCGTACAACAGTCGGAGTGAATAAATCACATCACAGTGGGTAGCTTCGACAAAACGGAAGAAAGCATCAATATCGCCATTTGTAGGTATGATATTGTTTCCGTCGACCGAACCGCCACCAACGCGAATGTTCCTGATACCGAGGTTATTGAACAAGGTGATCATCTGAGCGTGCAACGGGTCAGGAGAGTGAGTTGAGTCATCCATCCAGTTCCCATACACCCCTGCATTTCCATTTCGCAGACTCCCGGTTTCAATGCTTAATCCGGAAAAGTCAGGCGGGATGGTTACTTCCGGAGATTTGGTGTAGACGGTTACGGTCACGGGAGACTGTGCCTGCAGACTCCCTTCAACCAACAATATGACACAAACCGCACTTAACCATCTCGAAAACGACACAAGGTTTTTTCCGGAGCTACTCAAATCTTGACCCTTCCGACAAAAAAGAAACCTTGCGAAAAGACAGCACTGAAAGCACAATTCTCCCCGCAAGGTTCTTGTAATGGAGTTACTTGATGAGCATTAACTTCTTCGTGATAGATAGATTACTAGACTGGAGGCGATAGAAATACATACCGCTTGCAAACTTGCTTCCATTGAAGGTGGCAAGATAATTTCCGGGCTGACGGACGCCAGAAAACAAAGTCGCCACTTTCTCACCGAGAATGTTGAAAATTGCCAAAGTGACAATTCCTGTTTTGGGAACCGAATAGGCTATATCGGTCGTCGGGTTAAAGGGGTTAGGATAATTCTGGCTCAGAGTGAAATTTGTCGGCACTTGCGGGCCGGTGGCTTGAATGGCATTCACCGTGTCGCCAGCTTCCCACAATTTCAACTGCGACGGGTACCAGTTCAGATCACCCACAGCAAAATTGCCTTTCCCTGCCGTTTGCAGCGCCACATTTGAGTATGCAAGATTCTCCGGGACCGGATATCCGCTGGTCCAGCCTGTCCAGGTACTCGGCACCCAAGTAAAGATATAACTCGGGTCGGGGTTGCTCCTCAGTTGCCAGAACCGGAAGGCTCCTGTGTTGCCAAACCTGCTCGTGGGTGTGTTCCAGCCGATGAGCTTCACGAATTCAATCGTACTGTCAATTGCAGGATTGACGAGAGAGGCAGCAAATCCAGGGTCTGTGCTATCATTGTTCTGACTTACCAGATTCGGCCAGGCGGAGTGATCACTGAACATATAGAATGTTTGAGAATTCATCCATTCTGGTTCCGAAATATACCAGCCTTTCGCCGTGTCGTTTACTGCGGTCCAGAAACTCAGCAATTGTTGCGGCCAGAAGTAAGCATTGTTCTCTACAGTGATCCTTCTTTGTGATTCCGAAACGCCGTAAGTAGAGCCAACTGATCCGAGTGAATCCAGCATTATAAGGCTATACGGCTCCTTCGCGTTGTTCGTTTGACCTGTCGCCACGTAACTGGAATCCGCACCGTGTGCATTCATACCATACCAGATGTTGTTCGTGATCGTCGCATTTGTCAAGTGTGTAGAAAGCATGGGGGCATCAATGCTAATGAAGAATGTATTGTGATCAATCAGCAAATAATTGTAAATCCCGGGGCCCCCCATGACTTGTCGTCCATTGCAAAACCAGGTCGTGTTCTGAATGATAACCGAGTCCATCGGAACACCAAAGTTGGCCCACATCCAACCGCCTGAGCGCCAGAACTGATTCGAGGCATCCCTCAATTCTGTGTTTGTGATCTTAAGGTTCTCCCAGGAGCAATTCGCAAAATTGGCTACGTTACCACTGATGTTGTCAATTACGCAGTGGTCTATCGTCACTGAGTTCGTATCTCCGTTTATCTGGAGTAAGTTGGTCGTAGCCTGAACCGAGTCGACCCGTTCCCCAAGGATATAGAGGTTCTTCAAAGTGATGTTGACACCAGATTTGTTTGAAACGATGAGATCTCCGGGCGAGCTGTTATTGGGACGAATATCCGGTTGAATCAGCGGAGGCATGCCGGTCACCGGGTTCCGCTTCCCGATAATCGTTATGTTATACTTTTCGAGGGTCGTTATCGGGTCGTCATAATAATAAACGGTATCGAGCGAACCTGTCTGCTGCAAAAGATAAACACGATTCGGATTGACCCGTTGACCCGTGGCAGTTGTGTCGCCCATTATTTGGCGTTCGATTGTCTCACCTCCGGGATTCGCATAGACTACTACCGTGTCCGGTACCTGGGCGAATGATCGACCGGGTAATGCGAAAACCACCGCAGCCGCGATCGAGCAAATCGCGATAACCATTGCCTTCATCTTAATTCTCCTTTTGTTTGAGTTTAGTTTGTTTACTTCAACCCCCAATTACCTTCTGTAAAGAACTTCCCGACCCGGAAATTCTGTCGGGTAAATTACTGCGCAAAATTCCACCTTAGCCCAACATCAGCAGATAATCCGTAAGATTCATCACTATTCGGGAAACCAGTCCCCTGGATAACTGTTATGTCGGGCTCGCCATTGAGATTATTTATGTCGAGATAGGCTTGAAGCCCATACCATGGAAGGTTCTGCATTGCTGAAAAATCCAACCGCGAGTATGTCGCTCTGCGCTGACGGAGGGAAGGCCAGAAGTTGTTCTGGCTGAAGACATTTTCCTGGTATATCCACGAAACTCTCGCAGAGAAACCTTTGTAGTCATATCCCACCGAGAGGTTCACGATGTTGCTTGGCTGATCTATCAGACGGTCCGTGTAGAAGGTATCGACGTACACAATAGTTGTGTGAGGATATCCCCCCTTTTTCTCGGTCAGCTGGAACGGATACTTAGCGCCCGAGAAGATGTGGGTGTAATTAACATTCAATACCAGTCCACTCAAGCCGAACGGCAAATACCAGAAATGAGTTTGCCAATTCGCCTCAATACCCCAGAGATTGACACGGTACGGATCGTTGATCACCAGGTTGCCAAGCGCATAACCTTTCATGTAATCGGGAAAGCCGTATTGGGAAGGGTTTGTGATATAGACCGCATCGCCATACGGAAATATCAAATCATCAATTTGTTTCAGAAACGGATCGATCGTTAACAATCCCAGGCTGTTGTTGTAAAACGACATGGCAATATCATAGTTCTGCGACCTGCCGGGCTTCAAGGCTTGATTATTCCAGTTGACAGATCTGACAAAAATGTCAATCGCCGGTGTGATTCTGTTGAAATCAGGGTATGTGAGAGTGTTTGTATATGCAAGCCTGATGTCAAACCAATCGAACGGCTTGTACCGCAAGCTCACATCCGGCAGCCAGTAGCCGTGATACTGCGTTGAGGTTGAATCTGTGTATGGAAAACTAAATGGGAAAGTATTGTTGTCATAGGCGGTCGGGACGTACGCTGCCGTGTACCGGGTCCGAAGGCCTTGATAACGAACGCCGGGTATGAGGGTAATCCGCGGACCGAAGTTTATGGTTGCCATCACGTATGCAGCCTCCTCGTCTTCATATCCCAAATAGTTGCTTGCTATGTTTCCATATTCATCAGGAACGTACGCTCCGGATACTGCAGCGAAACTCTGCTGATTCTGCAGCGCCACAGTTGTGTTTACAATCTTCGAAAGGACACTGAGGTTCGTAGGGTAACCAGATAGCAGATAGTCGCCTCCGAGAAATTTACCGAAGCTACTCGATTGATCGAAGAACAGGGGCATAAGGAAAAGGTCGTCGCCATTCGGGTTCAGATTGTAAGGAGGCTGAGCCAACCAGGGATCAGCCGCTATGATTTGCGAGCGAGCCGCATTTCCGCCAGGGATATTATACGTACCGCTGCCGCTCGAGTAAGTGTAAGACCTGAACGTATGTCGATAGGCTCCGCCAAACTTGAGCGTCGCGGTTAGGAAGTCCGAAAAATTAAAGCTTCGTTGAAAGTCGATTGAACCCGATAGGTTCCTTTGCCGCGTAAAGCTAGTATTGGTACTGATGGTAGTGAGAAATGTTTCGTTCAAATCCGTTTTTGCAGATGCCTGTTGAGCAATTGCCTCAGGACTCTGCGATAGGGGAAGACTTCCAATACCGGATGCGAGTTGGCTGAAGTTGACGCTCCAGTAACCGGGGTTCACGTTCTCTGAATAAGCATGTGATACCCTCGCATCCATGGTAAACGACAGAACATGTTGTTTATAGTCCAGGATATTCATTATGACATTTGCAATCGGCGCAAAGTAGGCTCCAGAATAGTTTGTAGAATTGCCGCTCAAACCGTAGCTCTGGTTGAAAGTCTTCGTTATCTGCCTGCCCTGACTCAGGAAATTCATCAGATCCACTTTTCCGGAAGACCACCTGTAATCAAGTACCAGCGTTCCATCATAAAGATTCTTCTCGGTCGGCTTATAAGTTAGATTCAGACTGTTCATAATCACTGTCGGATGGGGATTATAGTAGTCGTAACTATTAAGCAACCCGTAACTCCCGCCAAATATATCAGCCGTAAGATTCTGTCTTTGAGTGAGAGCCTGTGCGAATACTCCGAACCGATTGTCAAAAAATCTCTTCTCTACCGATCCGGAGAATTCATAGTCGCCCAGGGTGTTCTGGAGGTTGTTGTACCCTCCCTGGGTTTCGAGTTGTATTATAGGAGCGCCGCTGGGAGTCGAACGGGCCTCTCTGATCTTAAAATTTACAGTCCCTCCGAGTACTGCCGCGTCCATGTCCGGCGTGACCGTTTTAAAAAGCTCTATGCCGCTCAACATATAAGACGATATCATGCTCATATCGACCGACCGATTTGAGCTTGAGTTCGAAGGCATCTCCACTCCATCGATCTCAATCTGGTTATACTTCGGCTCAAGCCCGCGGATGGCGACCTGCGATCCCTCGCCGTAGGACCTTACAAGAAAGACGCCCGGAAGTCTGCCGACCGACTCAGCAGCGTTTGCATCGGGCAACTCGTGTATGCGTGCGGCTGATACCACATTGACCACGTTGTCTGAAGAGAGTTCCTGGTTGATAGCGGCGTTCTGACCGCTGGCTTGTGCGGTAACAGTCACTCCTTTACTCCGCACTCCGACTGCGATCAGTTTAACGTCAAGGGTGACGCTCTCTCCCTCGCCGACTCCGACCGGTACTTGCTTGAGATCGTAGCCGACGTAACTTACCTTCAATGTATCCTGCCCGGCAGGGGCATTCGGAATGGAGAAACGCCCATGAAGATCCGTCGAAGCCCCCACGCTTGTTCCCTTCACGAGGACGTTAGCGCCCGGAAGGGTTTGTCCTGTCTCAGAGTCTGTCACTTTTCCTGAAATGGTCCCCACCGCCTGACACCGTGCTGTCTGCACGCTGAAGAGGACACTCGTGAGAGCGAGCAACCAAAGATGTTTCATTGGCCACATCTCTTTCTTTTTTTTGATTATTGTTGTTATACGAATGCATCTATTTGACAGAATTCGGTCGGAATATGAAACAGGAAATTTGAAATGGGCAACTGCCACGCCCTGACTCAATAGCCAGATCTGTTCGTCGTTGAAGCTGACTTTGTGAACAGCAGAGAACAAAGGGTGAGGCCTCACCCCTTGTCGAGTTCAGACAGGTAACCATAATAGGAGGTAAATGGCGTCGGTGTTCGACATCGGCTTTGCACCTATCAAAGAACATCGATGTCGGGATGAGGTCCGTCACCCAACATCGACTTGCGACAAGCACGAACAGTACTGCTGCAACCGTATGTGATAGCAATTGCAGAGGTTAGTTCGTTTCATCTTTTTGTCCAACGTTAGTCAGTTTCTATAACACTCCTTTTATCTTCTAGCCGCGACCTATAGATCACAACCGGTTTCCTCACTCGCGGCACAGCTTCGCCTTCTGAGTCACATTGCACAGGGCGGCTCCTCCTACTTACCGGACCTTCATCGTGATGCCAGCAATCTCATGCACCATGAAACGTCCTTTTCCGCAACGGTTAGAGCCAATACAATGTATTATACAATTCCGCACTCAATGTAACACCCTTCCAACGAATGTGTCAAGCCCGCTTCTGCCATTCGGTGAGCGCTATACACTAGTAGCAATTCTTTCATATCCCATCATGCCGTCCAGAATTCAGCCGGTTGACTTTCAAGAGTTCCGACGAAGCTTCATGCATGATTCACCCATTATCAATTCAGGTTTCAAAAAGATTTTCGCAGTTTCATCCCGATTCGGATTCTCAATCCGGTCGATAAGCAGTCGCGTCGCTCGATGTCCGAGCTCGACTATCGGCTGCCGGACATGAGTAATCTTAGGATTGAAAATGTCGTTACCCGGGATTTCATCGTAGCAGACCAATGATATGTCGTCGGGGATTTTCAATCCATGGGAGTTTATAGCTTTGATAGCACCAATGGCTGTAAGACTGTTAAACGCAAAAAAAGCCGTTGGAAAAGACCCACCGGTCAGCAGCTCGTCAACAGCATCGTAGGCTCTCTTCTCTTTGAATTCACAATTCTTCACAAATTGTGGCACTATCCGAATCTCACTCCCTTTCATCGCGTCACAAAATCCCCGATATCTCTCAGCGCTCGGGAACATGAAGTCTGGCCCCGTAAGTACGCCTATTCTTTCATGTCCCATTCCAATCAAATATTCTGTAATTCTGCGCGCTCCATCATAATGATCGGTCGAGACGACATCTGTGCCGACATCGTGGTACATCCGGTCGACAAGCACGGTGACAGTTTTGTTCTTGACAAGATATTTTACAGCTTCAACGCTGCGCGGCACAATCAAGACTCCATCCACCCGATGAGCTTGCAGAAGCCTCACGAACTTCATCTCCTTCGTCGGATCTTCATCCGCATTGCAAAGGAAAGTCGTGTACCCTGACTGACCGGCATATTCTTCAAGAGCGCGGAACCAACTGTTGAAGAATGTATTCTTTATATCTGGCATGACGATACCGATTGTGTTGGTTTTCTTGGTGACAAGCGAACGAGCCACATGGCTCGGCTGGTAGCCAAGATCTTCCATCGCCCTTCGAACGTCCACGATTGTCTTATCACTCACTACCCCCGGGCTATTCATTACCCTGGACACTGTTCTCACTGAGACCTGAGCCACTTTTGCTACGTCATGAATCGTCGCACTCAAGGGTTTCCTTTGTCTATCATCCTTTTGGGGATCTTGTGCGGTCGGGATCTTCGCGCTTGAAACAATGCTCTTACTTATAGTTAATACCAATTGATCATGGGTCAATTGATACTATTTTATCATCAAAATCTTTTGGACGCCCGCAAACGAACCTGCCTTCATCACAACCAGATACACACCGCTGGCGTACTTTGAGCCGCTGAATTGAACCTGGTAACGACCGGGAGGTTGAACCCCGTTCACCAGAGTTGCCACTTCGTTCCCCAAGATGTCGAAGACTTTGATCGTGATATGGGATGTCTTGGGTAAATCATATCGAACCACTGTCGCCGGTATCATATCGTCCACGCATTTGATACCCACGCAGTTCACGGGTGAGCGTGGTGGCCGTGACATACGGAAGTTTCGGAATCAGATTGGAGTTGACGATGTTAAAACTTGGATTGCCGCCGGTCCAATCATACCAGATAGAGAGAGGAATACCGTCATACAGGTTGAACAGTTGTATTCTCGCGAGGTAGTCCGCCTGTGTTTGAATTGATAACGAGCTGTTGCTATATCCCCATTCGCTGCAGACAATCGGGATGCTCTTTCCCGCGGGCTCATATAGTGTGATCAGACTATCGAGCCAGTGGTAGCCACGATCATTTGGTGTCGATGTTGGCGTGTAGTACGGAGCTGTCTCCGGGTAAAGGTCACCCCTGTAGGGATGAACGCTGACGCCGTCGAGATAATTGATCACACCGGAAGTCATGACCGAATCCAACAGATCTGACGGGAATCTGTCCGCTGCCGGTCCGATTATTGTTGCCTTGGGTCTGCCTGGCGTATTGCCTTACAAGCTGCAAGCGCCATAGTTGCATACTGTGCAGCACTCGGTGAAGGCTTCCAGAACGAACCATTGTTGGGTTCATTCCAGATCTCCCAGATGATATGATTCCCTTCGAAGTGCTTCACAGTTGCTGCGGCCCATCTGCAATATGCATCTATGTCCGTCGAGTCGGCGGGGCCCGTGTCGACACTTGCTCCCGGGCTCAAGTACAATGGATTGTTGTAATCTAATATCAGGATTGCACGCAGTCCGCGCTGATTGAGATTGGATATGAGTTGATCATAAGCCAACCAATCATAAGTTCCTCTGGCAGTCTCAATGGACGACCAGATGCAATCCATCAGGATAAACTTGAAGCCGGCTGCCGCTATCATATCGAGATCTTGAGTATGGCCGGTCGTAAAGTGGATGTTGATTCCGACACCGCCGGGAATCACGGGCTGCGGAATTTCGGAAGAACCTGTTTGCGCAATGGATAAATTGCTGATGAGTGCAATGAGAGCAATTATCAAAATCGATCTCAGAAAAGCTCCCGCAATTGAATCCGTCAGGAAGATGACAGGTGAAGTTTTAATTGACATATGTGAAGGGGGATGTCTTATGGAGGCAAGAGATTACTGTATGGGTCCGGCAGGGATGTCACTATTTGCCCTGCAAAGTAACATCTTCAGATCGCGTCATGGGTCAGACCGGACATCCAGGGAACTGGGCCCCGGGGTGGTCTGTTAAGAAAACGCCGCCGTAAAAAAGTCCATCCCCACCCCCATGCTCCCATCCATGTATTTCATCGCGTCCTCGGCTGAATAGCCTTCGTGAACTACCATAGAAAGTGCCATTGCCACGGCGCGTGGATCCCCGTCCTTCACAAAAGTCACGTTACGCCCGACCATAGCGCCGCGGACGTTCGGCGCCGCCTTCATTGCTTTTGCAAACGCGCTTATGGTATCTTTCGGGGAATCTTTCGCTGGACCGCCGAGCAGAAGTATCGGTAGAGTTGTCGCACGCGCTACCCTTTCAAAGTCCTCGTTGTATGAAATCTTGAGCCATGTCTTAAGAGACGTTTCTCCAAGCGCTGCCGCCGCTCCTACGTCTTTGACCAGGGTCTCGATGTCTGTCTTAAAGGAATGGTTCTTTTCCATGCTCTCTACCGTCACGGGCTCAATGAACGCATACAACCCGAGGCGGCTTAATTCCGTTACTGCATCCGCACATTCGCGGATGGTTAAGAGCGAACCATGATCCGATTGATCCAGGCGGTACATCATTTTCCCACCGTCGAGATTCATCTTTTTCAAGCTCTCCGCGGTGAAAGACGTGAAATTGTCTTCCAACTCGTAAACCGACCCCGCATGTCCGCCTCTGTTCATGCAACCTGTGATTACCTTACCGTCCGTGAAGCTTCTTCCGGTCTTCTGCTTATACAGATAGTCAACGATGAGAATATCCTCCACCATATCTGTGGTACCCATCACCCCATCGAATCGATCGTCTGTTAATACCCGAAGCACGCGTCCAAGATATTCGTAACGATCCCCCATACCGATCGGATCGTTTCGCAGCAGCGTCACACGTCTCCCCGGATGGTCTGCGGCCAGAATTACGAGTTTACCGTCATTGGTAAGTCTGGTCCGGCGTTTTCTGCTTTGTGCGTGATCGATCACTGCCTCCGGTCGGTCTACACGGACATCGGTGATCTGGTAAAAGAGTTTCTTTGGAAAGAAATCTTCAAGATTGAATTTGTAGGATAACATATCCTTCCTGGAACTTTTCGTTTTGGTATCTGAGTACGTACTCATTCGGTCCTAGCATCGAATCACCTACGGTCAATATTCCATTTGTCGGTCAAAGTGCACCTGGAGCAATTCGGGTTGTTCTGCGAACGGATTCGCGCAATCTTCGTTTTGCGAGCGAAGGGAACAATCTGACAGGCCCACCGATTATCGGCAAACAGTAGTCGATGAAAGCTTCACTTGCAAAGTTGCCGCTGGCGTTCATAAATTCCGCCGGCAAGACTTTCTCGGTAACCGCGACGGCCTTTAGCGGAACAGTACCGACCGTGCAGCGATAATTCTTTGCGCGTTCCCGCAAGAGCGTCATCATCACGCCGCTCTCACCCGACAGTGCCGAACGGATGCCTGACTTCCCCACAAGATATGCTTCTTTTTGATCGACTGCTGACGCATACTCTATCCCTGTCCTTGTCGCAAGACCCGGCTTTTCACTCCTTGCTCTTATCTTCAGCTTCTCGGAAATCTGCTCAGCAAGATATGCGGCAGCGCCGCCTGGCAATCCCCTGCCGAAACCGTCTTTCGATGCTTTGCCCCTGGTTCCGCCGAGATAATTGCCGGTCTCGTCCTTCAGCCCTTCGCTTACGACAACGACGACACGACCCAGCCTGTCGAACACATCCGAAACGTCCGACAAAACACGGTTTACGCTCATCGGTCTCTCAGGTACATAAATCAGATTCGGTGAGCTATCTTTGTCCAGTTGAGCTATCGAAGCAGCGGCAGCCAGCCAACCGGTATTCCTTCCGAGGGTCTCAATAACGGAAACCGGGGGCGGCAACGTCTCCACATCAAGACCAATCTCTCTGGTAACCGACGCGACGTATCTCGCTGCGCTCCCGTACCCCGGGCTATGGTCGGTATAGGCCAGGTCATTGTCGATCGTCTTAGGGATGCCGATAGCAGCCAGCTCGTATCCGACCCGGCGTGCCGCCTGTTCCACTTTTTGCACGGTGTGCATCGAGCCATTACCACCTATGTAAAAGAAGTACCTGACCTTGTACTTCCTGAGCACGTCGACTATGCGGCCATAGTCCTCTTCAGACATCTTCCTGCGGCACGAACCCAAGGCTGCCCCTGGCCTTTGACAAATCTTTCTGAGCGTTGCAGGAGTTTCCTTTCCAAGATCGACAAGATCCTCTTCAATGATGCCGCTCACGCCGCGGAGTGCGCCGATCACCTTCCCGATTTTTCCCCTCCCGGCGCTCCTGACTTCTTCAACTATTCCAACCAGACTGCAGTTAATCACGGCAGTGGGACCGCCGCCCTGGGCGACAAGCAAGTTAGAAGACAACATCACGCCCCTCTCCTTTGACAAGTCTCTCTGACCAACGGCACAAGACTCTAAAACCTAAGTCCGAAACTGTGAACAAATCCATATGACCCAAGTCCAAAATGATAAATCGCTTCCATGAAATTTTGTATTTCAAATTTCGAGCATTGTCTGGAATTTAGAAATTCGGGTTTAGAATTTCCGAGCGAATCGGCCGTGGTCTTTGAAGATAATCTTGGTAACTTACCGGATTCATAATACCGATTCCAAGCCATGCGCAAAGTTCATTCACCTCCGTTGCGACGTCCTTATCGACATAGGCAAGATGGTGTGGGACAGCGTTGACGAGTAGTGTGTTCATGTAGTCCTCGCTCGAAGTATGCTGCCCGTTTATGCTCAGCTCGTTCATCCACGAGCTGCAGCCTTTATAGACGGGCGATTCCCTCTCGTAGAACCTGCCGCCTGCCAGGAATGCGCTTGCATCGTTCTCCATGAATCTAAGTGTTGTTACCTCTGTAGGTTTCATCCGCCCTTCGCGCACGGTCCCCATCTTGTCACGATTAAAATGATTTGCCAGCCTGAACCCTGATTTGTCGAACCAGCTCTTCGGAATGTTCCCGCAGTGCCAGATGTAAATCGAGTCTGCTTTTTGATCCCATCCGGACAGATCCATTAGTACCGTTTCGCGTCCACTCAGGTACCTTAGCGCCATCATGGATATTGCGCCGAGGACGTCAGTTTCCGTGGCTGCCACCATTTCAAATCCGCTTCCATTCTTTCGCTGATTAAGCCTTCCTATTGTAGAACATACCATCAATCCGACTTTCCCCGGCACTTCCGGCCAACATCGAAAGCTCACAGCAGACGCGCGATGTTTCGTGACAATCTTCTCAAATGCCACTTCCGCTCCCGCAGATTTTCTGACATCGGCTTCAATCGCGTCAACTCCATTGCTCTCTTTGATTATTCCTGATACTCTATCGTCAAGATCGCCTTTCGCCATTGCCGCTTCGTATTCATTGTAGAATTCGTCGAGCTCAAGCTTCTCGACACTCACACCGAAAATCTTTTGAAGCTTCCCGGTATCATACTTCAGGTCGTGGTATCCGAATTCGGTATTGCCAATCTGCAGAATCCTCGAGCCCTGCAAATTCTTGATGGCAGTTAATGCCTTGATCGTCGTGTCGAACCGTCTTCCGAACTGGGGCGACTCTGCGTCTCCGAACAACCACTTCACGGGCCGGTCGTATCCTGGTGCATATCTTCCGGCAATGCTGACATACAGGTTCGTGGCACAGAAGGAGTTCAGAGGAAGGGGACCACTCGACGTTGTCTCTTCAACCGCCCAAACGGCAAGTCTTGCGGATGACGAGAAGAAAGGAAGGATCATGTCGCCGTCAGCGAACGAAGAATTCTGTATCACGACAAAGTCAACTTTCTTCTCCTCAAGCTCCTTTGCCACAGCTTGAGCATCGCTCAGCGTTTCCATGCCTTTATATACTGGTACAAAGTCAAACTTCAGCTCATTGCTCTTTTTTTCCAGGACTTCAATACTATGATTCAGCACTGATTTCATGTCGCCGTGAAAAATCGGACGAAACGTTCCCGCCAATGCCACTTTCAGTTTTTCCATGATTTGCTAACCTTTAGTTAAATACTTACTTCTTTCCTTTGCGGCTTCGTCACGTGAACTCGAAGAGAACGGCTGCCCAGCGTCCGGTGATTCCCGGTCACCGCTATTACTCCCGTATGATCGGGCACCGATTTGACCCAGACCGCAGCGAGTCCACCGCTTTCTTCTAAATCGAATGGGTTGTCACCGACAAGGATTCCCGGACCGGTCAACTCAAACTTCACCTGTCCACGGCCATGTAGCCTCGGCTCACCGTACCTGTCAACCACTCCAAACACAATTCGGGTTGCGTCGGATCCATCGGCTATGATCTCCGATTCGTCTGCACGCATTTCAAACATGTCCTGAGATGGGTCTGAAGAATATGCCTTCATCAGTACTTTCTTATCACCGACATATCCATCAATTCTCAGCTCCGGGTAACCGGCGCCACTCAACTCGAGGTCGACGAAGAACGGCGGATATTTGAGGTTAGGAAAATTCCCCGAGTCCGGTTTCGGAGAAGCATGATTTTGGCCGTCGACATACACTTCGAGTCTCTCACAGTTTGAAAAAATCGCCACATGCTTGGCGGGACCATTAGGTGTCTTCGGATCGAAGCTCCAATAAAAGTTCGGTATGATAACGGGCGACACGCCGGGATCCACCTGTGAGCGATAAAATGAGGCGCCCAACTTGGGAATGCGAAATATGTCCGCTACACCCGGATATTTTACATTTCTGTAAGAGTTCACCAGGCTTCCATATTCGAATGCGCACCAGGCAATCACCCCGCAGATGCGCGGATCTTCTGCCGCCCGACTATGTGCCTGGGCATGCCAGATCGCCTGCTCTTCCTGAATATCCACGGGGCCGGCTCGCCGGTACTTCGCGCTGAAACCTGTTTTCGGGTCGGCATAATTGAACTGACCCACAGCTTCTGTGATCAAATAAGGAAAACCTTCGACGGGCTTTTCAATCCCGACACCGCCTTGACGGCCGGCGTGATAGTCATCGAACGCAAAGACATCTTCGTGCCAGTCTGTCTTCCAGGTTTTTCGCGAGCCGCCTGTCATGGTACCCGAACTCGGCCGGGAATCGTCGAGAGATTTTGCCAGTGCTCTCGTCTTTCTGTAAAGACCGACATCGTTGGCAGACTCATTAACTCTGGTCCCCCATATGATGACTGACGGATGATTTCTGTCGCGGATAATCATACTTCGCACGTCGCGGATGAGTTTATCTTTCCATGACTCATCGCCCAGATAACCCCAGCCTGGGACTTCCTCCCATGCCATCAGTCCAAGTTCATCACAGGTATCATAGAAGGCTTCGGTCTGCGGGTAATGTGAACAGCGTACCATGTTGCAATGGAATTCATGTCGGAGAATTTCCGCATCACGACGCATCGCCCTCGAAGGCATTGCGAATCCAACATAGGGGAACAGCTCATGCCTGTTGAGGCCGAAAATCTGCAGGCGTCTGCCGTTCAGGAAAAATCCGCCCAGCTCAAATTTTGCATCACGGAGACCCGTGCGGACGACGTAGTTGTGTACCCTTACTCCTCCCAAAAGAAGAGTAACAACCACATCATAAAGGTGCGGGGCTTCGACATCCCATAGTCTGACGTTCCCAAGTTTTGAAAGAACCAGCTTGTGCTCCGACAATCCGGCCTTCTCAACGCTGATCTTCTCCTGATGTCTCGCGATAACCGTCCCGTTTTCGAGCAACTCCGCCCGCACAACTGCCTCTTTCGTCGGAAGATGAGCAGCGTCGATGGAACAGGTGATATCTATATGACGATTTGAATCGAGTACGTCGACCGGCTTTGCAAAGACGTCGCTGATAAAGACATCCGGGACAACCTTGATCTGAGCTGATCGAACGATCCCGCCCGGTTCGAGGTAATCGATTCTCTTGGGCCCTTTAGGTGATCCTTCCGGCGGAACATTGCTCCATCGCGAATCGACCTTTACGGCAAGAACATTCCCCGTAGCTTTCACCATACCGGTTACTTCATATTCATATGGAAGATATCCGCCGAGATGTTCCGGTAAAAGACGGCCGTTCAATTCAGGTGTGATCCCGACCATTACGCCATCGAAGCGTAGAAACACGCGGCCGTCGAGCGCCTCAGTCGGCAGGTCGAAATGCTTTCGATAAATCCAGACATCCTCCCAATCGGACGGATTCCAGTTCTGCCAGGAGAGTTTTTTCACAGTGCTTGGAAGAGTCACCGGAATGAAGTTTCGATCGTCGAACTGCTGTGCCATCATATCGTGGCTGAACTTACCACCGAAGAGCCAGCCTTTGTCGAATGAGAATATCCGTGCTGCTGGCCCGCTGGGTAGAAGAGCCGTAATATTAGCAAAGCGGCGCCGGCCAACAAGCGAGGCTATGCCCGCTCCGGCAGAAGCGGCAGCGCAGAGATTTATGAATTGTCTTCGGCTGTACTCGGAATTTCTTTTCAAGATAAACTAAACTAAAGTTTGAATATTACCAGTTTAAGCTCTGTCATTTCTTCAATTGCGTACTTCAAACCTTCGCGCCCCATGCCGCTTTCCTTCACACCACCATAAGGCATATGATCAACCCGGTAGCTTGGGACATCGTTTATCAGCACGGCACCGGCATGAATTTCCCGGGCCGCTCTCATCGCCTTGCTGAGATCATTGGTGTATACCCCCGCATTTATCCCGAATCGAGACAAATTCACAAGCCTTATCGCCTCATCGAATGTATCGTAACTGGTCACACCCACGAGCGGACCGAATACCTCCTCGCTAAACACTCTCATATCGGGTTTAACGTTGATCAAGACTGTCGCGGTGATGGCTTTTCCGTTTGTGCCTCCTCCGGTCGCTACCCGAGCGCCGCCTTTCCTGGCTTCATCAATCCAGCTCAGTATGCGAGTAACATCTTTCTGAGTGATGAGCGCTGAAATGTCTGTGGACTCATCAAAGGGGTCGCCGACTTTCAGTTTGGAGACCGCGCCAGTCAGCTTTTCAACAAAAACTTTCTCGATGTCACGGTGCACGAGAACTCTCTGAGTCGATATACAAACCTGTCCTGAGTGAGCGTAACCGCCCTGAACACATCTTTTCACCGCTTCGTCCAACCTTAAATCATCGTCCACGATCACAGCGGAGTTGGATCCTAGCTCGAACGTGAACCGTTTGAATCCGGCGACGTCGCGTATATGCTTTCCGACTTCCGGACTCCCGGTGAAGGAAACCATCACGACTCTCGGATCCTTGACAAGTTGTTCACCGACGACTGAACTCCCTGTTACAACGTTAAATACGCCCTTCGGAACTTCCGCCTTCTCGATCAACTCAGCGAGTCTAAGAGCGATGATTGGTGTTGAGGAAGCAGGCTTAAGAACGACAGTATTTCCGGCCGCTATTGCGGGCGCCACTTTGTGTGCAACCAGATTAAGCGGAGCGTTGAAAGGTGAGATTGCCGCTATGACACCGATCGGTTCGCGGACTGTGTATGCCAGTCTTCCAGATCCCGCCGCGACCGCGTCGAGCGGGACGGTCTCTCCGTGTATCCTTTTCGCCTCCTCGGCCGCGAAAGTAAACGTGTCCGCTGCACGCGCGACTTCACCTCGTGATTCTCTTATAACCTTGCTGTTCTCGGATGTTATGGTTCTCGCAAGCTCTTCAGAATGTTCAATCAACAGTTCGGAAATCTTCTTCAGAAGTGTGTACCTTTGAAACGATGTCGTCTTCGAGAAGCTCTCAAAAGCTCTGGCGCCAGCATCTATGGCTGCGTCGACATCATTTTGTTCGGCGACTGGAACCCGGCCAACAAGCGAACCGTCGTACGGACTTCTGACATCAAAGGATTTTGCACCTGATACCCATTTCCCGTCTATGTACATTTCATATGACTTTTCATCCCCGTCTTTGCCGGCTTTCCTTTTCAAAGCGACATTTTCATCTGCCATCTGTTTCTCCTCCTAATCTTGGAAGTGCAAAGTTCACGTAGTTCAGGGCAGGGAGCCCCTGTAGAACCCTCCTTACATCGCCTGCCACTGTGTCAATCACTTTTTCCTGAGCTTCCACTGTCAGTCCGGCAATATGCGGAGTTAGAACAACGTTCATCATATGGTTCAGCTCGGATTCGGGCGGTGGTTCCTTTTCCCGGACATCGAGTCCGGCTCCGGCTATCCTCCCCTCCTTCAATGCACGTATCAAATCCTCTTCTACTATAAGCTCTCCACGACCCGTGTTGATGATGACCGCGGCATTCTTCATCAGGCTAAGCTTGGAGTAATCCATTAACCCGCGAGTTTCTTTTGTTAAAGGAAGATGACAGGACACCACATCTGAACAAGCAAGGACTTCATCGATGTTTTTCAGTTCAGCGCCAGACTCGGTTACGAAGTATTCGTAAGGTGAAAGAAACTTATCGTATGCTACTATCTTCATACCGAACGCCTTCGCACGAACAGCCAGTCTTCCACCCACCCTTCCCAGACCCAGAATTCCAAGAGTCTTCCCATACAGTTCTCTGCCGATGAATGTTGATCTGTTCCAATCCCCTCTCACTGTTGAAGTGTGGCTCGCCGGTATTTTGCGGAGCACTCCGAGTATCAAACCGAATGCGTGCTCCGCCGTCGAGATCGAGTTTTCATTCGGAGCATAACATACCACGATTCCCAGCTTGCTCGCGGCTTCCACATCGATATTATCGTACCCGACTCCGGCACGGCCGATCACCCGCAGCGAGCCGGCTCTTTCCAGTACCTCACTATCTACCCTCGTTTGATTCCTTACGATCAGTGCCTTTGTCCCAATTATGCTTCTCCTAAGGGATTCACGATCCTTCCATAAATTCTCATCCTTGAAAACCTCATAAAGTGCACTGAGGTCTTTGATCGCATTTCCGTCTATGTCCTCGGCAATCACTATGTCCATTTACATTTGTCCTATAAAGAGAAAGAACTCCTGACGAAAGATTCAAACTTCGCATCAAGGTCAGATTGAGGCAAAAGCAATTCTTTGGTCTTGACAAGATGGATGTGCATTGCCTGTTCCGCCCTATCCGGATCGTGATCGCTCAACGCAGCTATGATTTCTTTATGTTCCGCGATTGTTGTATTCATCCTTCCCGGCTTATGTCCCGATATGAATCTGATTCTGTGGATTTGCCCCAGCAGATTATTCAATAGCCTTCTGGCTCTTGCATTACCGGCCGCCACCATAATGAGATCATGAAGCCTGGTATCTGCTTCAAATGAGATAATGCTGTCCTGCTTCTCGATTGCGACGTCGAGTTGTCTTCCTATCTCTCTAAGCTGTTCCATCTGTTCCTCAGTTATCTTCGAAGCAGCAGATCTTGCCGCAGCACTCTCGAGACATATCCTGAGATCGAGTACCTCTTCTATGTCTCTCGGTGTGAGTTCAGAGACATAGACTCCAACATTCGGGACAATCTTTACTAAGTCTTCTTGTTCCAAGCGTCTCAGCATCTCCCTGATCGGGGTCCTGCTGATACCGTATTTCTGTGCCAGTTCATCTTCCCTTACTGTCTGTCCAGGCTTTAGATGCTGGGAAATGATGTCGGCCCTTAGGGATTGAAATATCTTGTCCTTAATTCTGAGACGTTCCGACCCCGTCGCAGCCTGTTTCTTTTCTTTCGATTTCATCTTGAGATTTCCCTTTCAAAACGAGTCACGACTCTTATTTGTTTTCCTCGACTAAGCCCATTTAAATTGGTGTCGGCATTGAGTAGCCAATCTACTTCAAACCCGATTGCACTTCAGAATACACGCCGACATGTATAAGGTAATTTATGCAATCTTATCTAAATGTTCCTGGACCCCTTGATAGCTGATATCCATTTCATTTGACGGTTGACCGGGTTATTTCACCGCTCACAGCTTCGCCATCTCAGTCACATTGTTTCCTCGCGACCGCAAAGAATGCAGACAAAAGCATGCGCAACTACCAAGGTATTCCTAAGACCTTTAAACCCTTTTCCTCATTCCAAAATGAAATCCGTTTCAGTCAAATCTCTTTCCATGGCAGTATCGCCTTTTCAGAATTCCAGGCGCAATTGCAATACATGGTGTTATATTGTATACAATTACAGATACAATGTAAGATGTTTGTTACTTATTTGTCAAGGTTTCTTTGAATTAGACGGTGGGATTTTCATTAAGCAAAAGAGAGAGTGTTGGACTGCGTCTCAGTCCAAGAATCTATGACGAGGGGTACAATGAACGGCGGCTTCGACAATTAGTGATAGCGTTTTCTTAAAGAGTCTGTCGCAGACTCATACCCGGTTTCTGAGACGGAGATGAACATGTTTCACCAACTACAGAGCCTCAACTGTGTAACTGGCTTCGTTCACCGCCAAACCCGAAATCGGCCGCATCGGACATTATCGACGGCTCAACTTTATTGCTTTTCGAACAGGATAGATAGGCACCTTACCGATTCAACGGGCGTATTTTCTTGCCATGAGCTCGAAGACCTTCCGCGACAACTTTTCGAGCATCGGGTCCGACTCCGGTTCGCTGACTGGTGTGAAGCAGGAAATAATATACTTTATCTTACCGTTATCGACTATGCCGACGTCGTTCGTCCAGGTGCTCCACCAGCCGGTCTTGTGATAGAACATGGTGTTATGAGGAAGCCCGCCTGCAATCTTGGTCGTATCGAGCTGCATTCCGAGCAAGTCCTTCAGTCGCATACTGACCCAAGGATTGACCAGTTGGTTTGAGTAGATACGATACATAAAATCTGCCGCGTGCAGAGCACATGTGTTTGTCCCTCTTATGTTCTTGTACCCCGGATCCTCATATTCTCTCGACAAATATTTTCGCGTCACTTCACTCCCGTACCACCCGTACCCGTCGATTGTCGCATTGATGCTGTCCCTGGTCGCTACGTCGATGAGACAATTTGCAGCGGAGTTGTCGCTTCGCGTGATCATCAGGTCGAGGAGATAGCCGATGGTGACGGTGTCTCCAACCTGGAGCACGGGGCGGGGATCCCAGGGAATTTGCCTGGTCATATCTACAGCGTTGGGAAACTTGACTATGTACGGAGTGGTGAGATAATAGTCTCCGTTGCTGATCTCTTTCAGAACTTCCATGGCCACATAAATCTTGTATACGCTGGCCGGATAAATAAACTCTCCATAGTTGACACCACCAAGTAGAGGCTTCTTGGTCATCAAATCGATAACTGTCAGAGAGATTTTTTCCATTCCATCTGATCCAACATTGAACGAACTGTCAAGTCCCACTGACTTCACAATTTCCTTCAGCGAGTCTGACAGCGAAGGATCAACGGTGAAGTAAGGGGGAACCTTGACGGCTTGAGAGTATCCGGCGGTTGACATGAATCCCACAATCATGATGACAAATAAATTGAGACCATCTCGTGCTTTCATAGCTTGTCTATTCCTTTTGATTCAAATTACTTTTTCGATTCTCAATGTGTTGGTTGTGCCTCTTGCCAGAAGTGGGGTGCCCGCCGTCAGCACATAAGTTTCGCCGGGCGATGCGAGAGACTCTCCTTTTAGAATTGAGCTAACCTGCGTAAGCATTGCATCGGTATCCGAAAGCTGTTCCACTTCGACGGGTATTACTCCCCATATCATAAGCAGCTTCCTGGCCACGCCGGCTTCCTCAGTCAAGGCATAGATGGGGACGTCCGGCCTGTACTTGGACAGCGCGCGAGCTGTTGTTCCCGTGTTAGTTATGGTTATGATGAAAGAAGCGTCAACATACTTCGCTAAAGAACAAGCGACCTCGGCAATTGAATCAGTAAAGTCGTCACGAACTGCTTTGTAGTTGAGATTTCTTTGCGTTAACGATAGCTGCGACTCGGCAGTATTTACTATAGAAACCATCGTCCTGACCGCCTCCACAGGAAAATTCCCTGCCGATGTCTCTCCGCTAAGCATTACGGCGTCGGTCCCGTCGAACACGGCATTGGCTACATCAGTTGCTTCAGCACGAGTCGGACGGGGCTCTCTTATCATCGAGTCAAGCATCTGCGTCGCAGTTATCACCGGCTTACCGTACTCATTACATTTTCTGATAATGATCTTCTGGAGAACGGGGACCTGTTCTATCGGGACTTCTACTCCAAGGTCTCCGCGAGCGACCATAATTCCATCACTTGCTTCGATGATCGAATCTATCTCCTCAACTGCCTCCGGCTTTTCTATTTTTGCTATGATCCCCTGGCTCCCACCCATTTGACCCAGAAGTTGCCTGAGTCCCGTCACATCAGAGGCATGTCTTACGAATGAGAGAGCGACGTAATCGACGGAGTGTTTTACACCAAACTCAAGATCCGTACGGTCCTTTTCTGTCAGGGACGGTATGCTGACATTGACTCCGGGAAGATTTATTCCTTTATGAGAGGAGAGTGGTCCTCCGTTGACAACAATACATTCGACATTCTTGCCGGCTGCCGATTTCACATTCAATTCCAGGAGCCCGTCATCCATCAGGATTCTGCTGCCGGGTACGACATCTTTCACAATTCCTTCATACGTTACGGGTACAAGACGGTCGCTACCAATGATGCTATCGGTCGTGAGTGTAACAGACTGATTATTTCTGAGCACAACATTGTTCATCATTTCGCCGACCCTGATTTTCGGCCCTTGGAGGTCCTGAATAATGCCGAATCTCTTTCCAACTTCGGACTCCAGCCCCCGTATGATTTCTATCTCGCTCAGGTGTTCAGCGTGAGTTCCATGAGAAAAGTTGAGCCGAAACACGTCGGCACCCGCATCAACAAGAAGCCTGATTTTATCCGCCGAATCAGATGCAGGACCCAGTGTACAGACTATCTTTGTCTTCCGGTGGTGAGTATTATGCAATTCCTTGCAGCTCCATTAGTTGTTTTACAATATCAGACAGAATTTCGGATGCAGGTCCCTGGAGCGTCGCATCGGCAATCGAGGAAAGAGGTGTTGCTTCGATATTCACTTCAATTATCTTCCCGCCGTTTTGTTTTACAGTAACGGGAAGCTCAGCGGCAGGATAGACCACCGCAGAAGTACCTACAACAAAGATCACTTCGGCTTTCCTTGCAGCAAACTCGGCGCGTTTCCATTCGTCCGCAGGCAGCATCTCACCGAACCAGACGATGTCCGGTCTAACGAGACCGCCACAAGCGGGGCATTTGAATGATTCGTTCTCTTCAAAAGCGTCGCCGTCATACCTCTTTCCACATTCGATGCAATAGTTTCTCTCGATATTTCCATGCAGCTCGACAACATTCTTCGATCCGGCGCGTCTGTGTAGGTTATCAATGTTCTGCGTAACCAGCGTGAAATCCGGGAACAATGTCTCCATCTGAACCAACGCGAGATGGCCGCCGTTCGGTACGGCGTGATTTGCGATTTCACGACGATGGTTGTACCACTCCGTAACAAGGTCGGGATTCCTAAGAAAAGCATCGAAACTCGCGAGTTCCTGGGGATTCAGTCGCGACCACAACCCGTCAGCTCCTCTGAAAGTCGGTACGCCGCTTTCCGCCGATATACCGGCACCCGTCAACGCCATCGCGTGCTTCGCAGATGCAAGCTCCCGAAGAAGATCGATCCTTAGGTTCAATTGAGAGGTAGAAGTTTGAGGTTGTGCGGCATTGGTTGTAAGTTCGCGGATTGTGGAAAATATAGCGCGATTCCATCCAAATAATCTTTGAGAAAGTCGGAGTAGTGAGGACTCAGCAACTGGCCGCATTCGCCCCCTGGCAAGCTGAAATAGATTCCTGATCTCTTCATATCAACAATCATTCTCATCGAAGGACCTATCAGCATGCCATACGGATCATCGAAGGAATATTCGCCGTTGTTTACGGTCGTGTTGTTTCCGCCCCGCGGAAAAGGTCCAAGATTGTACAACCTGGCAATCAGCGGGTTTGAACTCAAAAGGTACTTCAACTCAAGTTTGTGTATCCTTCCCCATTGCCACCCAATAGAGTTCGTGCCATATCGGGATTCAAGCGTCTTCAGTGAGACGCGAAGGCTCCTTGCGAGCATCACATCCATCAGGCTGTCGCCATTGTCGACATTGTAAAGCTCTCCCAACAATTTCGGATCTCTTAGAAAACTCTCAACTATCCTTGTCGGCACGTTGCTGATCAAGACATATTTCTTGAAAAGCGTTTGTCCCATCACGGGCTCAAAAACTTCTTTCATCAATTCCACAAAAGCCACATTAAGAATGGCCGCAGCCGTGCTGTTTTCTGTAATGCTCCCATCGAAGTTCTTCAGATATACAAGCTGCTCCGGCGCAAACCCGGCTGTATCGCACGCATCGATGATTTCCCGGTCCAGGGAGTCAAAGAACACAGAACGATAATCGAGCTGCAGGTCCCTGCACAAGTTGACAGACATCGTATCGTGTTCCGAAAGAAATGATTTGATCCTATCAATCCTCGATGAAGGTTCGTAAAGGTTTGTTATGTAGTATGGATAATTCGGAGGCGCCGTTGGGTTGTTCGCAGTGGCGATGAAACCGGCGGAAGGGTTGTAGCTCTCCGGCATCATCGCGAAAGGTATGAATGAGGTCCAGACGTACTTATTAGAATTGCCTGGTTGAGGAAGATAGGGTTCTGGGTATTTCCTTAGCGGAATGTTTCCTGCTGCCTTATACCCAATGTTCCCCTTTACGTCCGCGTAGACAAAATTCTGTGCAGGACTGCCGAAGTACTTCAGCGCCTCAAGGAATTCCTCGTAGTTCCGGGCGGTATTCAAGAGGTAAATAGACCTGGTTTCGTCACTCGGCCAGTATGCTGCCCAGCGCAGAGACAGCGTCTCGTTTGGACCCGTCGGTTCATTTCGAAGCTGACTCATCTCATAAGAGTCTGCGATGACATCGCTCACTACCGGACCAAGTACAGACATCTTTGTTTGAAAGACATAGTCGGGCCTTCCCTTCACACGGATCGTGTCATATTCTGTGCGGTAAGCGAGAAGTTTGTTGTCATACCAGTACATGCTTGCATCAGCGGAATCATTGTGCATGATGTAGAAATCCGAATCGTCTGCCATGACATTTGTCATTCCCCACGCGATGTCGGCATTTCTACCGATCACCACTCCAGGTGTACCGGGCAATGTCACTCCAATGACGTGCAATGAAGGCGATGTAATGGAAACGAAGTACCACTTGGCCGGAAGAGAAAAAGCAAGGTGGGGATCATTGCAAAGAATTGCTGAACCGGTATTCGTCCTCCGCGGTGAGATTGTCCAATTGTTACTTCCGATCCCGCTTGGCGAGGATGAACCTGTAATGAAAGAAAGTGCAGTAGAATTCAAATCCAGAAAACGCTTTTCGGCTTCCCATGCCGTTCCGGCGCCAATCCCGGAAACATCCCCCCGCGCGTGGATAGAGGACAGCGGAATCAAAAGTGAAGCTCTCTGAGCACCCAGCTTATTGTAAAGCTCGCCGAACACCGGCTTTGTCCACCAAGCCAGGTTCAACTCCCAGGACATCAGTCGAGCCACCAAGAGACAATCGACAGGTCTCCATGGCTTCGGAGTTATCTTGAGCATTTCAAATTCAACCGGCAATGCTTTTGCAGATTCCAGATAAGTGTTCACTCCGTTACTGTACCATCTTAGTATGTCTTTGGTCAATTCAGATGATTGGTCATAAAGCGAATCTGCCATCTGTGAGAACCGAAGGGTTCGGAAGAGTTCATCTACCGGAAGGGTCTTCGGTCCGAAGACCTCGCTGAGGCGTCCTTCTCCCAGCCGCCTGTACATCTCCATTTGGAAGAGCCTATCTTGCGCATGCACAAAACCGAGGGCAAAGTAGGCATCTGAATCAGAAGCCGCAACTATATACGGCACGCCCAGGCTGTCGCGAAATATTTCCGTCTCCGAAGACACCCCTGAAATTCTTATTGCTCCATCCTCCTGCGGCAATGAAACAGTCCCGACTCTCCACAAAAAGAGGACAATACCGACAAGGATAAGGAGCAGAGTTAGAGACCCGGCAGCAATTACGAACTTAAATCGCTTCACCCGGATAATTTAGCGAAGATAGGAAGAATGTAAAAAAATATTACGCCTGCCAAAAGTGCACCCCTTCGCATGGATCCAATCTCCACGCTTCTATTCCGACGCTGGGTGGAACGAGTCGCCTCTGGAATGCAATCATAACTTGACAGGTCATGAACCGCCGTGTGACCGCGGCGTTTTCGGCCTCCTACGGAGTCAAATTGAACGTAAAACCGACAGCGGCCGAGGGCACAAGGTAACTGGTGCGTGGAAGAAATGAAGAATCAAAGAAATCAAAGTATCCCAACCCACCGTTGAGGTACAAACCGATGAACCTGTTCAACCTGACAGAGTTGCCTATCCCCATATAAGCGGAGGCACCACTTCCAAAACGGGAGTCGGCGAAATAGTAACCCAGCAGCGATCCATTTGTCGGGGCCGCCCAGCCTAGAAGTAATCCGGCAGACGTTTCACCGTACAACGTGTAATTCAGCGACCCAAGTCTTGATCTGACAAAAGGAAACCGCGTACCGAGTTCAACCGGCGCCAGGATACCGCTCATAGTATTCGTATAAATGTTTCCGCCTGTACCAAACATATACGGCATGAGGTTTATTATGGATATTCGGAGAAAGAAGCGACTTGAGACTGGGAAGCTTCCAACCGCCCCGATCCCCATCGCCGTTGCATCCATCAAAACTGGTGAATATTCCGGAAGTGACATTTGTTGCTCGCCGAAAGAAGCGAGGCGATTTGGCAACTGCATTCCGGCTGGGTTGGCAAACCGGTTCCCGATGCTCGACGTCTCTATATTTTCTCCTTGAAATGTCCCGGCAGATCCGGCTGCACCCGGCCCAAACATATCACCGTTCGAGTTTCCAACCACCTGGCTTTGTGCACCTGCAACAAATACGATGGTCAGCAGATAAGAGAGAGGTAGAATGTTTCTGAACTTGCGTAACATGACACACCTCCGTGAGGTCATATACCTCAGAAATTATATTTGAATGTAAACATGAAGTTTCCGTTGGTTACATTCTCACCGCTAGTGCTTGCTCCGGCATAGGTAACACCATTGATCACGGTGGACGGATAGACCAATGTAGTCGTGTTCCACCAGCCATACTGGTACGCAACGGAAAGGTCAATTGAATTCTGTATGGACGCGCCAAGCCCGCCGCTTACAAACTTCTGAGCTTGATTGCCTCCATCACCTACATAAGGAGAAGGAAGGAATTCCCCACCCAATCTGAGATAAGGAACGAACAAGGATGAAGACGGGTCAACCATTGCGACTTCCAACCCGACGCGGACACCCAAGGTCGGCCTGAAATCTTGTTTGATTTGTGAATTCAAATTGTCAATTGCATTTCCCGGAAGGTTGGAATTACTGAAGCTCAACTGGGTCCAGTCTGCATACTCGATATCTGCGGCGGCAAGGAACTGAGTCGTTCCCCCGGACACTCCGAGGGCAAATTTGAAAGGCGTTGTAATATCATATTGAAGTGCAGATCCAGGTGTTTCACTCTGACCATAGCCGTTAGTTGTAGCCCAGGTAAAGGTGCCCGCGGGCCCCAGGGGACCGCTTGCAAAACCTGAAGTACCTGAGGAAGAATAATTGTCGGTCACGGTTACAAATGTAGGGAACTGTACTGCAATCCCGAACCTCGCAACGGTGTTTCCACTTGGGTCCTGCAATTTGTAGAGCATGCCTAATTTGGCATTCCAACCGCTTATGTCCTGTCTATCGTTATTTGTCAGTGCGAATCCGGTGAAGAATGAATTTTGGTAGTTGTCGCCCGGAACGCCGGCCTCCTGAAAATTCTGAGTGTATTTGTAGCTACCGCTTATCAGGTTCAACGTCAACCCGACGGAGAAATTTACGGCCACATCTGTTGCCGCGGAAACAAACCAATTATTTATCCCTCCGCTGGTATATGTCTTTCCGCTCTGCCTGACATTTCCGCTGACGTACGGGTTGCGATTGAAATGTTCGAGGAAATCCATATATGCGATGTCGGCCGATGTATCTGGTCCATAGTACAACGACGGTATAATGGAACTTGAGGGGTTTAGACCACCTACGGATAGGGCGGAATTATAGTCCGGACCGTGACTGTAGCCGAGCGCGATGACAAAGCTTCCTCTAGTGGTCGGGAATGGGTAAACAAGACCGAGATCCGAAATGTCCGTCTGTGAACTCGAAAGGGAATTACTATTTCCGAGGTAGGTGGAATTGTCGCCATACCCAAGGAAGTTCAGTCCCATCGTAATTTGCGACATCCTTGATTGTGCAAGGCCTGCGGGGTTGAAATAGGTTGCATCAAAGCCCTGAGCTAGCCCGGTCATCGCGTTGCCCATTGCCATAGATCGTGCATCGATTCCGTAGCTGCTTTGCCCGATACGGAGTGCGTCTTCAGGATACTGTGCATAAGAGTTTGAAACCAAAAGAGCCAACACCAAGAAAATTGCAGCCAGTTTACTTTTCATTATTTCTTCCTATCGCAGTTTATTGAAATTATTCAGCTCTCACTCAGCACAATCCATTCTGTCACCTGATGTCCCGGATTTGATCAGGGATTGTTTTGATCGCTGATCTCTTTAGCGGCGCGAACGGGCTCCACCGCCGCCGCCGGACCTCGCAGGCGCGGCACTTCTCACCTCCGGTGCAGGTCTGGAGACAGATTCGAACCGTGGTGCTTCGGCTCTTTGAAAAGACGGCGCAGAATAACTTCTTGCTTGTTGCTGGAAACTCGGGAATCTCGGACCCTCAATCATCTTTACACCTCGCGGCACATAGGAATTCGCAGCCCGCACTCGATTGAATCCGATGCCGGGTATCCTCTCGACTCTTGGCTGAGGTCTGTTAAACAACGTTGCCTCGCGTCTGATACGCGGTGCAGGCGCCGGAGCGGCTGGCATCTGCGGAGGCGGTTGATAGCTTGGCTGAGGTGGCGGCTGGTAACTCGGTTGTTGCGGCGGCTGATAGCTCGGCGGAGGATTATATTGAGGCGCTCGCTGTCGCGGCTGAGGATTATTTTGCGGAGGTGGTGGCGCCTGCTGCGGCGGAGGCGACTGTGGTCGCGGTGCTTCCCCACGCGAGCGCGGTGATTGAGGCTGCTGGGGCTGCGAGCTCGGAGCAGCGCTGTTTGAAGGCGGGACATAATCCCCACGGCTCCGCGCACCTCCATTCGAAGGTGGTACACTATTCACCGTGCCGTTCGCCGGAGAGGGTGGATTGCCCGATCCTCGTGACCGTGTGGCAGGCGACGGATTCCCACTTTCTGTTCTTGCACTGGTACCCGTTCCATAATTCACAGCACTTGGCTGCACAACAGGGCCCGCAGCGCCACCGCCGTATTGATTACCAACCCTGGTATCGCCGGTTCCACGCACCCGCGGAGGGTTAGACGCTGCGCCAACAACCGGATAAGTGTACGGGTAAAACGGCAGGTAGCCTCCGTATCCCATATAGTAAGGGCTACTGTATGGAGAGTAATACGACAGATACGGGTTGTTATAGCTGTACGGCCAGCCGTACCCAAAACCACCATAGAATGAGGAGTACGGGTAATTCCACGAGCTAAGCCCGACACCGAGCCCGAAATTCCAATCGCTTCCCCACCACGATGGGCTGGGTGTAAACATGTTGTCGTAGTACGGGTAGCTGTAGCCGTAGCCGTTCCCGTAACTTCCACCGTAGTAGTTGTAGTTATTTACGATTGGAGTATTGGTTGTATCGTAATAAGAAGAGTAAGTCGAATCGTTATTATAATAGCCTTGATTGTATGCTCCGCTGGATCCGTAACCGCCATAAGACCCATAGCCTCCGGAGCCGCTGCCTGTCGCCGCAAATTCAGTATAACATCCGGCTAAACCGAACGTTGCCAGCGCGACGATCACCAAACCTGCTAATCTCGTCTTCATGATTCACCTCATTTTTTTTGACGCGGTTCAGTCTGCAAACGCTTAACGCCTTTTGATTGGGGCATGGTAGTGTCACTCCTCACTCGATATCCCCCCGGAACGATTAGAGGCATAGGGACAACAATTGGCGTTTGCCCCTCCGAACCGCTTGCCTCGGAAAACCCATTGAGCAAAACTGCGGGCGGCTCATGAAACATTTTATATTTCAACGCCAGACCCTTGGTGCTTAGCGTGTCGCCACTTGGTCCGCTCGTCAATGATAGAGCCGCCAAAAGAACCGCAATCATCTAATTTCCTCGTCTCAATTTCAATAACAATCCACTTCTAAACAAGGTTCTTAAGTAGCGTTAAAATAAATTAATTCCATATTCATAGACGTGAAAGGGATCAATTCAGTTACATTGTCTGAACATATTCAATACGAACTGTACGGAGACTCCCGCTTTTCTTCAAATCCATGATGTTTTTGTAATCGAATTCCAGTGTGAACCCGCTTCCGAGACTCCATTTGACGCCCGCATTCACAAAGCCGGGACCCGGGCTCGCCAGCCTGTTGGGATAGCCGTTAGGGTAGTTGTCATTTACTCCGAAGTTATATTCCGCCACAACCGAAATGTCTGGCCCTATGGTCTTGTCGGCACCCACGTAGAAATTGATGTTCTTGTTTCCGTCCCCATTCTCCAGAGAATAATTCACTCCGCCATGAATACCGAGATAACCGAGAACGTTGAAATACTTTGAGGCTGCGACGAAGAACCCGGGTGACTTGTAAAGGTACCTGCTGTATTCGCCAAGATATTCGCTTTTCCCTTGTGAGTCGAACCCGAATGTCACCGCAGGGAAACCCTGGGTCTCATCGATTGCACGCACGCGAATATCGATGCCCGGCAGCTTGTTCCACTTTACTGCCCCATTGCCAATTACATTGGTCCCGCCATAGCTCAGCCCGAAACTTAACCTGTTAAAAGCGCCCGCCTCCAACGATACCAACACCCCGCTGTTCTCGTAAAAGTGTACCGACATACCGACCATACCGTTATGAAGAATCCCTGCCGTCGGCATGTCAACTAAATACATGGGCTCCACCCTGGCATCGCTTCCGGCAGTTCCCATCAGTCCTCCTGCATACGCCGACGAACACAGGAGAAATGAAATCAAAAGGACTCTTGAACTCATTCGACACTCCTTTCAAATGAATTTTGTTGAACTGTCATACACTTACCCAATGTAGAGGTACTTCGAGTCCACCAACTTATTTGTTCCATTCTTCCCGATCGCATACTGGAAACCTTTTCTGATCGCCGCTCCACCCACCTCTCCTTTGGCACTTAGACCGATATAGGCGAGTTGGAACGACTTGTCTTTCTTGAGTATTTTTGAGTGAACCTCTATGGCTCGTCTTATCGCAATCTCGCATGCATCCTGTGGGCTGGCGCCGGCCTTCATGCTTTGGACAACTAAATGACTTCCAACTATTCTCATATTCGCCTCACCGACACCGGTCGAGGCCGCTGCACCGACCTTTCCATCGACATAAAGGCCTGCGCCGATGATCGGCGAGTCGCCGACGCGTCCATGAATTTTCCATGCGAGTCCGGATGTACTTACTGCGCCGCTCAGGTGACCTTTTGTATCCAGCGCCAGCAGACCGATCGTGTCGTGATTATCTCCCAAATCGTCCATGCTGTGTGGACCCAGCCAATTGTTGTTCGGTCCCAAGCTCTCTCTCCATCGCAGCCAAGCCTCCCTCGATTTATCAGTAAGGAGGTCGATCGGCTTGAAGCCCTGGGCCAAAGCAAACTTGTATGCACCTTCACCGGCAAGCATAACATGCTCGGAACGCTCCATTACGGTCCTGGCAACGCTAACGGCATTTTTTATTTTCGGCAGAGCCCCGACTGCCCCGCAGTTCCCCCGCCAATCCATGATCGACGCATCCAGCGTAACATCCATCTGCTCGTCAGGCAACCCACCGAATCCTACACTCATAATCTCGGGATCGTCTTCAATGGTCCTGACTCCCTGTTCGACTGCGTCCAATGAATTAGCTCCACTCGACATGGCCTTCCACGCAACTTCGTTCGCTTTCATTCCAAAATTCCAGGTGGAAATAACTACAGGAGTGTCCATTTTGCCTCCGGTGATTTGGTCGAGCTTTAGAAATCCCAGTTTAGAGGCGGTGTACGCACCGACTCCGATGACGCCGCTATCCCTAATGAACTCCCGACGTCTCACCTTGTTATCCTGAAGGAGGTACCGTCCTTTTTGTCTTCTATGCTGATTCCCATGCTCAGGAGTTCGGTTCGGATCATATCGGCAAACGCAAAGTCCCTGTTTGTTCTCGCGTCAGATCGCAGCTTGATGAAGAGATTTATGAGATCATCCTGGATCGTATCATCCGTGGCTGCCCGTACATCGCCCGGGATGATTCCGAGCACATCCCCCGCGAGAGCTCTTATAAACGAGTACAAAAGCTTCAGAACGTCGGCGGGTAGCAGCGTTTCGGAAGCGAGGACGGAATTTACATCTTTTAACATTTCGAAAAGAGACGCGATCGCAAGCGGTGTATTGAAATCGTCGCTCATCGCGGCAAGCCACTCGCCGTAGTAACGCTTCAGGTCGACAGGCTCTTCAGGAAGATTATCAAAATCCGGCTGCAAATCATTTTCGCCGCCGTGCTTTTTCAATTCCCTAACAACATTTGTCAACCGTTCGAGCCCTTTTCCGGCACCGGATACCGCTTCATCGGAGAAGTCAAGTGGACTTCTGTAATGACTCTGCAAAATGAAAAAACGGAGGACTACAGGGTCAAACTTCTTGAATGCATCCTTGAGCTTTACGAAGTTGCCGGCAGACTTGCTCATCTTCATACCGTTTGAAGTCACCATGTTATTGTGCATCCAGTAGCGGACAAACGGTTTGCCGGTAGCCGCCTCACTCTGTGCGATTTCACATTCATGATGAGGAAACTGGTTATCGATTCCGCCACCATGGATATCAAAAGTGCTGCCCAAATACTTCATACTCATCGCGGAACACTCGACATGCCAGCCAGGGAAACCTTCCCCCCATGGTGATGGCCAACGCATTATATGTCCCGCTTCAGCTTTCTTCCACAGCGCAAAATCCGCAGGGTTCTTCTTGTCTGTTCGAACTTCTTCGCGAGTACCCGACATCAGGTCCTCCACTTTTCGCCCGGATAATTTTCCATATTCCTTGAACTTATTGACGTTGAAGTAAACGTTCCCCTTGCTCTCGTATGCAAAACCTTTCGAGATAAGAGCCTTTATTAATTCGATCTGCTCGATGATATGGCCTGTGGCCCTAGGGGAAATATTCGGTCTCTCAACCCCGAGTCGATCCATATCCTCGAAATAGCTCCGCATGAACACCTCGACAATTTCCATGGGGTTCACGCGGTCTTTCCTGGCCTCTTTTTCAATCTTATCGTCACCCTCGTCTGCATTGTCTGTCAGATGCCCGACGTCGGTTATATTCTGCACGTAAAGTACCTTATATCCGATGAATCGCAGGAATCGGACAATCACGTCAAAGGAGACATAGCTCTTACCATGGCCAATATGAGAATGGTTGTAAACTGTAGGGCCGCAAACGTAGATTCCCACTTTGTCTTTTTCAACCGGAACGAACTTCTCTTTCTGTCGAGAGAGAGTATTATAAATTTGAATGTCTGTTTTCATTTTGTCCCAATCAATTCTTTTGCCCCCGATATGCTCGCCTTCGTCAAGCTTTCGCCGCTGAGCAGCTTAGCAACCTCCAGGATGCGCTCTTCTTCGGAGAGTCGGACCACGCGAGTAACGGCACGCTTTCCCTTGACGATCTTTTCGACATGAAAATGGATATCCGCACTACCGGCAATCTGGGGGAGGTGAGTTATCGCGATGATCTGGTGAAAGCCCGAGAGGCTTTTCAAACTCTTTCCGACTTTTGCCGCGATGCGTCCGCTGATGCCCACATCGATTTCGTCGAAAACTAAAAGCGGCAGCCTGTCGCTTTTCGCAAGTATCGTCTTCAGCGCCAACATTGTCCTCGATATTTCACCACCCGATGCGACCTTAGCAAGCGGACGCAGTTCTTCACCCGGATTCGTCGAGATGTAGAACTCCACGCTGTCAAATCCCTTTTCAGAAGTTTCATAATAATCTTCCCCAAGTTTCACTGACGGTTTCATGCCGGCATCCTCGCTATTGTCCACTTTATTCGAGATCACCGCTTCAAATTTTGCATTATCAATTCCGATTTCGTTCAGGACTCCGACAATGCTCTTGGAAATTCGTTCGGCAACTTCACGTCTCTTGGTAGAGAGCCGCTCGGCAATCTCCGAAAGTTTCAATCTGAATCCCTCAATTGCAGCTTCAAGCTTTTCGATCTCTCCCTCAAAATTCTGCGCGAGAGAATACTCTCTGCCGATTTTTTCCCTGTATTCGATGGCAGCTGCAAATGATCCGCCGTACTTCTTCTTTATGATTGTCAGCGCTCCAAGACGTTCTCTTATCTCCTCGAGCCTGCCAGGATTGAAATCGATTTTGCTGCTGTAGTTCTGAACAAACCGGGTGATTTCGTCCACGATAGCTCTTGCGCTCTCGCACTCCTCCCTTTGTGGTTCGAACACTTTGTCAATGCCTGCAAGATCTTCAAGCTTGTTACGCACGACAACAAGCTGGTCATGGATGGAATTTTCGCTTTCATAAAGAAGCTCATAAAGTTTCGCAGTGGACTCATAGAGTCTTTCGGCGTTCTCCAGTATTTTCAGCTCCGATTCGAGTTTGTCGATCTCATCCGGTTGGGGGCCGATTGCATCGATCTCTTTTATTTGGAAGGCATACAGGTCTCTTTTCTCACTTAGCGCATCTCGCCTCGAGACAATTTCTTTGAGTTCAGAGATCATATTGACGAGTTCATGATATGCTGCCCGGAAGTTCTTTACAAGCATTTCGAGTCCGCCGAAATCGTCGAGGAGGTCAATATGCGTTTCGGGGCGCAAGAGGGACTGGTGCTCATGCTGACCATGGAGATCAACCAGCAGATCGCCGAGTTCCTTCAGATGTGCAACGGGAAAAGGTGTGTCATTGACGAACGCCCGGCTCTGGCCTTTTCGGCTCACTTCCCTTCTGACGATAATCTCGTCGTCTCCTTCTATCTCCGACGCTTCCAGCAGCCGCTGAACCTTCTTGTTGCCGGACAGCGTCAGTGTTCCCTCCACAATCGCCTTTTCGGCGCCGGACCTGACGTCGTCGGCATTTGCCCGTTCACCGAGGATAAGACTCAGAGCATCTATTATTATGGATTTTCCTGCACCTGTCTCGCCGGTGATTATGTTGAGACCCGTGCCGAACTCAAGCTCGATCTCATCGATGAGAGCGAAATTTCTTATGGAGAGATTCTTGAGCATTCTACGGACTATCTGATATTGAAATATTTGGCATCGGGATGATGAACGATAATAGCCGTAGTACTTTGCTCCGGAACGAGCTGGAATTCTTCGGTCAAAGTCATGCTGATTCTCTCGGGCTTCAAAAGCTCGAAGATTTTCTGCTGATCCTCGAGGTTCGGACATGCCGGATAGCCAAATGAATACCTCGATCCCTGGTATCCCTGAGCAAAGAGTCTTTTGGTTTCAGCGGCATCCTTCTCATGGATTCCGAGCTCCGTTCGCACGATCTTGTGCCAATATTCTGCCAAAGCCTCTGCCGTTTCCACACTGAGCCCATGTAAGTAAAGGTAATCCTGGTAATCCCCGGCTTCAAATAATTCTTTTGTATACTGGGTCGCCCTTTGTCCGACCGTCACTGCCTGGACCGCAATAACATCGAACTCGCCGGAGTCTGTTGACCTGAAAAAATCGGAGATGCAAAGAAACCTCTCGTCAGTTTGCCGGGGAAATTGGAACCGTACCCACTCAGTCAGATCGGACGCCGGCAGTGGGAGCCCGGAGGCAGACGGTGCAGGCTCCGCTTCCTCTCTCCCATCTCCTGTCGCCTGTTTCCGTCGAATTGATTTCCATTTCCCATAAAGTTCCTCTTCATCCTTCGGCCGGTATAAGATCAAATCATTTCCGTCGGCCTGACATGGGAAATACCCATAGACAACCTTAGGCGCAAATATCTTCTCACGTTTGACTCTCAACTTTAATCTTCCGAGTAGAGGAAGTATTTCGGTTTCCAAAAGGTTGTTGTATTCGTCTTCCTTCCTCCCTTTCTTGGAGAATTGCCATTGTCCCCGGATCAATGCGACTTCGTTCAAATACTCCCAAATTTTTTCCAGCTTGAGATCCTCCATCACTACGCTTCCCCAAAAAGGGGGATTCGGAACCGGAACATCTCGCCTGACCTTCGACCTTGAAATCACAGCCGTCAGATTTTGTTTGTTTGCTTCCGACTTTCGATTTCTTGTTTCTACCTCATTTAATTCGAGAGACTTGTTCAAAGATGAAGAAGAAGTCACAACCCTCTTCAAGTCCTGGACGTCTGCCTTTCCTGATTTGATATCCTCCATGAACCGGAGTCCGTCGAAAGCATCGTTGGCATAAGACAAATACCCGGTGTATGCCCTTCTGAGGTCCTGTTCTACATACTTTCTAGTCAGTGCCGCACCACCGAGCACGACCGGCGTCTTTATCCCCCGCTGTTCCATTAATTCAAGATTTTCTTTCATGATGACGGTGGATTTCACAAGGAGGCCGCTCATGCCAATCGCATCGGCCTTGTTCATCCCCGATGCCTCGATTATTTGCTCGACCGGAACTTTGATACCAAGGTTAATGACCTTGTAGCCATTGTTTGTAAGAATGATGTCGACGAGGTTCTTGCCGATATCATGCACGTCCCCTTTAACTGTCGCCAGGACCATCACGCCTTTCTGCATTCCTTCGACACGTTCCATGAGGGGCTCAAGGTATTTCACGGCAGTCTTCATAGTCTCTGCAGACTGAAGCACAAACGGGAGCTGCATTTGTCCGCTGCCGAACAGCTCTCCGACGACCCTCATCCCGTCCAGGAGTATCTCGTTTATTATCTGGAGTGGAGAATACGTGTTGAGAGCCTTCTTCAGATCGTTGTCGATGCCGATTCTGTCACCGTCGACTATCCTTCTTTTCAGCTTGTCTTCAAGAGATAGCTGACTGACCGCTGACTCCTGAGCGGTCACGGCTTTTTTGTCGGCGTAAAAATTCATCAACTCGACTAAAGGGTCATATATACATTTGATGTCAGGCATCAGACGGTCTCGAATTTCCTTTCATCGAAAATCAGTTCTCTGGATATTTCTCTCCCCCGCTCATCAATCTTGTAGAGCGGCATAATCTTTTGCGCGTTCACAATAGCAAGATCGAGACCGGCTTCAACTGCGTAGTGCAGGAAAACTGAGTTCAAGACGTGCCTAGCAGACTGGTTGAGTCCAAATGATGCATTTGAGACGCCCAGCAGAGTGTGAGAACGAGGAAAGGCCGCCTTGATCATCCTTATCGCCTCGATTGTCTCCAATCCCGCCTTTCTGAATTCCTCATCGCCGGAACCCAGAGTGAATGTCAGGGTATCATATATGAGGTCTTCTTCCCGCATCCCATACGTTCCAATAGCGATATCGTGAATCCGTTTCGCGACATCGAATTTCTTGTCGCGTGTTTTTGCCATCCCGGTTTCGTCTATAGTAAGTGCGATAACCGCCGCTCCGTATTTCTTACATAGAGGGAGGACCTTCTTCATCCGCTCTTCGCCGTCTTCCATATTAATAGAGTTGACTATCGCCCTGCCGGCATATCTCTTCAACGCTTCTTCGATTACCCTGTGCTCCGTGGAGTCGATCATAAGAGGGAGCGCAACCTGCGTGTTGAAGCGCTTCATTACTTCAATCATGTCGCGCACTTCGTCCCTGCCGACATACGCCACGCATAGATCCAGTATGTGTGCTCCTTCCTTCATCTGTTCTTTGCCGAGTTGAACCATCCCATCGTAATCTTCCGCAAGGAGGAGCTCTTTAAATTTCTTCGAGCCATTTGCATTGCAGCGCTCACCAACAATCACGGGAGGGGGATCGAGATGCAGAGCTACATTCGAATATATGGAAGAGACCGACGGAGTATAATCGTAGCTCCTTCCGCCAGCCGCGATCGATCCGGGATCAACTGCCGACGCAATTCTAACAAGGCGCGAGATATGCTCTGGGGTCGTTCCGCAACAACCCCCGATTACGCTTACTCCAAATTCTGTGACGTACCGGTGCATCCAGAACTCAAGCTCATCGGGGGTGAGATGGTAACAAGCTTTTCCGCCGACGTTTTCCGGAAGTCCCGCGTTCGGCATCACGAATACCGGTTTCGGCGAGTTCTCGCACAGATACCTTATATTCTCTTCCATTTCCTTCGGACCGGTAGCGCAGTTCATGCCGAAGACCGTCACAATGTCGTAAGGCTCGATTGTAGTCAATGCCGCCGACATTTCCGTTCCCATCAGCATAGTGCCCATCGTTTCGATCGTTATCGAGACGATGACTGCGACTTCCCGTCTTCCTTCAGCAAAACATTCCTGTATAGCAGCCAAAGCTGCCTTCGTCTGAAGAAGATCCTGACAAGTTTCGACTATCAGAAGATCGACGCCGCCGTCGATCAGACCGAATGCCTGCTCTTTGTAGGCTTCTTTCATAGGATCAAACTCTATGTGGCCAAGTGAAGGAAGCTTCGTCGTCGGACCCATAGATCCTGCCACGTAACGCAGATGGTCCGCAGTCGTGTATCCAGATGCAGTTCTACAAGCGATCTCCGCAGCCGCTCTATTTATCTCATAAGCACGATCACCAAGACCGTACTCCGAAAGGACAATTGAGGTAGCACCGAAGGAATTCGTTTCTACGACGTCTACACCAGCTTCGAGAAAACTTCGGTGCACCTTCTCGGGCGCGGAAGGACACGAAATATTCAAGTACTCGTTGCATCCAACGAGGTCTTCGCCGCCGAAGTCTTCCGGGTTCGACGCCTGATTTTGTAGGCTCGTCCCGGTTGCGCCATCGAATACAAGTATTTTGTATCTCAGTATGCTAAGTAGCTCTTTACCTGTCATTTGGAATTGTTTTTGAACAATTTAGTTGCGAAGGTGGGGAAATTCAAACGACGAAGACGGCCTTTCAATCTTCCGAAGATAGGATGTCCATTTTATCAAATTCACTGTTGAGAGTATCGATAATAGCATCTGTCAAATCGACGTTCCTGGGATTCATGTGGCGGGCTTTGAGCCAGGTAATCTTCTCAGGTTGACGCGCGCGGTTAAGAAACATTCCGGCAAACCTCGGAGGGATTTGCCGGTCTTCCGTTCCATTGATCATAACCAAGGGCATAGGGCTGATCAGTGATGCATACAGCATCGGCTCGATCTGCATAAGCAAAAGCGCAGACAGGAAAGCGACAAACCCACTCGTTACGGGATCCTGGTATCTCTGCAGATTATCGCGTATTAGACAGTAAAGGTCACCTCCTCCGAAAACCATTGCGGCAACAGCGGGTCTGTGGTCTCTGGCAACAATGCACGGGACAAACGGAACGCCGAAGCTATAATCAAGCAAAATTATCTTCGAAGTGTCGACCTCGGCGCGGCGAGAGAGAGAATCGATAGCGAGAATAACAGACGGAACCATACTTACCGCCTTCCATCTACTAAGAATGTCTGAAAGAAACGTAAAGAGCGAGTAAGACTCTCGAGGATTGCAGGGAAGTCCGGGGCTATGGTAACAACTTTTCGTATACCGACGACGTAGTCAACTGCATACTTCTTTTAGAAATTCTTGAAACCGGCATACAGCATAAGACGCCGTCGCTGCTCATGAGTGACAATCCATCAAGGCCCCTCTTCTCGACGGAATGTAAATGAGCGTTTTGTTGATTTCAGATTACGGCGGATTCGTCAATCGAAAATCTTCTCTTCGCAGGATCGATAGATGCCATTATTCCTATCGGCAGGGTGATTTTCGTTGGAACATGTCCGTATGCAAGATTCGAAATTCCCGATTTGCCATTGGAGAGTACATCTTCACGTATTATCTCGTCAATCTCGCGATGCGGCTTGTTTGGTTCCTCGGCAGCACAGTCGGTAAACTGGCCGAGGAGATAGCCTGACGCCTTCTTGAGAATTCCTGCAAGACGAAGTTGAGTCAACATCCGATCTACCGAATACGGTTCTTCGCTCACTTCCTCAATAAGTAAAAGGCAGCGATCAAATCTAACTTGATACTCAGTTCCCATTATCGAAGTTATCAGGGACAGGTTACCACCCAGAATTCTCCCTGTGACCTTTTTCTTTCCTTTGAATGATAGCCTGAAGTCTTTATGGCTCCTGAGGACTCCCGGTTTTGCGGCCCTGGTGACAAGATCGAAAAACATCTCTTCTGTATATGGGTCAAGATTATTGCCGAACTCTACTGCCATCATCGGGCCGCTGAAAGTCAAGAGGCCTGTCTTTTTCAAAATAGCAAGCTGAAGAGCCGTAATATCCGAATATCCGACAAGGATTTTGGGATTTCTTCGGATCGTCCCGTAGTCGAGCAAGTCGAGAATTCGCGGGGACCCATAACCACCTCTTGAGCATATGATCGCTTTCACATTCTTATCGGCGAACGCCTGGTTAAGATCGTCGGCCCTCTCCTTGTCGGTGCCCGCGAGATAGCCGTTTAAGTTAAACACGTTCTGGCTGACAGTCACCCGGTAGCCCAGCGATTCAAAATAGCGCGCGCCCGCAAGGACTTTCGAAGAATCGTTCGGGGCACTCGCCGGTGAGACGACCGATATGAGGTCACCTTTTCTCAGGCGAGGTGGTTTGACGACGTACATGGTGGTGGTATTTTAGTTTAAAGTAAGTGACGGACGCACAAAATAAAACGATAGACGCGGGATACCTTCTCGATATCGAGTTAGTCGAACATAGGGAGAAAATTTGGAACTCAGGATCAAAAATCTGTTGAAGTATTAAGCCCGCCAAAGTTATATTGTATCTCACGGCGGAAATTCCATTCAAATGGACAGGTAGCTCAGTCGGTAGAGCAACGGACTGAAAATCCGTGTGTCGGCGGTTCGATTCCGCCCCTGTCCACTAAATCCGCAGGTTTTGAAAAATTTCGTTGAGATGCATTTTCGCATAATGGCACAGAATCCCATCCCTCCTTCGAACTGAATTTAGGATCTTCAACTAGAGGTCTTCGAGTCCGAAGATTCCGAGCCTGAATTTTTCAAGGGCATGAATTTCTCAAACTTTCCGCCGGCTGGCTCCATAAAGTGCGTCAGCACATTTGCAAAAACGGGATCTTGTTACGATCACACAGGCAATTCATCAAAGATGGGGGTCCGCTAAACCTAACGGAACGATCATATAACTCAAACTGCTGCAGACCTTAAAATACGGGGACATTGTGGAAACAGTATGTCACCAACCAGAATATCTCTAAACAGAAAAACCCGCCCCAGCATCCAATTGCCGAGGCGGGTCAACCTTGAGGAGAATCAAACTTGAGAGGACTCTATGTAGAGCGATATCTTGTCATCTGTAGCGTGTTTACTTTAGCCCTAGGAGGCCTCCGACCATGAAGGATTGTTGAAGTTCAATTCAACACCGAACTTGACACACCACACTTCTTGGCAAGATTTTGTAGTTCTTCTACCGTGGAGTCATCGAGAATTACCCCCGACTTTGAGCGATCCTCTTTCACTCGCTGTTTCCTCTCACCCGGAATATTTATCTCAGACGTCCCCGGTCTCTTCTTCGACGATTTGATCTGATCCGCTAGTCTTCCTATCCGCTCGTAGAATAATTCCTTTGCCATGAAGGCTTCGATGTTCACTGCCATGAGCATGTGACCCACATTCGCCGGATGATTCAT
>JAJYIT010000029.1 GCA_021789975.1 Bacteroidota bacterium
TCATCAACCTAATCGAACGACAAAGGACAGTAGTCACTTGACATTAACCACGATTTTGTTCTTATTCAATTTGGATCAAAGATGGGGAGCAGTCAGGTTACTCTTTCTACTAATATAACATTGGACCACTTTTTGGGGGGCAGGTCATTTTTCTACACAGATCCGGAATTCTTTGATGTCTTCACCGTGAAATTTGTCGATGGAAATCGTACAACAGCACTTACTACCCCCAATTCGATCGTCCTGACTAAGACTATTGCCGCAAAACTCTATTCAGGTCGAGATCCGGTCGGCAAAACCATACTGGTCAGTGCCGACGATAATCCCACAAGTCACTGGCAGAGCTACACCGTCGCGGGTATAATCGACGACTTCCCCCAAAATTCTCAGTTCCATCCGACCGTGCTCGCTTCCTACTCGTCAATTGGAAATGCAGATCCGTATTTAAAGAACTGGCATAGCGTCGGTCTGTATACTTATTTTATGCTCCGTAGAAATTCTTCACCACGATCCGTGGAGCAAGAGCTGCCGCTGATTGTGAAACAATATATGGGAAAGTGGGGAGAAGAGCAGAAGTGGTCGCTGGGTTTTCAGAGACTGACAGACATCCACCTTCACTCGCACCTCCTCGGGGAGATCGAGCCGAACGGGAGCATCGAGACCGTTTTAGTTTTCAGCACGGTAGGTTTTTTTGTCCTTCTTATTTCCATCATCAACTTCATTTCTCTTTCAGTCGCGCGTTTTGCAGATCGGGCGAAAGAAGTCGGCATCAGGAAGGTGGTCGGCGCGAACCGAAAAGAAGTGATGGCACAGTTCGTATCGGAAAGTTTAGCGGTTGAGTTTGCGGCCGCCGTGCTCGCTCTATCGTTGACCGAACTTTTGCTCCCTTACTTTAATCGGTTGACCGGCACGTCAATTATATTTAGTATTCAGGACCTTGCTGTTGCAGCTGCAGCAATCCTTGTGCTCGGCATCGTTGCAGGCATCTATCCCGCCCTGTTCCTTTCGTCATTCAACCCCGCATCGATATTTCGAAAAGAGCCGTTGCTGAAGACGTCTGGCGTGGCGCTCAGGAAAGGGTTGGTCGTGCTCCAGTTCGCAATCGCCGTCGGTATCATAGCATCGACAATCATTATCGGGAAGCAGCTCCACTACGTCGAGAACAAGAACCTCGGTTTCAACAAAGACCAGGTGATTGTTATACCGCTCCGGCATGAAGAGCTGATGAAGGAGTACCCGGCTTTTCGTCAGGCATTCTTGCAAGTCCCGGGAGTTGAAAGTGTATCGGGCGCTTCCGGGCAGTTGGGTAACACGAACTTCATAAGTAATGTATGGTACAACGCGAAGCCGGTCTTCCAAACAAGATATCTGGCAGTCGATTATGGCTTCTTGAAGACGATGGGAATTCAACTCATATCAGGAAGACACTTTTCTGCCGATATTCCTTCCGACACGACTGGCGCGATACTGGTGAACGCAGTGGCCGCGGAGAAGCTGCGCACCTTGGGATTGTTGGATAAAAGACTTTCTGTCGGTGCCGTATATGACAATGCAAGAATTATCGGCGTAATGAAGAATTTCAATTACAGACCGCTTTTTTATCCTGTTCAACCGCTAGTCGTCTTCCTTCAGCAAGGTGCCGCGAGATTCATGGTTGTGCGACTGTCTTCGAAGAACATTCAAGGCACAATCTCAGCTCTTGAGATGACATGGAAAAAGATCGCACCGGAGTACCCGCTGGATTGGAGATTTCAGGGTGAGGCGTTCGAGAAAGCATACCAGTCCGACTTGATGTTGGCGAGAATTTTCCAGGTCGGATCCTTCCTCGCCATTTTCATCAGTCTCCTCGGCCTGTTCGGATTATCGAGCTACGCGGTCGAGAAACGGACCAGGGAAGTCGGCATACGCAAAGTTCTGGGTGCTTCTGTCGCGGACGTTGTCGGACTTTTGACGAAAGATTTCGTCCTACTCGTTGCACTCGGCGGAATTATCGGTTGTCCGATCGCCTACTATTTTATGGTAAAATGGCTCCACAATTTTGCATTCAAGATCGGCATTACAGTCGTTCCGTTCTTGGTATCAGTCGCGGTAACGCTGCTCGTCGCCGTGATGGTTGTGGGAATCCGGGCGCTGAGAACGGCATCTACCAATCCGACTGAGTCTTTGAGATATGAATGATTTCAATAAATAGCGATTAGTTATGAATGATCATTGATTATCGGCGATTGACAAGTGAAAACAGGAGGTGGGTATGCTTAAGAATTATTTCACGCTCGCGGTCAGGGGAATTATGAGATCGAAGCTCCACTCTGCTTTGAATATCTTGAGTCTCGCAATCGGGATCGCGGTCTTTACGATTGCAGCTCTCTACGCCAAATACGAGCTTAGTTATGATCGGTACAACAAAAATGCAGACCGCACATACCGCGTTATCATTCACTGGCAAATGGGGACGAATGAGTACACTCTGCCCATGTCACCGAAGCCGCTTGGCGATGCGCTGAGAGAAATGCCAGAGGTACAATCCGTTGCGAGACTGAGCAGGCCGTCGAATGTCAACACGGGAACCGTGGTTGTCCGATCGCCGAAAGGCTCCTTTACCGCCGACAATTTCTTCTATGCCGACAACGGCTTCTTCAAAGTCTTTTCGGCTCGACTCCTTCAGGGCAACCCGGCCACGGCGCTCAACTCCCCGCATTCGATTGTGATCTCTGAATCGACCGCAAGACAATTGTTCTCCGATCCTTCAGGCGCAATCGGCAAGATTCTCAGCGTGAGCGCGCGCGATGAAACTCAAAACTACAATATCACGGCTGTCATGGCAGACTTGCCGCCAAACTCACATTTCCATGCTGACTACCTTGCCTCGCTTGTGAGCGATGAATCGTCTGCACCTGCTGCTATTCGGTGGATGGCTCCGACATGTCTTACTTATTTTGTGGTCCGACCGAATGTATCTGTTCAATCTATTGAAAGCCAATTTCCTGGAATCATCGCGCGCCACATGGGTCCGAGAGCCGCGTCGATGATCTCCTACGGAGTTCAGAGGCTGACCGACATTCATCTGCATTCTCATCTTCTTACAGAGATTGAGCCGAACGGGAACCCATACACCATGATAATTTTCCTGTCGGTCGGTTTCCTTGTCCTTCTCATCGGTGTAATAAACTTCGTTACTCTTTCCACCGCAAGATATTCCGAGCGGGCGAGAGAAGTCGGGATAAGGAAAGTCGTGGGTTCGGATAGAAAGAGACTGGTCGGACAGTTCCTGGGAGAAGCGGTTGTAATGAGTATCCTCTCAACAATACTCGCAGTGGCTTTTGTAGAACTTGTTCTCCCGGAATTCAACTCGCTTATGAACAAATCCGTGTCTTTGACTTTACCGGACATGGGAATGGTTCTCGTCGGGAGTATGCTGGTCGGGATTTGTTCGGGAGCATATCCGGCGTTCTTTCTATCATCGTTCCGTCCGGACGAGGTTCTCCGAAAAGAATTTTCTCTCAAGGCGAATGGTCTGCTTATCAGGAAGGGACTGGTGGGCCTGCAATTTGTCCTTGCGATCGGAACTATCATCTGCGGATTTGTGATCTGGAATCAGCTCAAGTTTGTGAGAAGTCATGACCCCGGGTTCGAAAAGGACAATGTTCTGGTGATACCACTTCTTCAGCAGCAGCTTTCATCCAATTACTCACTCCTCAAGGAGGAATTTGCGAAGGTGCCCGGTGTCGTTGGGGTAACCGGTGCATCTGCAATACTTGGAAATCTGGACAACAGGTTCCCGCTCTCGACTTTCAATAGTCCTTTGTTTGAGATACGATTGTTATATGCCGATTCCGATTTCGTGAGAGTCATGGGCATAAAGACCATCTCAGGTGTGGTCGCATCCAACGTCGGATTTGCCGACACGACGTGTGACATTATCGTCAATCGAGCCGCTGCTGAGAAACTCCGAACCATGCATGCTTTCGATTTGCCGCTTGGTTCCGTAACGAAGTTTGGAGATAAATCCTGGGCCAGAGTTTCCGGTGTCGTGGACAACTTCAACTATCGTCCACTGTATTATGCGGTCGATCCGATCGTTATCGTCCCGGCTTCGCGCAGTGCGAGTTTCCTGTATGTCCGGTATGAATCAGGTCAAGCTCAGAATGTCGTGGCCGCGGCGAGCAAAATTTGGAAACGAGTGGTCCCGCAATACCCGATGGATGTCCATTTCCTGAACCAGGAATTGAATAGCCTTTACGGATCGGATAACAAGCTGGCAGATTTCGTTTACGTCTCGGCATTCCTCGCCGTGTTAGTGAGCATGCTCGGACTGCTCGGGCTTGCAAACTACTCGGTCGAGAGGCGTGTGAAAGAAATCGGGATCAGAAAAGTTGTCGACGCAACCGGATCGGATATTGTGCGACTGCTGACGAAAGATTTTGCAGCACCCGTCTTGGTAGCAAACCTGTTTGCATGGCCGGCTTCGTATTATTTCATCAACAAATGGCTGCAGACTTTCTCTTACAGGACTGAAGTTCATGTTTGGCCATTCGTCGGTGCAAGTGCTTTGGCCTTTGCGCTGGCAATGCTTACGGTGGGTTCACTTGCTTTGAAAGCGTCGGAGGCAATCCCGGTCGAGTCTTTACGTTATGAGTAGAAATATCGACATCTCGCTATCAGTCCTTCGAAGCACCTCGGTATGATAGGTCGCCGGCCGCAGGTTGTAAGTGATAGGCAGGAAGGAAGGGAGACCATAGAAGAGAACGCGGAATAAGAAATACTTGCAAGCACCGCCATCTTTCCGTTCTCCCCGTTCCATTTTTCTTGTTCCCTCCCCCTGACTCTACATCTTCCTTTCGGATTTTCCTCTATTAGCTCCTTGAACGAGCATCCTTGAACTTGAACTACCGGAAAACTATGTTGACCATGTTCACGCCGAAGTAGTGATGCGTTCTGCAAAGCAATTCGGATATTTGTTAAGTACACCATGATGGAGTAAGACGTGAAGAAGTTGTTCGTCATAGTTCTTCTATGTTCCACAATCGCAGCAGCACAGTCATTGAAAGAGGGGCCGAATGCCGGGCAGGGTAGTGAGAGATTTGAGATCGCCACTCAACTCGAGAATTCCAGTGGCTCTATAGGACTCTCGCAACCATCAATTCCCCAACCTTCAGTGGTCTTCAAGAGTTCATCACGCGATCGATTGCCGGGAAAACTTACAGGAGACCTTGCTGTCGATCTCTTCTCATCGGATACTTCTGTCAACATTCACAAGGATCGAACTCTTGAGACTCGAGCGGCGTTGAAGGCAGGATTATTCTCGTTGCTGATACCGGGTGCCGGGCAAATTTATAATGGAGGAACCACCAACTATATTAAAGGGGCAGCCTTTCTTGCAGTGGAAGCCGCCGGCTGGATCGTGAATGCGGTTTGGATGAAGAAAGGTAACGATCAGACAAATGCATTCCGCGCTTTCGCTGACTCGCATTACAGCGTCGTCAGGTATGCACAATGGATACAGATGCATTATCAGTCGTGGGAAGAATATGGAATTGGAAATGGTAATGGTACAGGCGGTCAGGTGCAGGACCCGGCAATCGTGAACCAGTATGTTGGCCAGATGGTGACGAGCAGCAGTGGTCCGCCGTGGGACCAGATTAATTGGCCCGCACTTAACCTTGTCGAGAAAGCACTTGGTGGAGGATTCTTTTCACATTGGTTGTTCATCCGACCGAATGTGGAGTACTACAAGGAAATTGGAAAGTACCCTCAGTTCATAGAAGGTTGGGAGGGCGCCAATGGTTTTAGCGCTCCACCATTGTCGGACACCACGTACGAGCAACTCCTCGCCTTCAATACGCCTCAAAGCATTTACTTCTACTACGGCCAGCAGCGCGCACTCGCCACACACCTTTACACCGTTGCTTCCGTAGCACTCTTTGTAATCCTCGCGAATCACTTTGCCTCTGCAATTGAAGCAGCTCTGTGGGCGCACAGTCACGAGAAAAGAATTGTCACAAGTGTCGGCCTATCGCCGCTTCCGGATGGGTTAGGATACCAGACTGATCTGCAGGTCTCGCTTCGATTCTGAAGTCGCGATAGTAAAGACGTATGTGCGGGAACGATCTGCCGGAACTCCGCCTGTCTTATCCATGGAACTTAACGGTCGAGACCGAGTTCGATGCCTGACTGTCCGACATTCAATCGTGCCCTCAGTTTTATTTTGTAGGTGCCGGAAGAGAACGGCTGCGAGTTGTTATGAACTAATTCGCCGGTGGAGTCTCTCTTCTCATCCTGTGTATCGCATCGACGATTCTTTTCTGAAAAATTACTCCAAGCAGGAAAAGAACTGTGGCGACGATCCCTACCACAATCACTGGCCCGTAGTCGCCTGCGCCAAGTTTCGCACCCATATATGCTGAGCCCAGTATGCCCGGGAACCTTGCCACCGCATTTATAACGATGAATCGGAAAGGTTTGATCGGGGTGAGTCCCGCAAGGTATGTGATCGCATCTTTCGGAATGCCGGGGATCAGGAAGAGTATGAAGAGCACCACCTCTGATCTCTGATTATTCATGAGAAAATCGAATTTCTTCAGTTTCTCTACTGGAAGAAAAGTCTTAACTGCCGGATAGCCCAGCAATCTCACTGTCTGGAATACGATGATTATACCCACGACGATCCCGATTTCGGTATACAGGGCGCCGAGCAGCGTGCCGTATATATAGCCGCCGATCATTTGAGCGATTTCCCCCGGTATCGCGGCAATGACGACGTGGAAGACTTGAAGGAGCATATAGATCAAGACTCCCCACACACCGTACGATCTTATGACTTTCGTTGCCATTTCCGCAAATCTCTGAGGATTACTCGACATGAATTCGATTTGCGGTAAAGCGACAATCGTAAGTGTGACGAGAATTGCAACGAGGAACAAGATGGAGATCAAGCTGACGAGTCTGGTTTTACATATTCGATTTTTCATCTGCAGTGAGCGCACGACGTTCAAAGTATACTGAATTGCGGTGGAGGTTACAAGTAGAAAACCAGTTTACCGGATTATTGATAACGGTGTAGTGCTTTCTATTTCCGGATCTGGTCTGCGAGCCGTTTACATTCCAACTATCATTTGCCAATTCAGCCACTTCACATTCTGGCGTAGAGATTGTTCTAATTGCAGTTCTTGGAGAACGTTGTTTGCTGGGATTAGTAAGAGCGGCAGTAGCGGCCTCCGGTTCATCGCATTTGAAGAAGAGGTTGCATTTGTGCTGACCGGAGACAAATTTGCGGCAGCGTTTTCGAGCGAAAGTGAAAAGTTCAGCTTAGCGGTTCGAATGCTTCATCGAGCGTCTGATTTATGAATCGATAATCTGTCGAACTCGCTTCACCAACTCTTGCAGATGGAAGGGCTTTTGGATAATCTCATCCACCTTCTCCGTCACTGAATCTTCAGCAAGAGAGGCGTAACTATATCCGGTCATGTACAGTGTCTTAATCTGTGGTCGTTTTGCCATTATTCTGCGACTGAGCTCAACTCCCCCCATTTTCGGCATTACAACATCGGTGAGGAGGAGATGTATTTCTCCGGTATACGAAGTCGCGAGCAGATCTGCATCTGCCGGATCGAGCGATGCCATTACCGTGTAGCCGTAGTTCTCTAGTGTGGTTTTAGCCAGGTCTAATAAGTCTGCCTGGTCTTCCACGATCAGGATAGTCTCGTTTCCAATGAGATCATCGTCGGCAGGCAGAGTTTCCGTGCCTGGGGTCTCTCCCTCGGATCGGGGAAGATATAGGGTCACGGTTGTTCCCTCGCCGGGCCGGCTGGTCACTTCAACTGCACCGCCGCTCTGCTTCATTATCCCGTAGATGGTTGAGAGCCCGAGACCCGCACCATGGGCTTTGGGTTTCGTTGAAAAAAACGGTTCAAATACTCGGCCGAGTGTCTCGGCATCCATACCTTTGCCGTTATCTTCAAAGACTATCTTCACGTAATCGCCTACTTTCAAATCCGAACGGCTTGCAACAAAATCTTTCCCTGCAATTAGATTCGACGTTGTGATTCTAATAGTGCCAGACTCCTTTATAGCATCTCTGGAATTTGAGGCGAGGTTCACCATTATCTGGTTGAACTGTGCCGGATCGATGACAACGTTCCACAGGTTCTTTGCCGGAAGGAATGCGAGCCTTATATGTTCTCCCAGGATCCTTTGCAGCAGATTTGAGATTGCTTCAATGGCGTAGTTCAGATTGAGAATCCTCGGCGACACTTTGTCCTCCTGGGCGAAGGCGAGAAGTTGCTTTGTTAAGTCGGCGCCTCTGCGGGCGGCTGACAATATCGCATCGAGCGGTCTCTCGGTTGGGTCGCCTTTTGTAAGCTTTCGCTTCACAAGTTCCGCATAACCGGAAACCACGTTGAGAAGATTGTTGAAATCGTGTGCAATACCTCCTGCCAGTTGTCCGATACCTTCAAGTTTCTTAGACTGCAAAAGCTGTTCTTCAAGGAGTTTCCGCGAAGTTATATCCTGTTTGACCGCAACGTAGTGGGTAATGGCTCCCTGATTATCGAGAACTGGATTTATCGTCATGTATTCGATGTAAAGGCTGCCGTCCTTGCGTCGGTTTGTCAGCTCGCCATGCCATACTTTCCCGGATAGTATTGTTTCCCATAAATCCTTATAGAACTTTGCCGGTTGCTTCCCGGATTTCACCAGGTCCCTCGGATTCCTCCCGACCGTTTCTGAATGGTTGTATCCTGTAAGGGATTCAAAAGACGAGTTGGCCCAAACAATCGTTCCGTTACGGTCGGTTATTATTATTCCGTTTGCCGCAGAATTCAATGCCGCAATCTGAAGGTGCATCTGCTGCTGCAGATGTCTCAGTTCGGTCACGTCTCTTACTACTGTCTGGATTGCCGGCGTGCCTCGAAACGTGATTGGAACGCTTGAGGCTTCGACATCGGCGACAGAGCCGTCGAGCCTAATCATTTTCCCTTCTCGGACCTGGGAAAAAGATCCAGTCTTTTTTGTTTGCTCGTATGTGGTAGCAACAAGCTCCCTGTAATCAGGATGCACGATCTCCAGGATTGATTTCCCGAGAAGTCGATCTGCTGAATTACCTCCGACAAACTTCAACGCTGTCTCGTTCAAATAGAGGAAGTTGCCGCGTTTATGTATGAAAATCGCATCAGGTGAGCTCTCGATAATATCCATGAATCTCTTCTCGTTCTCCGCAGACATTTCGTCGGCACGGCGTCGCTCCGTGAGTTCATCCTGCGCGTGCTGGAGCGCCGCCCTGACGCGTTGAGTGACAACTATCGGGACCAACGCACTGAGGTAGAGGAAGAAGAGGTGTGGAAGAAGTGTGTCGAGTGCCAAACCGGGCATTGATGAGGGAATTGATCCATCCTTCACGAGAAAGGCAAGCGCGATCTCGGTTATGGCACAAACAGTTGCAGCTAGTATCCCTTCCTTCTTTCCGAGGAGCAGTCCGGCCGTCACTACAATCAGAATGTACCTGTTGTTGTCCGGCGGAAGTATCCGCCAGTAGAGTACCGCGAGAAGTGTTAGAACGATCCACCCGGAAAAAAGCAAAACCATTATCGCATATCGTTGCTTCCCTCTCTGGTTAAGCGTGTGAGACACAAGGGAAGCGCTCATTGTTGGCAGATAGAATGTCAGCCAGATACGTGACAGGTGTGGTAGGAGCATCGTTAACGATGCCCATAAGATGGTAAGCACTCCCATTTCGCTCCAGATGAAGTAATAGAGCGATTGCGAAAAGTCGAACTTGTCTTCTATATGGATGTTTACTGGCCTAAAAGGCAGATTAATTTTCATGTGCTGATTCTGTTTCCGCCACACGTGAAAGTTTATCCGGCATTTGAGGGAAAAGTGCCTATCTAGATCATCAAAACCGGTTGCGACGGATTGTTATTGGTGTATTCATTTCGGCCACACCAACAATATAATAAACGCAAAAAGGATAATTCTTGCAATAACACATCGGAATCTTTCTGGTCGGTCTTTAATAAGTTTTGCCTCATATTAGAAGTAATACGGGATAGCTCGCAAGAATCAGGGGATGTGTGCCGCAAATCTGTTCGATACAGCTGTGGTGGATGATCGGGCTTCCAAGCCTGGCCGTATAGATATGAGGCCCCAGAATATTCGAGTTGATCGCAACCTGAAGTATGCGCCGATGCCGAACGAAGAACCATTTGGATGTTAGGTCACTTCAGTTTAGGCGCAGCCTTTGGTCCTTTGTGGTCGTGTCGGATTCTTATGAAAGGGGGGAATCACTATTTCAAATCGAATAGGTTTTCCGCCGTCCCAGCAGGTTTAACTCTGTGAATGAATCCGCCGACAGGTGCTCACATCGCTTAAACAGTCATGCCAGCACCACTAAGTATCTTCTTCTTAGTCTTGATTTCAACCGCGATAGTTCTCTATTCACGCCGGATTTTTTCTATTTTGAAACAGACCGTATACCCAAATTGTACGCCATAAAAGAAAGTACATCTGCAGCCTGCGCAATCCGTTTGTCGGTTGGCATATAGTTATGGCTTGTCTTTGTTTCGACACGTATGATTATTGGGTTGTTGCAAGCCTGGTCGTGCTGCATAGCCGCAGTAAATTTATATGAGTGGCTTGGAACAACCCTGTCGTCGTGGTCGGCCGTTGTAACAATAGTTGGTGGGTAGCACGTGCCCGGTCGGATATTCTGAACCGGGGAATATTTTATCAGCCACTGAAATGCAGTCGAGTCATCGGAGGAGCCGTATTCCGGGACCCAACCGACTCCGGCAGAGAACTTCTGGTAACGGAGCATATCCATGACTCCGGCCCCTGCGTACACGGCTCCAAACAAGTCGGGCCTTTCAGTCTCGCAGGCACCCACCAGCAGTCCGCCGTTCGAATATCCTTCGATACCGAGTTTAGGTGTCGAAGTATACTTCTCTTTTATGAGGTACTCCGCTGCGGCAATAAAATCGTCGAACACGTTCTGCTTCTTCCCGAGCATTCCGGCATGATGCCACGCCTCACCGAATTCGCCGCCGCCGCGGATATTTGCCACGGCATATATCCCGCCCATCTCGAGCCACACCGCTGTCGCCGGGCTGAAAGATGGAGTAATACTAATGTTGAAGCCGCCGTAGCCGTATAACATCGCCGGGTTTTCACCGTTCAGTTTCGTACCTTTCCTCATAGTGATGAACATCGGGACACGTGTACCATCTTTTGAATGATAGTATACCTGCTTCGTCTCGAAGTTCTTCGGGTTAAAGTCGACATGGGGGGCGTGGAAAACTGTCGTCCTCGTGGACATAAAATTGTACCTGAAGATTGTTGTAGGATAAAGGAATGACGTGAAAGCATAGTACAAGTCGGGCGAATCGTTCCTTCCGCTCAGCCCGCCAACTGTGCCGAGACCGGGGAGCTTTAGTTGACCGTCAAATTTGCCATCTGTCGAGTATATAGATACTTCGCTCTTTGCATCCACAAGGTAACTGACCACTACGTGTCCATCTGCCAACAAGGAACTCTCAATCACGTTTCCGGATTCGGGAACCACAGTCTTCCATGTCTTCGGGTCTGGATCGTTGATGTTGAATGAAACAATCCGGCGGTTAGGCGCGTCAAGAGTGGTTTGCAGATACATAGTGCTTCCCACATTCCCAATCGGGTAATACTCTGCATTGTCACTGGTGAATAGCGGCTTGATGGGGGCAGAAAGGTCGGGATGGTTAGCATTGCCGAGGTCAATGTAGTAGATCTTGTTTCTCGACTCCGTGCCCTTGTTAAGCACAATGAAAAGATAATGTCCGTCCTCCGAAACTCCCCCGCCGACATACCAACCGGGATAATCTTTCAAGTCGTAGTAGAGCTTATCATCGTTTTGCGGAGTTCCGATCTTGTGGTAATAGAGTTGCTGACCGACGGCTTCGGACATCAGCGCTTCGCCCTTCTTCGGTTCTGGAAAACGAGAGTAAAAAAAACCGGCGTTGTCGTTAGTCCATGCGATGCCCGAGAACTTTACCCAGTGCAGAATATCTGGCAGATCCCGGCCCGTCTCAACGTTGAGCACATGGAATTCTTCCCAGTCGGCTCCGCCGCGGGACAACCCGTAACACAGGTATTTGCCGTCCGGTGATGCCTCGTACTCGAGAAGGGCAATCGAGCCATCAGGCGACAACTTGTTGGGATCGAGAACCAGTTGAGGTTTGCCGTTGACAGACTTCCGGACGTAAACCGGGTTCTGGTTCTGCAGGCCGGAATTCATCCCGTAGTACAACCACCCCATATGTCCGGCATGAGGCTCACATTCGTTCGGGACGTCCACCTTCTCGTAGTTCCACAGCTTCTTGATTCGCATCGTTACCAGATTGCGGAAAGGAATTTTGTCAAGATATTTGAAAGTTATTTTGTTCTCTTCGTCAACCCACTTTTCAACCCGCGGACTATTTTGCTTTTCCATCCATCTGTATGGAGCGGGTACTCGCGTCCCGAAATAATCATCTACCACAGTGTCCCTGTACGTGTTTGGATAACGCAATGATTGTCCTTTCGCTAGGATAGGTGTTAATATGGCAAAGGCTAAGACCAGGTGTTTCAAATCCACTATGTTTCCCCATGAGCAGAAAGTATTGAATTTTTTCGAGAAAAACTCAGCCATGATCGTCCCTTCTTTCGTTTGTTGATGATAATATCGCATGATGACGATGAGATTTCAATAAGCGCTCCTGTTGTTCCTGGAACCAGCTAAGGCGCCGGTTTGTTCTAATGTGAACCATGAAAGGAAATAAATAATGAGCGATTTCAAACTGAACCTCGGCAAGTTGGTTGTGCGAGTCACAGTCGGAGGACTGCTGCTCTTTCACGGGGTGTCCAAACTTAGCCACGGAGTGGCGTGGATGGCCGGTCCGCTTCATGCCTACCACCTTCCGTTCTTCATTGCCTATGGCGTTTATATCGGCGAGGTCGTGGCTCCGATACTGGTATTCTTCGGGATTCTAACCAGGCTATCCGGGCTTGTGATCTCGTTCGACCTACTGATGGCGTTTGTACTGGTCTCTCACGCGAGGTTCTTAACGCTAGGCCCGGCGGGCGGCTGGGGTTTGGAACTCGATGCATTCTACTTCCTCTCCGGCGTTGCCGTATTTCTGCTCGGTGCAGGCAAGTTTAGCCTCGCTGGAGCTAATGGCAAATGGAATTAGAGAGCAATCGGCAATCCGGCGACTTCTGTCGTATCGCTGCAAGAGTGCCGCAGTTTTTTCGGGATCGGTAACAGGTTATCATAAGGATCGACGCTCTCGAAATATCCCGATAATTTAGTTATGTAATTCAACACCTCCCTGCCTGGACATGTGGTGATCTTGTCTTGGTGGGGAAAGTTGCGTCGCCGGCGGCATGTCCGATCTCGGATTTCTATCTTGATCAAGCCCACTTCGATCGGACACTGACGCATTCCTCGTTTCTTGCGAGGTGCCTCCTGTTAAGACTTTTTCTTCTTCATTCGTCCTGACGTTTGAAAGAATCGACTGATCAACGGTTCCGTGTCTCAGAAAAGGAGGGGATCATGACTATTGAGAAATTAAAGTAGTACCTCGACAACCACTCGGTGAGGTACGTTGTAATTAGCTACTCGTTGGCATACACTCCTCAAGAAATTTCACTTTTGGCTCACCTACCGGCAGGTCAGATGGCGAAGACCGTTATGGCACTGATTGACGGCAAAATGAGTATGGCTGTGCTGCAGGCATCCTGCCGGGTTGATTTGAATCCGCCTACGTCCGCTGGGGCGGACTTCGGCGGACGGGAGGCGCGGGTCACATTCCCCGCCGCTTGCGGCGGAACAGGGTTCGGGGCTTGCCCCGAGGTTCAAACCAATGATTCGCGAAGATCGGTAAGGTACGCAAAAGATCTATTAGCGATACAGAACTTCGCAAACCTTGCGATCATTACGATTCATTTGCTTTTCTTCTTTGAAGTGAGATCTAAATTATGACACTACCAGTTCCTCGGCAGATGGAATTAATTCGGAACAGTGTGTAACTTGTCCGATGCAGCGGCGTAAACTTGTTCGATTGAGTTTTCCTAAAGTTTAAATATTCGGTGCCGTTAAGTCAGCCATGAAAAACAACCGGATCAGTTGATAAAGGTCGAGCAACTCACCAAGAATTTTCCAGAGGTGACCGCTTTACGCAAGGTTTCCCTGGAGATCGGAGACCGTGAGTTTTTCGGACTCCTTGGACCTAACGGTGCAGGGAAGACAACTCTGATGAGCTTGCTGGTCGGCTACCTCGACGCCGATGAAGGACAAATTTCCATAAATGGGGAGGCTGCCCGTCAGGATAGACTCGCCATAAGAAAACAAATCGGTTTCGTACCACAGTCGCTCGCACTCTATGATGAGATGAGTGCTGTCCAGAACCTGGAAATGTTCGGCAGTCTATTCGATATTCCTCCGGCGAAGCTGAGCGATCGGATAAATGAAAGACTCAGCTCGGTGGGTCTATTTGAAAGGCGGAAGGATAAGGTAAAGACTTTTTCCGGAGGAATGAAGCGGAGATTGAATCTCGTTGCCAGCCTTCTCCATGACCCCGCGATTTTATTGTGTGACGAACCGACCGTAGGTGTGGACCCCAGTCCCGCCATGCCATATTTGAATTCCTCGAAGGACTCAACCGACAGGGAAAGACCATCGTATATACGACGCATTACATGGAGGAAGCCGAACGGCTTTGCACTCGTGTCGGGATCATTGACCATGGAACCATAATTGCACTTGGCAGCACTGAGCAGTTGCTCGCTATGCTCCCTTACGATGAAACGATCTCAATAGTGAAGATCCCATCCACACTGGATCATCTGGCGATGTTTCAAGATTTCGGAACGTTGACCGAGGAAAATGACCACTTCGAGCTGAAGCCGTTCGAAGGTTTCGCTCTTTCGGGCTTCTTCGCCAAAGTTGAATCGAACGGATTGAAGTACCACTGGATTGAGCTGCATCGTCCGACACTGGAGGCTCTTTTCCTCCAGTTGACGGGGAGGAGGTTGAGAGACTGAAGCAGGTACTTCACCTTTTTGGGAACTCATGCAGGATCTTCCTGAGCGACAGGATTGCAGTCCTCTTGACTTTCATTGTTCCTCTTGTCCTCATGTTTATTTTTGGATCGATATTCGGCGGAGGCAGCTCCGAGCCGCATGGGATTCCTATTGCCGTTATGAATCAAAGCAGCTCGAAGATCGCGCGAAGAATTATCTCGACGCTCGATACCATGAAGGCATTTCAGGTGGTTGATTCGGTAAAAGGCAGCGACGGAAGGTGAGTGCCGTTCGATACAGCATCCGTAATAGAATACGTCAGAAGCGGGAAGGCAACGGCGGGCATATTTTTTCCCACCGATGCATACACAGACACATCGTCAGCTCTCAATTTGAAGTTTTATTACGATCCCAGGAACGAGATGGAAACGCAGATGGTGACCGGGCTCTTTCAGCAGGCGGTGTTCTCAAACTTCCCGTCGATCATGGCACAGAGCGGCCTTCGTCAAGCAAGGAGCTACCTCGGATCAGATTCCGGTTCCGCTTTCAACGAGGGGCTTGCGACACTTGTGCACAAGTACTTCAACCTGGACACGGCCAATTTCCTTAATCCAGGCAAATGGATGACTGCGGAAGGACACAATGACACCGCGAACGGTCCTAAGAATTTCATGAACAGCTTTGTCCGTATCGAAAAGAAACAGGTTGTGGGCGAGAATGTCAAGAACCAGTGGGCAACCAGGAGCATCGGCGGATGGGCGCTGACCTTTCTTTTGTTCGCGCTTACCGCTTCATCCTCGTCATTGTTTGACGAGCGGAAATCAGGCGTGATGCTGAGGATACTTACTTCACCCGTTTCCCGTCTCCATATTCTCTGGAGCAAGTACATGTTCAACATGGCGCTTGCGGTCGGTCAGCTCTTATTTATGTTTTTTGTCGGATGGCTGATGTTCCAGGTCGATATCTTTTCGATTTTTCTGAATCTTGTTTTGATAATCTTGTCCGCATCGGTGGCGTGCACGTCATTCGGTATGTTGCTCGCCGCGGTTTCGAAAACCAGTCAGCAGGCAAACGGGCTTGGCACTCTGTTGATCCTGACCATGAGTGCTATCGGTGGTGCATGGTTTCCCACTTTCCTGATGCCTTCTGCGATTCAGGCTCTGAGTAAGCTGACTTTTGTTTACTGGGCGATGGACGGGTTCCTTCAGGTCCTTTGGCGGGGGGTGGGTACGGCGAGTATACTTCCTAACATAGCAATACTTCTTGGTATGGGCGCACTGATAAACATTGTGAGCGTCTGGCAATTTAAGAAAGGAGATATTTTTTCTTAGAAAATGAAAATCCCGATTTATCAAATCGATGCTTTCAGTCAAGACAGATTCCATGGTAATCCGGCTGCTGTCTGCATCCTCCAGGAATGGCTGCCGGACTCCACGCTGCAAAACATTGCTGCAGAAAACAATCTTGCAGAGACGGCGTTCGTTGTGGAGAAGAACGGCCATTTCGAACTCAGGTGGTTCACGCCCGCAGTTGAAGTGGACCTGTGCGGCCACGCGACGCTCGCGACCGCGTTTGTGTATAAAGAACATTTGAACTATCCTGACGATTCAATATCGTTCAAGACTCAGAGCGGTCTGCTCAAAGTGGAATATGGCGGAAACATGCTGTCTCTGGTATTCCCGTCGAGGCCGGGCACAGCTTGCGCGGCGCCTGATCTCCTGGTTAAGGGGATAGGGATTGTCCCGCAAGAGACTCTCAAGTCGAGGGATTACATGGTGGTTCTCAGAGATGAAGACGAAGTAAGGCATCTCGATCCCGACTTCGCCAAGCTGAAAGATGTGGATGCGCTTGGAGTAATTGCAACCGCGCCCGGAAATGACGTCGATTTTGTGTCGCGTTTCTTCGCCCCTCAGGCTGGGATGAACGAAGACCCCGTCACTGGTTCTTCGCACACCACGCTGATTCCCTATTGGTCGGCTAAACTCCGTAAGAAAAACATGGCCGCGTTGCAGTTGTCGCATCGAGGCGGCAAGCTCTATTGCGAAGATCTTGGCGATAAAGTGAAGATATCCGGTCGCGCGATCACATACCTGGTGGGTGAAATAACGGTGTAAGGAAATGAAAGAAGAGATGACGTTAGGAAGGAATACCTGACTCGAATCGAATGAGTGATGGGTCTATGGGTGGGCTGACCTGTTCGTGTCATAACCGTTTATCGATTCAGTTGATGGAGATAACGCTTGAGTAAGTTTGTCGTTTTAGTGGATGTCCTGGTACTCGCGGTGGTTGTGTACTTGTCTTGGTACCTTGCGACAGATTACCAGACATTTGCCGGCAGAGCTCACATGCCGATCGTCATCTGGATAATTGATACCGTCGACCTTTTCATACACGAAGGAGGTCACTTCTTCTTCGGATTTATGGGACGGTTGATTTACTTCATGGGCGGTTCTCTCATGCAGGTGGTGCTGCCTGCCCTTGCGCTTTGGGTGTTCCTGAAATCAGGTCTCCGTACCCTTATAGCTACATTGTACTGGCTCGGTCAAAATCTTGTCAACGTTTCGGTATATATCGGGGACGCACCGTACAAGCGCCTTCCCCTGATTTCGAGCGCCGCAATCCACGACTGGAATTGGATATTCAGTCACATCGGCAACATGCAGATGGCAGAGCCCGTATCAGCTGTTGTGTTTGTAGTAGGAGTCGTATCGTGTTGCGGAGCAGTGATCGCTGCAGGGTATTTTACCGTAATCGATTTCCGCGAAGCATTCCTAATGGAGTAGAGTTGATGATCACGCACATCGTATTCTTCAGATTCAAAGATGGTATCTTGGATGAAAAAATTGGTGAGATGGAAGAAAGGCTCGGCCGACTTCCTTCATTAATCGGTGAGATCAGGAAATATGAATTCGGGAGAAACTTGTTCCCTTCGGAAAGGGCCTACGACTTTGCACTGGTCTCGTCTTTCGACAGTCTTGAAGCCCTGGAGAAATACCGCACACATCCGGAACATCTGAAAGTGCTCAAATTGATCAATGAGACTTGCGATCATACAAGAACCGCGGATATACGCACGGCGGGTTGATGCCTGAAACGATTCTGAGAACGGAGGGCCTCAGCAAGAAATTTGGCCAGCGGTGGGCAGTCAAGGATGTTAACCTGGAGGTGAATAAGGGAGACATCTTTGGTTTCCTCGGGCCGAATGGTGCGGGGAAGAGTACGACAATCCGAATGATACTTACCCTGCTTACGCCTACTTCGGGTTCCGTAAGAATTTTTGGAAAAGATGTCCGTCGTGACAGGCACGAAGTCCTTTCCAGAGTATGCGGAATTGTGGAGAAGCCCGATTTCTATATTTATCTGTCTGCGTATCGGAACCTCGAAGTTTTGGGAAATCTCTCCAGGAAAATAGCGAAGGATGAAATTGTCAGTGCACTTGAAATAGTAGGACTCGCTTCGAGAGCGAACGACAAAGTCAAAACATTCTCACATGGAATGAAGCAGAGATTGGGAATAGCCCAGGCTATCTTGACGAAGCCGGACCTTGTAATAATGGACGAACCCACTTCCGGGCTCGATCCCCAGGGGATGAAGGAAGTCCGTGATCTTGTATTGACTTTGTCCAGGGATCATGGAACAACGATATTTCTTTCCTCGCATCTTCTAACAGAAGTGCATTCCGTGGCAAACAGAATGGCAGTTCTCAATCATGGTGAACTGATCGTACAGGGGAAAGTATCCGATCTTCTCAAGGGGGATTCCTCATATTACTCGATCAACGTGTCTCCGCAGGATCGGGCCGTGGAAATCTTGAAGGCTCAACCTTGGATAGAAATTGTCTCCGTTGCGAATGAAATAGACATCCATATCGATTCGGGTCGGGCGGCGGAAGTCAACAGGCTGCTGGTGGTGAACGACATTGAAGTGTCCTCTTTCACCGCCAAGAGAACGCTGGAGGACTACTTCCTCAAAATTACGGAAGGCGCGTCGGACCTGTGACCCTCATAGGAATAGAAACCTTCAAGACGTTTCGTCGATGGCGAACCTACCTCGGCTTCTTGGCGGTTCTGGGTGCTGTGATACTCTTGGAAGTAATTGTGAAACTTAACCTGGCTCATTTCAGCCAGGCATATGCACGCGGATTGAGCAACGAATTCGTGGTCTCGGGCAATATCATTAATGCATGGGCAATAGCAGCTTTCACCCTGAACTCACTCTACATCCACGTCCCGTTTCTGATCACGCTTGTTGCGGGCGACATGGTTTCTGCGGAGGCTGCCTCCGGCACGTTGCGCCTTCTCCTTATAAGGCCTCCGTCGCGCTCAAGGATAATCGTGGCGAAATATTCCGCTATGATGATTTATACGGGTCTGCTCATAATCTTTCTTGCCGCCCTTTGTATTGGTCTGGGCCTTCTGTTGTTCGGCACGGGTGATCTAATCCGCTTCCAGGTTATGCCTCCGCAGATGGTGATCCTACCTCAAAGCATCGCAGTTCCGCGCACACTGCTCGCATTTCTATTCGCTATTCTAGCGATGTCGGTTGTCGGCTCCCTGGCATTTCTCTTTTCAACTATGGTGGATAACTCGATTGGTCCGATCATAGGTGCGATGGCCATCGTTATTGTGTTCACTATCGTCGGCACACTGCCGTTCGAATCGCTCGAAGCTATCAGGCCGTACCTGTTCACCACCTACATGGACATATGGCAGTTGCCCCTGGACAATCCGGTCAATTGGCTGGAGGTGTTGAAATACGCCCTGGCGCTGATAGGTCATGATGCACTTTTCTTCGGTGCGGCATTCTTTATCTTCGTTCGGAAAGACATAAAGAGCTGAGGTAAACATGGAATCGATCTTGATCGCGATATTGTTTTTCTTGCCAGGCACCCCGCAGAGCAGCGGCGTCGAGTATCTTGACAAGGTGTGGTCACAATTCTCCGGCATAAAAGACTACACCGTCGATGTCCGCGTGCACTTTGATGTCAAGGAATTGCAGTCTCCTGATATGCAAGCCACGATTTACTACAAAGCACCGGACAAAGTGAGAGTCAAGTCGAAAGGCCTCTTCATAATGCCACGGGAAGCCGGGGTCTTTAATCCGAGCAAGTTTAATCCGAGCGATTACACTGCTGCTGTGGAGGACACGCTGACGTACGGGGGCAACCCTGCCGTGGAAGTTTCGGTTGCTCCAAAGAAGAAGGGCGAGGAAGACCGGAAACTCATCCTTGTCATCGATGAGAAGGATTGGCTCGTGCGTGAAATCAAGACTCCACCCTCGTCTGGAAAAAAGGTGCGTGCGAGAATTACATACGCGACCGTCGATGGGTTCAATCTCCCTAGCGAGATGGACGTGACTTTTGATGTGAATAAGACTGACGGAGAGATCCCGAATCCGGGACGTGACCGTAGGCGCTTGGGCGGCGTGAGTGGAAGCGTGCAGATTTACTACTCGAACTATAGAGTGAACACAGGTCTGAGCGACGAGATATTCAAACGCGAGGAAGGAAGCAGGTAGGTGGTAGTTGAAAATTGCCTTCTACACTCTCTCAGCATGGTAGAAGCAACCTTCTTCCAAATCCACGATTGCCTTGACCTGCGCCCGGTGGATGTTCTGTTCATCCCCGCCTGCCCACCGGTCAGGCAGGCGCACACGGGGAACAACTCCATGGAAATGGCGTCAACGATATATGTTTCCTTCGTGGAACTGCCTTGCCAGACGCCCCCCCAGTGCAGTTACTTGGAACAGGATCTTCCGCAGACGGAGATCCGGAACGCTATCGGGGTTCGCCAAAATAACACGGAAAAGGAATGTTGCCTATTGGCGGCGCACGACTGCCATCCACAACGCCATAGCTTGTTCGCAAAAGAACTTATATCCCCTGTATCATAAAATCAGGAAAAGGCGCGAAGTGGCATTTCCAAATCTTAGGAGCGGCATGTTTCCCGACTGATTTGCGAAACTTCTCGCGGGAGTCTAGTTGTTATATGTGCTAAAGGAAAATCCATGAAGCCGCTCATTGCAGTAATGCTTGCCTTCTTACTATCAGCATGTTCTAAATCGAATCCGACAGGTCCATCCCAAGGAAATGACACGACCAATGTGAGTTTCTCCAGCCAGGTACAACCGATACTGACCGCGAACTGCGCCTTGCCCGCATGTCATGCGGGTCCTATTACCTCACCTGTTGCAATACATGAGATATTGTTACCCGACAGCGCGTACGCAAATATCGTAGATGTCAGGAGCGAGGAGAAGCCGCAATATTACCGGGTCATGCCGTTCTTCTCCGATAGCAGTTATCTGTACATGAAGATTACCGGTGACTCGCGAATTTCTCCCTATGCCCGGATGCCTTTTGGAAAAGCTCCGCTACCCAGCTCAGATATCAACGTGATAAAAGCGTGGATCGACCAGGGCGCGAAGACCAACTGAGCCTGGTTCTCAAAGTTGGATATGTTCTATGAAGGGCAATTGAGTCTGTGAAGCTACTAACGGCCTCTTTCCTGGCGATACTGTTTGCTGCTTGCTCGAACCCGTATTATTCAAACCCTGTTTCTTCTCCGCCTCCACCTGCACCGGATACATCTTCCGGCATCAGCTTTTCAGGTCAGATACAACCGATCTTCAACGCCAACTGTGCGCTGTCAGGCTGTCATGCGGGACCGAGTCCCCAGGACGGAATGTCGCTTGTAGCCGGTCAATCGTATGGCAACATCGTCAACGTTCAGAACATAGAGTATGGAGATTACCTTATTGTTGATCCGTTCTATGCGGACAGCAGCTACATGTACTTCAAGATCACGGGTAATCCAATTGCAGGTCCAAGGATGCCGTACGGTAAGTCGCCGCTGCCCGATTCGTTGATTCACGAAGTAGAACAGTGGATAGACCAGGGGGCCAAGAACAATTGAAGGTGGGTTGGATAGTAGTCCTCAAGTGATATAAATTATCACAATAGGCGATGGAGTTCGCCTCGAAACCATCCCGATCTGTCAGGTTGACGAGCCGGGATTGATGACTCCTACCAGACAAGAAGTAGGAGTTTTTTTTATGCAAACTGTTGTAGGTTCTTCTTTCCGGGGCTTCAATCCTCAGGACAATCCTTACGCAGGCAGGCCGTTAGGTCAGACAGGTAAGGAAAGCTTTCTCTGCCTGGTCGAGGCATTGCGCCGACAGTTATTATCCACATTCCCGGATTTTCTCCATCGAATTGAGAACATTGCACCAAAGGCTTCAGATGAGAATTCTAATCTTGTTGTCGTCGGCGAGTTCAAAAAGGGGGAAATCGACTCTCATAAACGCGGTTGTCGGAGAAAATGCGCTTCCGACAGACGTCGTTCCTCTCATTTCAATTGTAACAGTTCTTCATCGGGGCTTGAAGGAGAGATTCACTATTGTTTTTCCAAGTTGTCGCAAGGAAGTAAGCGGCGGAGGGCAGCGAGGTGGCATAGGGTATGTGTGATCCTCACAGCTTTGCGAGTCGGCGATTCTGAGTTTGATCGTTTCAAAATGTCTCCGGGTTTGCTATGGAGATATTGTTAAAGCTCTCACTAACGAAAAGGCGATAGATGTTTAGAAATATTCTTGTAATTATAGGCGGTGGCATCGGTGCCTTGTTTCGGTATCAGCTTTCCGGCTGGATTTATAAGTTGCTCGGAGCTGAATTTCCGTATGGGACTCTGGCTGTGAACCTAATCGGCTGTTTTGTCATCGGTCTCTTCCTCACTATCGCTGAGGACAGATTTCTTATCAGCCCCTCGTTCCGTATCTTCTTTGCGGTCGGAGTGCTTGGAGGTTTCACTACGTTTTCTACTTTCAGTTTTGAAACAGTGGAGCTGCTCAAGGGAGGTGCCGTTGCTATGGGCTTGCTCAACGCCATTGTCTCAGTAGTCTTCGGGCTTGCCGCAGCATGGGTCGGGATGATTGTCGGCAGAATAATTTGATGGAGGTTTAGATGAAACTCGAAGGAACCGGAAAGCTTCTTCGTATCTTTATCGGTGAGGATGATCGCCTGAATAAGAAACCACTTTATGAAGTGTTTGTGGAGCGGGCTAGACAATTTGGGATGGCGGGAGCCACCGTCCTTCGCGGAGTCGAAAGTTATGGTGCAGGAAGCAGGATTCATACCGCTAAGCTTTTTGAACTCAGCGAAGACCTTCCCCTGATCGTTGAGATAGTTGACACTGAGGAAAAGATGAACTCATTCCTTCCGATAGTTACTGAGCTCTTTGAAAAGGCGGGATGCGGAGGAATGGTGACTGAGGAGAATGCCACTGTGATCCATTACACGGCAGGGAAGAGGTCCTGACTCAAACGCCATCCGATCGCTTCTACCATTGGAAGACTAATCAAAGTACGAGGCAATCAATTGAGAGCGCTAATATCTTCCGACATACGTGCAAATCTTCCCGCGCTTGAAGCTGTGCTTAAAGATGCGGGGAATTTCGACCAATGCCTCTTTCTTGGGGATTTCATTGACTACGGTTCATATCCTAAAGAGTGTTTAGCGTTTCTTCGTGAAAAAATGGATCATGGTGTGTTCGTATTTAACTAAAGAAGGTCGTTCAAGAATCATGGGAGTGGCGGCGCGATAAAGAGTGAAGATTGGGAGTACGACGCTGAACAAGTCATGTATGAATAAATCTTAATGTCGTTGCTGGGAGAACGACCGACCTTTCATTCATGTTTTTATAACGCTGAATGAGTTCTTGCCTTCTGACGGGCTAGGAAGAAGAGGATATGTTCAGACGACAAAGATCTCGTTCGCGACGGGACTTTTCGTCCCTGCCAAAGAAACTAAATCATGAACTTAAACCCAGGAGGGTTTATGAAGATACAAGGCGTTGTCAATGCGTCGTCCCAGTCCGAGGTTCTAAGGAGCAGGATGACGAAGGAGAACCTGACACATGGCCAAACGGTCCGTGCCGACATACCGAACGTGCGAGTCGGAGAGCCAAATGCGGATTTGCTTGGCCTGGTTGTGAGAAGGCCCCCGGTGTTCTTCTGCAATGTCGGCAATATGAGACTCATAGAGGAAATAGATTCCGGCGACGGTGGAAGCCTTCCCGATCAGGTGATCGTGAAGGGTCTCAAAGTAGATAGTACCGGCATGTTCGATTTGGAAAACGCTCTGATAACCTCAAATTTCGATCACGGTTACCGTCGACGAAAAGACACGCGCGGTCCACCTCCAGACTTAGGCAAGCTCTCGACGCGATTTCCTCTGAGCTGCTCCTCCGGAAGTCATGTGTGAGGCAATCCTTGCTCTGGTTGCCGTAAATCCAAAAGCTCCTGTCACGGAACACCATCCGCGACAGGAGTTTTCTTTTTCCGAAGTCTCCCGGACGACTTTCCTGCACTTCTTCGCTTGTTCAATTCTCGCCAGATGCCGGAATAATTCTACTTGAAAGTATGAGATTTCTGGAGCCTTTTAATCTCCTTCGTTGTTTTGTATAGGTTGATAATTGTAACTTTTCAAATGAGAAATTGTTTCCTCCTGAAGTCACATCATAATACGGACACCACGAATGCTAAGTAGGATTTTAAGTGATACTGTAGTACCAGTTCTTTTGACCATTGGCCCTCTCAAAGTGTACAGTTATGGTCTCACCGTCGGGATCGCCTTCTTGCTGGCTAACTATGTCTTAGTCAAGGAATTCAAGCGAAAGGGACTGGGTGCGGATTTTGCGAACCAGGTCACGATCTATGCCGTAGTTTTTGGTCTCGCCGGTGCCAGAATACTTTCGCTGATCGAGACTTGGAAAGATTTTCTCCGTGACCCGATCGGGATGGCGTTTTCGGCTGGAGGACTAACATGGTACGGCGGGTTTGTACTTGCCGGGATCGTAATATTGTGGAGCATCAAGCGGAAAGGCTTCAAATTTCTGACGGTGGCGGATGCCCTAGCGCCTGCTTTGATACTTGGCTATGGGGTCGGAAGGCTCGCATGTCATTTTTCAGGAGACGGTGATTATGGGATCCCCACAACATTGCCCTGGGGTGTAGACTATGCGCGCGGAGTCGACCCACCCGCTGAGGCATTCAGAGCCATGCCCAAAATAGAGGCCAGGTATCCGGGAGGTGTTGTGCCGAATAACATACTTTGCCACCCGACGCCAATCTACGAGTTTCTTGCCTGCCTTCTTATCTTCTATGTCCTGTGGCGATACAGGAAGAAGCTGGTGACGGATGGAAGACTTTTCATGTTGTATCTCGTGCTTGAAGGGATCGAGAGATTCCTCGTAGAGTTTATTCGTCTTAATCCCAGGCTCCTGTTTGGCCTGAGTGAGGCACAGCTCTGGTCGATACCGCTCATGATAATAGGTGTGATCGGTTTCATCTATCTGCCGAGGAGAATGAACCAAGGTGAACCGGTACTGGCAAATGCCGAGGTGCGAAGATGAAAAGAATGCTCAGGATCAAGAGACATTTTACAGAGGTCGTTATCGTGATTATCGTGTTTCCTTTTGCGTTCGCCCTGCGAGGCGAAGCATATGCCCAGGATGCGGTCGGCAACCAGACAGAAGCCGGTGTTCCATTCAAAGCAGAGGGTCAGCTTCTGTTCCTACAGAAGGGGTCCGGTAAGACACTGAAAATGATAACGATTCAGATTGCCGATAACGACCAGGAGAGAGCACAGGGATTGATGTGGCGCTACTCGATGCCGGAAGATGAGGGAATGCTGTTCATCTTTGACAAACAACAGGTTTTGGATTTCTGGATGAAGAACACTTACATACCGCTTGATATGGTCTTTGCCGACGAGTCGGGTAGGATAGTGGATATTTTCCGCAACGCCGCGCCGCTTAACGAGTCGAATATCTCTTCCAACAAGCCCGCGTTGTATTGCGTTGAAGTAAATGGGGGATTCTGTACCCGCTACGGAATCAAGACCGGCGACACCATTGAATTCATGAGATAGTGGGGCGGCGGGTCGATCTTCAAGCTAAAGCCTTTCTCAGTAACAAACGGAGTAATTGTGATGCCAAATCTCAAGGACCTACCCATAGGCGAAATGGCGCCCGAACAGGTCAACGCTGTTATCGAAATTCCTAAGGGTACGCACGTTAAAATTGAATATGATGTTAATATGCAGATATTTAAAGTCGATAGAGTCCTTTATTCAGCAGTTCATTATCCGACAGCTTACGGATTCATACCAAGTACCCTGTGGGACGACGGTGATCCACTTGATATTTTGGTCCTGACTGAAGAACCGTTGCAGACCGGATTATTTGTTCAGACCAGACCGATTGGAGTTCTCGTAATGACCGACGAGAAAGGCTCGGACAGCAAAATCCTTTCAGTCCCGTTGAACGATCCACGATATACCGGTGTGGAGGACATCGAGCACGTACAGAAGCACTTCCTGCTGGAGGCGGAACACTTCTTCGAAACATACAAAGAGCTTGAAGGCAAACATGTCACGAGCTTCGGCTGGAAACCGAGGATCGATGCGAAGAGTGCAATAAAGAAAGGCATAGTCTCCTACAAACTGGCACACTGACTGAATGCACAACTTTAAAACGGGGTTGATCGATTGTGATGTGCCGGAGGGGGCTGATTAAGCTGAGATTACCGGCAGGCAACAGCGACGAGGAACACGACACCTTAATTGAAGGAAGCGGGAGAGAAGAACTTGCCTCACCGTGGAGAGGAGAAAGCCTCCCACGGTGAGAACATTTCTTTACTGCCGAGAGTCACCAGCTGCTTGTCTTGACTTTGGCGGTTTTCTGAGCGGGTTTCTCTACGTACTTCACTTCTTTCAAAGTAAAGCCCGCGGACTTTACGGCATTGTTGATTTGGGCTTTGTTGAGTTTTGACAAATACGGGCATTCGAAACTTGCGCAGCCGGTCTTATAATTTGCCGACACATTTTCGACTCCCTTGAGCGAACTGAGCTTCGTCTTCAGTGCTTGTGAGCAATACGGGCAGTACATGCCTGAGACTACAAGATTAACCCTTTCGGTCTTGCTTGCGGGCTTTGTCTTGCCGAATGCGTTGCCCTGAAACGAGCCGACAGCCAGGAACGCTGCGACTATGAGCATCCCTGAGATTAACTTTATCGTTTTCATGTTTCCTCCTTTGTTACTTTTTACTTTCTTATAGCTTAACTACCCGGTCGTCCAAGTAGTTCCGGACCGAAGGAGCACTCTTGGAAAATCTTCCCCTCTTTTTCTCGAGTGTGTACGAAGTAAATCATCAAGCACGTTGCTCTGCTGAGCTTGGACTTTCTCCGTTTTCTTATTAACGTAGCGAACGCAGGATTGTAAGGTACCGTTCCAATGTAGTTTTACAACAATGACAGAGGAGGGGAGTATGACCAGAGAGATTCCGCAAACCGTAATTGTCGGTGCCTCAGTAGTCGTGATCGTGATTGCAGCTCTGTACCTTTTCACAAATCTTCCGACAGGTGGTGAAACTGCGAAGGTTCAAAAGGTTTCATACACCGGCGGTGACAAATGCGCTACTGTCATGCCCGGGTCACCCCAGACGTTGCCTACCAATATGCGGTTAGCACGATGGCCAAATCCGGCGTTAAGTGCGAGGATTGCCATGTTGTGAACAAAGACAACCCGATGGGATTCGAGCACGAAGGATTCTTCATAACTTCCTCGCCCACTCCCCAACAGTGTGGAAAGTGTCACATCAGAGAAACCAACGAATTTGAACACAGCCGTCACGCCGGGCCCGCGTGGTTGGCTCTCACAGGGTGGGACAAATTCACACCAGCTCAAAAGAAACTAACAGAAGGTATCCCTGAACTTACTCGCGGGCCAAATGGCATCCCGACTGCGACGAGGAATGCCATTTTCGAGATGGAGGGCCCGAACGTGACTCCGGCCGCTTGTCAGGTTTGTCATTCGATCGGCGAGCCGAACAAAGATGGGAGTATCGGCAATTGCAGCAAGTGTCACCTGCGACACGAATTTTCTCTTGCACAAGTCCGTAAGCCGGAGGTTTGCGGCCAGTGTCATCTTGGCCCTGACCATCCGCAGGACGAGATTTACAGAGAGTCTGCACACGGGGTGATTTATGCGACAGAAGGAGATAAGTGGAATTGGAGCCAGGTACCGGGAAGATTGACAACCCGAGACTTTCCTGCCCCGACCTGTGCCACATGCCACATGAGCGGTTTCGGCGGCCAGGGAACGACTCACGAGGTCGGCACCCGGTTGAGTAAATTCCTCTTCGCAGCAATCTCGACAGATAGACCTAACGCTATACAGAACAGAAGGAACATGCAAGCGATTTGTTCCAATTGTCATACTCAGCCGTTCATCGATTCGGTCTACAGGCGTGCAGACAGCGTCACAGCTTTCGTAAACCGAAAAGTACAGAAGGCGTCGGACATAATCTCCGGCTTAATAGAGGACGGAATAATAACATCAAAGCCATTTGCTACCACCATCAGCTACGATGCATTCGATCTCTGGCATTACTATGGAAGGACAGCAAAGTTCGCCGCTTATATGGGCGGACCCGATTATGTACAATGGCATGGTGTCTATCCGCTGCTAAGACAGTTGCAGAGAGTTAAAGAAGATGCTGCCCGTTTGAGAGCAGATCACAAAGCGGGAGCGGGAAGATGAATGAGCTAAGCGTCTTCCGGCTTGCAAAAGTGAAACTCCCGATGGAGAAGAACAGACTTCTCCTGTTGCTGGTTGGAGTGAACTTTGCATTTACAGGGATCGATGTCGTCCTTGGACATGCCGTGAATGATTTCGTGCCGGCATATGAGTGGATCCCGGTTTTCTATGCGCCGCTCGGCGCTCTATCGAGTTTCATTGTCGCGCTTAGATCAAAACCCAGCAGGTTCCTATCGTTTGTCCATATCTTGTTAATGGTAATCGGCATAGCGGTTGGAATACTCGGTACTGCGTTCCATGCCGACCAGGCGCTAAACCCACTCGGACAACTCACATGGATATGGTTGACGTTTGCCTCGCCAGTCCTTGCTCCACTGGCCTTCGCCGGGATTTCTTTCGTCGGACTCTATGCGGTAATAATGGAGGTCGAAGGTCAGCCGGGGTTGCTCGAAGTACCGGGCCTCGGTACCTTCAAAGCCCCCATATCGCGTGATAGACATTTCCTTTGGCTCGTTGGGTTGGGATTTGCAGCCAGCGCATTGACTTCCATAATTGACCACGGCCAATACGGTTACACACTGTACAAAATGATCCCGATCGTCTACGGACTTTTCGCGACAGGGGTAGTGATTACATTAGCAGTCAGACGCGAGTGGTCGGGCGGTGACGAGATAACTTATTTCTGGACGATGATCGCGGGGATTGCAGTAGGGATTCTGGGATTCGCCTTCCATCTTTCAGGCGATCTTGGCGTTACAGGGCAATTCAGCATGGAACGAATCTTGGTCTTTGCTCCAATATTAGCACCGCTTCTCTTCAGCGATCTTGGAATTCTCGGATTGATTGTTGTGGCGCGAGATGTTCAGGTGCAGCCAAATTAGTAGATCTGGCAATCGCCGTTTCGTCAGACTCTTGCGAAGGGAACGGTAATGAGGAAGATCAGTGCGCTTGCGAGAATTACAAGTGGTCCGGCAGGAAGTCCAGTATACATCGCGCACGTTATTCCGGCGATTGCAGAAACAGCACCGAAAATTCCTGCAGTGGTTCCGAACTGCGCAAGTGTTATGCTCACGTTTCTAGCGGCGGCGGCAGGTATTGCCACCAACGCAGCCGTCATCAATCCTCCGACAAGATAAACACCCAGCGCCACGATCACTGCTATGGATGAAAGATAAATCAAGTTGAAAAGTCTGACGTTTATGCCTTCCGTCTTCGCAACATCTTCATTTATGCTGATGAGCATTATCTGCGAATAACTTCGATTGATTGCAATTACGACCGCAGTCCCCAGCATCACGGACGCTAGCGTTTCGTAAAACCCGACAGTTGAGATATCTCCTACCAATGCCGCTTCTGCCTTGTCGATTGGAAGAAACAAAAACGCTGTCGCAACGCCTGTCGCGAAAACGATTGCGGTCAAAGCTTCCATTGCGAGTTTGGTCCTTATCTCAAGGAGCCATATCAGCAGAATTCCCAGGACCACAAAAGGAAACGCGCCCAGTGAAATACTGAATCCGTAAACCAAAGCCAAAGCTGCACCCGGAAGCGCAAGATGTCCCAGCGGCCCGGCAACCACAGCCATCTTTCTGGAGATCATAAGTGTTCCCAGGTAGGCTGCAGAACTCGATATAAAGACTCCGCTTATGAGGCTCAGAACCAGTTGTGATGCCATGGTTGGTCGTTCTCTTAGTGTGTATAGAATTTCATTTCAGAACCGTAAACGTCGCGCAAGATATCGGGAGTCAGAATCTCTTTCGGCACCCCGTAACACCGGTGCCCGAATCTGGACAGGCATAAGACATGTGTTGAATTTGCATATACAATACTCAGATCGTGAGTGACATTGAGAATCGTCAGGTTCTGCTTTTCCCAGAAATCTCTCAAAAGTGAGTAAACGGTTTCGCCACCTGCTGCATCAATCGCAGTAGTCGGTTCGTCGAGGAACAGAACGTTGGGACGCGAGACCAGCACCCATCCAATGAGCATACGCTGAAATTCCCCACCAGATAGATGCCCGGCATTCTTTTTCAACGTTGATGGGCCCAGACCTACCAAATCTAAATACTCGATGACAGTATCGTGCCCAACTCTCTTCAAACGAAAAAAATCTCCGACTGTCAGCGGCATATCGCGAACCGCCATCTGGTTTAAACCCTGGGGGAGATAACCGATCTTCGGCTTCTTGTGCCATGATACGGTTCCCTTGTGCGGTATTAGTCCCAATAAAGATCTCAGCAGCACACTCTTCCCGGATCCGTTCGGACCGAGTATAGTCAGGAATTCGCCTTCATTTACCTCAAAGCTCAAATCGGGTAGGATCTTAGCTCCCTCCAACGTGGTTTCCAAATTCCTCACTTCAAGCAAGATCTCTGCGGCCATTCCCGTTCGTTCAACCTCCGGTAATTAATTTAACATACTTGGTTGTGAAATCAGATATGTCTCTTGTCGTCTCAAGGAGGACTCCACGCGATCAACGCATACCCTCGTCAAGACGGGTATTGTTCGGTTTTCCCAATCGGGCAAGAGGGAAGGATCGCGCTAATGTGAGTTACAGATAAAAAGGTACCACTTGACTTCGTGGTGTACCCCTTTATGTTTCCCGCGGTCATGCAGTTGTCATGCGCAGAAATCGAACGGAGCTATAAAGTATGGTGGTACAGTTCAATTCCAGTTTCCATCCAACTAGGCGCACTCCTGAGTAAAACAGAGATGAGAATCGCGAATTTAGTCCGAAGTGATTTGTCGCTGGCCGAGTAGAGATAATACAGGGACTTCTTTGCGCAACTTCATACCGTGCTCTTGCGAAAAAGGTGGCCCGTAGGTGAGTTACGAAAAGGAGATGTTTTCCCCGTCTGGTACATACTTCTCATAGAACCAAATGCCGACGGCCAACAAAGAAAAGCCTATTCCAAGGAAAGACACGCCACGCCAGCCAGCCAGCGGATAAATTGCGGCTGAGAGTGCCGAGCCGATTGTACCACCCATGAAATAAACCGACATATACGCGGTGGTAATCCTGCTCCTCACGTCAGGGCTCAGGCGATAGATGACACTCTGGTTGGTTATATGAGTACCCTGTACGCCGGCATCCAGCAGCAAATCACCGATGATTATGTAGAACACAGCGTTGCTACCGGGCAACATGAGAAGAAAAGCGAGGAGATTCAGAAGCACGAAGACAATAGTCGTGATGCTTGTGAGCCCTTTGTCCGCGAGCCTCCCTGCAATATTGGCACTCAAAGCACCCGCGGCACCTATCAGACCGAACAAACCTATCAAAGCATCGGAATAATGGAATGGGGGACCTGCGAGGAGGAAAGTCATGCTCGTCCAGAATATCCCGAAGTTAGCGAATACCAATCCGCCATAAATCGATCTGATCCGTAAAGACCGTTCCTCTTTGACTAAATCCAGCACGGACAATAGGAGTCTGTGATAGGCCAGGCTCAAATTGTGCTTGTACCTTGGGAGTGTTCTGTCGAGCAATATGGTGATGCCGAGCATCAGCACCGCGGCGGTACCGAATACAGCGCGCCAACCGGCCAAATCGGAAATGAATCCGGACAGCGTTCGCGCAAATAGGATCCCGAGAAGCGTCCCGCTCATCACCTGACCTACTACTTTTCCTCGTTCATGGTCGCCGGCGAGGGTTGCCGCAAACGGTACGAGAATTTGTACTACGACAGAAGCTGAACCTACCAACAAGGACGCAGCCAGAAAGAAATGAATTGTCGGCGAAAACGCAGCCACGACAAGTGCAAGTGAAGTGAGGATCGAGATTGAGACGATCAATCTCTTTCTCTCCAAAATGTCGCCGAGCGGAACTATGAAAATAAGTCCCAACACATAGCCAAGTTGAGTAAAAGTTACGGACAGTCCCGCAGTAGTAGTGCTCGCGTCGAACTCTTTTGCAAGCGTATCCAGAAGCGGCTGCACCCAGTACAGGTTTGCAACGCTGACGGCACACGCAAATGCCATCAGGAAAACCATTCGTGGGCTCAGCGCTTTCAATCCGTCTTTGCCGGTTAAATACAATCCCTCAAGACGAGGGGACAGACCTGATTCCTCCACTCCTATTCGATCACCATGTCCGAGGTGTTGGAATCGCCGGTGGGTGAGGCTGAACCCCGGCGGATGGTATCTGCTGTGCTCGGCCGGTCGTGACGATAGCTCAAGTAGCTCTCTAACAAAATCCCCGCGAGATGCTCCACCCTCAAACCTGTTGCATGTTCTATCTGCATGTTGCACGTACCGCAGGTGGTGATTACAGAGTCGACGTCCGACTCTCTGATCTGTGTGAAGAGATTAAAGCCGGCTTTCATCGAAAGGTCATAGAATTGTTTCTTGAGTCCGAATGTTCCAGCCATACCACAGCACGTGTCCTCTGCAAGTTCTATCACCTTGAGTTCAGGGATCATCTTCATAAGCTCGACGGGTTGAGATCGGACTCCGAGAGGTATCGAGTGACAGGGATTGTGATACGTAACTTTCTTTTCGACGGGACCGAAGTCGGTATTCAGTTTCCCATCAGCTTCAAGTCGGACCAGATAGTCCGAGAGTTCGAATATATGTTCCGAGACTTTTCGTGCAGCATCGGTGCCGACTAATGGTGGATAGTCTTCCTTAACCGCCAGTGCGCAGCTCGGTGCCGAGAAAACGATGTCGAATCCCTGCTCAACGAACTCTGACAACTGCTCCACGTTCCAGGAAGCATCGGGTATCGCTTCCTTTCGGCTTCCTGTCGTAATCTTAGCTATGCCGCAGCACCTGAGACTGTCGAGCGTACGAACTTCCACGCGGTTACGTCGGAGGACTTCGATAGTGGCCAGGCCTTCTCCCGACACATCGTTGAAGTTCGCGAAACATCCTGAGAAATATATAGCTCTTCTCTGGGCATCAGGAGTCGAGCGATTCAAACGGACGCGTTTGTGAAGCGGCTTGTGGAATGCAGGCATCTTTCTTCGGCTATCGATCCCGACGAGCCTTTCAAGCGAATTCCGGACAAAAGGGATTGCATTAACGAGATTTGCCGCACGGGGCAAGACGGCAGCTGATGCGGATAACTCGGGAAGTCTGTTGATGAACTTATCCTGTCCTGTCTTTTCGACCTTTCTGAAATATATGGTCTTCGCTTCCACGACGAGACCCGGTATATCGATTTGTGTGGGGCACTCCGTCAGACACAGTTTGCAGTTAAAACAATAGTCGAGCACATCTTTGAATTCGGACGCCTTTAGATATTCGGCAGGCAGCTTGCCACTGGTTATGCCGCGGAGCAAATTGCCTTTTGCCCTCGGTGTTGCACGCTCGTCGAAAGTTGCCAGCGCGGTAGGGCAGTAGCTAAGGCAGGCACCGCAGCCGTGACACTTTTCAATTTCATGAGCGATCTTGTCAAGGTCCAGCGATGTTCCGGTTACTGCTCGTCCGTATTTCTCCCCGTACCTCAAATCGTGCACGATCGATTCCTCCTGCTCGCCGATGATCTTGTCCGGGTTCATTATTCCTGTCGGATCGAATATCTCTTTGACTTTTTTGAAGAGGGAATAGATCTCGGGTCCATATGATCTTGACAAATACGGCGTGCGCAGAAGTCCGTCTCCATGTTCACCGCTCAATGTGCCTCCCAGCCTCACGGTGAGATCATATATCTCGTTTGCGACCGGATCGAACTTCGCAAGGTAGTCTCTGCTTTTCTGGTCCGTCAGTAATATTGTGTGAATGTTCCCGTTGCCGGCATGTCCGTAGATCGCATACTGCAAGTCGTGATGTTTGAAAATGTCTTGAGCTGAACTCAGATATGACGGCAGCATGTCAACAGGTACCGCAACGTCTTCGACAAACGAGGTCTTCTTTCCGGGTTTCTCGATTTTGTAGAACAGCGCCGACGCTTCTTTCCGAACCCGCCAGAGTTTCGCTACCTCGGCATTATCTCTCGGTAGTATCTGGTCGCTTGACAAAGAGAGTGCCTTGAGGCGCTCGGCTAACTTCAACACTTTACTGTCCGCGGCTGCGTCATTGTCTTCTGCGAATTCGAAAATGAGAATGGAGACAAACTTTCGTTTCAGAACTTCATCGATAGTCCGGTCAATCCCAAGCGCAGCGTTTGAAAATGTTTTGTCGAGCATCTCTACTGCAGCGGGACCAAAACCCAGAGACTCTACGGCCGCAACCGCGCAGTCTTCGTAAGATCTGAAATATGCGATCAGATTCTTTCGCGCAATCGGAACCGGCTTCAATTCTAACTTTGCCTCTACGACGACACCGAGAGTTCCTTCGCTGCCGGTGAAAAGCTTCGTGAGGTCCGGGCTTCTTGAGCCTATCGTCTCTTTCAGATTATATCCCGAAGAGTTCTTTGTTGTCCTCGGAAATTTCTTATTGATCAGTTCTCGGTTCGGAAGCAACAAGCCGGATATTTTTTCAGAAAAATCGCGGTCCGGTGAGTCTTTCGAGAACTTTCTTAACTCGCCATCGGCCGTTACCACCGTCAGGTCGATGATGCTGTCCTTGGTTGCGCCGTACTTAACCGTATGAGGTCCCGCCGCGTTAGTGCCGATCATGCCTCCTATGGCACACTGCTTACCGGTGGACGGGTCGGGGGCGAACATCAGGCCATTCAAGTCCGAAAGCGGGATTAATGGATTGGTGGAGCGTTGGATTGAACCGCGAAGGGACCTGTTGAGCTGGTCGAGCACCACCCCGGGTTGGACTCTTGCGTAACGTTCCTCGCCGTTTACCTCAAGGATGTTCCGTAGATATTTGTTGAAGACCAGGATTATCCCCTCTCCGATGGATTGTCCGGCGAGACTTGTTCCTGCTCCGCGGCTGGTAATTGGAATGTTGTGATCTCGACAATAAAGTACCGTACTTACGACATCGTCGACAGTCTTAGGTACTACGACTCCGAGAGGTCTGATTTGATAGATACTTGCGTCAGTGCTGAAGAGTACCCGCGATATGTCGTCAAACAAAACATCGCCTGAAATCTGATGCTTGAGATCCTTTTCAATGGCGCGTGTGTCTTGTCCCATCGTTTCCTTGTCCATCACCTGTCGACCGTTTCAATCCGTTCCTGTCCCGGTACTGGGAGATTAATTCTTCCTCGCATGCATCCGCTTCGAGTTGGAACGTCGGATGGTCGATGCTGAATCGGTCTGCAAGCCGGTCCTCCAGCACGTCGGTTATCCCTGTTGTCTTGCTGATCTTCATGTCTTCGACCACGATGTGGGCCGAGAGAGCCCGGAAATTGGACGAGAGTGACCAGACGTGTAGGTGATGAACGCCCTTCACTCCGGGGAATGCCCTTATAAAATCGGCAACCTCATTCAAGTCTATCCCGCGCGGAGATCCTTCAGTAAGAATGTTTACAGATTCGATTAGAAGATCCCACGAACTTTTTATGATAAAGACTCCGATAGCAATGGATACAATCAGATCAAATGCCTCGAAACGGTAGAAAGTGATGATGAGGGCGGTCAGTATAACTGCACCGGATTCTAATGTGTCGGTAAGCAGGTGGAGGAATGCACTCTTGACGTTTAGATTTTGCTCCCTGTGCTTCTTAAGCAATAAGACCGAGGCTAAGTTGGCAGCAAACCCCACAACGGCTACGATGAGCATAAGCCGCGGGTTAATGACAACCGGATGGTAGAATCTTCCGATCGCCTCATAGATAATGTAGACGCCGATCATCACCAGGAGCACAGAGTTGATGAATGCTGCAAGTATCTCTACGCGGAAATAGCCGTATGATTTTCGCGTGTTCCCATCCCATCTCATCATCCTCATCGCCACCAGTGTGACAATAAGCGCGACAAAGTCGCTGAAGTTATGCATCGCATCCGAGACAAGAGCAAGGCTGTTTGAGAAGACACCTCCTAACAATTCGACAACTGTGATTATACCGTTGAGGAGGATCGAATACACAACGGGCCTTTCCGCTTCGTTTCTTCCGCCTGAATCGGCTTTGTCTTTCATCAATCAAATTTGAAACGTTGCGCTATGAGAATCAACGGAGGGTACATGTTGTTCTTCAAACCCCTTAGGAAGGACATAAGCTAGCCGGGGCGCCGACTGCTCAGGAGTTCCAATACCTTTTCATAAACCGTCTCGACGCCAAGCTCCTTTAAACACTTGAACTTCATATCGCTGCGCGAGCATGTCAGCGGACGAGGCGAGTAATAGAAACAAGGTGAACATTCGAGATAGAGCGACGCGACTCGGTAAGTCGTTTGCCAGGGGCCGGAGTGCGCCGTGTTGATAGGGCCAGCTACAAGTACCGACTTCCTTTCCATAGCCGCTGCGAAATGGAGCATGCTCGAATCGTTAGAAACAAAGACGTCACACTTCTCAATCAGCCCGGCGGTCTCGCCGAGTGAGTTCGTGTCCACGCTGACAACCCCCTGGGACTTAATCCTTGCCACGATGTCGTCTTTGAGCTGCCTCTCGTCATTTCCACCGAAAACAAGAATACTTGCCCCGTTCTCGCGGCTCAGGCGCGACCCCAGGCCGGCGAATTTCTCAGGCTGCCATCGCTTATTAATGTGGTCCTTCAGTGTCGATCCCCCCGCATGGAAGCCGACTATCGGCCGCGTCAAATTGATGCCATGACGATGAAGGAACTTGTCAGCATACTCTCTTTCTTCATTAGAAACGGCAAACCGCAAACCTGGCGATCCTGTGAGCTCAATTCCAAGGATTTCCGAAAAGAGGCGAATGTTTTCTACGACGTTGTGAAGGGAAGGATCTTCCTCGACCCGAATATTGTTGAGAAATCCCAACTCCTTGAAGTCGAGATGACCGTACTTGACGCCGCCTCTTTTCTTGGCGCGGATGAGGCGACTGATAACGTTGTATTCTTTGCGGTTAGTCGGATAAATGTTGACCGTCGCATCGTATTTCCCACGTATAGAATTTATGAACCTGAGAGACCGAAAGAATCCTTCTTTCATGAAATCGAAACAATAAGTTTGCTCGACTTCCTCCATCCTTTTGAAAATTTCCTCCGCACCTTTATACATCGTCAGGACATCAATAGAGATATCGGGGCGGAACTTCTTCGCGAGCTCAATAGCGGGAGTGCACATAAGTGCATCGCCTATGCCTGGGAGGGCCATCACAAGGATCTTCATGGTCTGATTGACCCTATCTCAGACTCGCGATCCGCCGGTCTTAGCAGAAGGCTGATGCGTGATTGGTGCAGAAATACGAAAATCCTCTACGGTTTCCTGCAAACAACACCGCATGATATTGAGGTGTGAAGGGCTATCGGAGTTTCCCGAAGTGCTTCTCTTATTTTTTTCCGCAGGTTGGACAGTGGCTTGACAAATTGAGGAGTCAGTGGAAGCTTTACCCCGACTCTCCTGAATGCCTCGCGTGTGACGCGGTAAAACAAACTCGGGTACATCCATTCCCCGTAGCTGTAAATGGGCTGAACCCCAAGAGATCTGAGCAGAGCTTGTAACTCCCCGGCAGAAAACTCACGCTCCCATCCGGCGAACCATTTATCCATGGCGATCAAAATGTGTTTCATGACAGTATAGATGTGGTATCTTTGAGGAACGTCGACCAGAAGCAATCCGCCGCTCCTTAATATTCTAATATTCTCGCGGAGAAGTTCGGATGCTTGATTCTCACGGAAATGTTCGAGGAGTCCCTGATGGAAGACGAGGTCAAACGAACCGTCGGGGAAGGGCAGCGCGAACGCGTTCCCTCCGACTGGGCTTACTTCAACTTTTTCTTCGACCGCGAGATTCTTTATGATATGGAGTGAGTTCATCGAATAGTCGAGCATGAAAACGGACGCTCCGAGCGCCACCATCCCGAAACTGTCTCGTCCGGTCCCGGCGCCTACTTCGAGAACTTTCTTATTCCGAAGGTCCATGAGTTTAGAGACATTCCGAAGTACTCGGTCTTCGTTGGAGTATACCTCGTGAACCGCCTTCTTCTCAGACCAGAAGTTGTCCCAGTGGGATTTTGTAGACTCTCTATGTGCAGGTACCGCTGTTCGTTCTGTTGTTTTCATGTCCATAATATAAGAAAACTGACTTATCAAACCTGCTCTTCCGGTAGTGGCTCAATTTCAATTCACACGTCACCCCGAACCCTGGACTGATACGCTCCAGGTCAGGCTTGTTTCGGGGTCTAAAACCAGATGTTGAACCGAGTTCAACATGACGGAATGCTTCAAAGTGAGCCAGTACCGCTCTTCCATCTCTCATGTGAGCTTGCAATAATAGTCCTGGTCAAATTATCCTCCTATCCATATCCCGGAATTTGACGCTGATCAGACAGCTCCAATAGCTCTCTGTGGCCCCTATTGTGGCGCCAATTGGCGTTTCGACTTTGGACACAATGTTCTGCGTCGATCTACTTTTTTGTCGAATCGGTTTGGGCAGACGCCTGAGCTTTCTGTAATTCCCGGAGCTGAGAGATTCTCATCTCGATGCTCTTTTCGTTCGGGAACATCGTCATCAACTTCGTAAGTAAGTCTATTTGTTTGCCGTAATCGTTTTCGACGGAGTATAGATCAAGCAGTACCCTGTATGGATTGTAAGGCGAGCGAACGTCTATCGGGTCTCTCTCAATTGCTGCCTCTGATTCCTTCTCGATCACGTCGGCGTACTTCCTGAACTTGCCCTCTGCCCCTGCGGCCATGTACATCCTTGCTACATCCCAAATAATCCGGTAATCCATCGGCACGGCGGCGATCGGCACTTTCGATTCCATGGAGTCCATTATGGCAACGGCATCGGAGTTCCTATCGTTTTGCAGATAATATGACGCCAGTCGCATGAATGGATTCCGGTAATTGAGCGTCAGGTTCCGTGCGTTGTCGTCGAAATATAGGTCGGCATCGTTCATGTTGGTAAATCTGAACCCGTACCTTTGGTTTCGGTAGTAATCCTTCGGCGAGTCCATCAAGCACTTGCGCATGATGTCGGCATTTATTGGATACTGACCATGTTCGTCTCTCTGAAAGTAAGGCATGACTTCGAGGGCCATCCCTTGCATTTGAAGGTAAGAATCCAAACCTATGAAGTTACTCGGCGCGACGGTTACTGAGAAATAGACGGGACGGCGCCAATCGTTGGTTTCTAATATATTCTTTATCATGAGATCCTGCACCCTTATTGCCTGAACGTCCTGGAAGGATACGGTCGGGTTGATCGTATATTCAATAAACCCTCTGTTTGTTATCGAAGAGTCGGTCACTCCGTAATGTTTATAGACTTCTTTGCTGACGGGAAGTCTCGCCGTGGTCTGCCTCCACTGGATTGGCATTATTCTCGTTATCTCTTCGTTGGAATAACTAATCGGTACTGTGGCAGCCCCATGAGGGGTCTCGTTTTTTAGCTGGAGGATGTACCAGTCTGTATTTACAAGACTGAGATTGACTATGCGGATGTCGGTTCGGACACCGGCGACTTCTTGTAAGTACCACAGCGGGAATGTGTCGTTGTCTCCGTTCGTGAACAGTATTGCGTTCTTTTTGCATGACTGAAGGATATTGTAGGAATAATCCCATGGGATATAATTGCCTCTTCTGTCATGCGTCAGCCGATTTTCGGCGAACATATTGAACGGAGATATCAGAAAGAAGAGAAATCCGAGGCCCGCCGCAATGAGCATCTTTGTTCGCGGTTGTTTGGCTCGCTCAACAAAAATACTGATAAGCCCCGACACACCTATCCCTATCCATAATGCAAATCCGAAAAATGCGCCCACGAAAAAATAGTCTCTTTCTCGCGGCTGAGGCTCGAACATGTTGAAATACATAACGAGCGCAAATCCCATCATAACGAAGAGCGTTAAGAATGCCAGCCCGAACTTCCAGTCTTTCTTGAAATGGTGCCACAGTCCAAAAAGTGCAAGGATGAACGGGATTCCGAAATAGCGTGCTGGATAACCTCGATTGTCGTCGAACCAGTTCGGTGGAGCGTCTGTAAATGCGACTGGCGCGTCCTGAATATCTCCAGACCGCCCGATGAAATTGAATCCAAGGTATCGAAGAAACATCCTGTTCAATTGATAATTCCAAAAGAAATCCCAATCAGAAGAATACTTTTGATAATTCCTAATGTGGACCGGATCGGCGGTGTCCCATCTCCTCTTTGTGAGAGGAGGCTGCTGACCATATTGAGAGCGGTTAAGATACCCGACGAGACCTGGCAACGTTCCCGGATTGTTTTCGTTTATCGGAGGATGGGAGTTTGCACGGAGTATTATGAGTGTGTATGTGGAATAGCCGACAATGATAAGCAGCGCTGCCGTCAGCGACATGCTGAGAATCTTCCGATTTTCTTTCTGGGACTTGTACACTCCATATATTGCTGCAGCAAGTACGGCAAATACTACCACCTTGAGGAAACCGCTGTTGCTGACGTGAATCGGCCCAGCAGATAAAGTCCCGTTGAGAAGGTTAGGTAGCCATTCCACGATGACCGGGAAGATGATGGCGAACGACGCCAACGTGATGATGATAAAGTAAATGAACCGCTTCGTCTGGAATTCATAATACCTGAAATAAACAAGGAGGGCAACGGTGAAGTATGCAAGGAGGCTCAGTTGGTGCACCCCGATTGAAAGTCCCATCAGGTATGCGATCAACAACAGGTATCTTTCGCTGCCGGGCTCATCGGCTTTTTCGTACCAGACCATTGCAAGCCATACGACGCATGAGACAAAAAACATGCTCATGGCAAATACTTCAGATTCGACCGCGTTAAACCAGAAAGTGTCGGTGACCGAAAAGGTGAGTGCGCCGATGGCGGACGAGGCAAATACAACCATGGCATTGACCGAGTCTTGAGGTAACCCACGCCACCTCGAAATGATCCTGACACCGATCAGATACATGAACGTAATCGTGAGAGCACTGCAGAGACCGGAGAGAAGGTTTATTTGAAAGCCCGGGTCTGAGAACAAGGGTGCAATCATTGCAAGACGGCCGAGGATTAGAAAGAGCGGCGGTCCAGGCGGATGCGGAACTTCAAGCGCAACTGCCGTGGCAGCGAGTTCACCGGCATCCCAGAATGCCACCGATGACTGGGTCGTTAGCGCATATATTATGAAAGTGAGGAGAAAAATCGCCGCGGCGATATAACCGTTCAATCTTTTGTAGCTCATGATTTGCCCGTCTGACATTGTGGTAGAATTGACACAACAATTTATCGGCGAGCACAAGAAGAAACAAGGAGTTGATCAATTGCGGATCATTCACCCGTCGAGTGAGGCGTAATCGTACTTCCGCACCCGTAGCTCAGTTGGATAGAGCAAGAGTTTCCTAAACTCTGTGTCGTGTGTTCTCCCTTATGAACCGGAACGGTTCACGGGGGAATCCGCCCTTGGCGGAGAGTCACGCCGAAGGCTTGCAAAGAGAAATTTCAGATTTTGCTTTCCGCGATCGCCCGTAGTCGATTATCCGCTGAAACCTCATCGTTATTCAGAGAGCGTATGTAGAACGAGCGCTTGAGTATGATCGGAGAACTCTTTACCCACTTCCTCAATTGTAAATCTTCCGTCCACCGAATAAATTGTAATCGTACTTCCGCCCCCGTAGCTCAGTTGGATAGAGCAAGAGTTTCCTAAACTCTGTGTCGCGTGTTCGAGTCACGCCGGGGGCACCAATTAAAAAGAGTTCCAGAGTCCAAGGTTCAAGTTCCAGACAAAAGCAAAAATTCAAACATGAAGAAGGAAAAGACAGCGTTTGAGCTTAATGAATTTTGTTTTTGGAATTTACTTGAAGTTTGGTATCTGGAGCTTGGAGCTTAGAGTAGAATGCGATTGAGTACCTATTTTGTACCGACCCTGAAGGAGAATCCTGCTGACGCGACGATGGCAAGCCACCGCTTGATGGTGAGAGCGGGTATGATACGTCCGCTAGCCGCGGGGATTTATTCGTGGCTCCCGATCGGCTGGCGCGTGATGAAAAAAGTGATGGAAATAATCCGTGAGGAGATGGATGCGATTGGTGCGCAGGAATTTCAGCTTCCCGCGCTCAATCCGGTCGAGATCTGGGAGCAAACCGGGAGAGTGGAATCATTCGGGGATACTTTATTCCATTTGAAGAACCGACCGTTCGTCCTTGCGCCGACCCATGAGGAAATTTTCACGACGATCGCTAAGGATCACATTAAGTCTTATCGCGACCTGCCCCAGATCTGGTATCAGATTCAGACGAAATTCCGGAACGAACCGAGACCGAGGTCAGGAGTCATAAGGGGTCGACAATTCTTCATGAAGGATTCTTATACTTTTGACAGGGATTTCACCGAGCTTGATAAGAGCTACGGGGCGCATAGAGAAGCTTACAAGAAGATTTACAGCAGAAGCGGCATCAAGTTTTTTATCGTAGGCGCGTATAGCGGCGCCATGGGAGGAACCGGATCACAGGAATTCATGGTCGAGTCCCCAGACGGTGAGGACACTTGTGCAGTTTGCGACAATTGTGATTACGCCGCCAATCTCGAAGTTGCAACGAGCGCTGCGAAGCCGGTAGGAAGAACCGACGGTTCGAAAAAGCCTGAAGAACTTCACACACCGAATATAAAGACCATTGATCAACTCGCTCAGTTCCTTCATATATCGACGGAGAGACTAGCGAAATCTCTGGTCTACAAAGATGATACTACTCCGGTGCTTGTGCTGATGTCCGGCAACGATCAGTTGAACGAAGCAAAACTGACGACGGCACTCGGTAAAACCGCTTTTGCGATGTCCCCGGAAGAGCTTTCGAAATATACGGGAGCAAATGCCGGTTCCATTGGCCCGATAGGTTTGAAGGACTTCAGAATAATCGCCGACAAGAGGCTTGAGAATGCTAACGAATTGATCAGCGGCGCTAATAAGGACGATTACCACATAACTCACATAGACTTCAGCCGGGACGTGAAGATCGACGGTTATTATGATTTGCGTAGCATCGAAGCAGGTGAACCGTGTCCGAGTTGTGGTAAGGATCTCCGCGTCGTAAATGCCATAGAAATCGGACACATTTTCAAACTCGGTACAAAATACTCCGTGTCACTCAACGCTAACTACCTCGACGAAAATGGAACCGAGAAGCCCATCGTCATGGGAAGTTATGGAATCGGCGTCGAGCGCATTATCGCCTGTCATATCGAACAGAACCACGACGACAACGGAATTATCTGGGACAATTCGATTTCTCCGTTCATGGTACACGTTACATCTGTAAACATGGACAGCAATGAGGTCGTCGCCACTGCCGACAAGCTTTACGAAGAGTTCAACGCTGCAGGAATTCCGGCTCTCTACGATGACCGCCATGGTGTAAGCCCCGGTTTCAAATTCAAGGATGCCGACCTGCTCGGAATGCCGGTCCAGGTGATAATCGGCGAACGAAATTTGAAACAGGGTAACGTCGAGTTGAAGTTTCGAAAAAGCGGTGAGCGGAAAGTGGTCGGGATCGGTGCCGCCGTTGAAGAAGTAAAGAGATTTCTAAAGTCGTGAAGCACAAATTGCTGATAAGCGGGAAATGGATCGAGACGAAGGAAGTCTCTTCCGTTTTGAATCCATTTGATTCGACGGTAGTCGGCGAAGTGTACCAGGCTGGTGAGACGGAAGTAAAAGCTGCAATTGGAGGCGCTGAAAAATCGTTTGATGAAATGAGAAAGCTTCCCTCCTACAAACGCGCCGAAATTTTAGAGAGGACGGCATCTGCAATCCGGAGGCGCAAAGAAGAGATTGCCTGGATGATGACACTCGAATCCGGCAAGCCGATCCAATACACCCGCAGTGAGGTTGACAGGGCAGTGCTTACGTTCAGCATGGCAGCGGAAGAAGCGAAGAGGATTCCGGGTGAAGTGGTGCCGTTGGATTTAGCTGCCGGATCGGAAAAACGCTGGGGAATTGTCAGAAGGTACCCCATTGGTCCGGTCACGAGCATAACTCCTTTCAATTTTCCTCTGAATCTTGTTGCTCACAAAGTGGCACCTGCCTTGGCCGCAGGGAACAGCGTGGTACACAAAGCGCCTCCCCAGACTCCGATCACCTCCGTACTTCTTGGCGAGTTAATGCTCGACTCGGGAGTACCGGAGGGTGCGATAAATATCATATCATGTAGCAACGAGATCGCCGAAAAACTTGTCGTCGATCCTCGAATGAAAATTCTGAGCTTTACCGGCAGCCCGCGCGTCGGTTGGTACTTGAAGTCAAAAGCCGTCAGGAAGAAAGTGATCCTGGAGTTGGGCGGGAATGCCGCCGTCATCGTCGAGGAGGATGCCGATTTGGAGACAGTAGCGAAAAGGCTTGCAGTCGGAGCCTTCTCGAATGCCGGTCAGATTTGCATCTCAGTCCAGAGGGTTTATGTGAACAGCAAGATATACTCCGACTTCAGAGACGCATTCGTGGATGAAACAAAAAAGTTGATAGTCGGCAACCCGCTCGAGAGCGATACCGTTGTCGGACCAATGATCAATGCAGCCGAGGCAGATAGGGCTTTCAGGTGGATCGAAGAAGCCAGAGAATCCGGTGCGAACTTAATCACTGGCGGGAATAGAACGGGCAACTTGATCGAGCCGGCTGTCCTGGAAAATGTAAGGTCTGACGCTAATCTGTGCTGTGAGGAGGCGTTTGCTCCCGTTGCTATATTGGAGCCTTATGCTGATTTCGAAGACGCGCTCGGCAAGGTTAACAACGCACGGTTTGGACTTCAGGCCGGAGTCTTCACAAACGACGCCAGGAGAATCTTGCGTGCCTTCGACGAGCTTCAGGTGGGCGGCGTGATAATCAACGACTACCCAACTTACAGAATTGACAACATGCCTTACGGCGGAATAAAGGATTCCGGATTCGGGCGTGAGGGAGTCAAGTACGCCATCGAGGAGATGACTTATCCGAAACTCCTTGCGTTGAATTTTGCCTAGGGACGTGGCAAAAAATTTCCGCGCCTAAGTCTAATCCTTCCATCCAAGTGAAATTTGACGACTCTTTTGAGAGGGAACAATTCGTCCATGTGTGTGGTTCCGGCGATAGCCAGAGGGATTCTTTGAGAGTAGCATCACTTCTTATAGCTTTTTCATTTTCATCGTGTGCTGTGCTGCAGCCGACTGCAATCGTACACCTCGTCAGAGTAGGGGACAATTTCGTGCTTAGCGCCGGCGACACCACTGAAACCCTTTTCGACGTTGACACCAGGATTCATACTCAATTTGACTTGAACGGATCGAACAGAGTAGGAGTGGCCCCTGGAATCTGGAAATATCTAGCGGATGGAATAGCCCCGGGATGGCACTATATTGACCTGATCGGCACGACAGTCTGGGTTCGCGGGGTTCCAGTATACCTTAGAGGTGGAGACACAGTTTCAGTTGACCTGGGAGATAATCACATGGCGCTAGACGGTATGCCGTTTTTCGAGGTGTACCAGGATAAGAATATTTACTATTCGTTCACCCCTATGTTCTCATTGAATTGCTACGGCTGCAATTGGTATCCTGAAATAAAATTTGACGGCAGTGTAATGAACTACACAGCCCCCTGGGTGGCCGTCGATGCCGGTTGGCATACAATAGAAATTACCAGTCCTCTGGATAATGTTCACCTATACTATAGAACTCTATTTGACAATTATACAGTTACCCGGTTCAATCTATACCCAGTCCAGATGAATTGACGATGCCGCAATTTGTTCACTTACATAATCACTCGCACTACAGCCTTTTAGATGGTGCAACTCCGATCGATGGGATGATTACCAAGGCTATCGAATCGAAAATGCCTGCGCTGGCGCTGACCGATCATGGTGTTGTCTTCGGTGCAATAGAACTCTACGAGCATGCCAGAAAAGCCGGGATAAAACCCATCGTGGGCTGCGAGATGTATGTCGCCAAGGGCAAGAGGAATGAAAAGAACGGATATCACCATCTCACTGTTCTCGTAAAGAATTATGATGGCTACAGGAACCTTGTGAAGCTCGTTTCAATAGCGCATCTGGAGGGTTATTACTACAAGCCGAGGATAGACTTTGACCTTCTGAGACAGTACCACGAAGGTCTAATAATTCTGAGCGGCTGTCTAAGCGGACCTGTTTCGGAACCGCTGGTCAACGGTGATTTTGAATCGGCGAGGAAGGCCGCCAGGATGTATAAGGACCTTTTCGGCGATGACTATTACCTGGAAGTTCACAGCCACGGTCTGGATGAAGAGAAGCGCGTATTGCAGGGAATGCCGAGGATAGCCGCGGAACTGGGCTCAAAGCTCGTCGCTGTCAATGACGGACACTACCTGAGCCGCGAGCACGCTGTCCCTCACAACATCTTGTTGAATATCTCCCAGTCAAGTAACGGCACCAAGGACCCCACCGAACTCCGCTACAAGGTACCCGAGTTTTATTTCAAGACTGCCGAGGAGATGGAAGAGGCATTTGCAGATTATGATTTCGGAGGAGAAGCAATCGAGAATACCCTCGAGATTGCTGAAAAATGCAATCTTGAGTTGAAGCTCAAACAGGATCTGATGCCCCGATTCCCGATCCCGGAGAACTCAGGTGTTGCCAGCGCCGAGGAGTATTTTGAGAAACTTGCTGAAGAAGGGTTGCACAAGCGATATCAAGATGTTACCCCCGAAATACAGACTCGTTTCGAGCATGAGATCCGCGTAATAAAAAAGATGGGGTTCGCAGGATATTTTCTTGTTGTACAGGATTTCATCAACAGCGCGCGGCAGATGGGGGTCCCTGTCGGACCTGGAAGAGGAAGTGCTGCCGGGAGTCTTGTTTCTTATTCACTTGGCATCACCAATGTCGACCCGCTCAAGTACGGCCTCCTTTTCGAAAGGTTTCTAAACCCCGATAGGGTCTCGATGCCTGATATTGATATCGACTTTGCCGACAACAAGCGCGACAAAGTCATCGAATATGTTAAGAACAAATATGGAGAGGAATCAGTCTGCCAGATCGTGACATTCGGGACTCTTTCCTCGCGAGCTGTTCTGAAAGATGTGGGTAGAGTACTCGGAATCCCACTCTCAACGATTGATTCGATCACCAAGCAGATTCCTGTAATCCTCGGTCGTGTAACGCCACTGAAAGAAGCGGTCGAAACCATTCCGGAGCTGAGGTGGGTTAGAGACAGCGTCGATCCCAAAATAAAACAGCTCATAGAATACTCCCTCGTGCTTGAAGGAACCAACCGTAATGTCGGGACACATGCCGCCGGCGTTGTCATCGCCCCTGCGAAGATCACAGATTATGTGCCCCTATACAAAACACCGTCGACCGAGGTCATAACACAGTATGAGTACAAGAGCCTTGAGGAAATCGGGTTACTCAAGATGGACTTCCTGGGATTGCGGACCCTTTCGGTTCTCGAGGAAACCCTGCGTCTTATTAAGGAGAATCATGGCAGGGAGATCGATCTGGATGAGATCCCTTACGATGATCCGAAAGTGTTTGATCTCTTTTCGGCCGGTCAGACCGTAGCCGTGTTTCAATTTGAAAGCTCCAAGATGCAGGAGTATCTGAAGAAGCTGAAACCCACTTCCATCGACGATGTCGTTGCGATGAATGCACTCTACCGTCCGGGCCCGATGGAAATGATCGATGATTTCATCGCGAGGAAGATAGGTGAGAAGCCAATTGAGTACCTACATCCCGATATGGAGCCGATCCTTCGTCCGACATACGGCGTGATGGTCTACCAGGAACAGGTGATGCAGATTGCCAGCGCGATAGCGGGCTTCACTCTTGCCCAGGCGGACATGATGCGTCGTGCAATGGGCAAAAAAGACAAAGAACTGATGGCGGAGCAGAAAAAACTCTTCGTGGAGGGTGCCGCCAAGAAATCCATAGATAAGAAGATTGCCGCAGACATTTTCGACCTCATTGAAAAGTTTGCTTCTTACGGATTCAATAAATCTCACAGTGTTGCGTATTCAGTTCTCGCTTACCAAACCGCATACCTCAAGGTTTATTACGGACCCGAATTCATGGCAGCTACACTTACGAGCGAGATCGGTGACCTTAACAAGATGACTCTTCTTTTGGATGAATGCCGCAAACAAGGGATCACCGTTCTGGGCCCGGATGTTAACGAAAGCGAGCCGACATTTTCAGTCAGGGAGGGAGCTTTGCGATTTGGGCTGAGTGCGATTAAGAATGTTGGGACAGGTGCGGCGGAAGAAATTACTCGCGCGCGGGGCGAGAGTGGAAAGTTCGAAAACATATTCGACTTCGTTTCGCGGGTCGATGTGAAAAGTGTCAACAAACGCGCCCTCGAAAGCCTTGTACAGGCAGGTGCATTTGAATCGTTGGGTCACGGCAGAAGGCAGCTGCTGGAATCTGCAGAAATCATCGTCCAGTTCGGTCAGTCCGTGCACGACAGCCGGCTAAGCTCACAGTCCTCACTGTTTGATGCGCTCGATGATGAGCAGAAAAAGCTCGCGACTTATCCGATTATCCCGGAGGTGGCTGAATGGAGCCAAGGGGAAAAATTGAATCGCGAGAAAGAGCTTCTCGGCGTGTTCATATCGGGTCACCCTCTTCTTAAATATGAACACGAGTTCAATTCGTTTGCGACTGTCAGGCTTGGGGATGTCACCACAATTGAAGAAGGTGGAGCGGCTCGTGCCGCCGGGATTGTCGTAGATGTTCGCAGGAAGATTGACAAAAGGGGAAAGACTATGGCGTTTGTCACGTTGGAGGACTTCACGGGAAAGGGGGAATTGATTTTCTTCGGTGACGCCTATTCGAAATTTCAAAGTGTTTTATATCCCGACTCGATAGTCCTGGTATCCGGACAGGCAGAATCCAACGGTGATTCGGTACGTATTAAAGTGAGTGAAGCATACCCCCTTGCAGATGCACCGGCAAGGCTGACAAAGGGCATTGCCGTGTCCCTTGATTCCAGCGAGCGCTCGAAGGATCTTCTCTCCTCATTCAAACAGATTCTGGGGAATTACACCCACGGGAATTGTCAGATATTTTTTAGCGTTGTAAATGGAGATTCGAAACCAAGGATATACAAATCCGGATTGTACGGAATAAAACCGAGTCGGGAATTTGTGGACGCACTATTCAATCTATTCGGAAAAGAGAACGTTAAATTACTTTCTTAAGAATTAGAACCATCGAAGGGAAGAAACAAGATGAAACCTGTCGTAGTAGACTCTCAAAATTTCAAGAGCGAAGTAGTAAACAGTAATATTCCGGTGTTAGTGGATTTCTGGGCATCCTGGTGTGCACCTTGCAGGATGATTGCGCCGATTGTCGAAGAACTTGCGAAAGAGTATGACGGCAAGTTGAAAGTTGCGAAGTTGGATGTCGATGCGAATCAGGACGTCGCAATGGGTTTTGGAATAATGAGCATACCGACATTGTTGATATTCAACAAAGGGGCGGTAGCTGAACAGATTGTCGGGGCTGTACCGAAGTCGGTTCTCGTCGGCAAGATTTCAAGAGTTCTTGAGAAAGTTGCCGCTTAGTCTTTATGGATTGTGATTTGATAAAAGAGAACCTGCCTAATAGACTGAGAATATATACAACCTCCTGGTGTCCTGATTGCAGGAACGCAAAAAGATTTCTCGACTCTCATCAAATCATCTATGAAGAGGTCGACATCGACAAGGATCCGGAAGCAGAAGCATTCGTTATCCGTGTCAGCGGCGGGCGAAGAGTCATTCCTACGGTATGCCTGGAAGATACGTACCTTTTCAATCCACCGCTTTTGACGCTGGCGAAACTGGTCGGACTGGAGTGATATCCCGTTAGCCGTGGATCCCGGCCGGTAGATCGCCGGTCTGCATCTGAATAATAAGCAATAGCTGAAGGGTGTTTATTATATCTATGAGTTCTGCGATAAGTAAGATCCTTTTCCTTTCCGCGCTGATGTCGTTATTTTCGGTTGTCAGCGACGCAGCGGCGATCAAGACGATGATGGTCAGGTACCAGAGTGGCCAGGATACAGTTTCCGCATACATGGCAATACCTGAGGCGACTGGTAAGCATCCTGCTCTGATCGTGATACATGAATGGTGGGGTCTGACCGACTGGATCAAACAAGACGCGAGGAATTTCGCACGAAAGGGTTACCTTGCACTTGCTATAGACTTGTACCGGGGCAAGCTTGCATCTGATCCATCTCAGGCTTATCGATTGATGGTTTCCGTTCCGCGGGAGCGAGCTGTTACGGATCTGGAGTCCGCTTTCGAGTATCTTCGAACCATGAAGAATGTGGACGCTTCGAGAATTGGCGTAATCGGATGGTGTATGGGAGGGTCTTATTCTTTCATTGCCGCAACTCATCTGCCCGGGCTAGCCGCATGTGTTATTGATTATGGGAATGTGGATACCACTACGGCAGGGGTTGCTTCAATCCACTGTCCCGTCCTCTGTAATTTTGCCGGTCTTGATAATACTTATACGCCAGCTATGGGAAAAACTTTCGCTGGTGCGATGAGAGCATCCGGGAAAAGGATCGAGTTCTACGAATACCCCGATGTCAACCATGCTTTCATGAACCCGAACAACACCTCTGGGTACAGCGAGATTGAGTCGAGGGTAGCATGGCGAAGGATATATACATTCCTTCACAAGTACCTGTGGCGATAACGAGCACGCGATGCGCTACACTTTGATCTGTACGGTTGACGAATTTTGTTGAGTGAAGTCGGCTTAATGGATAGTGGAGCAGGACGGTAGCGGAACCTATTCTGCAATTCATGGTTCTGTCCACTTTGCAAGGCTGGGTCTGGGATTTGTGAAATTCGGATAGCGGGGACACAAGGAAGGGGAAAAACTCTTTAAGATATCAGTATGCTTCGGGGCGGGGCAGCTGGATTGGCATAATCAGATGAGTGATCTCCACTTGACTTTCAGACTGTTTTGCTCTTAAATAGAGCATGGACTGACCTATCATCATCCTCGGATCGAGTGAAGCACTGTGATCCTGGAATAGGAGCTGGATTTTCGGCTTGACTCTCCTTCGGTTTCTCGACGCAGGAAAGAGATTGTAATCCATAAACTCGATTCTGCCGGACGTCGGCCGAACTAATCCGGCAATGCAGCGCACGAGAGTTGTCTTCCCGCTTCCGCTCTCTCCAATTATACCGAGAGTCTCCCCCTTTACCAGAGCGAAGGAAATATCTCTCAACACTTCTCTCGATCTACCTCCTTCAGGTGATAGTCCGGCCTTACCCAGTCGGACACCCAGGTTGCTCACTTCCAGCAGTGACATCTGACTTTCCGATCATGGCCGACGTCAATCAATTCCGGCTCGCTTTTGAGACAATCACCGCAGAGCTTGTGGCATCGCGGGCCGAACTTGCAGCCTGGCAGAGGTTCGCCCATGCCGGGCGTGCTGCCATTGACCGTAGGGATATCCTCCAGTCTCTTGCCGAAGGTAATCTGTGAGTTCATAAGAAGCTTCGAGTACGGGTGCCTGGGATTGCAGAAGAAATCTTCCGTGTCGGAGCTTTCCGCAATTCTGCCGGCGTAAAGCACAGCTATTCTATCTGCATATCGTCTTGCGACTTCGAGATCATGTGTAATAAGCAAAACAGCCATCCTGCTCTCCCTGCGGACTGAGTCGAGCAGCCCAAGTATCTGGAGTCGGAGCAAGGCGTCAACCGAACTTGTAGGCTCGTCCGCTATCAGAAGTTTCGGTTTGGTAGCAAGAGCCATAGCGATGAGAACTCGCTGGATTGTACCGACGCTCAACTGATGGAGATAGGCTCTAAGAACCCTCGCCGGATCCTGGATGCCTGCCTGATACAGTATCTCAAAGCTGCCTTCTTCTGTCAGTTTGTCGGGAAGCACAGCGGTGGCTCTCCTAAACTGGCTTCTGATGGTGGCAACAGGATTGAGCGATTGAGCCGGTTCTTGAAAAATGTAACGTATCTCGGAACTTCTGATCTTCTTCAAACTTTCAGGATTGCTCTCGTGAAGGTTAATCCCCTCAAAGCTTACGTTGCCGGTAACGATCATTTGCGATTGGGAATGAAAGAGTCAGGTGATTGCATACCCGATGGTGGTTTTTCCGCTTCCGCTCTCTCCCACGAGGGCCAACATCTGACCTCTGCGGATTTGGAATGAAACTGACTCTACGACATGCAGCTTTCTTCTGTCATAGCCGCATGTGATGTTTAATCCCGCCACATCCACTAACTGGTCGTTGAGAGAGCCGCTACCGTCCATATGCGTGGGTGCCCTAATGCCTCGCTCTTAGATTAATAGCGCAGATATTCACGATGAACCCCGTCCGGGTTCAAAGCTGAGTTAAATGATCTTAATGACTTTAGCAAATTTTCCTAACCAAAGCAAACCCCAGAGGTCGCACGCACCTTGTAAATTCATCTGCCATATCCTAAATTATTTGCAAATAATTACTGATTCGATTTTTCGTTAGGAATTGAAATCGTGAGCGGGTTTCCTAATTCGCAATTTGAAATCCGCCTTTCGTAATTCGTTGTCCCCATCGTCTAGTGGCCTAGGACATCGCCCTTTCACGGCGGTAACAGGGGTTCAAATCCCCTTGGGGACGCCACTCCAGATCGCATTGTTCGTACCACTTTGTCCAGAGTCTTTATCGCCGGCTCTCATGTATTCTGAGATTCGTAAACAAATTGAATTCTTCCGTTGACTCCGGGTAGTAACTAACGGTGGGTCATGTATTCTGAGATTCGTAAACAAATTGAATTCTTCCGTTGACTCCGGGTAGTAACTAACGGTGGGTCATGTATTCTGAGATTCGTAAACAAATTGAATTCTTCCGTTGACTCCGGGTAGTAACTAACGGTGGGTCATGTATTCTAAGATTCCTTATCTGCCTTGACACATTTAACAGCCTAATCTATTTTCCTCTGAACAAGAAGGGAAGAGCTGCAGGAAATTCGTTAACGGTTTGAAACGGATTACTGAAACAACCATTGACGATCAAAATAGCAATCAGCCCGCCTCTCGTTCTGGGCATTTCCCGGGGGATCTCATGAAGATTATTCTGTGTAGTGGCCTTCTCGTAGTGTCGCTGACTACAATGTCCTTTTGCCAGGGAGTCAGGATTATTTCGGAAGGGCCAAACTCAGTGACTATCGAAGTGATGCCCGACTCCATCGGTGTTGACACGATCACTTCAAGCGGACAATCATACCTCGATCTCTCCTTCAAAGGCGCGCTCACGGAATATAACTCGACTGCCACTTTCACGAGGCAGTTCATCCCTTTGTTATTGGGAGTGTTCTCAAAAAGTCTGAGCGTTCAGGTACTTCAAACCGACTATAGCTCCGTTGCCATGCTGCCACCGGTTCGCGGCCGCGCTCTACCTCCAGGCGTGTCGGGTGCTGAAATCAGGCCGCGGGCAGTGTCGCAATTTGTTTCATTCG